>NZ_BONE01000219.1 GCF_016862555.1 Asanoa siamensis | reverse complement strand
ACGAGCAAGGAGCGGCTGTATTGGGCCCAGAGCCGCGGCGGGCGGGGCCCGGCGGCCTAGGGGGTCAGAGGCGTTGCGTGACAGGGGCTCGGAGAGCTGGGCGGGGCCAGCGGGCCGACGGCCCACGGTCCGAAAGCCCGGAGGGGCTGTTCGGGCGCAAGAGTCGCGGCGCGCAGGGCGTGACGGACTGGGGAGTCCTAAGCGTGGGGTGACGGAGGCTCGGAGAGTTGTTGGGCCGATGGCTCAAAGGCTTGAGAGCCCGGAGGGGCTGTTACGGCGGGCCGCCGAGCCTGACGACCTGTTTGGTCAGAGGCCTTGGGTGACAGAGCCGCGAAGAGATGGCAGGCCAAGGCGCAAAGGCCCGAGAGCCCGGAAGGGCTGTCTAGGCAAGGCACGCCCAGAAGGCCAAACGGCTCAGGGGTCAAAGGCCTCGCGGCCAGACGGCCGGGGCATAGGGCTGGCGGCCTAGCGGGCGGGCGGAGGCCTGGCGGCCAGACGACCAGCGGCCAAAGGCCCGAGAGCATGAAGTCCCAGGGCTAGCGGCGCTGTTGCC
>NZ_BONE01000218.1 GCF_016862555.1 Asanoa siamensis | reverse complement strand
ATGGAAGATCCCATGTGGCTGGTCGTTCGGTCCGCTGGGGTTCGTGCCAGAGCGGTGCTTAAGTGCGCAAGCAGGTTCACGGGCCTGAGGACCTGATACGGCTGGTTGGCATCGGGCGGCTCCGGCGATCGGGCAGACCCCCAATCAGGTACCCACGCCGGTGAGTTGAGCCCCGGTGTCCGGCGCATCGGATGCGGTGTTGCGGCAGGCTGGTGTCGCGTGTGTGCGCTGTGGCGCGACACGCCATCCTGCCCGCAGCGTCGCGTCCTGCGGTGTCGGCACCCTTGCTCCTCGCGGCCACATCGAACCGTGCACCACGCCAACCGCTTTGGTGGCGTGGCGATGGCTCGCGGCCGTTAACCCGCTGCCGCCCGGTACGCCGTGCCGGCTCGCTCTTTGCCAACTCCACAGGGGACCACCATCGCAGCGCACACCACCCCGCGCTGCGGTTCCGTCGAGACCGCGACTCGACCGAACCGCCGCGCTACCCCACCCACCACGATTCGATGGGAGTCACATCATGCGATCAGCGAACACGCTAACTGCACGCCAAGGAGCTCAT
>NZ_BONE01000217.1 GCF_016862555.1 Asanoa siamensis | reverse complement strand
CGCGACCCGTTTGTGGTTGACCGCCTCGCCCAGGCCGAGGGTCAGCTCGGCGTGGACCCGCGGCCACCCGTAGGTGCCCCGCGACTCGGCGTGAATACGGTTGATGTGTTTCAACAGCAACTCGTTGTCCTGTTCCCGGACGGATGTCGGCCGTGACCGCCATTCGTAATAGCCGGAACGGGACACGTTCAAGACCCGGCAGGCCACCGCGACGTCGATCCCGTCGGCGGCGAGTTCGTGGACCAGCCGGAACCCTACTTTGGGAGGACGTTCTCCCGCGCGAAATACGCGGCGGCTTTCTTCAGGATCTCGTTCTCGAGCTCCAACTGACGATTACGACGACGCAGCTCGGCGAGCTCTTTCTTCTCGACGCTGGTCAGCCGAACACCGGAGCCGTTCGAATCGGTGTCGGCCTGCGCCATCCAGTTACGCAGACACGACTCGCTGATACCGAGATCCTTCGCCAGCACGGCGACCGGTTTGCCGCCCGCGCGGGCGAGCTCCACGGCACGCTGACGGAACTCCAGAGGGTGAGGTGCGGGCACCGGGACATCCTTCCTGATGGCCGAGGCCATCTCAGGGCAGGTGTCCGGACTACGGGGTCAAGCTCA
>NZ_BONE01000216.1 GCF_016862555.1 Asanoa siamensis | reverse complement strand
CTCCACCGAGATCACCGTGGCCCGCTCGGCCGGCGCGACCCGGGCGTGCAGCAACGCCGCCTGCGGCGCCGCCGTGATGCCCAGGCCGACGAAGAGCAGCAGGTAGCCCGCGGCGATGACCGCCACGCCGCCGGTGTCGCCCGCGACGGCGACGCCCAGCAGTGCCAGCGCGCCGAGGGCGATGCCCGCCACGCCCGCGCGGACCGGTGAGCCCAGGCGGGCTTGCGTCCACGGGCCGAGCAGGCTGCCCACCGCGTTCGCCGCGAAGCCCGCCGCGGCGACGACGGCGTAGGTCGTGGCGCCGCGTTCCCGGTCGCCGACCAGGTCGGCCAGCCAGCCGGGCGTGAGCAGCTCGATCGAGGCGAGGGCGACGCCGGCACCGGCGCCGGCCAGGAGCAGGCGGGCCAGCACGCCGTCGCGGACGCCGAGGCGCAGGCCCGTCGCGATCGTCGCCGGGACGCCGCGCAGCACCGCGCCGAGCGTGGTGCGCGGACGCGCCGGTTCGGGCATGCCGAACAGGGTCACCGCCAGCCGGACCAGCTCGATCAGCGCGGCCAGCGCGACCGGCCCGGCCAGCGCGGGCAGTGGGCCCACCCCGCCGGCCGCGAGCGGGAGC
>NZ_BONE01000215.1 GCF_016862555.1 Asanoa siamensis | reverse complement strand
CCGCGATTGCGACCAGGGCGCGGAAGCTGGTCGGTCAGCGGCGAAATCCAGGTAGCGACGAGCTCCGGCATCCACCAACTCGGGATTTCGCGACCTTGCTACTCCGTCCGAGCCGTAAGCTCGGAGACAATCCGATCCACTGACGCTGCTACGGCCCTGGCGTCGGTTAGGACCTGGGCGGATACACGCGGGTCCTCGTTCATAGCTACCGAAGACGTGATTACTTCGGACTCGCCTGAATCCCACATGGCAACGGATACGAACCAATCGGGTGACGCTAACCCGACCCCCTCCGAGCCCTTTGCTTCGACCAACCGTCGGGCCAATGAGATCTGCTCCAAACCCGGCGACGCCAACCTGGCACGGTTGTTTCATACCAGGAGATCACCGCGTCTACAAAGGATTCATCCTGTGACATCACATGACCTTCGACCCGACAGGTTGCGGTCGGCTGTGTGCGAACCAGTCCATGGCTCCGGCGAGGAGGTCATCGAGGGCGTTCCAGACTCTCTTGCCTAGCTCAACACCCTTCGCCCGCCTGCACCGGACGTTCTTCGATTGATGCCGTCTGGAGACCCCTAGGTCGGCCACTGCGAAGGCTGACCAGGGCCCTACGCGGCTCCCAGGG
>NZ_BONE01000214.1 GCF_016862555.1 Asanoa siamensis | reverse complement strand
GCAAGCCACCACCAACATCAACATCAACAAACCCGACCCTTGACCAGCCCACCCCGCCCTAACTGAACGGCGTTGGGCCTAGTCGGTCAGCAACATCGTGTAGAGGCGCGTGATCAACCCGTTGTCGACCAGGGCGATGTCGACGCCGCGGACCACCGGGTCCTGCCCTTCGGGCCCGAAGTTCCAGGCGAGGTAGCCCAGGTCGTCGTTGACACGGACAGGTCCGGCTGCGGAGAACACGAAGCCAGGCTGTTCGTCGAGAAGCCCTTGCGCCTTGGCCCCAACCGCCGCGTGCCCAATGACGGTGGCCTCCGGATCGGAAAACCGCACGTCCGGCACGTAGGTCCGGGCGATCGCGGCCGCCCGCCGTTCCGGATCCCGCTCGTTGAACACCTCGAGCAGATTCGCCCGCATCAGTCCCTCGATCGTCGCCATCAGATCCCCTTCATGCTCGCCGTGCCATGTACGTCCCACTCGCCCAGCGGCCTCCGCTCGCTGCCGTCCGACCGCGGTGTCCCCGGCGGGCCTCGCCATAGATGGGGCCGGTCGGATGCGGCGCCGGGCGTGCGGGACAGGAGCGATTGCTCGTGCTGTTTCGTACCCGTCGCGCAGCATGCCGTCGCCGCGCCATCGGCCTTAG
>NZ_BONE01000213.1 GCF_016862555.1 Asanoa siamensis | reverse complement strand
GAGCTTGACCCCATTCGCCGGACACATCGGGTGTGGGGTCAGCTTCGCCGGTCAGGGGGCGTGTGGTGTGCTTCGAAGGTGACCGGGCTGTGCATTCCGATGCTGGAATGGCGGCGTTTCGGGTTGTACCAGCACTCTATCCATTCGAATATGGCGTTGGCAAGGTCTGCTCTGGTCGTCCACTGTTTTTGGTCGAGTAGTTCGATCTGGAGGGTGCCCCAGAAGGATTCCATCATGGCGTTGTCGTAACAGTCGCCGACGGTTCCCATAGAGGCGAGCAGGTCGGCGTTTCGGAGTCTCTGCCCGAACGCCCATGACGTGTATTGAGAACCGTGATCGGAATGCAAAATGGTGCCCGGGTCGGGTTTCCGCCGGATCAAGGCCATTCCGAGGGCGTCGGTGACGAGTTCGGTGCGCATATGCGGGGCGATGGACCAGCCGATGATCCGCCTCGACCAGGCGTCCATGACGGCCGCGCAGTAGATCTTGCCCTCCTCGGTCGGGTGTTCGGTGATGTCGGTGATCCACAAACGGTCAGCTCCGTCCACCGTGAACTTCCGGTTGACCAGATCCGCGGCAGGCTCGGCGTGTGGGTCTCGGATCGTGCAGCCGCGGCGGCGCCGGCGGTAGAGCCCTTGCAGGCCGGCCT
>NZ_BONE01000212.1 GCF_016862555.1 Asanoa siamensis | reverse complement strand
TCAGGGCGATGTTGTGGAGATGGGCGATGCCGGAAGCGGTGTCGGTCAATGTTGTGGCGGCGCGTCGGTGGTCGCGGAGGATTTTCCAGGTCTTCATGCTGGCCAAGGCGTGTTCGACGCGGGCGCGGATCTTGCGGTGTCCGGTGTTGAGGTCCTTCTTCCAGCCGGGGAGTTCGCTGCCGTCGGCGGGTTTGCGGTATGGGATGACCACGTCGCGGTTGCCGCGGTAGGCGCCGTCGGCCATGACCGGCCGTCCGGCCAGTTTCCGGTCGATGCCGGAGGTGCGGTAGACGATGGTGTCGTTGCGGTTGCCGGGCTGCGGGTCGCCCAAGGCGATGACGAGGCGGGTTCTTGCGTCGATCGCGACCTGCAGGTTCGTCGAGTAGCGGTAGTTCTTGCTCTGGGCGGCCGCTCGGTGGTCGCGGGTCGGGATCAGGGTGCCGTCGACGATCGCGATCTGGTCAACCGGCCGCCGGCGGACCGGGGCGAGGGCGAGTAGCGGGCCGACGGTGTCGATGACCCGGTGCGCGGCCGAGTGCGAGACCCCGAACAGCGGGCCGATCTGGCGCATCGTCAGGTTCGTCCGCCAGTACGCGGCGACCAGCAACACCCGGTCGGCCAGGTCGAGGGCCCACTGCCGGCCCGGCCGACCGTCCGCGATCGCGTCCCCGCCGCGCCGCGCGACCAGCCGGACCAGCCTGCGGAACTGAGCCGGCTCCAACCCAGTGAACGGAACGATCCACTCCGGACGCGACGCGGTGATCACCTGCACCCAGGAATCATCGATGATCATCCCCAACGGACAGACACCGGG
>NZ_BONE01000211.1 GCF_016862555.1 Asanoa siamensis | reverse complement strand
TCGTGTTGGTATGCGTCGTGGTGAACAGCCGCCGTGGATTGTTTCGGATGAGTTGTGGCAGCGGGTTGAGCCGTTGTGCCGGTCAAGCCGCGCCGGTTCCGTAGTCCTGGGCGTCGCCGGTTGTCGGATCGGTTGGCGTTGCAGGGGATCTTGTTCGTGTTGCATACCGGTATTCAGTGGGAGTTCCTGCCCCAGCAGTTGGGGTTCGGATCGGGGATGACCTGCTGGCGGCGGCTGGCCGAGTGGAATGAGGCGGACGTGTGGCGCCGCCTGCACGCGCTGCTGGCCGAGCTCCATCAGGCTGGGAGGTTGGACTGGTCGCGTGCGGTCATCGATTCCTCGCATGTGCGGGCGGCCCGTCGTGGCCCAAAAGCGGTCCGAGCCCGGTCGACCGCGCCCGGCCGGGTTCGAAGCACAACCTGCTGACCGACGGGCACGGTGTTCCTCTCGCGGTCACCTTGTGTGGCGGGAACCGCAACGACGTCACCCAGCTGCTGCCGCTGATCGACGCGATACCGGCGGTGCCTGGCCGGGTCGGCCGGCCGCGGCAGCGCCCTGATCAGTTGTTCGCCGACCGCGGCTATGACCACGACAAGTACCGGCGGCTGGTGCGGGGCAGGGGCATCCGGCCCCGGATCGCCCGTCGTGGCGACGCTCACGGAACGGGTCTGGGCGCCATCCGGTGGGTCGTGGAACGCACGATCGCCTGGTACCACGGGATGAAACGGCTACGAATCCGCTGGGAACGCCGCGACGACATCCACGAAGCGTTCCTCGGCCTCGCCACCTGCATCATCACATTCCGGCACGTCCGACAACTC
>NZ_BONE01000210.1 GCF_016862555.1 Asanoa siamensis | reverse complement strand
AATCATTCCAGTCGAGGGCCGACCCATAGGGTTGGCCCTCGACTGCGTGTGCCGGTAGAACTGGCATCAGGAAGGATGTACCCCGTGAGTGCAGACCAGGGCGGCGACGCTCCTCGCGACCGCCGCGACGATGACCGCGGCGGCGAGGGCCGGCGCGACTCCGGCGACCGGGGTAACCGGGAGGACCGCGGCTATCGCCCCCGCCGCGACGGCGACCGGCCCGCCGGCGACCGGGGCGGCTACCGCTCCGGGCCGCGCGACGGCGACCGCGGTGGCTATCGCGACCGCGACGACCGGGGTGGTTTCCGCGGCGGTGACCGTCCCAGCTACGGCGATCGTGGCGGCCAGGGCCGCGGCGACCGGCCGAGCTACGGCGACCGCGGCCAGGGCCGGGGTGACCGACCCAGCTACGGCGACCGGGGTGGTTTCCGTTCCGGTCCGCGTGATGACCGCGGCGGCGACCGCGGTGGCTTCCGCTCCGGTCCGCGTGACGACCGTGGCGGTGACCGCGGTGGCTACCGTTCCGGCCCGCGTGACGACCGCGGCGGTGACCGCGGTGGCTTCCGCTCGGGTCCCCGCGACGACCGGGGCGGCTACCGTTCTGGCCCGCGTGACGACCGCGGCGGCGATCGGGGTGGGTTCCGCTCCGGACCGCGTGACGACCGTGGTGGTTTCCGTGGTCCGCGTGACGACCGTGGGGACGACCGCGGTGGTTTCCGCTCCGGTCCGCGTGACGACCGCGGTGGCTACCGTTCTGGCCCGCGCGATGATCGCGGCGGTGACCGTGGTGGCTTCCGTTCTGGCCCGCGCGATGATCGTGGCGGTGACCGGGGTGGCTTCCGCTCGGGTCCGCGTGACGA
>NZ_BONE01000209.1 GCF_016862555.1 Asanoa siamensis | reverse complement strand
CGGCCGCCGCGCCGCCTTGCACGTCTCGGTCTTCTGCCGCCGCGCCGAACTGTTCTTTCCGCTCTCCGAGCGGTCGAGTGCCATCGGGCCGCTGGCCGCCGCGGGACGCCGCCGCAAGGGCGCGACCTGCAAGCGGCTGGCCGATGACGGAGGCGCGGCCCGCTACGGAGGTGTCAGCCGCGTCGACTGCTCGAGGCCTACGTCTGCCGACTGTGGTTGAGAACGAACCCGCGATTTTGCTCGGCGTCGTAGGGACGACGGAGTCGGCGTGGTGCACGCCCGTTGTGGGCTCGGCGTGGATCCGAAGGAATTTGGTGGCATGACGTCTGGCTAAGCCCCAGGCGCGATGGCGGGCATGCTCGCGGCGGAATTCGTCGCCGGCCGGAGAATAGCTGCGGGCCGCCGTCCGATCGCGCATCCCAACGAGTTCTCCTGGGGCGAACAACTGCAGCTGCCGCATACAAGAATTATCCGCTTGGCGCCCGATCAAAGCCAGCCATTAATGCTAATCGAACACGCCAATATACGAGCAAGATCCGTTCGAAGTTTCATGTCTGGTGAGTTCGAAAGGGGCAACCTTGTGCCTACGCGCGATGGCGGGGGCTGCCGTGTTCTAGCACCCGGCGGCCACCGCGGGGCGTGGATCGCCGAGCCCAGCGCCGGCTCCTGCGCGGACCTGGCCACCGCGATCGCCGCTGACAGCTACGACGTTGCGATCTCCGCCTTCGGCTGCGGCCTGCGGCCTGCGGCGTTGGGGTTCTTGCGTTGCGGCGCGTGGCCTGCGGCCTGCGGCGTTGGGGGTCTTGCGTTGCGGCGCGTGGCCTGCGGCCTGGGGCGTTGGGGTTCTTGCGCTGTGGCGCGTGGCCTGCGGCCTGCGGCCTGGGGCG
>NZ_BONE01000208.1 GCF_016862555.1 Asanoa siamensis | reverse complement strand
CCGCGGCCCAGGCACCGTCCGAGCTGAAGATCGGCGTCTCGATGCCGACGCAGACCTCGGAGCGCTGGATCGCCGACGGCAACTCCGTCAAGGAGAAGCTGGAGGCCAAGGGCTACAAGGTGGACCTGCAGTACGCGAACGACGACATCCCGACGCAGTCGCAGCAGGTCGACCAGATGATCACGCAGGGTGCCAACGCGCTGATCATCGCGGCCATCGACGGCACCGCGCTGTCCAGCCAGCTCCAGGCCGCGGCTGACAAGAAGATCCCGGTCATCTCGTACGACCGGCTGATCCGCGACAGCGCGAACGTCGACTTCTACGTCAGCTTCGACAACTACAAGGTCGGCGTCGCGCAGGCGACGGCGTTGCTGGTGGGTCTCGGCGTCCTGAACAAGGACGGTTCGGCGGGCACGGCCAAGGGGCCGTTCAACGTCGAACTGTTCGCGGGCTCGCTCGACGACAACAACGCGCACTTCTTCTTCGACGGCGCGATGGCCACGCTCAAGCAGCACATCGACAACGGCACGCTCGTCGTGAAGTCGAAGCAGACGTCCATCGAGCAGGCGGCGACCCTGCGCTGGCAGCAGGAGACCGCGCAGAAGCGCATGGAGGACCTGCTGACCAAGAGCTACAACGACGGTTCGAAGGTCGCGGGCGTGCTCTCGCCGTACGACGGCCTCTCCCGCGGCATCATCACCGCGCTGCAGAACGCCGGCTACAGCGGCAAGATGCCGGTGGTCACGGGTCAGGACGCGGAGATCGCCTCCGTCAAGCTGATCAGCGACGGTGTGCAGAGCTCGACCATCTTCAAGGACACCCGCCTGCTGGCCGACCAGGCCGCCAAGGCCGCCGAGGCGTTCCTGAAGAAGCAGACGCCGGAGGCCAACGACACCAAGTCGTAC
>NZ_BONE01000207.1 GCF_016862555.1 Asanoa siamensis | reverse complement strand
AGAGCGTGTTTGAGAGGTCGGTCAGGTCCAGGTGAAGGTGCGCCGGGTTTGCCTTCGGGCAGGTGTGCCGCGGGTAATGCGGCGGGCCATGCCAGCGATCGCGGCCCAGCGGATGATGGCTTCGGAGACTTCCGGGATGCGTTCGTAGTCGCGGGCCAGCCGGCGGTGTGCGGTCAACCAGGCCAGGGTTCGCTCGACTACCCAGCGGCGCGGATGGACGGCGAATCCCTGCTGCTCGGCGGGTTTGCGCACGATCTCGATGGTGGTGTTGACGGTGTCGCGGGCCCAGTCGACGAGACGGCCGGCGAAGCCGGAATCGGCGAACAGGTGCCGCATCGACGGCGCCGCGAGGCTCGCGGCGACCAGAGCGCCTTTGGCGCCGTCGCGGTCCTGCCACGACGCGGCGAGGACCCAGACGGTGACCAGCAGCCCCAACGTGTCAGTGACGATGAACCGCTTCCGGCCGTTGATTTTCTTCCCGGCGTCGTAGCCACGCGAGTCGCAGCCGACAGTGTCGGCGCCCTTGACCGACTGGGAGTCGATGATCCCGGCCGACGGTTCCGGCCCGCGGTTCTGCACGGCGCGGGCTTTGACCCGCAGCACCGCCAACAGCGCCTCGGTCACGCCGGCCTGTTCCCACCGGGCGAAGTACCAGTACACCGTCTGCCACGGCGGCAGGTCCGCGGGCAGATACCGCCACGGGCAGCCCGAGCGGACCACGTACAAGATCGCGTTGACGACTTCCCGCCGCGGATGCTTCTCCCGCCGACCCTCCGTCGCAGGCTCCGGCAGCAGCGGCTCGATCAACGCCCACTGCCGGTCGGTCAAATCGGACGGGTAACCACGACGGGAAGGCGCCACCGCGGCAGCCTGCCCGCCACCGTGGTCGATGTCACGCCACCACACCGACCACATGAGACATTCTCAAACACGCT
>NZ_BONE01000206.1 GCF_016862555.1 Asanoa siamensis | reverse complement strand
AACGCCGTTCAGTTAGGCGGTCTGCGGTGGCGTCAAGGGTGTGTTGATCAGATGCTAGGAAGCGGAGTTCCGGTATAGAGGTCTGTCACTCCAAGACACCCTCACACCAGGACTCCGCTTGGCTGATCAGAGTGCCATAACCCGGACGGTGACGGTAGCCGCCGGGGTGTTCGCGCCGGGTCATCTGGGTGAGCTGACCCGGCTGGTTCCGTTCGAGATGATCGATGAGGTGCTGGCCGCGACGGGACGCACTCAGATCCGAGTGCGGCTGTTACCCGCTCGGGTCGTCATGTATGTGCTGCTCGCGGCGTGCCTGTTCGCCGACCTCGGTTACCGCCAGGTGTGGGTCAAGCTCATCAGTGGCCTGCACGGTCTACCGATCGTCTCACCGACCGGATCGGCGTTGCGTCAAGCTCGTCAACGGCTCGGGCCGGCACCGATGCGGGCGTTGTTCGACCTGCTGCGCGGCCCGGCCGCCACGACCGCGGGTCAGGTCCGTTGGCGGGGTCTGCTGCTGGCCGTGGTCGACGGCACCACGTTGACCGTCGCGGACTCGCCGGCCAACACGGCGCGATACGCCAAACATCGCTGCGCGAACGGCACCTCGTCCGGCTACCCGTTGCTGCGGCTCAGCGCGCTGCTGACCTGCGGGACCAGGTCGGTGATCGACGCGGTGTTCGACCCGGTCAGCGTCGGTGAACTCGATCAAGCCCGGATTCTGACCCGCAGCCTGCGACCGGGGATGCTGCTACTGGCCGACCGTTACTACGCCGCAGCAGCCTTTCTGGCCACCGTCGCCGGGACCGGCGCGGACCTGCTGATCCGCGGCAAGGCCAACCGTCGCCTGTCGATGATCCGCCGCCTCAACGACGGATCCTGGCTGACATGCGTGGGCACCCTGCCCGTCCGCGTCATCGAAGCCCGAATCAGCATCACGACCACCGCCGGCACCCGGACCGGCGACTACCGGCTGCTGACCACCCTGCTCGACCCCCACACCCACCCCGCCGGTGAACTA
>NZ_BONE01000205.1 GCF_016862555.1 Asanoa siamensis | reverse complement strand
TAGGTCGTGTTTCGTAGGCGTCGATGTCAGTGCGTGTCGGTGATCGATAACTGAAGAGGTCTCCGGTAGTTGGTTCAGCGACCAAGCTAGAACTTCACACCGGAGACCTCGTGCCGAGCGTAGCGGCAGTGAGGCGACATGACCTGACCGACGTGCAGTGGGCCGTTCTCGAGCCTTCGCTGCCCGCGGGAACAGGTCGTGATCAGCCACGCAGATGGACTATGAGGATGATCATCGACGGGATCCGGTGGCGGGTCCGGACCGGCTCGCCATGGCGGGACGTTCCGCCGGTATATCCGCCGTGGCAGACGCTGTATCGATGGTTCCGCCGTTGGCAGCGTGACGGTGTCTGGGCTGCGATCCTGGCCGTGTTGCAAGCCCGAGCGGACGCGGCCGGGTTGATCGGCTGGACGGTGAGCGTGGACTCGACCATCAGCCGCGCCCACCAACACGCCGCGGGTGCCCGCCGCAACGGTGATGGGCAGAAGGAACCGCCCGGCGGAACGCAGACAGAGCCCGCCGATCACGCGCTCGGCCGGTCCCGAGGTGGCTGGACCACCAAGACCCACTTGGCCTGCGAGCAGGGCCGCAAACTGATGGCCGCGGTAGTGACCGCCGGACAACGCGGCGACAGCCCTCAGTTCATCCCTGTGCTGGCCAACGTGAAGGTCACACGTGCCCGTGGCGGCCGGCCCCGGACCCGACCGGACGTAGTGCTGGCCGACAAGGCCTACACCTCCCAGGCCAACCGTGCCCACCTACGCAGCCGCGGTATCCGGGCCTGCATCCCGAGTAAGACCGACCAAGACGCACACCGCAAAGCCAGGGGTGCCAAAGGCGGGCGACCGCCCACCTTCGACCCCGAGATCTACCAACTGCGTCACGCCGTCGAGTGCGGCATCAACCAGCTCAAACACCACCGCGCCATGGCCACCAGGTACGACAAACTCGCCGTGCGCTACCAGGCCACCCTAACCATCGCCGCCATCAACCAATGGCTCCGAGCCCTACGAAACACGACCTAGG
>NZ_BONE01000204.1 GCF_016862555.1 Asanoa siamensis | reverse complement strand
TCGACCTGGGTGTTGCGCCGCAGGAACAGGTAGCCGACGACGGCGACCGCGACAAACAGGTAGAAGCCCTGATCCTGCGGGCTCCGGATGCTCAGGACGAACTCGGTCCAGCCGCGGGCGAGGCCCACGCGAATCGCGTGCATCGTGCGCTGTCCGCCGCGATTCATCGGGTGCCCTCCGTGGTGACCTTCGCCTCGGCCGTACCAAAGGTGGTCGCTGCCTGGTCAGCGCGGCCGGACTCGTGCTGCTGGACCATCGTGAGGTAGGTGTCCTCGAGGCTGGCCCGCCGCACTTCCAGATCCGTGATGTCGGCTCCGTGCTGGGCGAACAGGTTCCGCGTGAACGTGGTGGGGTCCCGTGTGGACTCCACGAAGGGTTGCCCGTTGAAGGACCACCGCACCTCGCCCATGCCAGCGACCTGCCGGGCCAGTTGCTCGGCGCTGCCGTCGGCGACGATCCGGCCACCAGCCAGGATCAGGATGCGGTCGGCCAGCTTCTCCGCCTCGTCCAGATCGTGTGTGGTCAACAGAATCGTCGTCTCTTCGAGGTCGGTGAGGCGGTGGATCAGCTCGTGAAACTCACGCCTGGCGTGCGGGTCGAACCCCGCCGTCGGCTCGTCGAGGAAGAGCAACTCGGGGCGCCCGACGATGCCGATCGCGACGTCGAGGCGGCGGCGTTGGCCACCGGACAGGGTACGGATCTTCTGGTCCGCCTCCTCACCGAGGCCGACCATGGCGATCAGCTCTTCCGCGTCGTAGGGCCGGGTGCGCTGAGGTGTGGAATACGGCGCGTAGTAACTGCCCAGGTGCGCGAGAAGCTTCCGCGGAGTCCAGCGCGCGTGGTCGCGCCAGGACTGGAGCACCACCCCGACGCGTGCTCGCCAGTCTTCGTCGCCTTGTGCCGGATCGACCCCCAGCACATCAACCGTGCCGGCCGAGGGCAGCCGGAAGCCTTCGAGAATCTCGATCGTCGTGGTTTTTCCGGCCCCATTAGGCCCGAGCAGCGTGATGACCTCGCCCTTGTGCACGGTGAAGTCGACACCATTCAGCACGTCATTGGTCCCGTA
>NZ_BONE01000203.1 GCF_016862555.1 Asanoa siamensis | reverse complement strand
CCAGTGGGCCGGTGGCGCCTTCGTCGGCAACCCGCACGCCTTCACCCACGGCACGCAACAGCACATCTTCGGCCGGCGGGCCACCGGCGACCTGTCCCACTGGTACTGGTGGCCCGGCATCGCCGCGCCCGGCTTCGACGACTGGGGAGCGCTCGGGGTCGTCGCCGGGGACCCGGCCGGCCTGTCGACGCCCGGCCAGCACCACGTCTACTACCGGACCACCAACGGCACGCTCGCCCACCGGTTCGTCAACGACGCCGACGGCTCGCGCGGCGCCGACAACTGGGGCGGGAGCCTGGCGCCGTGAGGTCGCTGCGGGCGACGCTGGCGGCGCTGCTGCTCGCCGCCGGCGCGGTGCTGGTCGTGTCGTCGCCGGCCCAGGCGGCGCCGCTGTTCAAGGCGCCGTTCCCGTGCGGGCAGCGGTGGACGTTCAGCCACCACAGCGCCGAGGTGCGCCAGGCGCTGGACTTCGTACGGGCCGACGGCGGCGTGACCAACGGGACGCCGGTGCTCGCCTCCGCGGCGGGCACGGCGTTCCGGTACTCGCAGCCGGGCGGCGCGGGCAACTACATCGCGGTCGAGCACGGCGGCGGATGGAAGACCTACTACTTCCACCTGTCGGCGTATTCGGTGGCCGACGGGGCGCCGGTGGCGCAGGGGCAGCAGATCGGGCTGACCGGCAGCACGGGCAACTCGAGCGGGCCGCACATCCACTACGAGCAGTTGTTCAACGGGGTCGGGCAGGTCATCGCGATCAACGGGGTGTCGCTGGCGCCCTATCCCGGCGTGTACAACCAGCGTTTCCTGACCAGTGACAACTGCGGTGCCGTGGCGTCGACCGTGGGTGGCCGGGGATATCTCTTCGGCGACCAGCAGCACGTGGCCGCCGTCAACACCGGTGGGACGCTGAGCAACCTGTCCTGGTCGTCGTCAACGGGGCTCGTCCGGCCGGACTGGGGTGGTGGGACGCTGGCCGGCGCGGCGGTCGGTTATGTCCACAACGGGCAGCAGCACGTCTTCGCGCGGGGCACCGACAACACGCTGCGGCACTGGTGGCAGAGCGGGGCGGGGGCGCCCGGGCTCG
>NZ_BONE01000202.1 GCF_016862555.1 Asanoa siamensis | reverse complement strand
TGTGCTGTCCAGGGAGGTTGGTCAAGGTTGTGTGACGAGACGATCTAAGTCTTGAACGGGTGAGGCCTCCGGTCGTGAAGTGGAGCTGTCGAAGAACCGCTTCACATGACTGGAGGCCTCGTGGCCCACGCTAACGCAGCCCTGACCCCGAAAGCACGCCTCAAACTCGCCCGTCTGGTCGTCGATGACGGCTGGACGGTCTCAGCCGCAGCCCGCCGGTACGACGTCTCCTACCGCACCGCGAAACGGTGGGTGGACCGCTACCTGCAGATGGGTGCCGCCGGTATGCAGGACCGGTCCAGTCGCCCACACCGCATCCCGAACCGGACCAGCCGCCCCCAGGTCCGCAAGATCGTGTACCTGCGGTGGCGGCACCGCCTCGGCCCAGTCGCGATCGCGGCCCGTCTGTCCATGCCCGCCTCGACCGTGCACGCCGTGCTCGTCCGGGCCCGGATCAACCGCCTATCCCACATCGACCGGCGCACCGGCGAACCCATCCGCCGCTACGAACACGACACCCCGGGCGCCCTGATCCACGTCGACGTCAAGAAACTCGGCAACATCCCCGACGGCGGCGGCTGGCGTTACGTCGGACGCGCCCAAGGCAAGCGACACCGCGCCGCCACCGCCGGCAAACCCCGCAGCGCCTACCGCAACCCGAAAATGGGCACCGCGCACGTCCACACCGTCATCGACGACCACTCCCGAGTCGCCTACGCCGAAATCCACAACGACGAGACCGCCGTAACCGCCGCCGCGGTCCTGACCCGCGCGGTGGCCTGGTTCGCCGCCCGCGGGGTCCGCGTCCACCGGGTCCTGTCTGACAACGGCTCGGCCTACCGATCCCGTCTCTGGCACCAAACCTGCGCCGAGCTCGGTGTCACGGTCAAGAAGACCCGCCCCTACCGACCGCAAACCAACGGCAAGATCGAGCGGTTCCACCGCACCCTCAACGCCTGGGCCATCGACCGGTTCTACCCCACCGAACGCCACCGCCGCGCAGCCCTACCCCGATGGCTGCACTTCTACAATCACCACCGACCCCACACCGCGATCGGCGGCCAACCACCCATCACCCGCCTAACCAACCTGGTTGGGCAGCACA
>NZ_BONE01000201.1 GCF_016862555.1 Asanoa siamensis | reverse complement strand
TGAGTCGTTAAATCGTTGTCAGTGGGTAGGGTGGGGGCATGCCTCATCCGGTAGCGGTTCCCGTCGTGCTCGCTGATGACGAGCGTGAGCGGTTGCGGGCCTGGTCGCGCAGGCCGTCCTCGGCGCAGGGATTGGCGTTGCGGTCGCGGGTCGTGCTGGCGTGTGCGGATGCGCCTGAGGTGTCCAACGGCCAGATCGCGGCGTCGCTGGGGGTTTCGCGGAACATGGTGACCAAGTGGCGTAACCGGTTCGCTGCCGATCGGCTTGACGGGTTGCTGGACGAGCCTCGCCCTGGCCGGCCTCGCACGATCGCGGACGCCGACGTCGAACGGGTCATCACGACCACTTTGGAGACCACGCCGAAAGACGCCACCCACTGGTCGACCCGGTCTCTCGCGGCGCAGGTGGGTCTGTCGCAGACCGCTGTGTCCCGGATTTGGCGGGCGTTCGGCCTGCAACCACACCGGCAGGACACGTGGAAGCTGTCGAAGGACCCACAGTTCATCGACAAGGTCCGCGATGTCGTCGGGCTTTACCTGGACCCGCCCGAACGGGCCGTCGTGCTCTGCGTCGACGAGAAGTCCCAGATCCAAGCGCTGGATCGCACCGCCCCGGTGCTGCCGATGCTGCCCGGCACCCCCGCGCGAGCCAGCCACGACTACATACGCGCCGGTACCTCCAGTCTCTACGCGGCGCTGAACCTGACCACCGGCAAGGTCATCGGCTCGTTGCATGCCCGGCACCGGGCGATCGAGTTCAAGAAATTCCTGATCACCCTCGACCGGGAAGTCCCCGCCGACCTGGACGTCCACGTCGTGCTGGACAACGCCTCCACCCACAAAACCCCCGCGATCAAACGCTGGCTGGCGGCGCACCCACGCTTCGTCCTGCACTTCACCCCGACCAGCTCCTCATGGCTCAACCTCGTCGAACGCTGGTTCGGCGAGTTGACCACCAAGAAACTGCAACGCGGCACCCACCGCTCGGTACACGCCCTCAACAAAGACATCCGCGCCTGGATCGAGACCTGGAACGACAACCCCAAGCCCTACGTCTGGACCAAGACCGCCGACCAGATCCTCGAATCCATCAAACGCTACTGCACCCGCATTAACGACTCAGGACA
>NZ_BONE01000200.1 GCF_016862555.1 Asanoa siamensis | reverse complement strand
TAGTGTCCCGAGTCATTAATTCGCATGTAGCGATGTAGGATCGGGTGGTGCCGTTTCCTGTCGCTGCGCCGGTGAGCTTGTCCGACGACGAACGTGCCCAGTTGGTTGCCTGGTCGCGGCGGACGAAGAGCGCGAACGGGTTGGCGATGCGGTCCCGGATCGTGCTGGCAGCCGCGGACGGGTTGGGGAACACGGCGATCGCGGATGAGTTGGGGATCGCGGTCAGCAGCGCCCGTAAGTGGCGGTCGCGGTTCCTTGCCTACCGGCTGGACGGGCTGACCGACGAGCCGCGGCCGGGCAGGCCGCGCACGGTCAGCGATGAGCAGGTCGAGGCGGTGATCACCGCGACGTTGGAGACCACGCCGGCGGACGCCACGCATTGGTCGACCCGGTCACTGGCCGCGCAGCTGGGCTTGTCGCAGTCGGCGGTCTCGCGGATCTGGCGGGCGTTCGGGCTGCAACCACACCGGCAGGACGCGTGGAAGCTGTCCAAAGACCCGTTGTTCATCGACAAGGTCCGCGACGTCGTGGGCTTGTACCTCGATCCGCCCGAGCGGGCGGTGGTGTTGTGCGTGGACGAGAAAAGCCAGATCCAGGCCCTGGACCGCACCGCGCCGATCCTCCCGATGATGCCGGGGACCCCGGCCCGAGCCACCCACGACTACAAACGCGCCGGCACCTCCAGCCTCTACGCCGCTCTCGATCTGGCGACCGGGAAGGTGATCGGATCGCTGCACGCCCGACACCGGGCGATCGAGTTCAAGAAGTTCCTGGCCACCATCGACCGCAACGTGCCCGCCGACTTCGACGTCCACGTCGTGCTCGACAACGCCTCAACCCACAAAACCCCGGCCGTCAAACGCTGGCTCGCGGCTCACACCCGCTTCCACCTGCACTTCACCCCGACCAGCGCCTCCTGGCTCAACCTCGTCGAACGCTGGTTCGGTGAACTGACCACCAAGAAGCTGCAACGCGGCACCCACCGCTCCGTCCGCGAACTCAACGCCGACATCCGCGCCTGGATCAACACCTGGAACGACAACCCGAGGCCCTACATCTGGACCAAGACCGCCGACCAGATCCTCGACTCCATCGCCCGCTACTGCACCCGAATTAACGACTCACGACACTAG
>NZ_BONE01000199.1 GCF_016862555.1 Asanoa siamensis | reverse complement strand
CCAGCCCGGGCCCCGCCGCCCCGCTCTGCCACCAGTGCCGCAGCGTGTTGTCGGTGCCCCGCGCGAAGACGTGCTGCTGTCCGTTGTGGACATAACCGACGGCCTTGCCGGCCAGGGGCACGCCGCCCCAGTCCGGCCGGACGATGCCGGTCGACGGCGACCAGGAGATGTTGGTCAGCGAGCCGCCCGTGCCGACGCCCGCGAAGTGCTGCTGGTCGCCGTAGAGGTAGGCCTGCCCGGCCACCCCGCCGCCACCGACCGCGTTCATCCGCGCGGCCACGTCGGCCCGCATCACGTTGAGGTCGATGAACGACGGGTCGATCTTGCCGGTCGTGCTGGTCTCCCGATGACCCCGGGCGTACGACGCGTCGCGCCCGAGTTGCTTCAGCACGGCGGCCGTCGCGGTCAGCGACGCCTGGTACTGGGCGTTGGTCATCGACTGGTTGACACCGTTGTAGTCGATCTCCCAGCCGATCAGCAGCGTGTTGCCGTCGCCGGCGGGGATCGGCCCGCTGCCGCGGCTCGCCCCGGCGTGGTTGGCCCGGCCACCCGAGATCAGGTGGAACACGCCGTTGTAGTCGACCAGCGCCTGGCAGAGCGGCCCCTGCAGATCGGGTCGGCCGTTGATGCAGGTGCCCAGCGCGGGGTGGGGGTTGCCCGGGCTGGAGGTGGCGGCGGTGTGATGCCAGAGCACGCCGATCGGGTTGAACGAGCCGGACACCATCCGGGCCCGCCAGTTGCCCTCCTCGACCACCTGGACCCCGGCCGCCCGCAGGACGTCACCGAGCCAGGGAATGGTCGCCATCAGGCACCTCGCGCCAGGCTCGGGTCGGCGACGATCAGGTCGGCGACGCACTCGGGCCGACGGGCGGGCGCGGCGGCGGCCGGCACCGCCCAGGCGAGGGCGGGCAGGGCGAGCAGGGCGCCGATCACCGACCGGCGGGACAGTCTGCGCAGCATGGCAAGTGCTCCTTCGCGAGGGGTCAGGCGGAGGCGAGCGAGCCGCCCCAGTTGTCGACGCCGAGGGATCCGTTGGCGTCGTTGACGAACCGGTGGGCGAGGGTCCCGTTGGCGGCGCGGTAGAAGACGTGGTGCTGGCCGGGCGTCGAGAGCCCGACCGGGTCTCCGGCCACGCCGGA
>NZ_BONE01000198.1 GCF_016862555.1 Asanoa siamensis | reverse complement strand
CTTGAGATTTAACCTGCGGCGGGGTTGCATGGACCCCGGCTGATCATGGGAACAGCCCTTGTTTGATCATTCCTCTTGTCTAGGGAAGAAGATCAAACCAAGGGCTGTCTGGTGATCAGTGTGCACGATGGCGATCCGGCCGACGTGGTCGGCCGGCTGGCGGGGTTCCGGCGAGCGTTCCACGGGTGTCTGAGCTCGCGGGCGGATGCGTTGTTCGAGCTGACCGACGCGCTGTTATGCGCTGATGGGTCGGTGCGTTCGCTGGTGGAGTTGTCGCTGGCCGGCGAGCATCGGCGGGGTCACGGCTCGTTGTACGCGGCGTTGAACCGCGGCCGGATCGACATTGAGGCGTTGAAGACCTGCCTGGCCGCGGTGCCGGTGCCGCGGGCCGCTGACGGGCGGATCGTCTTGGCCGTGGATGTGACGTGCTGGCTACGGCCGGAGGCACACACCAGCCCGCAACGGGTTCTCTGCCACACCTATGGTCGGGGCAAGGACACCCACATCATGGTGCCGGGCTGGCCGTATTCACTGGTCACCGGCCTGGAGACGGGCCGCAGTTCGTGGACCGCCCCGCTGGATGTCCGCCGGCTGGCACCCGGCGATGACGCGGCCACCGTCACCGCCACCCAACTGCGGGAGGTCGTCACCCGGCTGATCACCACCGGGCAGTGGCGGCCGGGTGATCCGGACGTGTGGATCGTCGCCGACGCCGGCTACGACGGCCCTCGCCTGGCGTTCCTGCTCGCCGACCTACCCGTCCAGATCCTGGTGCGGATGCGTTCGGACCGGGTCCTGCGACGACGGGCCCCGGCCCAGCCGCCCGGCATGGGTCGCCCACCCCGCCACGGCGGCGAGTTCATCTTCGGCGACCCGGCCAGTTGGGGTGATCCGGACGCCGCGACCGTCACCGACACCCGACTCTACGGAACCGCGACCGCCCGGGCCTGGAACCGGCTGCACCCTAGGCTGACCCACCGCACCGCCTGGCTCACACATGCCGGCACCCTGCCGATCATCGAAGGCACCGTCATCCTGCTGACCGTCGACCAGCTCCCCTCCGGCGCCACCGCGAAACCAGTCTGGCTGTGGTGGTCCCAACCCGAAGCCAGCGTCGTCGAGGTCGACCTGCTCTGGCAGGCGTTCCTA
>NZ_BONE01000197.1 GCF_016862555.1 Asanoa siamensis | reverse complement strand
CCTAGCTTGAGCTTTAACCTGTGGCCGGTTGGTATCGACCCCGGCTGATCATGGGAACAGCCCTTGATTGATCATTTCTCTTGTCTAGGGAGAAGATCTCGAACCAAGGGCTGTCTGGTGATCAGTGTGCACGATGCCGATGTGGTCGGAACGGTTGGGCGTCTGGCCGCGTTCCGGCGGGCGTTTCACCGTTGTTTGACCGCGCGTGCGGACGCGTTGTTCGAGCTGACCGACGCGCTGTTGTGCGCCGACGGGCCGGTGCATTCGCTCGTAGGGTTGTCACTGGTCGGGGAGCATCGGCGGGGTCACGGCTCGTTGTACGCGGCCGTGAACCGGGGCCGGATCGACATCGAGGCGTTGAAGACGAGTCTGGCCGGGGTGGCGGTGCCGCGAGCCGCGGACGGGCGGATCGTCCTGGCGGTGGACGTGACGTGCTGGCTGCGGCCGGAGGCCCATACCAGCGCGCAGCGGGTCCTCTGCCACACCTACGGCCGCGGCAAAGACACCCACATCATGGTCCCGGGCTGGCCGTATTCACTGGTCACCGCGTTGGAGACCGGCCGCAGCTCGTGGACCGCACCGCTGAATGCCCGCCGCCTCGCGCCCGGCGACGACGCGGCCACCGTTACCGCGAGCCAGTTACGTGAGGTCGTGGCGCGGCTGATCGCTGCCGGGCAGTGGCGGCCCGGCGATCCACAGATGTGGATCGTCGCCGACGCCGGCTATGACGGCCCGCGGTTGGCGTTCCTCCTAGCCGATCTGCCCGTTCGGATGCTGGTGCGGATGCGTTCGGATCGGGTCCTGCGCCGGCCGCCACCGCCCTGGACACCGCGCGCGCATGGCGGCCGCAAGCCCCGCCACGGCGGCGAGTTCATCTTCGGTGATCCCGCCAGCTGGGGCGACCCGGACACCGCGACCGTCACCGACACCCGCCTCTACGGCACCGCGACCGCCCGGGCCTGGAACCGGCTGCACCCTAGGCTGACCCACCGCACCGCCTGGGTCGCGCATGCCGGCGCGCTGCCGATCATCGAAGGCACCGTGATCCTGCTGACCGTTGACCGGCTGCCCTCGGGCGCGACCGCGAAACCGGTCTGGCTGTGGTGGTCCCAACCCGAAGCCAGCGTCGTCGAGGTCGACCTGCTCTGGCAGGCGTTCCTG
>NZ_BONE01000196.1 GCF_016862555.1 Asanoa siamensis | reverse complement strand
CTTAGGTATGACTGCTCGGGGCGCGCAGCGATGAGGGCTCTTCTCGGCCGCCGGGTATGCGGACTGTCACTACGTGACACGGTGTCGACTCGCCGTTGCGTTGGACCTGTTCGATCCAGATGCTCTCGAAGAGGTTCACAGTTCCTTCCGCGTGTTCCGTCTTGTCCAGGACGAGAAGGATCGCGAATGCGGCGTTGGTGTTTTGGTACTCGGAGGCCTGAGACGCGTAGTGGCGCAGGGCTGATTCACTCGCGTCGGTCTCCTCGATCTTGCACTCGACGTTGAACTTCACCGGTCCGAAGGAGGCGCGGATGTCTACGCGCCCGCCGGCCTGTTCTATGACCTCCGCGTCGATGACGCGGAACAGGGACGAGAAGCAGAGGACCTCGTAGAAGTGCTGGTGGAACAGGGCCTCGTCGACTTTCTGCTTCTTCTTCGCTTTGTCGCGCAGGCGGAGGAACTCTGTGTAGGAGCCGCCCATCTTGCGACCGATGTCGTAGGAGAGGAACGCGTACCTGACAGCGGTTTTCAGCAGTGCGAGGAACGGGTCCGCGATGCCGGGGATCCAGTCCGGACTTTGCCGAAGTTCGTCTACGAGTCGGTCCATGAGACGACCAGTTTTTGGGTCCAGCGCTGCCGCGTTCGTGTCTTCGTAGGTGCGGAGGGCCAGCTCCAGGCGGTCGAGAGTCGATTCTGGAGCCATCTCAGTAAGATGCGCAAACTCCGCTGGTGTGACCGTCTTGGCCATTTGGGGCCAGCGGCGGACTTTTCCCGGACCACCGGCCTTGGGGTCTGCGTCGTGCGCGGCGGTGGTTTGTGAACGATCGATCAGGGAATTGAAGAGGCGGATGGCGGCGGGATCGTCGCGGAGGAGCGGGTCCTTTTCGACCGCGTGTTGAAGGAACCGTATGCGGTATTCACTGCGCAGGAAGACGTCCTCGATGGCCGGGGCGACCAAGATTTCAACGACCCCCGCGGTACGGACCTCCGTGACAACCGCCACGGTTCGGTCGGCGCCGTACGCGGCGAGAAGTGGGGTGAGGATGGATTGGCCGTCGTCGTACCAAGGGTCCTCGTCGGCGATATGGCGGGCTGCCGCGTCGAGGGTGGTCGTCAGTTCGGCCCAAGCCGCGATCTCGTCGAATCGGGAACGAGCCCATACGGGCTGGTAGGTGTTGTGTCGCCAGGCTTGGTACTTCTGCAGGTTTGTGTGCAGTGCCCCCGCCAATGCGTGGA
>NZ_BONE01000195.1 GCF_016862555.1 Asanoa siamensis | reverse complement strand
TGAGCCGGTCGACGCCCGCTCCGACGTCTACGCGGGCGGCTGTGTGCTCTTCGAGCTGCTCTGCGGTCACCCGCCGTTCGTCGGTGACAGCCCGGTCAGCGTGGCCTACCAGCACGTCCGGGAAGACCCGAAGGCGCCGAGCGAGATCAACCGGGACGTGACGCCGCCGATCGACGCGATCGTGCTCAAGGCCCTGTCCAAGAACCCGCTCAACCGCTACCAGAGCGCCGGCGAGATGCGCGCCGACCTGCTCCGCGCGGCCACCGGTCGGCCCGTGATGGCCACCCCGGTGATGCGCGAGCAGGAGACCATGCCGATGGGCGCGGCCAGCGCCCAGACCACCGTCGTCCGCCGGCAGCAGGGCGGCCCGCAGACGCGGACCATCCCCGCGGCCCGGGTCGGCGACGCGCAGGCGCGCAAGCGCTCCAACTGGGTGCTGGCGGCGCTGAGCATCCTCGGCGTGCTCGCCGTGATCGCGCTGGTCGCGGGCCTGCTGGTGCAGAACGCCCGGGGCGACAAGATCGACGTCGCCAACGTGGTCGGCCAGCCGGTGACGCAGGCGCAGCAGGCGCTGACGACGGCCGGGTTCACCGTGGAGACGGCGCCGCAGCAGGCGGAGGGCTGCACGGAGAACGCCGTCACCCAGCAGGACCCGCAGGGCGGCACGCGGGCCGAGAAGAACTCGCTCGTGCGGCTGACCGTCTGCGCCGGCCCCGGCACGGTCGAGGTGCCCGACCTCAAGGGCCAGAGCCGGTCCGAGGCCGACCGGGCGCTCAAGGAGCTCAAGCTCAAGCCCGACTTCGACGAGGTCAACAGCTCGCTGCCCAAGGACCAGGTGATCAGCGTCGACAAGGCCGGCACCTCGGTCAAGCCGAACACCACGATCAAGGTGCGGATCTCCAACAACAAGCTGGTCCAGGTGCCGGACGTGCTCAACCGCAGCCGGGACGCCGCCGAGGCGCTGCTGACCGACAAGGGCTTCAAGGTCAAGGTCGAGGAGGGTCAGGTCGTCCGCGACGAGAACCTCGCCGACCGGGTGGTCGACCAGAGCGTCGCCGGCGGCAAGGAAGCCGAGCGTGACAGCACGATCACCATTACCGTGACCGTGTTCGAAGAGCCCGACGAGCAGCCGACCGGTGACCCGAGCAGCCCGCCCCCGGGCGGCAACAACGGCGGCATCGGCGACATCATCCCGGGCATCGGCGGCGGCCGCCCGATCATCGGGAAGAACGACCGCGACAACTAG
>NZ_BONE01000194.1 GCF_016862555.1 Asanoa siamensis | reverse complement strand
AAAGATCCAGCGGCGACCCCGGTCGATGGTGTGGACGCGGAGTTGGTCGGCCGGCTGGTCGAGCAGGCCCGCGCAGCGGGCCTGCAGTTGACCGGCGATGGCGGTCTGCTCCAGCAGCTCACGAAGCGGGTGATCGAGGCCGCTCTGGACGGTGAGATCACCGACCACCTCGGCTACGACAAAGGCGACCCGGCGGGTAACAACGGCGGGAACTCACGCAACGGGGCTCGCGGCAAGACCGTCCTGACGGAGGTCGGCCCGGTCGAGCTCGCCGTGCCCCGCGATCGTGAGGGCAGTTTCGAGCCGCGGATCGTCCGCAAGCGCCAGCGTCGCCTGACCGGGGTCGAAGACATGGTGATCTCGTTGTCAGCTAAGGGATTGACGACCGGGGAGATCGCCGCACACCTGGCTGAGGTGTATGGCGCGGACGTGTCCCGACAGACGATCTCCACGATCACCGACAAGGTCATCGAGGGGATGCTCGAGTGGCAGAACCGGCCCCTGGACGCGGTCTATCCGGTGATCTTCCTCGACGCCGTCCACGTGAAGATCCGCGACGGGAAGGTCGCGAACCGGCCGATCTACGTCGCCCTCGCCGTCACCGTCGACGGAACCCGAGACATCCTCGGGCTGTGGGCCGGTGACGGTGGCGAGGGCGCGAAGTTCTGGCTGCAAGTGTTGACCGAGCTCAAGAATCGTGGTGTCGAGGACGCGTGCATGGTCGTCTGCGACGGGTTGAAAGGCCTGCCCGACGCCATCGGCCAGGTCTGGCCTCTCGCGGTAGTGCAGACCTGCGTGATCCACCTGCTGCGGGCCTCGTTCCGGTATGCCGGCCGGCAGCACTGGGACGCCATCGCGAAGGCGTTGCGGCCCGTCTATACCGCGCCGACCGAGGCCGCGGCGCAGGCCCGCTTCGACGAGTTCGCCGAGGTTTGGGGCGGCAGGTATCCGGCGATCGTGAGGCTGTGGACCAACGCCTGGCCGGAGTTCGTGCCGTTCCTCGCGTTCAACGCCGAGATCCGCACCGTGGTCTGCTCCACGAACGCGATCGAGAGCGTGAACGCCCGGATCCGTCGGGCTGTCCGCGCCCGCGGGCATTTCCCGAACGAGGCGGCCGCGCTCAAGTGTGTCTACCTCGCGGTCATGAGCCTGGACCCGACCGGGCAAGGCCGCCGGCGCTGGACGATGCGCTGGAAACCCGCGTTGAACGCCTTCGAGATGGCCTTCGAAGGCCGACTCGCCGCAGCCCGCAAGTAGTCCTCAACAGCCTGGGTTACACCGTTTTCTTGACAGA
>NZ_BONE01000193.1 GCF_016862555.1 Asanoa siamensis | reverse complement strand
GTACTGCAACGGCACTTAGTCTGATCTTTTGCGCCAGTGGCTTTGCTGCGCTTGCCATTGGCGGCGGCGTCGGAAGCGTGACCAGGCGATGGGGTGGTCGTTGTTCGGGTGGCGGTCGGTGAGCAGCGCGGCGATCAGGCGGCGGGCTTCGGGGACGCTGATCGGGATGAGCTGGTCGGCGTCGGCCGCGGTTCCCCTTTTAGAGCTTCTGCGGCGCGGACGGCGGCCAGCCAGGCCAGGGCGAGCATTGACAGGGTGATGTGGGCGTACCAGCCTCGCCAGGTGCGGACCTGGTAGTCGTCCAGGCCGGTTTCCTGTTTGGCTTGTTTGAAGCATTCTTCGACCGGCCAGCGCCGTCCGGCGACCCAGATCAGCGTGGCGAGGCTGGTGCGGCGGGGTGCGTAACAGATGTAGTAGGCGATCTCGGTCGGGTCGCTGACGCTGCGTCGGGCCAGCAGCCAGTGACCACGCCCCGACGCCCACCACGGCCGGATCGGTACTCGCACCCAGTCGTAGACGCGTGGGCCGTGCGCGCCGTCACCGCAGGACATCCGCTGCCAGGCTCGCGTTGGTAGACCCGCGATGATCTCGTCGACCCGGCCGGCGCCGATCCCGCGGGCGAACACGTCGTCGTTGCAGCGGGTCGCGACCACATGGAACACATCCCGCTCTTCCAGCCAGACTCGCAAGTATTTGACCTGCCCGAATGCCTCGTCCGCGGTGAACCAGGTGAACGGCACATCAGCGTCGATCGTGCGTTGCAGCATCTCGATCGCGATCCGGGGCTTGGTCAACAGCTCGGCGTCGGCAGGGATGCCCGCGTTCTGGCAGCGGTCGCGGTCGCCAAGCCAGGACTCCGGCAGATACAAGTGCCGGTCGATCAGTGCGTGTCCGGCCGGGGCGACGTAGGCCAGGAACGTGCCGATCTGACAGTTGTCGGTCTTCCCGCTCGTGCCGGTGTACTGGCGTTGCACGCCGGCGGACTTGTCACCCTTCTTCACGAAACCGGTGTCGTCAGCAACCAACACCGCCCCCGTATGCCCCAGCCGGTCGACGACGTAATCGCGGATGTCGTCACGGACACCGTCGACGTCCCAGTCCGCCCGCCGCAGCAACCGCTGCATCCCGTCCGGGCTCACCTCACCCGCGTGCTCCGCGAGGGTCCAGCCGTTCTTGCGTTCCAAACCAGCAACCAGACCACCGACGTACCGAGCCGCCCGCTCACGCGGCTCTGACCTGCCGAAACGCGGACCAACCGTGTTCAGAAGGCCATCCAGCTCAGCCTGCCACGACGCGACATCAACATAAAGCACAACAGATCAACGCGAGCAGCGACCAACCGACACGCCAAGTGCCGTTGCAGTACTA
>NZ_BONE01000192.1 GCF_016862555.1 Asanoa siamensis | reverse complement strand
TCTGTAAAACGAACGGTGTAACTCCTGATCGAGGGAGTAGCACCTGATGACGGACGCGACGGTCGCCGTGGATACTGCCGCGGTGCCGAAGAAGGACAGGCCCGCCGACGCGGGTGTGGACGCCGAGCTGGTGGGCCGGCTGGTCGAGCAGGCTCGCGTGGCGGGCCTGCAGTTGACCGGCGAAGGCGGGCTGCTGGCGCAGCTGACCAAACGCGTGCTCGAGGCCGCGTTGGATGGTGAGATCACCGATCACCTCGGCTATGACAAGGGCGACCCGGCCGGCAACAACGGCCAGAACTCCCGAAACGGTGCCCGGGGCAAGACCGTGTTGACCGAGGTCGGCCCGGTCGAGGTCAGCGTGCCCCGCGACGTGACGGCTCGTTCGAGCCGCAGATCGTGCGCAAGCGTCAGCGTCGGCTGACCGGCGTCGAGGACATGGTCATCTCGCTGTCCGCGAAGGGTTTGACCACCGGGGAGATCCAGGCGCACCTGGCCGAGGTCTACGGCGCGCAGGTGTCCCGCCAGACGATCTCGACGATCACCGACAAGGTCCTCGACGCGATGGGTGAGTGGCAGAACCGACCCCTCGACCCCGTCTACCCGGTGATTTTTTTGGACGCCGTTCACGTGAAGATCCGCGACGGGAAGGTCGCCAACCGGCCCGTCTACGTCGCCTTGGCGGTCACGGTCGAGGGCACCCGCGACATCCTGGGCCTGTGGGCCGGTGACGGCGGCGAAGGCGCCAAGTTCTGGCTCCAGGTCCTCACCGAGCTCAAGAACCGGGGTGTCGAGGATGCGTGCATGGTCGTCTGCGACGGGTTGAAAGGGCTGCCGGACGCGATCGGGCAGACCTGGCCCCAGGCGGTTGTCCAGACCTGTGTGATCCACCTGCTGCGCAACTCGTTCCGCTACGCCGGCCGCCAGGACTACGACGCGATCGCCAAAGCGCTGCGTCCGATCCACACGGCACCGACCGAAGCCGCGGCGAAGGCTCGATTCGCAGAGTTCGTGCAGGAGTGGGGCGGCAAGTATCCGGCAATTGTCAGGCTGTGGGACAACGCCTGGGCCGAGTTCGTGCCGTTCCTGGCCTTCGATGTCGAGATCCGCAAGGTCGTTTGCTCGACCAACGCGATCGAGTCGGTCAACGCCCGCATCCGCCGGGCCGTCCGCGCCCGCGGGCACTTCCCGAACGAGCAGGCCGCGCTCAAGTGCGTCTACCTGGCGGTCATGAGCCTCGACCCCACCGGCGCCGGACGGCGCCGGTGGGCGATCCGCTGGAAGCCCGCCCTGAACGCCTTCGAGATGACCTTCGAAGGCCGCCTCAACCCCACCCGCAAGTAGTCAACCAACAGCCAGCGTTACACCGTTCGATTGACAGTCCCC
>NZ_BONE01000191.1 GCF_016862555.1 Asanoa siamensis | reverse complement strand
GTGCGGACGACACCGGTGTCGGAGGAGACCTGGTGCTCTGCTGGCCGGTGGCGAAACCCGTCGACGCGGCGTTCATGGTCAACGGGTTGCGCCTGGAGCACGGCACGCTGCCGGAGCGGCGCGAGTCGTTCGTCCGGCTTGACCTCTCCTCCGACCAGTCGTCACCGGACGCGGCCAGCGATGCCGCCCCACACCCGGCCTTCATCGCCCTGATGGAGCATCTGGAGCGGTGCGGGGACGACACCGAGCTGATCAGGCAGGTCGGGGTGGCCGGCCAAGACCAAAGGTCAACGGGAATCGAGGTCGCCGTGACCACGGCCGTCGGCCCTGCGGTCACAGCAGCGGGCTGAAAGGGCCTGTCCGGCGACATCCGCCTGGGGCCACTGGACCCGGCCGTCGCTTCGACGGTCGGGTCCGGACTGCGACGCGGGGATGTCACGCAGGTCTTGTCGCGACGAAGATGGCTTCTGCTTCCTGCTGGCCGTGGTCTTCAGAGTTCGGAACGCATCCGTTCTTAGCGACCCGGCGCGTCGACCGCGGTGGTCCCCGAGCGGCTCGACCTGCCCGCGCTGATTGCGGCCGGACACAGCGCGTACACCGACGCGATGGTCGCTGTCCTCGTGGCCTGCGCCGCCGTCTGATCAGCGCCAGAGGGTGAGAATGGCGCTGCACGGGTAAAACGCCGCGGCCCAGGTTCCGCAGGGTCACGTAGGTGAACAGGACGATCATGACGACCCAGACCACCATGCAGTACGGGCAGAGCGCGCCGATACGTAAGAGGCTCTGGAAGAACAGCCAGTGCTAGATCTTCTCAAAACTGCCCTGCCGAGCGGGCGCCTCCGCCGCGTGCGCGCGGCGTTGAAGGCGTTCGGGTGGCTGGTGATCGGGAAGTAGCGGACCACGTAACTGCTCCGGTCGCCGTGCTCAGCGCGCAACTTCTCCACGTCCGGGTACGCGGCGCCGCACGCCCCACACTCGAAGTCCAGGATCTCGACGACAGTGGAGCGGTCTGCTGCCGCGTTGGACAGGCGGTGGATAACCGTCCGGCCACGGGCGAGGATACAGCGAACGCTAACCCTTCCGGCTCTTCGAAGTTGAGCGGGGCATTCGGTACATCGGTGGCCGGGTCTGTTTTCGCGTCCGCGTCGACTGAGGAGAGTGACCGCGAGCGGAACCAGGGCAGGCCGGGAGCACCGCGACAATGCCTCTCTGCCACGTCGACACGGTGCAATGTGCAGACTGGCGAGCGAGTCGGCGAGGGGGGGGCGCAGGAAAAGCATTCCGATCGGACATGTCAAACACCAGCAGCGCCCAGCACCGATGCGCCCATGCCGTGGTAGCTGAAGTGGTAGTGATAGCTGTCCACCCAAAGACGACGGGGCGCTGCTCACATCAGTTCTTTCTTGTACAGGCCCTCCACCGCGCGACT
>NZ_BONE01000190.1 GCF_016862555.1 Asanoa siamensis | reverse complement strand
CCATCGGCCAGGTCTGCCACTCGCGGTGGTCCAAACTTGTGTGATCCACCTGCTGCGGGCCTCGTTTCGATATGCCGGCCGGCAACACTGGGACGCCATCGCCAAAGCCCTGCGACCGGTCTACACCGCACCCACCGAGGCAGCGGCTCAAACCCGCTTCGACGAGTTCGCCGAAGCCTGGGCAGCAAGTATCCGGCCATCACCCGGTTGTGGACCAACGCCTGGGCGGAGTTCGTGCCGTTCGACGCGGAGATCCGCACCGTGGTCTGCTCCACCACCGCGATCGAGAGTGAACGCTCGGATCCGTCGCGCGGTACGGGCCCGCGGCCGCTTCCCGAACGCGGCAGCCGCGCTCAAATGTGTCTACCTCGCGGTGATGAGCCTGGACCCCACAGGCCAAGGCCGGCGGCGGTGGATGATGCGCTGGAAACCAGCGCTGACCGCCTTCGAGTTCGCCTCCGAAGGCCGACTCGCCGCAGCCCGCGAGTAATCCTCAACAACCTGGACCCATCCGCCGCTCGGCGTCATGATCAACTTCTCGTCCGGCCGAGACCGAGACGCAGCAATTCGAGATCATGCCGGTCATTTGATGGTGATCATCCGCTTGGGATGAGAGTGTCAGCGTCACCGGCCGTGCCGTAGTGGCCTCCCCGGTTGGTGGCTACCCGCTCGGCGACGGCGAGCGCCGTCACGACCTGACCTTGCGCCCCCGCCACACCATCTACTGTGGAAAGCTGGAGGTTGAGCGCGTCATCGTCACGCACCGCCGCCATAGCACTGCCGTCACTGGAAACCGTCCCCGCCAAAACAGTCGGCCCCATCGTGGCCAGTTGCGCGGCAAGGGCCACGATCGCGTTGTTCCGCTCAGCAGAGTCTCGCTCTACGTATGGCGCTCCGGTCACGAGGACCGCCGCGTCCGAGCGACCATCGACTTGCTTGGGTTCCGCGAGGTATCCGGCGTGTGCGAAGGCGGCGATTGCCGCCGATCCCTCGGCGCTGCTAGGCGGTCCGAGCAGGGCTGCGGCCAGGAGAGCGCCAGCGGTTTCGGCTCCACTGCTGCCGGAAGGCAAGGTGTCCAGCATAGGACCGCTACGACGGGTCAACCCAAGTAGATCCATGCTGTTCTTCGGGTCGAAAAATGATTCATGGATTTGGATGGGCCCGAAGACCGAAGCGCCCGCCACCTCAAGCTTTTCGATCACCCCTTCGGCTTGCTGGCGCCCAGACGGAGTTGCTAGCACCACGATCCGACGGTTCGTCAGGGTCCCGCGCAGCACTGCAGGGGCTGTGTCATTGATGTAGTCGTCCTTGCGACTCGCCTCATCCTGGAGTTGGTCGGTCGTCTGACGAAGCTGATCGTTGGTTTCGTGCGCTGTGTCGATCAAGCGCCTGAGCACGTCAGTCGTGGACCCGTTCGCTGCCGCAGTGCCGAATACCGCACCGACCGCCAATGCGACAAACGCGGCGGCTAGCGATACGACGTGGTAACGGAAATTGATCATCGGCACACCTTACCGATGAGGGCTAGTCACTTA
>NZ_BONE01000189.1 GCF_016862555.1 Asanoa siamensis | reverse complement strand
CCCGCTTTGCTCTGCACCCGCATACGCACCGCAGGTCAGCCCACGTGGCGCGTATATGGGTGCAGAGCAAAGCCTGGCGGAGACCTCGGCGGGCGGGTAGGGCGGCGGACGGCGTTGCCGGCCGTGTCGAACGCGAGCGGCGGCTGTCGGCCGCTACGGTCTGTGCCGGTCAGGTTGTCGCGATTGGCGGGGCGGGACCGGCCAGGTTCAACGAGGCGGGCGCGTACGACATCGCGGTCGGGGGTTGGGAGTCGGTGGCCGCTGCCGACGGCACGCGGCACCGGCTCGGCGTGGTCGCGGGCCGGGCAGAACCTTTACGCCTTCGCGGTGGCTCTTGGCGCGCGCACGGCCGCACCGGCCGCGACCCAGGCCGCACGCGACGCGGGCGACGGCTCGCCGACGGCCGAAAGCGGTGCCAGGCAGCCGGGACTGCAAATGGTTGGCGTGACCGAGGCCGTCGGCGTCCAAGCCTGTTAGACCAGGACTGCGCCGCCGGCTACGTCGAGGGTGATGCCTGTGATCCAGCTTGCCTGGTTTGAGGCCAGGAAGAGGGCCGCTGCGGCTACGTCGTCTGGTGTGCCTAGTCGACGTAGGGGATGCGCGTCCGCTAGGGCGCGTTGCGTTTCCGGTGGGATCCAAGCCGCGTTGGTGTCTGTGAGGATGGTTTCCGGGGCCAGGCAGTTCGCGCGGATGCCGAAGGGGCCCGCTTGGGCTGCCAGGTCCTGGGTGAAGAGTTGGACGCCTGCTTTTGCCGCTGCGTACGCGATGATCGTGCGGTCGCTTGGTTTGCGGCCCGCCGCTGATGACAGCGTGATGATGGCGCCCTGCCGGCGGTTCTTCATTCCCGGTAGGAAGCGGCGCACCGTGAGGAACGTCGCCGTCAGGTTTTGGTCGATGTCGGCGCGCCAGCTCTCCGGGGTGATGTCTTCGATCGGCGTTGGGCGGCTGGTCGTGCTGCCTGCGCTGGTCACCAGGACGTCGACGCGGCCGTGCCGCTCCATGATTTGGGCGTGCATTCTGTCCAGGTCGGTTGGGTCGGTGACGTCGCCGGTCACCGTGAGCACGTCGCCGTCGATTCGTTTCCGGACGGCGGCCAGTGCCTCTCGGTCCCGGCCGTGTAGCACGACCTGTGCGCCCGCCGCGGCGAATGTCGTCGCGATCGCCGCGCCGAGGCCGCGCGAGCTGCCGGTCACCAGGGCCACCTGATCGGTGAGTGTCGTCTCCATGGCTCCCACCCTGCTCCGGTGGGGCTGCCGCGCCGTCCGCCCGGGAGCGGTTTTCGGCGTACGCAGGCGTGCGTACGGCTAGTCCCAGGCGCGCGCCAGGCGGGCGAACACCTCCGGGTCGCTGTGGAGTGGGATTACGCAGAGGATGTGGCCCCCGGGGGCGCGGAGGATGCGGCAGTCGAGCCACCTGTTCGTCTCGACCGCGCCGAGGGCGAGCAGCCGTGCGGTCTCCGCTTCCACGTCGTCCGTCTCGATGTCTACGTGGAAGCGTGGCTGGTCGTCGACGGACTGCACCGCGAGGACCAGGTCCGGCAGGGCGCCGGGTAGGCCCGTGAACTGCGGCTCGTCGGGGACCGGGTGGGCCGGTACGCCGAGGGCGCGCGACCAGAAGGTGGCGGCGGACCCCGCCTCGTCGGTGGGTGTGTCGATCAGGATCGTCGAAAGTCTGC
>NZ_BONE01000188.1 GCF_016862555.1 Asanoa siamensis | reverse complement strand
CGGCGGCCCGCAGCGCGGCGGTCCAGGCGGCGGCCCGCAGCGCGGCGGTCCAGGCGGCGGCCCGCAGCGCGGCGGTCCAGGCGGCGGCGGCCAGCCACAGCGGGGCGGCGTCTACGGCGGCGGTGGCGGCGGTGGCGCTGGCGGTGGCGGTGGCGGTGGCGGCGTCTATGACGGCGGCGGCTATGGCGGCCCGCCGCAGCAGCCACGCGGCAACAGCTACGGCGGTCGGCAGCGCACGGCGCCCGACGACTACGGCTACTCGGAACAACGGCAGACCTACGGCCGCCCCCGCCAGGGCGGCTCAGACGGCGGCCACCCCGGCAACGGCTACGTAGGCTCAGGCCAGGACTACCGCGGCTGACCTCCGACCGACGACGGTCAGCCCTCGGCGCGTGGGACAGCGGCCCGCGAGCCGGCTGAACCGGCGGCTTACCGGTGATGCCGATGCCATCTCGGGCTTGGACTCCTCACCCAGAATGGGCTTCCGTGTCGGCGGTGCTGTACTCGCGGGGCTTGAAGGCGTGGCCAGCTGTACGAAGGGGCCAGCAACGGCGCGGTCGGCGTTCGTACCCGTGCGGGTTGTTGCCCTGTGGTCGGCGTGTGGGTGGCCTGGCCCGCCTTCAGGGAAGGGGCGGGCCAGGCCGTTCGTCACATGCGGCGTAGGACTGCCACGACGCGGCCCATGATGGTTGCCTCGTCGCCGTTGATCGGGTCGAATGCGGGGTTGCGCGGTAGCAGCCAGACGTGGCCGTCGCGGCGCTGGAAGGTCTTGACCGTGGCCTCGCCGTCGAGCATCGCCGCCACGATCTCGCCGTTGTTGGCCGTCGGCTGTTGGCGGACGACGACCCAGTCGCCGTCGCAGATGGCTGCCTCGAGCATCGAGTCGCCCTTGACGTGGAGCATGAAGACCTCACCCTCGCCGACCAGCTCGCGGGGGAGGGGGAAGACGTCCTCCACCGCCTGCTCGGCCAGGATCGGGCCACCGGCGGCGATCCGGCCCAGCATCGGCACGTAGGCCGGCGCGGGTCGCTGTGCGCGGGCCGCCTCGTCGTCGAGGTCGGCCGGTGGCCGCACGTCGACGGCGCGCGGGCGGTTGGGGTCGCGGCGCAGGAAGCCCTTCCGCTCGAGCTCCTTGAGCTGGTAGGCGACGCTGGACGGCGAGACCAGCCCGACCGCCTCGCCGATCTCGCGGACGCTCGGCGGATAGCCGTAGCGGTCCACCCAGTCGCGGATGAACTCGAGGATGCGTCGCTGCCGGGCGGTCAGCTCGGCGGCGGTCACGTCGGGGAAGCTGCTCACAACCGGTGCCACGGATCTGACCTCCGACGTCGCGGCGCGTGCCCGGGCGGCGCCGCGCTTGCGCGTGCTCGGCGAGGCGGCGTCGGACGCGATTCTCTGGGGTTGGTGCTGGCGGCTCGCCCGGTCGTCGGTCGACACGTCCGTCCTCCCTGGTCGGCTGTGATGCCCTAATTCGCGGTTGGGGTGACCATGACCGTATCGGTGGGTTGAGACAGTTTCAAACATCTGTACGACATCCGGGTCCGGCGTGTCGCGCGTTTGAGGTCGACATCCGAACGCCTGTTCTGATAAACCATCGTACGTCCGTGCTATCGAACTGGCGTTCGATCTTGGGGGTTCGGGATGAGCGTGGTCGGCATTTCGGGCGGGGTGGCAGGTGGTTCGGCACGCGCGTCGGGGGCGCGCGGGCGGGCCGGGAGCGGGTCGAAGCCTCGCCTACGCCTGACGCGCCGCGGCCGGTTGGTCCTGGTCGCGTTGTTTCTGCTGACGGTCGGCGGGCTGGCCGCGGT
>NZ_BONE01000187.1 GCF_016862555.1 Asanoa siamensis | reverse complement strand
GTCGACACCGCCGACTCCGAGGAGTACGCCGTCATCCTCGGCGTCCTCAACCGCTCGCTGCGGGAGGACAACCGCCGCTGGACCCGGGTCGCCGCCGGCATCAAGGGCGTCACCGAGGAGACCACCACCGGCGTGCACCGCCTCTACGAGATGCAGCAGTCCGGCAGCCTGCTCTTCCCGGCGATCAACGTCAACGACTCGGTCACCAAGTCGAAGTTCGACAACAAATATGGTTGTCGCCACTCGCTGATCGACGGCATCAACCGGGCCACCGACGTGCTGATCGGCGGCAAGGTCGCGGTCGTCGCGGGCTACGGCGACGTCGGCAAGGGTTGCGCCGAGAGCCTCCGCGGCCAGGGCGCCCGCGTCATCGTCACCGAGATCGACCCGATCTGCGCGCTGCAGGCGGCGATGGACGGCTACCAGGTCGCCACGCTCGAGGACGTCGTCGAGACCGCCGACATCTTCGTCACCGCGACCGGCTGCTTCGACGTCATCACCAACGAGCACATGGCGCGGATGAAGCACCAGGCGATCGTCGGCAACATCGGGCACTTCGACAACGAGATCGACATGGCCGGCCTCGCGAAGCGCGCCGACACCACGCGGATCAACATCAAGCCGCAGGTCGACGAGTGGCGCTTCGACGACGGCCACTCGGTGATCATCCTGTCCGAGGGCCGCCTGCTCAACCTGGGCAACGCGACCGGACACCCGAGCTTCGTGATGTCCAACAGCTTCAGCAACCAGACGATCGCCCAGATCGAGCTCTTCACCAAGCTCGACCAGTACCCGATCGGCGTCTACACCCTGCCGAAGCACCTCGACGAGAAGGTCGCCCGGCTGCACCTCGACGCGCTCGGCGTGCACCTGACCGAGCTCACCAAGGAGCAGGCCGGCTACCTCGGCGTCGCCGTCGAGGGCCCGTACAAGCCCGAGCACTACCGGTACTGATTCAAGACCAGAAGATGGTCCCGGGTCCGTCGGGGGCGCGACCGTCGCTCCCGCCGGACACCGGGCGCGGGCCACAACCCGGCCCGCGCCCTGCCAGGTCCGCCGCTCTTCCGCTCTAGATCAAATCAAGAACGATGGCCCTTCGCCGAAGCCTCGGCGGAGGGCCATCTGGCTCGTCGCGCGCCAGCGGATCAGCACCTGGCCCGTCGGCATCCGCAACGTCGCCCTGCTCATGCTCGTCTTCTGGACCTCGGGCCCCCACTGCGCCCTGTTCGCCGCCGCGGCGGGCCGGCACGCGTTCGACGCCGTCGTCACGTCCGAGGCTTACGGCCCCGCACTCGCCGGCTTTGCGCGGAGCACGTGCCCTTCGACCCGGGCCGGGCGACCACGCCCGTCTCCGGTTCGGCCGTCCGCGCCGACCCGGCCGGCCACTGGTGGGCCCTGCGCCCGCAGGTCCGCGCCTGGTTCGTCCGCCGCGTCGTCGTGGTCGGCGCGGAGTCCACCGGCACCACCACGACGGCCGAGGACCTCGGGCGCACTTCGCGACCACCTGGGTCCCCGAGTACGGCCGCGAGGTCACGCAACGCAAGCTGGCAGCCCTGGGCCCGGGCGCGACCGTCTTCGACGTCACCTGGCTGGCCGCACCTCTACCTGTTGACCGACCACGTCGGGGTGCCGTTCGAACAGGGCGGCCTGCGTGACGGAGAGCACGTTCGAGAGTGGATGACCGGTCGGTTTCGCGACAGTCTGGCGGGCGCCCCCGTACCCGTCGTGGAGTTGACCGGGTCTCGTGCGGCGAGGCGACGAACTGCGATCGAGGCCTGCACCGCGCTGCTCGACGCGGGCTGGAACCTCGCCGATCCGCTC
>NZ_BONE01000186.1 GCF_016862555.1 Asanoa siamensis | reverse complement strand
TTCGGCTTGCCGCTGACCAACGGCAACGAGGGGTTCTGGAGGCCGAACTATGCCGCTTATCCGCCGACGGCCTCCGGCGGAGGCGACCGAGCCCGCGGCGGCCGGCGCAAGGTCTTTGGCGGCAGCCTTCGTCGGGTTATCGGTCGAACAGATCGCTGACCGTGCCGTCTACCGGGCGGCCGCGGTCGGCGAGGTCCGTTGCCTGGTCGCGGAGGATGACGCCCAGTTCGGTCAGGTCCGCCCCCGCCACCCCGGTCCGGCGGACCGCGTCGGCGCCATTCCGGAAATAGGTGCGGGCGAGCAGGCCGATCACCGTCGCCGCAGCCAGCCGCGCCTCGGCGAGCATGACCAGGGCGACCTCGCTCTCGTACCAGGCGGCCAGCCGGGTCGCTCGCGCGTGTGCCGACGCTCCGCGGCACCAGGCCTCGCGAGCCAGCGCCGTGAACTCGGCGTTGCGTGCCTCCGCCAGCCGGCCCAGGTGCACGTCGCGGAGTTGTTCCAGCCAACCCGACGGGTCGTGGATCGGCTTCGTGGTCACGTAGCGGTCCGCCGCCAGTGGCCAGGAGGTCGACAGGGTGCGGGCGTGCCGCAGGTACTCGTCGGCGCCGACGACGCCCAGGTCGACCAGGACGCCGTCGATGCGGCGGGCGACGGGGCGTGGGCCGGCGCCCTGTCGGTACGTGACGACGACCAGGTCGACGTCGCTGGTGTCGGAGTCGTCGCCGTGCGCGAGCGAACCGTGCACGCCGATCGCGAGGATGTCGGCGGGATACCGCCGGCGCGCCGCGTCAGCGACCAGCTCGGCCACCACCCAGCGCGGGTTCGCGAGGTAGGGATTCGGCTCGTCGCTCACGGCCGTCATTCTGGTCCCTCAGGTGGGACCGATCCAGTGGATGAATGTCATGCGGCCATGGTGGGTGCGCTCCCACCTCGACGCTCGTCTCTGCCGGCGCGATGGCACGATGCCGGGACCATCGGAAAAGGTCAGACCTTCTCCAGGCGGAAAAGATGAATTCGACGACCTTCGGCCCGCCTCTGGTACGCCGTGTAGCCCGGCCACACCGCGACCGCCCGGGCCCACTGCTGCGCGCGTTCCTCACCGTCGAGCAGGCGGGCCCGCACGGGCACCGCCACGCCGCCGAGGGTGAGTGTCGCGGCGGGGTCGGCCAGGAGATTCAGCGCCCAGGCCGGTTGAGCGGGCCGGCCCCAGTTGGAGCCGATCACCACGTACCCGTCGCCGTCGGGCAGGCAGAGCAGCGGACTGTCGCGCCGCTGCCCGCTGCGGCGCCCGCGGGTGGTGAGCAGCGCCGACGGAATCAGGCCGAGGGCGACCACCCGCCCGCGGGTGACCCGGCTGACGACCCGATCCAGAGGTACGAGCAACGGACCCACCGAGGAGAGAAACCGCGTAGGCCCAAGGCGGCGGGCGGCGGCCCGAAAGATCGACATCCGCACATTCTGCGGGTGCCGAACGCCGACGGGGAGGGGCCGTACGCCCGAGGCCGAAGAAAGGGATGTCGCGAAGTCAGCGCCATCCCGATCGGCCTCGGACGGGCCCGACGACCCGCGCAGGAATCGCCTACGAGGCCGATGTCCGACGACCTCTCGGTTCGATGCGCGGGCAATGGGTCAGGCGCAGCCCAGTTCGGCGGCGGCATTTCGGTTTGCCGCGGTGCTGCGGGTTGGGGCGCAGCACCGTGGTGGCTGCATTCGGGTTTATGGCCTGTGGTGGTGGCGTCGGTTCGTGCGTGGTCCGACCTCCCGGCGACGCCGGCCAGACGAACGCCGTCGTCCGGCGGCGGCTCCGTCCGACCACGAGCAGCGTGGGGCCGGATACAGGAACCTGTATCCGACCCCACCTGCGCACTA
>NZ_BONE01000185.1 GCF_016862555.1 Asanoa siamensis | reverse complement strand
GCCCTCGGCGGGACACCCGCCACGGCCGCCGGTCGCCCGCTCTCTGTTCGGTCCGCCACCCCCAACACGAAGCTCGGCAACCTTTTCACGGCGTACGCCAACACCGGTGTCGGCTGGACCGGCGCGGACAGCACCTATTCCGGGAAGCTGCCCGGCGGCCGCGAGATCTGGATCTTCTCGGACACGTTCCTCGGGCCGGTGAACCCCGACGGCGGCCGGCCGACGACCGCGCCGTTCATCAACAACTCCGTGATCGTGCGGCGGGGCAGCAAGCTGTCGACGGTCACGGGCACCGTCGACGGCGAGCCGGCCGCCATCTTCCGGCCGGCGGACGCGTCCAACTGGTACTGGATGGGGCCGAACCTGGTCACCGGCAAGCTCTGGCAGCAGGTCGTCAACGAGTACACGAAGACCGGACCGGGCAGCTGGGACCTCGGCTACGTGCGGACCGCCGTGGCGCACGTCGACACGGACCGGCTGGACCGCCCGGTCGCCTACCACCCGCTGCCCTCGTTGCCGCCGACCATCAGCTGGGCGGCCTGGTTGCAGCGAGTCGGCGGATACACCTATGTGTACGGTGTCGAGGACCTCGGCGCGTCGAAGCACATGCACGTGGCCCGGGTGCGCGGCACGGACCTACGCCGGCCGTGGCGGTTCTGGACCGGCGACGGATGGTCCGCGGAGCCGGCCGACTCGACCCGGGTGTTGACCGGCGTGGCCAACGAGTACAGCGTGACCCCGTGGCGCGGCCGCTACCTGCTGGTCACCCACGACACCAACGAGCTGTTCAGCGCGCGGATCCTGGGGTACGTCGCCGACGCGCCGACCGGGCCGTTCACCGACCCGGTGATGCTCTACACGACGCCGGAGACGGGGCCGGACGGCAGCTACGGCAACCCGAACATCATCACGTACAACTCGCACATCCACCCCGAGCACAGCACCGACCGGCGGCTGCTGCTCACCTACAACGTGAACACGCTGGCGAACGACGAGCACTACCAGGACGCCAGCATCTACCGACCGCGCTTCGTCGACGTGGAGCTGGCATGAGACTGCATCCTTCCGCGCCGGAACCGTACGTCCTCTTCGACGGCTTGCTCAGCAAGCCACGGCTGGACCACGCCGAGTGCGTCGTGGTCGGGCCAGACGGCGCGCTGTGGTGCGGCGGCGAGGGCGGGCAGATCTTCCGGATCGAGGGCGACCGGATCGAGGAGGTGGCCTCGACGGGGGGTTTCCTGCTCGGTCTGGCCCTCGGCCCGGACGCGCTCTACGCGTGCGACCTGGCGCTGCCCGGCCTCTGGCGGCTCGACCTGGGCACCGGGACGCTCGACCGGTTCGACACCGAGATTCCCGGGCACCCGCTGGTCAACCCGAACTATCCGCTGCTGCTGCCGGACGGGGGGCTGCTGGTCTCCGACAGCGGACGGGCCGGCGAGCCGCGGGTGGGCCTGCTGCGCTACGGCGCGGACGGGCGCGGCGAGGTGTGGCTCGACGAGCCGCTCAACTTCGCCAACGGGCTGGCCTGGAGCCCCGACCGGCGGACGCTCTACATCGCCGAGTCGTGGGGCTACCGGATCGCCTCGGTCGACGTGACCGCCGACGGTCGCCCGGCCGGCCCGGTGCGCACGTACGCTGAGACGCCCGGTTTCGTCGTGGACGGCATCGCGGTCGACCCGGACGGCGTGCTCTACGTGGGCGCCTACGAGCCGAGCGCGGTGCTCCGGGTGCCCGCGCCGGGCCAGGTCGAGGTGTTCGCCCACGACGAGACCGCACACCTGCTCTGCCACCCGACGAACCTGACGTTCCGCGGCCAGGAGCTGGTGGTCGCCAACCTGGGCCGCTGGCACCTCACGGGCTTCCAGCTCAAAGCTTAGGGCTCGGGCGCAGGAAGATTCGGAGAGATGAATCTGAGGGGAGGCGCAGATGGTCACGAAAGCCCACGTCGCATCAGTACCGCCTGCGTCCCGTCATCCTCACTACCACCAGTGTTTGGTGCCAGCGGCCAGCGACAACCCTTGGCCGGGGCAGCAACGCCACC
>NZ_BONE01000184.1 GCF_016862555.1 Asanoa siamensis | reverse complement strand
GCGCCTCGCGACCGCGGCAAGCCCGGCCGGTGCCGACGTTGCCGTCGGGGCGGCGAGCTGGACCGCGTCGACGAGGCCCGCCCAGGCGGCCCGTTCGCCGGGTTCGACGTAGTGGCAGCCGCGCCGCCTCAGCGTTGATCTTCCCGGGCGATGGATTGACCTTGCACAGCTTCACGGCGGCCGAACCGGCGATACGCCCTGCCGGGCGGCAGCCACGCCCGCGCTGAGCAGCGGGCGTGCGTCGGCCCGCCGCGCGGTCGCGGTCGTGTCCGTGGTCCGGCTTGTGTCGCGCGGGCCTGGCTCGACGCGTCAGCGAGTTTGTCCGGCGGGAGCGACGGTCCGGATTCCGGACCACCGCGGGCCCGGGACCGCAGATGTTGACCTTGGTCCTTGGCCTGTCAGCGCGGCTCGCTCTCGGCGATGTTGGCGAGTTGCGCCGTAACCATGCCCCAGCCGTCGGCGAAGCCGAGCTTTTCGTGGCGCTCGCGCGCGGTCGGGTCGCCGTGTCGCACGAGAACCCGGTAGTCCGTGCCGTCGGGGTGGTCGGCGAGCGTGATCTCGGCGGTCATCACGATCATGGTCGGGTCCGCCGGACGCCAGGTGCTGTCGACGGCCGTGGTGAAGACGATCCGTTCCAGCTCGTCGGCGGCCAGGAACGCGGCGTCGAGGTGCGGGCCGAAGACCTCGCCGTCGTCGCTCATCCGCGTCACGAACGCGCCGCCCGGGCGCACCTCGAGGCGTTCCACCCGGCACTGGCTGGGCGCCGGCAGCCACCAGCGGGCAAGGCGGTCGGGGTCGGTCCAGGCGCGCCAGACGGCCGCGCGCGGGGCCCGGATCACGCGGTCCACGGTCAGGTCCAGGTCGGGGTTCATGGGTGGTCCTCCTCGGAAAGCAGCTGCTCCAGGCGGTCGGTGCGGTCTTCCCAGGCGCGGCGTTCCGCGGCGAGCCAGTCGTCGACCAGGCCGAGCCGCTCGCGGTTGAGCACGCACGTGCGGACGCGGCCGGCCTTCACCGTGCTGATCAGGCCGCTGGTCTCCAGCATGCGCACGTGCTTCAGGAACGACGGCAGCGTCATCGGGACGTCGCGGGCCAGGTCGCCCACGCTGACAGGGCCCCGGCCGAGGCGCCGGAGCACGCCGCGGCGGGTCGGGTCGGCCAGGGCGACGAACACGCCGTCCAGGTCGGCCGAATACTGTGCCATGAGGCTAAGTATTGCCGCCGTCCGATAGTTAACGCAAGGGCTAAGTGTTGAGGAGCGCGCTCAGCCCGCGCGGCGGCGGGCGCGGCGGGCGGCGAGCTCGTCGCCGGCCGGGGTCTCGTCAGCCGGCTCCTCCGCGGCCGGCTCGGCCGGTTCCGCGGGCAGGTGCGACAGCGAGCCCTGGATTTCCTTGAAGGCACCGCCGATGGCGATGCCGAACACGCCCTGGCCGCCTTGGAGCAAGTCGACGACCTCCTCGGGCGAGCGGCACTCGTACACCGTGGTGCCGTCGGAGATCAGCGTGATGCCCGCCAGGTCCTCGACGCCGCGCGAGCGCAGGGTCTCGATCGCCTTGCGGATGTTCTGCAGGGACACGCCGGCGTCCAGGAGGCGCTTGACGACCTTGAGCACGACCAGGTCGCGGAACGAGTAGAGGCGCTGCGTGCCGGAACCGGAGGCGTCGCGCACGCTCGGGACGACCAGGGCCGTGCGGGCCCAGTAGTCGAGCTGGCGGTAGCTGATCCCGACCGCGTGGCAGGCGGTTACGCCGCGGTAGCCGACGGAGTCGTCGTCCGTGGGGGGCGGCGCCGCGTCGGCGTCGGATCTACCCGCGGGTTCCGGATCACGTGGGTCGGGCATGTGGCTACCTCCCCGCCAGCGAGGTGTCGCGTCGTGCCGGGACGCGCACCCGTCAACAGCGCCAACCCTATAGCTCAGATCTAGCCTTGGGGCGCATGCTTTACGCCGACACGCCGCGAACTGGCGACATCACCCTGCTGGCTACCGATGCCTGGACTGACAGTCGGCATGGAGAACCCGCGCCCCTGCGGGGCCCTGCTGGCTACCGATGCCTGGACTGACAGTCGGCATGGAGAACCCGCGCCCCTGCGGGGCGGAGCCTC
>NZ_BONE01000183.1 GCF_016862555.1 Asanoa siamensis | reverse complement strand
GGCGGGTGTGGCCGGTGACCCGATCGGCCTGTCGACACCGGGTCAGCACCACGTCTTCTACCGCGCCGCCGACGGCACGCTCGCGCACCGCTTCGTCAACGACGCGAACGGCTCGCGCGGCTTCGACAACTGGGGCGGTGCCCTCGCCCCCGAGCCGCTCTGAGGAGCGAATGGGAAAACGATTTCTGGCCGGTAGAGTGCGGTGATGGTCACGATCTACGACGTCGCGCAACGGGCGGCGGTCTCGCCGGCGACGGTGTCCCGGGTGCTCAACGGCCGGTCCAGTGTCGACCCCGACCTCGTCGCCCGGGTGCGGCAGGCGGTCGACGAGCTCGACTACCGGCCGAACGCGGTGGCCCGGAACCTGCGCCGCAGCCGCACCACGCTGTGGGCCGTGGTCATCTCCGACGTCGGCAACCCGTTCTTCACCTCGCTCGTGCGCGGCGTCGAGGACGTCGCGCAACGGGCGGGCTACTCGGTGGTGCTGTGCAACACCGACGAGGACCCGGCGAAGGAGGCCCGGTACGTCACCGCGGCGCTGGCCGACCGCATGGCCGGCGTCATCATCTCGGTCGCGGGCCGCTCCACGGCCCAGGTCAGCCGCCTACTCTCGGCGGGGGTCCCGGTGGTCGCGATCGACCGCGAGATCGCGGGGGTCCAGGTCGACACGGTCCTGGTCGACAACGCCCACGGCGCGGAACTGGCCACGGGCCACCTGCTGGACGGTGGCTACCAACGGGTCGCCTGCATCACGGGCCCGCGCCGGGTCTCGACGGCGGTGCAACGGCTGCGCGGTTACCAGAAGGCCTTGCGCAGCCGCGGCGTGCCGGTGCGGGAGCACCTGGTGCGCTACTCGGACTTCCGCGAGGAAGGCGGCTACGCCGCGATGGCATCGCTGCTGGACGAGGCCGACCCGCCGGACGCGGTCTTCGCGGCGAACAACCTGATGACGGTCGGCGCGGTCGAATGCCTGACGAACCGCGGCATCGCGGTCCCGACCCAGGCGGGCGTGGTCGGCTTCGACGACATCCCGTGGGCGGACCTGGTCCGCCCGTCACTCACGACGGTGGCGCAGCCGACCTACGAACTGGGCCGCACGGCGGCGGTCCTGCTGGCGGAACGCCTGACGGAGCCGGGCCGCGCCCCGTCGACGGTCACGCTGCACACGCAACTCAAGGTCCGCGAAAGCTCCACCCGCGGCGCCTGACCCGTTCCACCCGGTGGCACGGCAGGCATACCGTCGGTGGCGGAGGTGATGGCCATGATGGACGGTCCTGGAGCGGTGCTATTGGCCGGCCTGCTGGTGCTTCTCGTGGCGGTCGCGGTCGCGGTGGTCGCGGCGCGCCGCCGCGCGGCCCGTGCGGCGGACCCACGGCTGGCGGGCCGCGCCGCTCTGCGCGGCATGAACCGCGACCACCGCCGCCTCCGCAAGGACAACCTCCGCGGCGAAGGCGGCGGCGGCATCTTCGACGCCGGCGGCGGCTCCCCCGGCGGGGGCGCCGACTGACCGGCCACCGACGAGCGCCGGCCGGTCGCGGTCATCGGGCGACGGCAGCCAGCGCCGACCCGCCCTTCCCAGCGAGGGCGGCCTCGCGCGGTGTGTCCGGTGGTCAGCCGAACAGGTCGCGGAGGACCTGGATCGTGCGGATCTGGTCTTCGACTCCGCCGCCGTCGTGGTCGTTGTAGGGCCAGACCGTGATGTCGTGCGGGCCCGACCAGACGTTGTGCGCCGCGTAGACCGTGGACGGTGGGCAGATCGGGTCCATCAGCGCCACCGAGAACGAACCCCGGCAGGTTGCGCGGCGGGCGAAGGACGTGCCGTCGAAGTAGGCCAGCGTCGCGAACGCCTGGGCCGTCTTCGTGCGGTGCGTGGCGCACCAGCGGACGATCTCCGCGTACGGGTTCGCGTCCGTGATGGTCGTGGCCCGCTTGAACGCCGACAGGAACGGCACGTGCGGGATGGCCGCCGCGATGTCGGTGCGCAACCCCGCCACCGCGACCGAGAGCGCGCCGCCCTGGCTGCGGCCCGTGACCGCGATCCGGGCCGCGTCCACCGACGGGTGCGCCGCCGCCGCCTCGACCGCCCGGTAGGCGTCGACGTAGAGCCGGCGGTAGTAGTAGTCGTGCGGGTCCAGGATCCCTCGGGTGACGTAACCCGGCACCGCCGGCCCGGACGCGCCCGGGTCCGGGGTGTCGCCCGTCCGCCACGTGCTGCCCTGGCCACGCGTGTCCATCACGAAGTGCGCGTAGCCCGCGCTCGCGTACGCCAGCCACTCCAGCGGCTCGCCGCGGCCGC
>NZ_BONE01000182.1 GCF_016862555.1 Asanoa siamensis | reverse complement strand
TCCTGGCCCGCGACCTCCCCCGCCTCGTCTACGTGCGCGAGCCGGCACCGCGGCGCGACCCGCGACTGGCCGACCTGCTGGCCGGCGCTTCGGCGGACCACACGGTCGGCTACCGCCGGTTCGGCGACCCCGACGAGCTGCGCGACCTGGTCGAGCGCGACCTGGCCGTGCTGCTCTCCGCCACGTTCGAGCAGAACGCCGAGCCCGCCCCGGCCGACACCGGCACCCGGCTGCCGGTGTCCCGGACCCCGCTGGTCGGCCGCGAGGACGACGTGGACGCCGTCTCCGCGCTGGTGGAGGACGAGGCCGTGCGGCTGGTCACCCTGGTCGGGCCCGGCGGGATCGGGAAGACCCGGCTGGCGACCGCCGTCGCGGAGCGGACGGGCGGCGGCTTCCCGGACGGCGTGCGCTACGTCGACCTCTCCTCGGTCACGGTCGCCAACCTGGTGGGCGAGGCGCTGGCCCGCGGGCTCGGCGTGCGTACCTCCGGCGCGGTGCGGCCCGAGGTGGACGTCGTCGCGCGGCTGCGCACCCAGCGCGTGCTGCTGGTCGTCGACAACTTCGAGCAGCTCACCGACGCCGCACCGGTGCTGGGCGCGATCCTGCGCGGCGCACCCGACGTGACCGCGCTCGTCACCAGCCGGGCGCCCCTGCGGCTGGCCGCCGAGCGGGTGTACGAGCTGGCGCCGCTGACCGCGGACACGGGCACCCCCGCGGAGTCACCGGGCGTCCGGCTGTTCGCGGACGCCGCCCGGGCCGCCGCGCCCGGGTTCCGCCTGACACCGGCCAACACCGACGCGGTCGTGGAGATCGTCCGGCGGCTGGACGGGCTGCCGCTGGCGATCGTGCTCGCGGCCGCCCGGGTCCGGCTGCTCCCGCCGGCCGCGATCGTCGAGCGCCTCGGCGATCCCCTGCGGCTGCTCACCGGCGGCGCGCGCGATCTGCCCGACCGGCAGCGCACGCTGCGGGACACGATCGCCTGGAGCTACCGGCTGCTCGGGCCCGCGGAGCAGCGGCTGTTCGACTGCCTCGGGGTGTTCGCGGGCGGCTGGGACATCGAGGCGGTCGAGGCGGTCACCGGCACGGATCCGCTGCCCGCCCTGGAGGCGCTGGTGGAGGCCGCGCTGATCCGGCGCGAGGACGTCGCGAGCGGCCAGGCCCGGTTCGCGATGCTGGACACCATCCGGCACTACGCGCGTACCCGCCTTCGGGACGGCGGCCGCTGGCACAGCGTGCACACCGCGTACGCCGCCTACTACGGGGCCATGGCCGAGGGGGCGGAGGTCGACCTCAACCGGGCGGGTACCGGTGCCGTCTGGCTGGACCGGCTGGAGCTCGAGCACGACAACCTCAACGCCGCCCTCGACTGGTTCCACGAGCAGGACGACCCCGCGGCGGCGCTGCGGGCGATGTGGGCGACCTGGACGTTCTGGTGGCGCCGGGGGCACTTCGACGAGGCCCGCCGGCACGTGGCCGCGATCCTCGACCGTGGCGGCCGGCTGGACGCCGCGGGACAGGGCCGGGCGCTGCTCGTCGGGGGCGGCGCCGAGTACGTGTCCGGCCAGTTCGACGCCGCGGAGGCGCTGCTGGTGCGGGGACTGCCGCTGCTGCGGGCGGCCGGCGACCCGGGCTCGCTGGCGCTGGCGCTCTGCACGCTCGCCCAGTTCGCGGCGCGGCGCGGCGAGCGGGAGGTGGCGCAGGCCCAACTGACCGAGGCCACGGGGCTGATCAGCGGCGCCGCCGCCTGGCAGGCCAGCCTCGTGCACAGCCGGGTGGCGCTGGTCGCCGTCGAGGACGGCCGGTACGCGGACGCGCTGGCCGCCCTGCGCGTCGCGCTCGACGTGTCCGCGGCGGCGGAGGAGCAGCTCGCCGCGCTCGTCGCCCACTACACCTGGGCGTTGGCCGCGACCGGGCTGGGCGAGCACGGCGAGGCGCGCGAACACCTCGTCCACGGTCTCGAGCTGGCCGCCGTCGCCCGGGACGAGGCGGTGGCCAGCGCCTTCCTCGCCGCGATCGCCGACCTGGACGGCCGCGACGGTTACCTGGACCGCGCGGTCCGGCTGGACTCCGCGTCCCGGGCCTGGCAGACGCCCTCCGGTGAGGCCTGGATGCGGGCGTTCGTGGCACCGTGGCCGGGCGCCCGGCTGGACCGCACCGCGGCGCGGGCGCAGCTCGGCGACGAGGCGTTCGACCGCGCCTGCCGGGTGGGCGAGCACCTCAGCCTCGCCGAGGCCGCCGCGGAAGCGGCCGGGGGGCGGTGATGGCGATGCACCGGATCCTCACGCCGGACCAGCGCCTCCGGGTCTTCGTCAGCTCCACACTGGACGAGCTCGCCCCCG
>NZ_BONE01000181.1 GCF_016862555.1 Asanoa siamensis | reverse complement strand
GTGGCGCGACGGTGCGCTGGCCACGACGGTGACGGGCACGTCGTTCACCGACACGGGCCGGACGGCGGGCCGGACCTATCAGTATTCGGTGCGGGCGGTCGACGCCGCCGGGAACGTGTCCGGTCCGTCGGCGACCGTTTCCGGGACGACGTCCGGGTGTTCGGGGGACTGCACGGCGCCGAGCGCGCCGACGCTGTCCGCGCCCGGTAAGAGCGACACGACGGTGTCCCTGTCGTGGACGGCCGCGACCGACAACGTGGGTGTGACGGGCTACGAGGTGTTCCGCGGCTCCACCCTGGTGGGCAGTCCGTCGGGGACCTCGTTCACCGACACCGGGCTCACGGCCTCGACGGCCTACAGCTACACGGTTCGGGCGCGTGACGCGGCCGGGAACCGTTCGGCGGCGAGCAACGCGGTCGCGGTGACGACCGATTCGGCTCCGCAGCCGCCGACGGGGCTGGTGTTGGACAACTTCGACGGGACGCCGGCCTATCCGTCCACGAACGATCTCGGTAAGTGGACCGGTGGGAACTGCTTCCTCGACGGCGGCGGCTCCGGGACGGTGACGGGTGGCGCGTTGACCCTGCGCTACAACAACTGTGGCTGGTTCGGCTCCGACGTCGGCGTCGACCTCAGCTCCCGTACCCACCTGGTCGTGCGGGTCAAGGGCGCGGCCGGTGGCGAGCAGAGCCACTTCAGCCTCGGCCTCGGCGGTGCCACGAAGCTGTTCGCGGACTTCACGTTGGACGGTGGGGCGCACCCGGTGATCACGACGAGCTATCAGGACATCCGCATTCCGATGGCCGCCAACGGGATCAACCGCAACTCGCCGTCGCAGCTCGCCATGGGCTTCTGGTACGGCGGCAGCTCGACCATCTCCATCGACAGCATCACCTTCCAGTAGGGGACGGCCATCATGCTCGCTCGCACCCTGCGGCTGTTCGCCGCGACGGCGCTGGCGGCCGGACTGGGGGCGGTGGCCGTCCCCGCCGCCCCCGCCCGGGCCGCCACCATCACCTACCAGGCCGACCTCGCCACCGCGTTCGCCAACCCGGAGCGCGGCTACCACAACCGCTACGAGATCATCAACGACCCAGCCGTCAACGACTACGTCAACGCGGCCACGATCCCGGGCTTCAACCCGGACCTGCTCGACCGGACGTTCGCCCGCGCGCAGGCCAACAACAACAGGCTGATCCACAGCTACGTCCACCTCGACAAATACCGCGGGGCGCCACTGCCGCAGGCCTTGCTGGACAACCTGGCCTCCGGCCTGGCGGCGGCCCGCACCCAGGGCATGAAGGTCGTGCTCCGGCCCGCGTACACCTGGGACGGGTATGTCAGCGTCGACGAGGCGCGCATCCTGGGCCACATCAACCAGCTCAACGCCGTCATCACCGCCAACGCGGACGTCGTGCTGCACCTGGAGGTCGGCTATCTCGGCGCCTGGGGTGAGTGGCACACCGGCGGGCTGACCAACCCGTCGTCCGTCGAGGAGGCGCCGGCCCGCTACCGCATCATGAAGCGGATCGCCGACACCACGCCGGCTTCCGTGCCGCTCGCGATGCGCTATCCCATCTATGTCAAGGAGGTCGTCGACCCGACGTCGTGCGTCGTGCCCGAGGGCTGCACGCTGACGACGGCGCAGAAGGACCGGATCGGCTTCCACAACGACTGCTTCCTGGCCGACTACAACGACATGGGCACCTACGACAACCCGTCCTGGATGGGCTGGTACTACATCGAGCAGAAGAAGCAGTGGATGTACGACCTGGCCACGTCGGCCGGGCACAACAAGATGGTCGGCGGTGAGACGTGCGGCGCCGACGGCTACAACGACGCCGCCTGCGTCAACGCGCAGACCGAGATGCAGCGGCTCAACTTCACCGAGATCAACGAGGACTACGCGGCCGTCAACACCGACAAGTGGAAGGCGGCCAACCTGGCCGCGGCGGGCAACGACCCGGCCGAGACCTGCTTCGTGCGGATCAAACGCAAGCTCGGCTATCGGCTGCGGCTGCTCGACGCGACGTTCCCGACCACCGTCGCACCGGGCGGCGCGCTGAGCTTCACCGCCCACCTCAGCAACGACGGGTGGTCGGGCCTGATCAAGGCGCGTACGCCGTACCTGGTGCTGGACAACGGCACCAACCGCTACAACCTGCCGCTGAACGGGGTCGACCCGCGAAGATGGCTGGCGGGGGCGAGCACGGTCAGCGCCAACGTGACGGTGCCGGGCGGTGCCGCGGCGGGCACCTACAGGCTGGCGCTCTGGCTGCCCGACCCGAGCAGCGGGCTGCAGTCCCGGCCCGAGTACGCGATCCGGCTCGCCAACGTCGGCACCTGGGACGCTACGAAGGGCTACAACGTGCTCTCCACCGGCGTGACCGTCGGCTCGTGCACCGG
>NZ_BONE01000180.1 GCF_016862555.1 Asanoa siamensis | reverse complement strand
CACGTACGTCACGGTCTGGCCCGCGGGCGAGGAGACTCCGCTGGCGAGCAACCTCAACCCGTCGGCCGGCCAGACGGTCCCGAACGCGGCGATCACCGGGCTGAGCCCCGACAAGGCCTTCAGCGTCTACAACAGTGTCGGCAGCACCGACATCGTCGTCGACGCCGTCGGCTCGTACTGGTACTACCCGGGTGTGTTCGGCGCCGCGGCGTCGGCCAAGGGCGCGGCCAAGGCCGGCCCGCCGGCACCGGCGAAGCTCGGCGGCACCGCACCTCGCCCCATCGGCTAGTTCGTAGACAGGCGCGGGCCCGCACTTCGGTGCGGGCCCGCGTTTTTCTGTCTGCCAGCGCGGCGGTCGCCGGCGAGGAACAAGCCGATAGATCGATTGCCCTCGGCCGTCTGTCGTACCTACGGTTCGTTCTGCCAACTGGCATTCCATCTCTTCTTCACGGGGGCAGTTATGCGCGCTCTTCGTGGCGCCGCTTCGGTCGCTGTCGCAAGTGCGTTGGTCGTCGCCGCTCTTCCCGCGTCAACCGCGCACGCGGCTCCGCCGTCCGCGCCGTACTCGGCGTTCACCCTCGACGGCGGCGACTCGACGGCCGTCATCAACGGCACGGAAACCTACGAGGCGAGCACCGCCAACTACTTCTACTTCGGGCCCAACGGCGACAGCACCGTGCCGGACAACGTCATCGTCATCGCCAACAACGGTGGGCGTCAGGGCGCGGCCACGCTCGTGCCGCCGACCGGGACGACCTGGAACGTGGGCCAGACCTACGAGACCCGGCGCTTCCCGACCGAGAGCAACCAGGCGATGTTCGACGTCTCGGGCGAGCACGGCTGCAACGACATGGATGGCGCGCTGACCATCAAGGAGATCGCCCGCGAAGCGGGCACCGGCAAGGTGACGAAGTTCGCGGCCTCGTTCAAGGCGAGCTGCGGCACCGTTCCGTTGGCGGTCAGCGGCGAGATCCGGTTCAACTCCAGCATCGGCTACGTCGGCGCCAGCAACGACAAGACACTGCTGGACTTCGGCACGGTGGCGCACGAGACCACCTCCGCGCCGCAGACGGTGCGGTTCACGTCGACGGGCAGCGACCCGATCACGTTCGGGGCGGCGACCTTCGCCGGAGCCGCGCCGGCCGCGTTCGCGGTCGGCGCCGACACCTGCTCCAACTCGAGCGTCGCCAACGGCCAGTCCTGCACGGTGCAGGTGACGGCGAGTCCGACCGCGGCGGGCAGGCAGACGGCGAACCTGGTACTGCCGGCCAACACCGCCTCGGGCATCAAGGTCGTCCGCCTGACGGTCGAGGGCAAGGACACGCGCTCGCTGACGGCTTCGCCTGAGCGGTTGGACTTCGGCCCGGTCGACCCGGACGTCGACGGTGCGCCGCTGAAGGTGACGCTGACGGCCAGCGGCACCAAGCCGGTCGTGCTGGGCACGCCGTCGATCGGCGGGGCCACCCCGGGCGTCTACCGCATCACCGGTGACACGTGCGCCGGCAAGACCCTGGCGGTGGGGCAGCGCTGCGACATCACGGTCACTCCGCACCCCACCCAGGACGGGTACGCCGAGGCGAGCCTGCTCGTGCCCAACGACGGACTGACCAACCCGCAGGCCATCCAGCTCGTCCTGAATGGACAGATGACACCGCGGGGCACGTTCTACCCGCTGCCGCCGTCGCGGGTGCTCGACACCCGTACCGGTCTCGGTGCGTCCAAGGCTCCGATCGGCGCCAACCGGGCGATCGCTTTGCAGGTGACCGGCCGCGGTGGCGTGCCGTCCACCGGCGTGTCCGCCGTCGTGCTCAACGTGACGGCGACGCAGCCGACCTCGTCCTCCTACCTGACCGTCTACCCGTCCGGTGTGGCCGTCCGGCCCACCGCCTCGTCGCTGAACTTCCCGAAGGCGTGGACCGGTGCCAACTCGGTCACCGTCGCGGTCGGTGCGGGCGGCAAGGTCGACATCTACAACGCCAAGGGTGCCGTGCACGTCGTCGCGGACATCACGGGCTACTACGCCGCCGACAACCGGATCGAGAACCACGGCTGGACGCAGGGCGGTGCCTACCACCCGATCTCCCCGTGGCGCCTGTTCGACTCCCGCTCCGACTGGGGTGAGCCGCTCGACGGCGGCTCCTACGTCAATATCGGCGCGCGGTGGAACCGGCCCGAGATCGACGACCACATCCGGGCGTTCGCGGTCAACATCACCGCGGTCCGGCCCAGCAAGACCGGTTATCTGACCGCCTGGAACGGCGACTACTGGAGCCAGCCGGAGACGTCCACGCTCAACTACACGCCGGGCAAGGTCGTCCCCAACCTGGCCATCATTCCCACGATCAAGTGTTACGACTGCGGGCCCATCGAGGGTTGGCCGTCGATCGGCATCTACTCCTCCGCGACCACCCACGTCCTGGTCGACCTCGTCGGGTTCTACGACGACTCGACGATCGGCGGCGGGCTGCGGTTCACCCCGATCACCCCGACCCGCATCGCCGACTCCCGCACCGGACTCGGCCTCTCGGGCGCGCTCGGGGCA
>NZ_BONE01000179.1 GCF_016862555.1 Asanoa siamensis | reverse complement strand
TGCTGGGCGACGCTTTCGGCGGCGGAGCGCAGGTATTGCAGGTCGGGGTTGCCGTTGTCCAGCTGCGGGGTTTGCACGGCGATGAACACGACGTCAGCGTCGGGTACACCGGTGGCGTAGTCGGTGGTGAAGGTCAGGTGCGGGGCTGCTTGTTCGAGGAGCGCTTCCAGGTGGGGTTCGTAGATTGGGCATTGGCCGCTACGGAGGGTCTCGATCTTCCTTTCGTCGAGGTCGATGCAGGTCGTGTCGTGGCCGAGAAAGGCCAGACTGACGCTGGTGGTGAGACCGACGTATCCGGTGCCGACTACGCAGACCCTCATTGAGCGTTTCCTCTCTTGCCGGCTATGCCGACGATGGGTGATCCATTTACTGGTGGCGACGGCGTTGTTGATCAAAGACGCAACGTGCCGAGATTGCCGCGATGGCTTGCTGTGTAACAGCGCGGAGCCAATCCGCGTTTGCCGGAATGATACCTACCCAGGCAGAACGGGTGACTACGTTCAAGAGGCTACGCGTGTCAAGGGGCAGTAACACCGCTGCTGTTTAGGTGCCCTAGCAAGGTGTCTTTCTGCTGTAGGTAGTCGCGGTTCGTGGGGGTGACGAATCCGGATAGCGAGACCTGGTCAACAGCAATGCCGGCGGTGCGGAGCGCATCGATCTTGAGTGGATTGTTGGTCATGAGCCGCAAGGAGCTGACGCCGAGCCAGGTAAGGGCGTCAGCGGCGGGCCTGTAGTCGCGGGAGTCGGTGGGGGCGCCGACGGCAGCGTTCGCGGCCACCGTGTCGTAGCCCCGGTCCATAAGGGTGTACGCGCGGATCTTCGCGGCGAGGCCGATGCCGCGGCCTTCGTGGCGCAGTAGGTACAGCAGGATCCCGTACTCGGAGGTACCAATCATGTTCAGGGATGCGGCCAGTTGAGGACCGCAGTCGCATTTGAGTGATCCGAGCAGGTCACCGGTCGCGCAGGCGCTGTGCATCCGAACGAGCGGGACCCGCTCAGCCTGCCGTGGTCGGTGGACAGCGGCGAGGACGTCTTCGGGCCCGGTCGCAGGGCCGAAGACGTGAAGCTGGAAGTGTCCGTGAACGGTGGGCAGCTCGCAGCCGGCCAGCCGGACCGTGGTGGCATTCATTGGGTCTCCGTACGTGCGCATGTGGGCTTGTCGGCGATGAGCAGGACGTGTTCGGACATGCCGACCAGTGAGGGCTCGGTCTCGATTCTGCGGATCGCGCGAAGAAGTTGGCCGCGTAGCCGGGGATTGCGGAGACGCTCGGCGAGGTCGGGCAGGAGCTTCGCGGCGCCTTCGATCGCGAGCAGGGCTCGTGGACGAAGGCCGGCGGTGGTGGCTTCGGCGGCCAACTCATCGGGCCGGTGGAGGTAGCCCGTGGTGAACAGCCGCCGGTCGCCGCTTCGGCCGCTCCGCGTTCGGTGATCTCGAATCGTTTGCGGTCGCGTAGGCCGCGTCCGTCTCGGGTTGGCTGGATGAGCTTGGCGGTGCGTAGCGTGTATAGGTCGCGCATGGAGTGGCTGCGGTCGCCGACCCGGACGGCTCCGTCAACGATCCGGGCGCGGGTGAAGGCGTTTATCGCGGTAAGGAGGTCGACCTGCGCGGTCGTCAGGTTCAATACCGGCCCGGCTGTTTCGCGATGGCCTGACTCGCTGTGGAGCCTGTCGGTCGCGGCGGGCTTGTCGAGCACGGGCGGGTAGGCGGTCATGTGGGTGGCTGCGGTGTGCGGCGGTGGTAGGTGGTGGGGTTGACGTGGTGGTCGGGTGTGGCGCTCCTTTTGCGGTGCCGGGTTGTCCTTCGTGTTTCCGCGTCGGCGGCCCGGATGAGGGCGGTGTGGACGTGGTCGATGAGGAGTGCGCGGACGAGGTCCATTTGGTGTCGGTTCGACCACAGGATGGGTCCGGTGTCGTTGGGGCGGAGGGCGGCCCATGTGTGGTCCGGGGTCCAGTGGATGAATGCCGGCCAGGTGTCGCGAACGGTTCCGCAGGTCAGGTCGAACACCTGCGCGCGGGTGAGCCGGATCGTTGTGCGGTCGGTGGTCAGAGTGGTGATCGTCCAACAGCCGTCCTGGTCGGGGTGGATATCCCAGCCGGCAGCCGTGAGGTCGGGGCACCCGAGTGTGGTCATCGGCCGGACACCGCGGATATGGGCGTTCGTCTGCCGGGTACGGCTTTGCGCCCCGGGCGCGATGGTGGCGCGGCGGCCCCTGACGGGACGGCGGCGGGTCGTTCGGCGTGGTCGTCAGGCAGTGGGTTGTGGTGCGGATGGCGCCCGTCGCGGATTTCTTGGGTGAGGGCGGCGAGTTCGTCGTTCCAGAGGTAAAGGGCGTTGGCTTCCTGCCCCGGCGGGGCGATTTTGGTGACCCAGGAGTCGCCGGGGAGTTCGATGGCGAAGTCCGGTAGCCGGCCCGTGGTGAGGCGGCTGGTCAGGTGGGCCCACTGGTCGGGGGTGAGGAGGATTCCCGGTGCGAGGGGGACACGGCGGCAGGTGATCCGCACGCCGTCGGGTGTCGCTTCGATGTGGCAGTGCGAGGTCGGCTCGTGCAGTGTCGTGGTGGTCATGGGTGCCTCGCGGTTTCCGAGTCGGTCTCGGCGGCTTCGTTCGTCGGTTCGTTCGTCCGGTCTTGGGTTGTGTTCGTGTTGTGGATGCCGCAGGGGCAGC
>NZ_BONE01000178.1 GCF_016862555.1 Asanoa siamensis | reverse complement strand
CGGTGGCTTCCGTTCCGGTCCGCGTGACGACCGCGGTGGCTTCCGCTCTGGGCCGCGTGACGACCGGGGTGGCTTCCGCTCCGGCCCGCGCGATGACCGTGGTGGCTTCCGGTCCGGGCCGCGGGACGGCGACCGTCCCTACCGGGACCGCGACGACCGTGGCGGTGACCGGGGTGGCTTCCGCTCCGGTCCCCGTGACGACCGCGGTGGCTACCGTTCCGGGCCGCGCGACGATCGCGGCGGTGACCGGGGTGGCTTCCGCTCCGGCCCGCGTGAGGATCGTGGTGGCTTCCGGTCCGGGCCGCGCGACGCCGACCGTCCCGTCCGGGACCGCGACGACCGCGGTGGCTTCCGGTCCGGGCCGCGTGACGGCGAGCGTCCCTACCGCGACCGTGACGACCGCGGCGGTGACCGCCCGTTCCGAGGTCGCGACGAAGGCTTCCGCCCGGGTCAGCGCAGCGACCGGCCCTACCGGGACCGGGACGACCGTGGCGGTGACCGGGGTGGCTTCCGCTCGGGTCCCCGGGACGGCGACCGCGACAACCGCGGGTTCCGGTCGGGACCGCGGGAGGACCGGCCGTACCGCGACCGGGACGACCGTGACCGCGATCGCGGTCCCCGCGACGACAGCCGCACCGACGAGCGGCCCAGCACCGCGGTCGGCCCGCAGATCCCCGAGGACATCACCGCGAACGACCTCGACAAGGACGTGCGCGCGGAGTTGCTCGGGCTCAACCGGCCCGTCGCCGAGACCGTGGCGCGCCACCTGGTGGCCACCGGTCGCCTGATCGACGAGGACCCGGACGAGGCGCTGGCGCACGCGCTGGCCGCCCGCCGGCTCGCCTCGCGGATCGCGGTGGTGCGGGAGGCGGTCGGGCTGGCCGCGTACCACGCCGGTGAGTGGCAGACCGCCATCGGCGAGCTCCGCACGTACCACCGGATGACCGGGCGCCAGGACCACCTGGCCGTGCTCGCCGACTGCGAGCGCGCGCTCGGCCGTCCGGAGCGGGCCATCGACCTCTACCGTGGGGCCGACCGGTCCACCCTGGGCGCGGCCGACGCCGTCGAGCTGCTCATCGTGGCCGCCGGTGCGCGTGGTGACCTGGGCCAGAAGGACGCCGCCGTCGCGATGCTCCAGGTCCGCGAGCTCACCAGCGGCCAGGAGGAGCCGTGGGCCGGCCGGCTGCGGTACGCGTACGCGGACGCCCTGCTCGCCGCCGATCGGCGCGACGAGGCCCGTGAGTGGTTCGCCCGCGCGGCCGAGGCCGACGAGGACAACGAGACCGACGCGGCCGAGCGGCTGCTGGAGCTCGACGGCGTCTCGATCGAGGGCGACGAGGACGACGAGGACGAGTCGGACGGCGACGCTGCCGAGGCGGTGCTCGACGACGAGGACGAGGCGGGCGAGGTCCCGGGCGCTCGAACCGTGCTCGACGACGGCGACGACGAGGACGACCTGCTGGCCGAGGCCGCCGCGCTCGAAGAGGCCGAGGAAGGCGAGGACGACGACGACGAGGACGACGTCGAGCTCGACTCCGAGGGCCGGGCCGACGACGACGCCGCCGTGGACGCCGAGATCGACGAGGACGCCGACGACCAGGACGACGCGGACGACGACGAGCTGCCGGTCGAGGCCGACGCGATCGCCGACGACCTGCCGGTTGAGACGGTGACCGCCGGCCTGCCGCCGGAGGTCGCCGCCGACGACGCGCCTGTCGAGACGGTCGACGAGGTCGGCCGGGCCGACGAGCCGGTCGAGGTCGACGCGGAGGGTCACCCGGACGAGGACGCCGCCGTCGACGCCGAGATCGACGCGGACCCGACGGGCGACGAGGACGACAACAAGGTGCTTCCGGAGGTCGGCGACGCCGACGACCGGCGATGACCTTGTCGCCGCCGGCGTCGGGCCGGCTCGCCGACGCGTACGACCTGGTGATCTTTGATCTCGACGGGGTCATCTACCTGTCGGACAAGGCGGTGGCGGGCGCGGTCGGGGCGGTCAAGCGGCTGCACGACGAGGGCCGGGCGATCGCGTACGCGACCAACAACGCGAGCCGCCGCGCGGCCGAGGTGGCGGACCTGCTCACCGGGCTCGGCGTGCCGGCGACCGCCGGCGAGGTGCTGACCTCGGCGGCCGCCGCGGCCCAGCGTCTGGCCGACCGGCTCGAGCCCGGCGCCCGGGTGCTGGTGGTCGGCGCCGACGCGCTGCGCCAGGAGGTCGCCGAGCGCGGCCTGACACCGGTCAGCAGCGCCGACGACCAGCCCGTGGCGGTCGTCCAGGGCTACGGGCGGGAGGTCGGCTGGGTGATCCTGGCCGAGGCGGCCCTCGCCGTACGCGCGGGCGCCCTCTGGATCGCCACCAACACCGACCGCACGCTGCCCAGCCCGCGTGGCCCGCTGCCCGGCAACGGCTCGCTGGTCGCCGTGCTGCGCACCGCCCTCGACCGGGAGCCCGACGAGGTGATCGGCAAGCCGGAGCCGGTGCTGTTCGAGGAGGCGGTCAAGCGGGACGCGGCCGCGCGGCCGATCGTCGTCGGCGACCGGCTGGACACCGACATCGAGGGCGCGGTCCGGGCGGGCCTCGACAGCCTGCTCGTGCTGACCGGCGTGAGCCAGCCCCGCGACCTGGTCGCGGCGCCGGCGCACCAGCGACCGACCTACGTCGCCACGGACCTTGCCGGCCTCTTCGAGGACGTCGAGACGCTGGCGATCGGGGCCGAGGGCACCGGCTGGCGGGTCACCGACGGCAAGCTGGACGGCCACGGCGACCCGGTCGCCGCCCTGCGCACCATCTGCGCGGCCGCCTGGGACGGCACGGACGTCAGCGCGCTCACCGGCGCCACCGACGAGGCCGGCGCCGTGCTGCGAACCCTGGGGCTTTAGGTTCTGTTTCGTA
>NZ_BONE01000177.1 GCF_016862555.1 Asanoa siamensis | reverse complement strand
CTTAGGTAGTCCACGGCACGTCATCAGCCCGTGTGCCGTCGACCCGCACCAGAGGTGGAGCGGTCCGCCGCCCGGCGGACCACGTCAAGCGGACCTTGACAGCTCGACGGCGGCTGGCGCGCCGCGCGGGGGTCTGCTCGGCTTGCCGGGGTTGACGGCAGGCGGGCGGCTGAGTAACCGCCCACGGCCCGGCGCCGCCGGGCGGATCTTCCGGCCCGGAGCCCGAGGCCCCCGCCGGAGGCGCAGTAGCCGTGACCCGCGTAGGCCCCGCAGCTCGTCGACGCACCGCACGTGGCGACTAGGCCGCGCGCCACGGACGGCTGCCGGCCCCTCGTTCGGAAACCGACACCAGCTATTTGCTTCTTCGGCGGTCCCGCTCCCGCACCATCGCGCCAGCCGCGGGCATTGGCGTGCCTGCCGCGCGCGACAGCTAAGCGGCGGGTGCGCGCCCTGGCGGCGGCGCGAGCGGCCCGTTTCGGGCCGCCTTGAAGATGTACAGAAAGTTTGCACACAACGGCCGGTGGCTGGATGTCGTGCGCCGGTTGATGGTTGACACTGCGGCCTCGGTTGATGTTTGACACCTGGTCGGCCTGTGCTCGTTGCGCTTGTTACTCAGGCGGGAGGAGCACCGGGTGGGGCTCGCGGAGTTGAGCGTCTTGGAGTAGCGGTTTCATGCGGTGATGGAGTGCCTGGGTGGCACTCCGAAGACGAGGTCGCCGCCCGGTATGGGGTGTCGCGGCAGACGATCCACAACTGGCTGGCCCGGTATGCCGCAGAGGGCATCAAGGGTTTGGAGGATCGATCCCATCGGCCCTACGTCTGTCCGCATCGGGTTGACGCCTCGACGGAAGCGCTGGTTTGTGAGCTGCGCCGGGATCATCCGCGGTGGGGTCCGCGTCGGCTGCGGTTCGAGGCCGGGCGTCGCGGGGTCACGCCACCGCCGGCCCGGGCGACCGTGTATCGGATTCCGCGGCGCAACAACCTGGTCCCGGCGGTGCCTCGCAAGCGCCGGCGGGAGGACTATCGGCGGTGGGAACGTCCGGAGCCGATGGAGCTGTGGCAGATGGACATCGTCGGTGGTGTGCTCCTCGCTGACGGCACCGAGGCGAAGGTCGTCACGGGCCTGGACGACCACTTTCGCTACTGCGTGATCGCCACCGTGGTTCGTCGGGCCACCGGCCGGGCCGTTTGCGCCGTGTTCGCCGCTGCCCTGACCCGCTTCGGGTTGCCGGGTGAGGTGCTGGCCGACAACGGCAAGCAGTTCACCGGCCGGTTCACCACACCCCGCTCTCCGACCACCGCCGGCAAGGTGGAGCGGTTCCACCAGAGCCTGCAGGGCGAAATGCCTGGACGGCCGGGTGTTCGCCACCATCGAGCAGGCCCAAACCGCGGTGGACGTGTTCGTCGCCGAATACAACTACGACCGGCCGCACCAGGGCATCGACGACGCCTTCCCCGCCGACCGGTTCCACCGCCCGACCCCCGGTCGGGACCAGATCGAGGTGCACGCGCCGAAGCTGCGCCTGCCGTCCGGGCTGTTGCCCACCGCGCCACCGGCCCCGAGGACGCCACCGGCCGTCGAGGTCGATACCGGGTCGGTGACCGTGTCCACCGACCGTCCGGAGCCGGTGCAGCTCGTTCGAGTCGTGCCACCGTCGGGGAACCCTGACCGTCGCCCGGCAACAGGTATGGCTCGGCCCCGCCCTCGCCGGCACCCCGGTCACGATCTGGCTCGACACCGACCGGCTGCACGTGTTGACCGCCGACGGCGCCCGCATCAAGTCCACCGCATCCAGGCTGTCCCAACGCGACCTGGCCCGGCTCCTGGCCGACGGCGGCACCCCCGCCGGCCCGCCTCCGCTACCGCAGCCCGAACCGCAGACCGCCGCCGTCGAGGTCGACCGGGTCGTCAACGCCTGCGGCGGGATCAGCATCGCCGGCCGGCAGATCAGCGTCGGCATGCCCCTGGCCGGCCAGCGCGTCCGGATTCGCCTCGACGGCATCCTCCTGCACGTCATCGACGACGCCGGGCAGCTGCGCCGCCCACTCCCGCGCACCGCCTGCGGCCGCATCCGCGACGCCCGACCCGCCTCCCCGATCCCGCCACCCGCCACCACGCCTGCGGTCGAGCGGGTCGTATCGGTCACCGGAAGCATCTAAGTCGCCGGGCAACGCATCCAGGTCGGCGTTGTGCACGGCCGCAAGCTCGTCACCGTCGTCCTGGACGAACACACTGTCACCGTCTACGACGCCGACACCCCTATCAAAGCCGTGCCCCGGCGCAGCACCACCGACCTGAACCGCACCAAGGCCAAACACCAGATCACCACGAAGGGTCAGCCGTAGGGCCATCGAGCGGTGCTGCCGTCTTCCATCGGAACTGGTTGTCGGGCTCGTCGCGGTAATCCAATACGCCAGCCTTCACCAACGCATGCAGCATGTCGCAAAGCGCCTGCCCGAGCGGATTGTTCGACCAGAAAACCCACTTGACCTGAAAAAACGTGCGATCCGCAAACAAGCCCACCGTTCGGCCCAACTCGTACTGAGCGCCGTCCACGTCCGTCCACTCAGCGAGAGCATCCGCTAGGCCCATGGCCACAGATCCTCGCATGCGGACAGGGGCCGCGCCTGCAACCTCTACGATCGCTTCAACACCAGAACACGACCAATATTCGATCATGACCTGGTGTCAAGCGTCCTCCGACGCCTTTCCGTCAAACATCATGCGAGACCAGGCACAGCCGACAGACGGACGCCGCTGGCGGCTACGCCAACACGCCTTCTTCGAGGTAGGCAGTTCCTGCGCCGCTGGCGTGCGTTTGGAACGTTGCTCGAAGCCTGCGTGCGAGCCGCGGGATCGTCATCTCGTCCAACTTGTCGAGCTGAACGAACCGGAACTCAGACAGTTCGTTGTCGCTGAACGTGATGCCGGCAAGCTGCTCGGCGGTCAGGCGCCCTCCATCGAAGATGAACAGGAGCTTGTCACCCGCGTTTGGGTGAGGAGCCCAATCGACGCTGAGCAGGCGCCCAACCTCCACCTGTAGCCCAAGTTCTTCGGCGATCTCACGCCGGCAGGCTGCCCTAGG
>NZ_BONE01000176.1 GCF_016862555.1 Asanoa siamensis | reverse complement strand
TGTTAGGAACTCTTAATAGAGGACAACCTCCTCGGCCGGCGGGATCAGGCGCCGGCCGCCGTACGAGGCCAGCCCCTCCGAACTGGCCGAGCGCCTAGGTCTCACCCGAGGAGCGCTGTCGGCCCGGCTACGCCCCATGGAGAACGACGGACTGATCGTGCGTGGCATCGAGCCAGCCGACCGACGCCGGGTGTGGGTGCGGCTCACTCCCGCCGGCGACGCCGTATTCGAGCGGCACGCCACTATGGAGAGCGACGGCGAAGCCAGCCTCCTCTCGGCCCCTGACGCCATCGAGCGTCAGACGCTCGCTGGCCTGCTCCGCAAGTTGTTGCTCGCGGCTGACCAACGTGACCTCGGCGATCACGCCAAGCAGGACGGGAAAGCATGAAAGGGAAATGAAGGTGGTCTGTGGTTTGGTCTGGACGGTCAAAGTTGGCCGCGTCGATCCATCCGCGCAGTCGAGTTAGGACTCCGCCGGTGCGCGGCCGGGATGGATACGGGTTGCATGTTGAGACAGTCCGACGACGACCGCTGTCTTGGTGGCGGGCTACAGGTCCAGGTACTTGGTTCTCTGCAGGTTCGGGTCAACGGCTTCCCCACAGTTGTCAAAGCGCGTCGACTCCGGGAGTTGCTCGCCGTCCTGGCGATGAACAACAGACACGCCGTTGCGCCGGAGCGACTGGCCGCCAGGATCTGGGGCGAGGACCTGCCGAGCGACGGCCGCCGCAGCGTGCAGGTGTACGTGACGCGGTTGCGCGCACTCCTGGGCACCGGCGCTATCGATACCGAACCAGACGGCTACCGGCTGGTGGCAGAACACGTCGACGCGCTGCGGTTCACAGAGATGCTGGACGACGCGTCCGCCATGCCCGAGCCCGGCAAAGAACGTGTCGCGATCGGTGAAGCCCTCGCCCTGTGGCGTGGCAGTCCGTTCGAGGGGTTGCACGCCCCATGGCTGGAGCACGTGGAGGGTCCTCGACTGGTCGGACGTTACCTCGCTGCGATGGAACGGCGCATCGATCTCGACCTCGCGGCGGGTCTGGACAGCGCCGTGGTGGATGATCTACGCCAGCTTATCGCGCGGCATCCTTTGGGCGAGCGTCCCTGGGCGCAGTTGATGACGGCGCTGTACCGGTGCGGGCAGCGCGCCGAGGCCCTTGCCGTCTACCAAAGGTTGTACCGGTTGTTCGCCGACGAACTCGGTATAGCTCCGAGCGCCGCGATCCGGGAGTTGCATCAGCGGATCCTGGTCGGCAAGCAGATGCCAGCCCCGACGCCGACCGACAGTGTGCCGGTTCCACGGCAGCTGCCCGCGCCGGTGGGTCCGCTCGCGGGGCGGTCGAAGAGCCTCGGCCAGCTCAACAGCATGGTGAGTGAGGTGGACCGGGCCGCGAGGACAGCAGTGGTCACCGGCGGCGCCGGCGTAGGCAAGACGACGCTGGCGGTGCACTGGGCACACGAGGTGGCGCCTCAGTTTCCCGATGGACAACTCTATGTCGACCTGCGCGGGTTCGCCCCGGCGGGCCAGGCAGTTCCCCCGGAGAACGTGGTCCGCGGCTTCCTGGAGGCGTTGGGCATTGTCCCGGCGTACGTGCCGACCGGCCTTTCCGCTCAGGTCGGCCTCTTTCGAAGCCTCCTCGCTGGAAAACGGATACTGATCCTGCTCGACAACGCCGTCGATGCCGAACAGGTGCGTCCGCTACTGCCCGGCGCGCCGGGCAGCGCCGCGGTGGTCACCAGTCGCGAGGAGATGCCTGAGCTGGTGGCCGAGGGAGCTGAATCGGTCACGCTGGACGTCCTTTCCGCCGCTGAATCGAGCGAGCTGCTCGCCATGCGGCTGGGGGGCGACCTGATCGCGGCTGAGCCTGAGGTGGCGGTCCGGGTGGCTACGATCTGTGCCGGACTGCCGCTCGCACTCGCCATCGTCACGGCCCGCGCCAAGGGCCCGCGGCATTCGACATTGACCGCCCTCGCCGACGAGCTCGGGCAATTTCACACCAGCCTCGACGCGCTCGCGAGCCCGGACGCCGCGACTGACATCCGTGTCGTGTTCTCCTGGTCCTACGGTCGACTCAGCACGGCTGCGAAGCAGCTGTTCCGGTTACTGAGCATGCTTCCGGACACGGGGGTGAAGGGGGCGGCGAGCCTTTGCGGAGTCCCTCTCGCGGAGGCGCGGCACTCGCTTGCCGAGCTCCGTCGAGCCCACCTCCTCGAAGAGCACCTGCCCGGCCGGTACTCCTACCATGAACTGCTGCGAGCCTATGCCGGCGAGCTTTCGCGCGAACACGACTCCGCGGAGGACCGGCAGCGTGCTCGGCGCCGCATCCTGGACTATCACTTGAGCTCCGCAGGCCATGCCGCCATGTTGGTCGAGCCGCTTCGAGACTCGATAGCCCTGGCAGCGCCTGGGCCGGGCGTCTCCACCGAGCGGTTCGCATGCCGGAAAGATGCCCTTGCCTGGTTCGACGTGGAGCGCTCAGCTTTGTTGAGTGCCGTTGAGCTGGCCTGCGACAGTGGATTCGACAGGCACGTCTGGCAGCTTGCCTGGTCCTTGGAGACTTATCTTCAATGGCAGGGACGCTGGCAGGAGCGCGTGGCAACACTGAGGACCGCGCTCGCCGCGACCAGGCGGATCGGCGATCAAGCTGAACAGGCTAGAGTGCACCGCTGTCTTGGTCTCGCGTACTCCAAGCTCGAGGATTACCCGCGGGCGCACACCCACCTACGTGACGCGCTGAGTCTGTACGTCCGCACGCACGACCGGCTGGGCCAGGTCCATGCACACGAGACGCTGTCCACTGTGCTCGAGCGGCAGGGCGATCACCGAGCCGCGCTCGAGCACGTCCAGCGCGCACTGCAGCTCTACCCCCCTAACGGCTCGACGTCCGTTCTCGGTCGACTGCTCAACTCCGCGGGCTGGTGTCTTGCCCAGCTCGGCGAGCTGGAGGAGGCGTTGGCAAGCTGCGAGCGGGCCGTGGCCTTGGCGATGGAGGCGAACGACCAGAACTCGCAGGCAGCGACATGGGACAGCCTCGGATTCGTGCGACACCAGATGCGTGAGTACGGCCTCGCCTTGGCCGCCTTCCAGCAGGCGCTGGCCATTCGAAGAGCCATCGGGCACCTGGAGGGTGCGGCCAACACCCTTGCGCGGATCGGCGAAACGTTGCACGACGCCGGGCAACACGCGGCGGCCCGCGCATCGTGGAACGAGGCCCTCGACATTCTGGACGACATCGGTCCCACCGGCGCACAAGCTCTGCGTCAGCGGTTGGCGCGTGAGCGCGGCCCGACGCGCCCCTGATGCAGGTGCCGACGCTGCTGAAGCTGGCCTGAAGCGCGGTTGTGACATCGTGCTCGCTGAGCAGGTCGGTGTAACCCCGTACGCTGACGGCTCACGGGTCGGGCTCGTCCCGTCAGGGTCGAGCCCGACCTACTTCGGTCAGCTATGCGCCGTTCCAGTCGCCGACGATCGGCACCACACCCGCGTTCACGGGGCCCCACACGAAGCCCG
>NZ_BONE01000175.1 GCF_016862555.1 Asanoa siamensis | reverse complement strand
ATACGACCTAGCCCTCGAACAGCCCGCGACCCCAGTAGTCGCCGGCGTCCGGGACGCCCGGTGGGCAGGCGAACAGGGCGCTGCCGACGTGGCGGATGTACTCGTTCAGCACGTCGTGCCGGGCCAGTTGGAGTTGGATCGGCACGAACTGCTTGTGCGCGTCGCGCTGGAACGAGATGAAGAACAGGCCCGCGTTCAGGCGGCCGAGGCCGTCGGAGCCGTCGACGAAGTTGTAGCCCCGGCGCAGCAGCCGGGCGCCGCCGTTGCGGCTGTGGTGGGCCAGCTTCACGTGCGCGACGTCGGCGATCGCCGGCTCGCCAGTGGGGCCCTTGACGGTGAAGTCGAGCTCGTCGAACTCGTTCTGGTGGCCGAGCGGCGCCCCGCTTCCCTTGGCCCGACCGACGATCTCCTCCTGCTCGGCGAGCGACGTGCGGTCCCAGGTCTCGATCGTCATCCGGATCTTCCGGGTCACGAGGTAGCTCCCGCCGTCCATCCAGGACGGTCCGTCGCCCTTCGCCACCCACAGGTGCTCGTCGAGCAGCGCGGTGTCCTCGGCCTTGAGGTTGGCGGTGCCGTCCTTGAAGCCGAACAGGTTGCGCGGGGTGACCTGGTCGCGCGAGGTCGACGAGGTGCGGCCGAAGCCGAGCTGCGACCAGCGCACGCTCACCACGCCCATGCCGATCCGGGCGAGGTTGCGGATGGCGTGCACGGCGACCTGCGGGTCGTTGGCGCAGGCCTGGACGCACAGGTCGCCGCCGGAGATCGCCGGCTGGAGCGCGTCGGCGGGGAACTTCGGCAGGTCGACGAGGGCCGCGGGGCGCTTGGCGGCGATGCCGAAGCGGTCCGCGCCGGTGGCGTCCCGGAACAGCGTCGGGCCGAACCCGATGGTCAGCGTCAGCCCCGCCGGCGGCAGGTCCAGCGCCTCGCCGGTGTCGTCGGGCGGCGCCTCCGGGATGCCGTTGACCGCGCCGATCGCCCCGGCGTCCTGACCCGCGGTCATCCGGGCGGCGGCGGCCGTCCAGTCCTGCAGCATCGTGACGAGGCGGTCGCGGTCCTTCGTGATCACGTCGAACGCCACGAAGTGCAGCCGGTCCTGCGCCGGCGTGACGATGCCGGCCTGGTGCGCCCCGTAGAACGGCACGGCACCGCTGGCCGCCGACACCGGAACCGTGGGTTCCGAGTCGGCGGCCAGCACGGCCGACGCGCCGGCGGCAGCACCCGCGAGGCCGGCCACGCCGACACCCGCGATCGTCATCGCCTGACGGCGCGAGATGTTCATGTCTCCTACTTCGCCACGACAGGGGCGACCTTGCTGATCGGCTCGGCGAGCGCGTTGATCGCGTCGGAGAGCGCCTTCAGGTCGTCCTGGGACAGCTCGTTGTGCAGCTTCCAGCCGTCACCGGCGCGGTGCTTCGACAGGGCCGCGTCGACGTTGGCGAACTCGGTGTCGAGCTGCTTGACCAGGTCGGCGTTGCGCTGCTCGAGGGCGGGCCGCAGGGCCGCGATGGCCGCCTTGGAGCCTTCGACGTTGGCGTTGAAGTCCCACAGGTCGGTGTGCGAGTAGCGGTCCTCCTCACCGGTGATCTTCCCGGTGGCGACCTCGTCCAACAGCTCCTTGGCGCCGTTGGCGAGCTGCAGCGGGGAGAGCTGCTCGGCGTTGGCCTTCGCGACGATCTCCTTGATGTTGACCATCAGCTCGTCGGCCATAGGGCCCGACTTGGAGATGTCGCCGGTCTTCCAGAGGTCCCGCTCGATCGCGTGGAAGCCGGTGAACTTCATGCCCTCCTCGACGACCTCTTCCCGGCCGTCGATCTTCGGGTCGAGGTCACCGAAGATCTCGGCGACGGGCTCGATCCGCTCCCAGTAGGTGCGGGCGATCGGGAACAGCGCCTTGGCCTTCGCGACGTCGCCGGCCTTGACCGCGTCCACGAACTCCTGGGTCTTCACCAGCAGCGCGTCGGTCTGGCTCTTCACGTACCGCGAGTAGCTGTCGGTCGCGTCCTTGAGCGCGGCGTCCTCGGTGAGCGGCGCGGCGGAGCCGTTGACCTTCAGCGGGCCGCGGATGCCCTTGCCGATCATGCCCGGCTTGCAGGCCGTCTCGTACGTCCCGGCGGGCAGTTCGACGTGCAGGTCCCGGCTGAGGCCCGGCGCGATGTTCTCCACCTCGCCCATGACGCGGTCGCCGGCGGCGTACACGTAGAACTCGGTGACCTTGCCGCCCTTGTTGGTGACCTTGAACTGCACGGTGCCGGCGTCGACGTCGGTGAGGCCGACCTCGCAGCCGGTGTCGCTCGCGTTGACGGCGATGGGCCCGCCCTTGGCGGCGCCGGCGTCGGCGGTGCCCTCGTCGCCGCCGGAGCACGCGGCGAGGCCACCGGCCAACAGGGCGACCGCGACGGTCGCGAGGTATCTGCTGCGCATTCGGGAACTCCTGATCAGGACTGCGGCGTGGTCGCCGGGATGACGGGGGTCTCGGCGGCCGGCGTGGGGGTCTTCTTCTTGGCCGGCCGCAGGAAGATGGCCAGCACCGGGATGCCGTACGCGGCCCAGGCGATGGTCTCCAGGAGCGTCGGGGCCGGGGTGATGTTGAACATGCCGGCGAGCAGGCTGCCGTACCAGGAACCGGGGTCGAGGGTGCCGCTGATGTCGAACGCCAGCGTGTTGAGGCCCGGCAGCACGCCGGCCTCCTGGAAGTCGTGCACGGCGTACTTGAGGATGCCCGCGGCCACCAGGATCAGCAGGGCGCCGGTCCAGGTGAAGAACTTGCCGAGGTTGATCCGCACGGCCGTGCCGTAGAGCAGGACGCCGATCACGATGGCCGTGGCCACGCCGCCGATCAGCGCGTAGAGCGGGCCGCCGTCGGTCTCCACACCCTGCACCGCGGAGTAGAAGATCAGGGCGGTCTCCAGGCCTTCGCGGACCACGGCGAGGAACGCCATCACGGCGACCGCGACCGAGCCGACCGCGAGGGCGTCGGTGAGCTTCGTGCGCAACTCGCCGGCGATCGAGCGGGCGGCCTTGCGCATCCAGAAGATCATCCAGGTGACGAACACGACCGCGGCGAGCGAGGTGATCGCCTCGAACAGCTCACGGTCCTGGTAGTCGGCGAGCAGGCTCGTGGTGGTGTAGGTGAGCATCCAGCCGAACAGGACGGACAGGGCGACGGCGAGCGCGACGCCGGCCCAGACCTGGATGAGCCGGTCCTTGCGCTGCGACTTGACGAGGAAGGCGACGAGGATGCTGACCACGAGGGTCGCTTCCAGTCCTTCGCGCAGGCCGATCAGGTACGTAGCGAACATGGTGGGGGGACTCCGTCACCCTGGGTGATAGGGAGCCCTAAGTAAGGGCAGCCATACCTTCTCCCCGCCGCCAGGGGGAAGTCAAGCGGGCGTTGCATGTGTAACGTCCACGAGCGTGAAGGCCTTCGTACCGTGGCTGACCGTGCTGGCGTTGGTTTTCGTTCTCAACGCGCTTCACCTGCGCCCGCTCGCCACGGCGTTGGCGGTGGGCTGGCTCGTCTACTGCGTATGGACGTGGGTGCGTCCGAAACGGCCAGAAAACCGGCCTAA
>NZ_BONE01000174.1 GCF_016862555.1 Asanoa siamensis | reverse complement strand
GGCAGACGTTGACGACGCGGCTCACGACTCCCATGACGGCCTCGGCTTCACCGCACCGCGTCGGGGCGCACGCCGCTGACGATAGGCAGCGAGCTCCGCGCGGGCGCACTCCACTCCGTGCGGGGTGAGCTGGAACCACCGCCGGGCAGGCCGGCCGGCCGTCGCTGGATTGATGTCCTCCCAATGAGCACGCAGCCATTGCGCGCCGAGCAGCCTCGTCAGGATCGGGTAAACCGTGCCACTTGGATATCCCGTGGCGCGCATAACGTCGAGCCCGTAGCGCTCGACCGTCGGATCCTCGAGGAACACCTCGAGGATCCGCACCAGCGGGGTTGTGATTCGTATCGGAGGGGTCACAACCGCTTATCCTACATAGGGTCCAATGCTTGCGCTACATAGCCCAGAGCAGACGAGTCTGGTACTGCCCACCCGCGTCCAGTCGAGACGACGCCCGGGCGCGCCCTCGGCAGACATGCTGCGGTGACAGCACACGGTGCCGGGTGGCGGAGCCCTTGACACTGGCTGGCGCGGACGCCTCGCGGCCTCCCTGAGCTACTACGCACCGTCACCAGACCGGAGACCTATCAAAACCCTGGGATGCGTTCTGAATAGCCCTCGTGGCCTAAAAGGTCGGTGCTTTGCACGCTTTCGTTGAGACCGCACGTGACGGCGGTGCGGCCGCGAGCGTCGATCGATGCACGCGTCGTCATCAACGGCGTCCGGCACCTGTTCGAAAGGGAGTGCTGATGATTTCATCGACCCGTCGTCGCCGGCATATCGAAGATCCAGTTGTTGGCGGGAGCGTGGGGTGTGAGCCCGACCGACGCGGGGCAGACGGTGTGCAACGCGTCGGGGTTGGCCTGCTCGATCACGTGCGCGACCCAGCCGATAGGCAGCGCGGCGAGCCGGTTGAATACGCTGGTCAGCGCATCGGTCAGGGCCAGTGCCTACGAAGGGCTGAGGTTAGTCGAAGCGGATGCGGTAAACGGTAGCGGCGTAGGCTAGGTCGTCTGCGATCCCGGATCTTGGGAACAGCCCAGACGTGTTCTCGAACAGCGCGATGCGCTCCCTATAGGATCCCGCGTCGGGATGTTTGTCGATAAGTCGGCGTCCGTACATGATCGCCGTTTCCTCGTATCCGTTGGCTACGCACCAGGCAATGATGTTCACGGTGCCGTGGAACTGTGGCACGGACCCGGCAGCTATCCGCCGGGCCACTTCGTCATGGTCGTCGAAGAGGTCGAAGAGCGGGTGTGCGAGCTCCTCGATGGTTGCGCAGGCCTGGTCGATTTGGGTTGGGCGGCCGACGGGGTCGGCGAGGTTCCACTCCAGCCAGCGCGGAGGGTTCCGGAGATTGCCGAGGTTGCCTCCGGCGATTGCACCGTCGTGTTCTATGCCGCGTTTCGTGTGCCACCGCCGCACCGTCGTCGAGGTGACGGTGGCGAAGATGTTCATGGCCGCGTGGATGCCCGGCTTGTTGTATTGGCTGGAGAGGAAGGCGATCTCGTAGCGGTTGGCCGCAGTTTTGCGAGTCATGTGGGGTCCGCTGCGGCTATAGGTATAGCCGGCGGGAGCGAACCGTTCGGCGACCTGGACGCAGGCGGCCTGGAAGACGTCTCGAGGTCGCTCGTCTGTCGTCGTGAGTGGTGCCCCGATGCTGGGTTTCGGTCGCCGAACGCTGCCGGGCCTGCGGCGGCTGAGGGTAAGTGGACGTTGTGTGCCTTCGATGGCTGCCACTGCGGCAAGGGCCAATGCCTTAGCCAGCGACATCCTGCGGTTCGATCCGGACGGATCGCTCAGCAGGGCGAGCTCGGCCGCGTGCGTGCCAATCTCCTCAAGCTCGGCACCCGCTAGCTCGCCGACACGATCGGCGACCGCGTCCTCGCCGTACGAGCGGAGGGCCTTCACAAGCGCATCGGGATTCGTCCGGACGACCATCGACGAATAATACGAAGAACGTACGCAAGCGGAGGGACTGCCCGCGAGCACGCCTACAGTTGACGGTCCGGTGAACGGCCGGGAGGCGTGGGTCCGTCTCGACGACGACGGCAATCCGCCTGTCCAGCTGGACCAGACGTGGCTGTGGACCGAGTACGGCAGCGAGCTCCTCGACGCCGACGTCGACGGCGTCTACGTCCTGGAGCCGATCGCCGGCACCGGGCCGCCGTGGCGATACCTGTGGATCGCAACCACCCCGCGAAACTGAACCTCCGGCCGACCAAACGGGGTCGAGCGGCGCGTGTCGTTCGGATCAACAATGGGTTGGATGGCGGCCGATGACTGGTGACCCTGACGGGATCGTGGCGCGGGCCCGGCGGCGTCTGCACAGCGGTCGGGCCAGTGGCACGCCGGACCATCCGTACGCGCTCAAGGGTGGGACGTGGCTGTTGTGGGGTTTCGACGAGGGCGAGGAGCTCGACGAGGTCCTCGGCGTAGGAACAAACGTCGCGGGCGGCGTTCGATCTGGGTTGCGCCGCTGGCCGGCGTTAGGCCGCGGCGCGGGCGGCCGCCCATCTTCGGCGGGTGCAGGCGGCGGTGCCCGGCACGGAAATCGACGCGATCCTCGTCCACGAGCGGATCGCCGATAACACGACGGCTTTTGACGAGGCGCTGACCCCGGTTCCGGGCGACGCACCAGTTCTCGCCCGACGTGTCGGCCGCCGCCGCGCTACGCGACGTCGACCGGACATTGGATGCGCTGCGCGCCTTGGCTCGAGTGCTGGCCTCACCTGGCCCGCCGCCGGCGGATTCGCCTGGGGCCGACGCCGTCCTGGCCGAGTTGAGCACCCGACGACACCGGCGCTCGGCTGCGGTGGGCGGAGCTGGCCGGTGGTCCACGCGCCGCGCTGGTCGGCGAGCAGGTCGCGCTGCGGCAGTGGCATCGCCGGATCCTGGAGGACAGCGGTCTGCGGCGGCCCGAGTCGTGGCGCAGTCTCGGCTTGGTCGGCGACCACCCCGAATGGGCCGCACCGGTGCGCGCGCTCGGGGCACGTGACGTGGCGTTCCGTCGCGGCTTCGTCGAATGGATCGACATCGACACGACCACGTTGCTCGCCCAGGCGCCCGGTCTGTTCGCGGCCGCACCGGTCCATCTACGCCCGCCTCCGCAACCCTGCGGGTCGCCTGCACGAACCGCTCCTGCACCGCTTCCTTGCGCTCGACCTACGCGGCGAGCCGGTCACCGACGACGACCTCGCCGCGCTGGCCGCCAGCCGGCCACCAAACCTGTACGCGCTGGACCTGCGACATACCGAAGTCACCCCGGCAGGACTGGTGAAGCTCGACGCACTCCCACTACCTGGCGTGGCGCCGGATTCTGGGGCACCGCTGGCACGGCATGCGCCTACGCGAGATGCCCGAATTCGACGCGCTCACCGCCCTGAAACCACCGAGGCGATCCCGAGAGCGCCGAACAAACCATTCGATGGCGCGCACCTGGCTGCAAGCACGTGACGGGCCTCTGCTCGCGCGGAGGGCACGTCCGAGAGGCCCGTGAACGCGCGGCCGACCCTTGTAACCAGCCCGCGGGCGCCGACATGAGCGCCGTCGTCGTCTGAGCCGTGAGGCCCGCGCGCGGCTGTGAGGCGCCCGGGCTTAACTCGCTCCCGGCCGACTCTCAG
>NZ_BONE01000173.1 GCF_016862555.1 Asanoa siamensis | reverse complement strand
CCGCCCGACCGGACCGGCCGTCATGCTGCTACCAGCCGCGCTCCGCCAGGCGGTGCGGCTGCGGGATGTCGTCCACGTTGATGCCCACCATGGCCTCGCCCAGACCACGCGACACCTTCGCCAGCACGTCCGGGTCGTCGTGGAACGTCGTCGCCTTCACGATCGCTGCCGCGCGTTCTGCCGGGTTGCCCGACTTGAAGATGCCTGAACCCACGAAGACGCCCTCGGCGCCCAGCTGCATCATCATCGCCGCGTCGGCCGGGGTGGCGATGCCGCCCGCCGTGAAGAGCACCACCGGCAGCTTGCCCGTGCGGGCCACCTCGACCACCAGCTCGTAAGGCGCCTGCAGCTCCTTCGCCGCGACGTACAGCTCGTCGGCCGACAACGACGTCAACCGGCGGATCTCGCCGCCGATCTTGCGCATGTGGGTCGTCGCGTTGGAGACGTCGCCCGTGCCCGCCTCGCCCTTCGAGCGGATCATCGCCGCGCCCTCGGTGATCCGGCGCAGCGCCTCGCCCAGGTTGGTCGCGCCGCAGACGAACGGGACGCTGAACGCCCACTTGTCGATGTGGTTGCTGTAGTCGGCCGGCGTCAGCACCTCCGACTCGTCGACGTAGTCGACGCCCAGCGCCTGCAGGATCCGCGCCTCGACGAAGTGCCCGATCCGGGCCTTGGCCATGACCGGGATCGACACGGCGCTGATGATGCCGTCGATCATGTCGGGGTCGCTCATCCGCGAGACGCCACCCTGGGCCCGGATGTCGGCCGGCACCCGCTCGAGCGCCATGACCGCCACCGCACCGGCGTCCTCAGCGATCTTGGCCTGCTCCGGCGTGACCACATCCATGATCACACCGCCCTTGAGCATCTCCGCCATGCCGCGCTTCACGCGCGCGGTGCCGGTAACGCCAGCAGCGCCGCCGCCCTGCTCGGTGGTCTCGGTCACGTGGCCACACTCCTTCTCCGCCCAACCGTCTTCGGGCGCCAGGGTAGCCGCGAATTGGCCCTTGGCCGATATCCAATCGACCCCTCGGTGGCCTGCCTAACACCGAAAGAAGAGCTAGCCGGCCACCCCGGCCGCGGGCGGCGGCCCGACGACGGCGGCCGCCGGGGCCAGCGTCGGGTCGTCGATGTCGAAGAACTGCGGGCGGTCGTGCCGCCGGGTGAGCAGCAGGATCCGGACCACCCGCCGCCGGCGGGCCGCGTGGGCCTCGCGGGCCATGTCGTCGTGCACCTGCCGGGCCAGGCCCAGCCGCCGGCTCGCGGCGATCACGGCGTCGTCCCGCGGCTCGTCCGACGACAACGGCACAGAGCGCAACTGCCGCGTGAGATCGTTCTCCGCCGCCTCACGCTCCTCGGGCACCGCGTCCAGCGCGATCCGGGCGGCCGCGTACAACTCGGGCGATTGGCGTTCCTCGGCGAGAACGGCGGCTGCCGCCGCACGCCGCATCAGGTGGGCGTCCAACGCGCGCGCGGCAGCGGCGGACCGGTCGTGCAGGCGGTCCACCCGCTGCGCCGTCCAGGTCAGGTAGGTGGCCAGTACCGCGACGGCGGCGACCACGACGACGACCCACCACATGTTGCGCATCGTAGTGCGGTCCGCGGCGAGGCGATCACCACGACCACCCATTACGGAGCGTGACCACGACGCCAAGGATCGACGACGTTGTCTACGATGCCCGGATGACCGTCAACCTCGCCGAGGACCTGCTGCTGCTGGGCTACGAGGACGACGGCACGCCCACACCCGACTCCGGCACGCTCGACTACGGTCTGGCCGGGGCGGTCCTGGTCGAGCTCGCCCTGGAGGGCCGGATCCGGCTCGCGGCCGGCCGGGTGCACGTCGACGAGCCCGCCTTCACCGGCGACCGGGTGCTCGACCACGGACTGGACCGCATCACCGGGTACGGGCGTGACGCCACCCCCGGCGAGCTGCTCGACGGCATCCGGGGCGGCCTGCGCGACCGGGTCCTCGAAGGGCTGGTCGCCCGGAAGGTGCTGCGCCGCGAGACCCACCGCATCCTGCTCGTCCCGCACCCCCGCTTCCCGTCGGCGACCGGCGGCCAGCCACCGGTCGAGACCGAGACCCGGGCCCGGCTCACCGCGTTCGTCAACGGCGGGCCCGCCGACCCCCGCACCCACGCGCTGGCCACCCTCGCCGTCGCCGCCGGCCTGACCGCCTCGGCCTTCCCGGACACGCCGCGTACGCAGATCGAACGGCGGCTGGCCGAGCAGGGGCCGGAGCCCTGGCCCGCCGCCACCGTCCGCGAGATCCTCGACGAGATCCAGATCGCCATCGTCGCGATCACCACCATGTTCATGACCGGCGGCTGACGACCATCAGCGGTCCGACCACTCCACGTCGATGACCCGCCCGTCGGTCGCCTCGATCGCGGCCGCGTACACCTCGAGCACCCGCAACGCCACCACGGGCCAGTCGTAGTTCGCGACCACCGAGCGGGCCGCGGCGCGCAGCCCCGCCCGCGCCGCCGGTGAGTCCAGCAGCGTCCCCAGCGCCGCCGACAGCGCCTCCGGGTCGCCCGTCGTGAACAGCTGCCCCGCCCGGCCACCGTCGAGCACCCGCCGGAACGCGTCGAGGTCGCTCGCCACGACCGCCGTACCCGCGGCCATCGCCTCGGTCAGGATCATCCCGAACGACTCGCCACCGGTGTTCGGCGCGACGTAGAGGTCGACGCTGCGCAGCATCCGGGCCTTGTCGGGCTCCGACACCAGCCCCAGATAGGTCACCCGGGAGCGCAGCTCGGCCGGGATCCCGGCGTGCAACTCCTCGACGTCGCCGGGCCCCGCGACCAGCAGCCGCAGCCCCGGACGCGCCGGCGCCAGCGCGACGAACGCGTCCCGCAGGATCGGAAAGCCCTTGCGCGGCTCGGTGAAGCGCCCGAGGAAACCCAGGGAGCCACCGGTGCCGGGCCAGCCGGGAAAAGGCGACGCGGCGGCGAAGCGCGCGACGTCCACCCCGTTCGGGATCTCGACCGCTCCGCCGTCCAGGTGCTCGACCTGCACCTTGCGGGCCAGCGCGCTGACCGCGATCCGCGCGGTGATCCGTTCGAGCACCAGCCGCAGCGCGCCCTGCGCCGCCGACAGCGCCCGCGACCGCGTCATCGCCGTGTGGAACGTCGCCACCACCGGCCCGCGGCTGTTGAGCACCGCGAGCATCGACAGGCTCAGCGCCAGCGGCTCGTGCACGTGCAGCACGTCGAAGTCGCCGCGGGCGAGCCAGCGCCGGACCCGCGCGCTGGAGATCGGCCCGAAGGCGATCCGGGCCACGGATCCGTTGTACGGGAAGGGAACGGCCCGGCCCGCCGGCACCACGAACGACGGCAGGTCGGCGTCCTCGTCCGCCGGCGCCAGCACGCTCACCTCGTGGCCGAGCGCGATCAGCGCCCGGGCCAGGTCGAGCACGTGGTTCTGCACGCCGCCCGGCACGTCGAAGGAGTACGGGCACACGATGCCGATCCGCATGCTGCCCACCTCCTCAGGCCTCCGGGGTCGGCGGCTCGTCCAACCAGACCCGCTGGAGCATGTGCCAGTCCTGTGGGTGCCGGGCGATCGCCGCCTCGAACATGGTCGCCATCCGCTGGGTCACGACCCCGACCCGCTCCCGCAACGTGCCCGTTTCCGGCCCGGGTATCTCGACCGGCGGGTTCACGTACCCGCGGGTCGACTGCTCGTCGAACCACACGTCGATCACCAGCAACGGCTTGCCCGTGCGGATCGCCAGCAACGCGGGAC
>NZ_BONE01000172.1 GCF_016862555.1 Asanoa siamensis | reverse complement strand
CCTAGGACTCTCGGTTGGTTCGACGTAGCCTCCTGGAATATCCCAGTACGGCTTATAGGTCGGTCTGACAAGCATGATCTGTCCATACTCGTCTGTGAAGAAGGCACCCGCGGCGACCAACACTCGTGCAGCAGGCCCGCCGGGTGTGGTTTCGGGGTTCACGCTGGCGAATCTACGGCTGGTAGCGCGGTCAACGCGCTCCCCTCCTCGAACAGCCATGGCGCGTCGATGTCGGCCCGGCGATGAAGATGCCCTCCATCACGCAGGACGGGTCGGACTCCACATGCCGCCGGCGGCTCGGTTCGGGTCCAACGTAGGTAGACGCGCAGTCGTACCCTGATCGCGGCGAATGCCGAGCATGAGCATTCGTGAGGGATGGCCGCGATGTCTTCGCGGCGGTTGTATCGGTCGACCGGGATTCCCGTCATCACCGCGCTGATCGGCATCCTGGGCGGACTGGCGGTGGTGATCCTCTCCCATCCTGACCCTGTCGCGCGGACCGGTGCCGTGATCCTCATGGGCTTCGGGCTCACCTACGGATATCTCGCCGCGTTGGGTAACCACGTTCAGGTCAAGGACGGCGCCCTGATCGTCGTCAACCTCTACCGCGCGCACCGGATTCCGTTGCGGCGCTTCGTGGACCTTACGACGATGGACCACCTCGCCGTCTACGCCAACACCGTCGAGCAGGAGGCCGTCGAGATCCATGCGATGACCCAACTGCAGTCGACCTCCCCCGGAAGCGTACGGAGGAAGCTGAAACGGCTGCTGGTCATGCTCGAGGAGCATGCCGCACCACCCGCCGACGGGCCGGTCACCGTGCGTCTGCGGTGGGAGAGCGTGACCGTCATGGGTGTCGGGCTCCTGGCCTGGCTGGGCGGCATCCTCGTCTACGTCTTGGTCTACGCGTAAACCGCTAGACGCAGACCCAGCAGTACAGCCGGTGGTTGCGGTTCAAGGCATCCCCCGCCAGTCGCGCGAGTTCGTGCAGGAACGCCGCCAGCGTGGGCGCGTCGGCCTGGCCGCCGAACTCCTCCGTCGCCAACCACGGCACCGCGACCGCGGCCAGCCGATCAGGTGGTTGCGCGATCAGCGCCCGCTGCAGCTCGTCGTTGAGGGACAACACCAGGCGCTCGCCCTCGTCGCGGACGGCCACGACCAGGCCCGACCGCGGGCGCGCGAAGATGACGTCGGTGCTGACGCCCGTGAGCAGTTCCTCCAACGTACCCATCTGCACGACCGGGTCGATGCCCTTGACCGACAACACCTGTAGGCCGTGCTCGGACAGCCGCACGCGCGGTCGCAGCAAGCGGGTCAGGGCGTCGCGGTCGCCGGCGGCGATCGCCGCTCGCAACTCGGGTGAGACCGGCAGCGCCCCGCCCGGGCCACCGTCCAGGTCCACCGTCGCGGCGGCGTTCGCGTCCGATGCCGCCGCGAAATAGTCATAGAGGACTCCCATGCCGGCGATCATGCACCACGTACGCCGTCTTGATGTCCCCCGAGAAACCGCAGGCGCGGTAGAACGCGTGTGTGCCCGGGTCGCGCGAGCCCGTCATCAGCATCACCTTGTAGCAGCCCGCGTCCCAGGCGGCCCGCAACGTGCCGGCCATGATCTGCCGGCCGAGCCCGGTGCCGCGGTGCGCCGCGTCGACCACCACGTTCTCGACGACCGCGTAGGGCGCCGCCGATCGGGTCAGGTTCGGGATCACGTTCAGGTAGGTGGTCGCGACGACCGCGCCGGCCGCCTCGAGCACGAACAGGTGCAGCCCCGGCGACGCCAGGATCTGACGGAAGCGCGCCGGCGCGTCCTGGGAAGGGGGGTCCTGTGGATGCAACTGCCGGTAGAGCGCGAGGATCGCGTCGAGGTCGTCCAACCGGGCCGCGCGGAACATCCCCGCATCATCGGCCATCCGTACGCCATGGGGTAGCGATTAGAATGGACCTGTGAGTCCAAAAACCGGTACGGAGCGGACGTTGACCCGTAAGGGGGTCGCTACCCGGCAGCGGATCGTCGAGGGCGCCGCCGCCGAGATCAGGGAGCGGGGCATCGCCGAGACCACGCTCGACCACGTCCGTGCGCGCACCGGCACCAGCAAGAGCCAGCTTTTCCACTACTTCCCCGACGGGAAGGACCAGCTCCTGCTCATGGTCGCCCGCTACGAGGCCGATCGCGTGCTCACCGACCAGCAACCCCAGCTCGGCGACCTCACCTCCTGGCCGGCGTGGCAGGGCTGGCGCGACCGCGTCGTCGACCGCTACCTGACCCAGGGCATGGACTGCCCGCTCAGCGGCGTCATCGCCCAGCTCGGCCGGACCACCCCGGGCGCGGCCGCGGTCGTGTCGGAGCTGATGACCCGGTGGCGGTCCGAGATCGCCGCGGGCATCCGGCACATGCAGGAGATCGGCGAGGTCGACCCGGGACTCGACGCGGACCGCAGCGCCAAGGCGTTGCTCGCGGGCATCCAGGGCGGCGTCATGGTGATGCTCGCCACCGGCCGGATCGACCACCTCGAGGCCGCCCTCGACATGGGCATCGAAAGCCTGCGACGTTAACGCGGATTGGACTTGCGGGTCCAATTTTCGCGCGTCAGGTTGGGGCGCATGAACAACCACTACTACCTGTTGGGTCGCTCCGGGCTGCGGGTCAGCCGGATCGCGCTCGGCACGATGAACTTCGGCACCGGAGGCTTCCATGCCGCCTACGGAAAGACGGCGGCGGAGGCCGAGCCGATCTTCCGGCGGTACGTCGAGGCGGGCGGCAACCTCATCGACACCGCCGACTTCTACACCGCGGGCGAGAGCGAGACCATCCTCGGCAAGCTGATCGCCGCGCCGGGCGTACGCGATCGACTGGTGTTGACCAGCAAGTTCACCAACACCGTCGACCCGACCGACCCGAACGCCGGCGGCAACGGGCGCAAGCACATGATCCGGGCGGTCGAGGCGTCGTTGCGCCGGCTCGGCACGGACTACCTCGACCTGTATCTGCTGCACACGTGGGACCGGATCACGCCGGTCGAGGAGGTCGTGCATACCTTTGACGACCTCGTGCGCGCGGGAAAGGTTCGCTACGCGGGGCTTTCCGACGTCCCGGCCTGGTACGCGGCCCGCGCGCAGACCTTTGCCGAAGCCAACGCGCTGACGCCGATGGTCACCGTGCAGCTTCCGTACAACCTCGTGGCGCGGGACATCGAAGCCGAGTTTCCGGCAATGGCGCAGACGCTGGGAATTGGTCTGACCATTTGGAGCCCGATCGCCGGCGGCCTGCTGACCGGCAAGTACAAGCGCTCCGGCGACGGCCTGACCGGCGAGGGCCGCCTCCAGGCCGCCGGCGGCCAGCGCGCCGTCAGCGCACGCGAATGGCGCGTCATCGAGGAGCTCGAAAAGGTCGCCGCCGAGCTCGGCCGGCCGATGGCCCAGGTCGCGGTCAACTGGGTCGCCACCCAGCCCGCCGTCGGATCGGTCATCGTCGGCGCGAGCAGCCCGGCGCAACTCGACGGCAACCTGGCCGCGCTGGACTTCGAGATCCCGGCCGACGCCCGGAAACGGCTCGACGCCGCCAGCGCGCCCGCGCTCGGGATGCCGTACACGATGTTCACGCCGGCCTACCAGTCCTGGATCGTCAGCCCAGGCCTGGGGATCGGGGACAAGCCGGCCGGCTATGCCCCTCCACTGTGGAACGCGGCCTGACGGAAAGCCGCCAGGCCGCGGCCGGGAAGCGGTCAGGAGCTACAGGTGTTCAACGCCGACTGCAGCGCCGACTTCTCCGACGACTGCAGGCGCAGACCCCAGTAGTGCTTGCTCGCGATCCACATCTTCGCGTACGTGCAGCGGTAGGCGGTCCGGGACGGCTGCCACGTCGACGGGTCCTGGTCGCCCTTGGCCTGGTTGACGTTGTCGGTCACGGCGATGAGCTGCGGCCGGGACAGGTCGTTGGCGAAGGACTGGCGGCGGGCGGTCGTCCAGGAGTTCGCCCCGGACCGCCACGCCTCCGCCAGCGGCACGACGTGGTCGATGTCGACGTCGGCGGCGTTGCTCCAGGTGGCGCCGTCGTACGGGCTGTACCAGCTGCCCGACGTAGCCGCGCAGGAGCTGTTGACGACGACGTTGCTGCCGTCGCGGCGGAGCACCGTCTCACGGGTGTTGCAGGCGCCCGAGACAGTGACCCAGTGCGGGAAGAGGTCCCGCGAGTAGCCGCTGGTCGAGCCTTCCGCCTGCACGGTGAGGGCGTTGAGCTGCGACTGGGCGCCGGCCTTCGACGGGATGCCCGGCGGGGTCGCGTGGGCCGGCACGGCGGTCAGGGTGGCGACGGCGACCGCGCCGGCGATGGTCGCCGCGGCCACGGCGAGTCGGGATCGGAACATCAATGCCTCCAAGGGGGTACGGAGACATCGATCGTCATCGAGAACGGTGGCCGTGCGATAGAGGCCAGGTGACGGTTTCGCTAGGTTCTGTTTCGTATCTGGGGTCGAGGCGGAGTCCAGGTGTCGACCGGGCCCGCCGCAGCCCGGCTCCAGATACGAAACAGAA
>NZ_BONE01000171.1 GCF_016862555.1 Asanoa siamensis | reverse complement strand
GCCTTCGGCTATGCCGACGCGGTGAGACTGGCGGAGCGCTCCTGACCCGCGGCCGCGGCCTTCGGCTATGCCGACGCGGTGAGGCTGGCGGAGCGCTCCTGACCCGCGGCCGCCGCGCCGTCTTTGCCACCCCTCGACCCTGAGGCGCTCTGACCAGCAGCTCCAGCCGCGGCGGGCTTGTCCGTCTTGCCGGTCAGGCCGAAGGCCAGTCCGGCCGCCACAGTGAGCACCCCCAGGGCCGGCCCGATGCCCGGCACGGCCATGGCCATCACCGCCGCCGTGGTCAGGGTCGCGACCGGCATCAGGCCGACCAGGATGCCCGCGCGGGCGACGCCGAGGCGTTCCAGGCCGATGAACCAGAACACGAACGCGACCACCGTCATCAGCACCGCCAGATAGGCCAGGGCGCCCGTCTCGGTCGCCGTCGGGAGGCGCCACGCCGCGGGTTCTCCGGCCACCAGCGCGCCCAGCAGCAGCAGCGGCACCGCCAGCGCGCAGCTGTAGGCCGCCACCCGGACCGCGCCGAGGCGGGGTAGGACGATCGCCGCGAGCAGGGAGAACAGGATCTCGCCCACCAGGGCGCCGGCGGCGCCCAGGACGCCGACCGTGGTCGCGCGTCCGGTGCCCTCGACCAGCACCGTGCCGGCGACGACCACGGCGGCCGCGGCCACGATCCGGGTGCTCGGCCGGGCGCGGCCGCCAGCGACCAGCGGGCCGACCAGCGGGCCGAGCAGCGCCAGGCCGAGCGGCGCCGCGCCGATGATCGTGCCGACGACGGCCGGCTCGGTGTCGTGGTGCAGCGCCAGCATGATGCACGCGTTGAAGCCCGCCATCCCGGTCGCCGCGACCACCAGCAGGATGCCCAGCTCGCGGACCGTCGGGCGGACGCCAGGCGTCGAGCCCCCGAGCCGGGGGAACCGGTGCGCGATCAGGAACAGCATCGCGGCCGCCGCGGTGTAGCGGATCGCCTGCGCGGTCAGCGTCGGATAGTCGAGCAGCAGTTGGCTCACCGCGACGGAGCTGCCGACCAGCGTCATGCCCAGCACGCAGAAGCCGACGGCGGTGCCCTTGGAGATGGTCATGCGCCCGACGCTATGAGCAGAATGGTCCGGCAGACAGGTCCACTCACGAGCCGTTTGAGGAGACCACATGGAGGCGTTGCTCGACCTCGACCGCTCCCGGCCGGGCCTCGGCGACCAGTTGACGACGGCGCTGCGGGCCGCGATCGCCGACGGCCGGCTGGTGCCCGGCGTCCGACTGCCGTCGAGCCGCCAGCTCGCAGCGGACCTGCGCGTCTCCCGCGGCGTCGTGACCAGCGCCTACGAACAGCTCGTCGCGGAGGGCCGGCTGACGGCCGAGCCCGGCTCGGGCACGCGCGTCGCCCTTTCCTGCTCTGCACCCATCGACGCACCACCGGGTCCGGAGGGTGGTGCGTCGATGGGTGCAGAGCAAAGCTTCGGCGCGGGGCTGCCGCCGGACCTGCGGCCCGGCCAGCCCGACCTGTCGGCCTTCCCGCGGGCCGCCTGGCGCCGTGCCTACGAGCGCGTCCTCGCCACCGCGACCCCCGCCGACCTGGGCTACGCCGACGCGACCGGCCCGCCCCGGCTGCGCCGTACCCTCGCCGACTACCTCGGCCGGGTCCGCGCCGCCCGGCTCACCGCCGACGACGTCATCGCCACCACCGGTGCCGCGCAGGCGTTCGCGCTGATCGCCCACCACCTGCGGATGACGGGCGCCGACCGGATCGGCATCGAGGATCCCGGCAGCCCGGGCATCCACGCCCACATGGTCGCCCAAGGGCTGCGGCTGGTGCCGATCCCGGTCGACGCCGACGGTCTCGACGTGGCCGCCCTGGAGCGCAGCGGCGTCCCGGCGGTGCTGGTCACTCCCGCGCACCAGTACCCGACCGGCGTCGTCCTCGCGCCGCACCGGCGGGCCGCATTGATCGCCTGGGCCCGGGCCACCGGCGGGCTGATCGTCGAGGACGACTACGACGCCGAGTTCCGCTACGACCGTGACCCGGTCGGCTGCCTGCAGGGTCTGGCGCCGGACGTGGTCGCGCACCTCGGCTCGGCCAGCAAGGCGCTCGCGCCCGCCCTGCGGCTCGGCTGGCTCTGCCCGCCGCGCGACCGGCGCGCGTCGGTGCACGCCGCCAAGGTGGCCGCGGACTACGGCGGCCCGGTGCTCGAACGGCTCGCGTTCGCGGAACTGCTCGCGACCGGCGGGTACGACCGCCACCTGCGCCAGTCGAGGCGGGCGTACCGCCGGCGCCGGGACGCACTGGTCGCCGCCTTGGCAGCGCACCTGCCGGGCACCAGGGTCCACGGCGTCGCCGCCGGGCTGCATCTCGTGGTCGAGTTGCCGCCGGGCACCGACGACGCCGCGCTGGCCGCGCGGGCACACGCCGCCGGCCTCGGCCCGGTGCCTTTGAGCGCCACCCGCCTCACCCCGGGCGGGCCGCCGGGTCTGGTCATCGGGTACGCCGGCCAGTCACCCGACCGCATCGCCGCGAGCGTCCGCCGGCTCGGCGAGATCGTCTAGGTTGGACCCCATGCCCGACTTCGTGCCTCTCGCCGAGCGGATCGTCGACGCCCTGCTCGACAGCGACCCGCACCTGGCCGCGTCCGCCGGCGACCATCGCCTCGACGGTGAGCTGCCCGACCTGTCGCCCGACGGGGTCATGGCGCGGTTCGCGATGCTGCGGGACGCCAGCGGCGCGCTGGCCGAGGTCGACAGCGACGCGCTCGACCCGCAGGAGCAGGTCGACCACGCGATCCTGAACGCCCGCGTCGAGCGGGGCATGTTCGAGCTGTCGGAGGTGCGCGAGCACGAGTGGAACCCGCTCGCGCACAACCCGGGCGACCTGATCCACGAGCTGATCGCGCGCCCGTTCGCCCCGGTCGACGTACGCCTGGAGAGTTTGACCCAGCGATTGGAGGCGGTGCCCGACGCGCTGGCCATCGCGCGGTCGATCCTGAAGGAGATGCCGCGGGTCCACGTCGAGACCGCGATCGGCCAGTTCACCGGCACGGCCGCGCTGGTCCGCGACGAGGTGCCGGCGATGCTGGCGGAGGCGCCGCCGATGCGGTCCACCGTCGAGCCGGCCGCCGCCGCCGCGGTCGCGGCGCTGGAGGAGTTCGCCGGTTGGCTGCGCGAGCGGTTGCCCACCGCCGACCGTGACCCGCGGCTGGGCCGCCGGCTGTGGGAGGCGCGGCTCTGGCACACGCTCGACACCGAGCTGACCGCGGGCCAGGTGCTCGACAAGGCCAGGGAAAACCTGGAGCGGGTCGGCGCCGACCTGCGGCGCGCCGCCGCCGAGCTGACCGGCGGGCCCGCGACCGACGAGACGGTCCGGGAGGCGCTGGGCCGCCTCGGTGCCGAGCACCCCGACAACGACACGATCGTCGACCTGGCGAAGCGGACGATGGTCGAGACCACGGATTTCGTACGCGAACACGACCTGGTGTCGCTCGTCGACGACCCGTGCGTGATCCAGGAGATGCCGGAGTTCGCCCGCGGCGTCGCGGTCGCCTACTGCGACTCGCCCGGGCAGCTCGAGACCGCCGAGCTGCCGACGTTCTACTGCATCTCGCCGACCCCGGCCGACTGGTCGGCGGAGCGGGTGGAGTCGTTCTACCGCGAATACAACAACCACATGATCCGCAACCTGACCGTGCACGAGGCGATGCCGGGGCACTACCTCCAGCTCGCGCACTCGCGCCGGTTCCAGGGCACGACCCGGGTCCGCAAGCTCGGTGTCTCGGGCCCGTTCGCGGAGGGCTGGGCGGTCTACGCGGAGGAGATGATGACGGGGCTGCGCTTCGGCGGCCTGCCGATCCGCCTCCAGCAGCTCAAGATGCAGCTCCGCATGACCATCAACGCGATCCTCGACCAGGCCGTCCACTGTGACGGGATGACGCAGGACGAGGCCATGGCGCTGATGACGGGCCCGGGCTTCCAGGAGGAGGGCGAGGCGGCCGGCAAGTGGCGCCGCGCGCTGCTCACCTCGACGCAGCTCTCCACCTACTTCGTGGGCTACCAGGAGATCCTGGACACCGCGCTGCGCCGCCCGGCCGGCACGGGCACCCGGCAGTGGCACGACGCGATGATCGCCCACGGCTCGCCGCCGCCGCGCCACCTGCCCCTCCTGCTCGGTCTGGAGCCCCGCGCGTGAACCTCGACGATCTGCCCACGGCCGAGTTCGCCTTCCCCGGCCCGCTGCGCGACAAGCTGGTCGGCGCGATCCTGTCCGGCGCGAAGACCAGCACGTCGGCGCTGCTCGCGGGCTACGTCGACGAGCCGCTGCCGGTCGAGGGCCAGGTGTCGGCGGTGCTCGACTCCGACGGCAACCGGGTCGCCGCGATCGAGCTCACCGAGGTGCGGGTGGTCCGCCTCGGCGACGTCGACCTGCGGCACGCGCGTGACGAGGGCGAGGGCTTCAGCTCGGTGGCCGAATGGCGACAAGGCCACGAGACGTTCTGGCACAGCCCGGAGGTACGCGCCGAACTCGGCGACCCGGAGTTCACCGTCGACGACGACACGATGATCGTCACCGAACGGTTCCGGCTGCTCTAGA
>NZ_BONE01000170.1 GCF_016862555.1 Asanoa siamensis | reverse complement strand
AACTTGCTGGCGCCGTCGTCGTGGCGGTGGGGGAGCCGGATCCAGTCGGCTTTGCCGAGGCGCAGCCAGAGCCAACCCATGATCATGGCGACGATCAGGCTCGCGACGCCGCGACCGACCACCATCTCCGGATTGTCGGGGAACGCGACCGCGGTGGCGGTCAGCACGATCGGGTTGACCGCCGGGGCGGCGAGCAGGAAGGCGAGCGCCGCGGCGGGTGTCACGCCCCGGCGGATCAGTGAGCCCGCGATCGGCACGGACCCGCACTCGCATCCGGGCAGGACCACGCCGGCAGCCGAGGCCACGGGCACCGCCAGAGCGGGATGCCTGGGCAGGGCCCGGGCCCAGAACGACGGCGGCACGAAGACGGCGATCACGGCGGAGAGGACGACGCCGAAGACGAGGAACGGGACGGCCTGGACCATGACGGAAACGAAAACCGTGGTCCAGGTCTGCAGGCGCGGGCTGGAGATCGCACTCGACACCGGGTCGCGGAAGATGACCAGCAGGACCAGGATGGCCGTCAGAATCTCGACCGAACCGATCCGATCGCCGAGAAGCCGCCGTTGTGGAGGTGGGCCCGGATCCGACTCATCGCTCGAGGTGTCGGACGTCTGGTGCCCGCCGGTGGTCTGAGCCGTCACATCGGACACGGTAGCGATTGGGCTCGCTGCGCGCGACGGACTCTTGGCCGACTTTCCTGCAAACCGCAACCGTTATCAACAGATCGTGGTGATGACCTCGGCGAACGACTCCGTGCCGACGCTACGAGCGCAAGGGGTAGTGGCCCGTAGGCGTCGGCAGGGTCCGCGCCACCGGAGGTACACGCCGCGAACAGGGCCACCGTAACTGTTTTCATTTTCAGAAAGCAATGGCCATCCGGGCTGGCTAGGATGATGGTTTCCGGATGTGCGAGCGCCCGGCCAGAGCCGGCAGCGCCACGACCCTCAGAGGCCTCTGTGACGTCGCGTGCCGAACAACCCGAAGATCTCCCGCTCCCCGTGACCGGAGCGCGGTCGAAAGAGCCTGGCCCGGGTCCGAGGGGGCCCAGCCCTTCGACGTTGACGGGCACGGTCGCGGCGGGCGTCGAGCCGAACTGCCTGCTGATCGACGGCTTCCTGTTGATCGGTGGTGACCGCTCCGTCATTCGCGCCGGTGCCCGCCTCACCGTCGCCGGCCGGGTCGACCCCCTGGCGCGCAGCACGTGCCAGCAGGGCGTGCCATTCGTCGTCAGCCGCGCCGCCCCGGCCTGAGCACGCCCAGACGGCGAAGCCCGCCCCTGGACGGGACGGGCTTCACCACATGCGTCGCCTGGAGTCAGCCTGTCACGGCGCCGATCTCCACGCTGCCGCGGCCGACGACCGCTCCCTCGTCGGTGACGACCCGCAACTCGCCCAGGAGCTGCCGGCCCGGGGCCGGCGGGACCAGAGCGGTGACCGTACCGCTGATCGTCGTCGAACCGCCGTACGCGAGGTCGACCACCGTTCCCGGCGCCGACACCGCTCCGAGCGAGGTGGAATAGAACACGTCGCGGTAGTCGTACTCGGTGGTCCCCGCGGGAACCGCGTAGCCGACGACCTCGACCTCGTAGACGCCGGCGGGCGGATTGGCGATCGAGACCGCTTCCTCTGAATCGCCGTCGGCGGACTGGCCCACGACCGCGCCGTCACGCCGGACCGTCAGGTCGAGATCGGCGCTGAGGTCGCTCGGGTTGCCGATGGCGACGTCCAGGCGCGACGCGCCCGCTGGCACCTCGACCTCGTAGGTCTGCACCGCTTCCTCGGCGATGCTCGGCCGGCTCACCCGGGCACTGCCCAGCGGGCCGCCCTGCCCCGACACCCGGACCGGGCCGTACTGGTTCTGCACGGTCCACGTCACCGGGTTGGCCGCGCCGGCCGTCACGGACGGCAGTTCGAGGTCGGCGGGGTCCACCGCGACACCCTGGACACGGGCCGTCAACTGGAACGGGTTCTCCAGCGTCGGCGACGTCCGGCGGGCCTCCACCTCGAGCTCCCAGACGCCGGGGATCGGGTCCTCATAGGACCGTTCCTGCGGCTTGCAGGCGGCCGGGTCGGAGTAGTTGGTGTAGCAGGAAGGGCTTCCGGTGTCGTCGACCGGCACACCCCACGGGTTGATCGCGATGAACCGCGCCTGCGACCCGGCCGCGATGCCGGAGAGGTTGACCTGCAGAGCCTTCGCGCCCTCCGGCACAGCCACGAAGTATGAGGTGTAACCGTTGCGGTCCACCGATCCGCTCGTGGAGAAGCGGAACTCCTTCTTGGTCGGCACATTGGCGATGACCACGGTGTTCAGGAACTCGAAGTCGACAACCGGTGTCTTCGGGTCGTCGACCTGCATGATCGCGCTGTGCACGCCCTCGCCGCCGCGGGTCTCGACGGTGAACGTCACGGTCCTGTTCAGCGGCAGGATCAGGTTCTTCGGCGCGTTGCGGTAGAACCCGTCGTCGCCGACCCAGCGGACGGCGTGCTTGATGTCGCCCTTGGGGCCGGACGTGCGGGTGACCTTCACGGTGTAGGACTTCTTGGCGTCGGGTCGTTGCCCGCCCTCGGTGGGCGCGCAACGGTTGTAGATGCCGTCGCCCTTGTCCGGCGTGGCCAGGAAGTCGGAGATCGGCGTGCACACGGGTGCGTGCACGTCGTACGACCGGGTCTCCAGCGGGCCTTGCGCCAGCAGGTCCCACGCGCCCGACACGTCGAGCTGGCCGCTGCCCTGCGCGTACGCCGGCACACCGTCGATCGGCGACGCTGACGACGCGACCGCCCGGCGCAGCGCCGCTGGGGTCACGGCCTTGCCGGTCGCCTTCGCCGCGGACAGCAGCAGCGCGACACCGCCGGCCGCTTGGGGCGACGCCATCGACGTACCGTTGATCATCTGGTAGCCCGGCGGCAGCCCGTAGCCGGCCTCCGGCACCGGGACGCCCGGTTGCCAGAGAGGTGTGGTGGAGATCGCCGAACCGGGCGCCGCGATCGTCGGCGCGAGGCCGCCGTCCTCGCGCGGTCCGCGGGACGAGAAGTTGAACAACTGGTACGGAGTCCGCGTGACCGAACCGTAGTTGGCCAGCCAGGTCTCCTTGCTGATGCTCGCGGCCACACTGATCACGTCGTCGGCGACGCCGGGGTCGCCGACTGTGTTGACGCCGGGACCGTCATTTCCGGCGGAAAAGACGAGCTGCACGCCGTAGTCGCTGATCAGCCGCTGGTAGAGCTGACCGCGGGCGTTGTTGCCGTCGTTGAGCGCCGGGAGGCCGCCGATCGACATGTTGACCACGTCGACGCGCCGGTTGACGACCAGGTCGACCATGCCGTCGGTCAGCGCGGCCGCCGTGCAGCCGCCACCCCAGGAGCAGGCGCGGGCCGACACGAGCTTCGCGCCCGGCGCCTGGCCGTCGAGGTCGTCGTTGCCGAACATGTTGTTGGCCGCGGTGATGCCCGCGACGTGCGAACCGTGCTGGTCCTCGATGATGCCGATGTTGACGAAGTCGGCCACGCCGGGAAGCCCGGCCGGCGTGACGTCGACGTCCTCGCGGTACTCGACGACGAACGGCATCTGCTCGCGTACCGCGGTGGCCGGGTTGTCAGTGCCGAAGTGACCGACCTGGAAGTTCTCCGCGTACGGCCGCATGGCCCCGCCGTCGTCGGTGAAGTCCCCGTCCTGGTCGACGTCGACCCAGATGTCGTGGGTCGCCGGGTCGTAGAGGACGCCGAACAGGTCGGCCGTGTCTCCGTCGCGGTTGACGTCGCCGCCAGGAGCGCTACCCGCGGTGATGGCCTCGTTGAACCGGTTGATCTTGAAAGCGCCGGCACGCGGCGCCGTCCACTGCTGGCCCTGGTAGCTGAACGACGGCCCCGCGACGTCGGTCAGCATGGCGCGCCAGGTGCCGTCGCCGTCGAAGAGCGGGTCGGTGGCGGTGAACCAGTCGACGATCTTCCGCCCGCCGGTCGAGGTGGTCTGCAGCGCCGGGTTGTCGAGGTCCACGCCGGCGTCCATGATGCCGATCGTGACGCCACGGCCGTCCCACTGCGGGTGCGCCTGCTTGAAGGCGACCGAGCCGGTCTCGGCGGTCGGCATGTAGGGGTTGTCGGCAGGCGTGTCCGCCCCGGGCGGACCGGCCGTCGCTGCCTGCGCCGCGGCCTTGGCGCGTGCGGCCGTCGGCTCGGGTTCGGGCAGCGGAATGACCTCGTTGAGGTCGACGGCAGCGACCCCGGGGAGCTTGGCGGCGGTGATGACCGCGGCGGTCGGCACGCTGGCCCGGACGTAGCCGACAGAGTCGACCCGCTTGGCGACCGTCGCGCCGAGCTTCTTCAGGCCGGTGGCCACCTTCGCCGACTCGCCCTTGTCGGTGGCGACGATCAGCATCACGGTCTTCGCACGCTTGGCGCGGGCTTCCGCCAGGAGCTCGAGGTCGTGGGCGCCGAGCGTGTCCACGGTGCTCTCCTTGAGAGCGTGACTGCCGGCGCCCGGATCGGCGGTAGCCGCGGGCACGCCGACGGCGAGCGTCGACAAGCCGGTCATGAGGACTGTCGCGAGGAGACCGGCGGTCACGCGCCGTCTCTGGTTCTGGGGGTTGGTCACGTCTGGTTCCTCCGAGGGGAGAACGCCCTGCAACACAGGGGCGTGTGACGCATCTTTCGCTCGCGGAGCGATAGCTGTCACTACCAGGTATTTCCTCGTGACGGTCTCGTGACATTAGATTTTGTGCATCAGTGCCCAAGACGGCCGGGCTAATCGCCGCTATCAGGACGAACCAGCTTCCGACGCGCTGGATCTGAGCACTGTGGACGGCGGCGACGATCTACGGCGTTGGGAAGCGAAACGCCGTCCCGGGCGTGCTTCCGGAACTCATGGGCGCTATGCGCCCTCGGCTGGACGTCAGGGCTGTCCGCTTTGGCTCTGACAGCTAGAGTCGGCAGATGCGGCCGGCTGAGGACGAGTCGATTATCGACGTACGCGATCTGCGGATGCGC
>NZ_BONE01000169.1 GCF_016862555.1 Asanoa siamensis | reverse complement strand
AGTGCAGCCGGGCGGATCGACGGGCTCGACTGAGGAAGGTTGTCGACCACCAGGGAGAGTTGGATGGCAGACCGGCGATCGTGCACACCACGGCTAACTGGTGGCGTCCTCCTAATAGGCGTAGCCGGGATTGAAACGCAGCAATTCATTGCCGCAGGTGATCGCACAGTCCGGTTTCCAGGTGTTCGGTTCGTGATACCAGCATTTCAGGGTTGTATTGCCCGGCGCTGTTCCGGTGTGCGCATGGGCCGACGGGCTCGCCGACCACGTCGGGGTCGTTCGGCGTGTGGGACTCCCCCGGGCGGCACTGGTTGCTGGCGTCGCAGAACCGTGCCAGCGGCGGCTTGACGCTTGCATGATCTCCATCCGTGTTCCACCAAGCGGGCTGGAATGCGTGGACCGCGGTCGGCCGGATAATTGGCGTTAACTGGGTTGTTGAGTCAGCCGACCCCCAGGGCTGCCCGTCGTTTTGTTGGCATGGAAGCCGGAGTTGTAGGCCCACGGCGAAGAACCCGTTTTCAAGCCGGGTGGCATTCCCATCGTTGACGATTAGGCCGGCGCTGCGGGTCTCGTTCCACTTTTCCTGCAAAATCTGCAAGCCACTAGCGACGTTCGCGGCAAGTCCATGGCGAGGGCCCGCTGCCGGTCATACGGCAGTGCGACCTCGCCGGGCTCTCTTTGCCTGCCAGTCGCATACCGTCGGTGACCTGCATGACGCCGTACCCGCAATCGGCATCGGCGAAGTTGATAGCTCAGTCGTCGCCTTCGTCGTCGTTGTAAAGCTCGAGGCCAAAGTAGTTGCCGATCAGCCCGGCATGAAGCCTTCGGCCACGTAACCGAGTTGCTTCCGAGGCCCGGGAACTGCGAGTGCGCAAATATACGGTCCAGAGAGGTAAATATCTATCTGCAGGTCATTATGTGGTAATATGGGCTCCAATCCAAGATCATATGCCTTCCGCTCGCCATCCGGAAAGTGATGTCCTTGGCCGAATCGTAGAAGATTACCTCTCTGCTGGTACGATTCTTAGTATGGAAAGCTCCAGATACTTGATGCAGATTCCAAAAGACGCAGCCGCTGTTATTGCTGCCCAGGTAAACTACCTCGTATCGGGGATACCCTAAGCTCCGGTCGATCTGAATCGTGCAAAAAGCCCCGGCGACACACCCGGCGACAGCCGACTGCGCTCGGCTGGCACCAACACTGTTGAGGGGAAAGAAATCGTTGGCAAAATATGGGTCCCCACTAGCAGGGTAGAATCCCGGATCTAGGGCCGCGACGCGGGCTGACGCAAACGCCGCCGAATCTGGACCAGATATCGGAGGCGAGACTAATGCCGCAAAGACCGCCACCAGTACGGCGACACCCTTTACAAGAACATGCCTTTTATCCATCGCACGAAACTTCATCATCCACTTTTCTCCATGTGGTCCAATTGCAGCTCTACCTACGCCGACGCAGGACAATACCTCCGGCAATGGCACCCCCGGGCCGCCCTTCACCTCACTAGTGCCAACTCCGCCCAGATAGCCGCCGGTTCTGGTGGAATTCAGGTGAGAACCGTTCTGCCAGCCGATCGTGATCCCGCGTGGCGTCATGCTAGGCGATCGTGCCTTAAATCCAGGCGCTTCAGGGCGAGTATCGTATATCCTCCAAGCCGTTGTATTTCGTAGTTTCGGGACGCACTACTCAGTTACCAACCCGAAAGATAGAATAGCCTTAGAGTGGCATTTTAGGATTCCCTTCCGCTCGGTCAGCGCACCAGGAAATTTAGGCATCCCGTAGTCCCGGCTATACGCCACGGTAGTCAGCCTCGCTTTCAAAACAATTTCAAAATGAATCTCGAGCCGGTTCTGCTGTCGGCGGCGCCGGCTGTCACGGTGCCCGAAGCCGCTGCTGGATTGCCCGCAGCGCTGGCGGATCCTGGCGCCCGTCGCGGGGTGCGGCACCGGCTGGCGGTCGTCGGTCACCGCGGCAGTGTGCGCCGTAGTGCCCGGCAGCCGCTCATACACCGCGATCGCCGAGTGGGTCGCTGACGCGCCCGCTGCGACCATGGCCGCACTGGGTATCACTTCGGACCAGCGTCCGTCGGAAGCGATGATCCTTCGGGTTGTTGCAGGCCTTGGACCCGGACCTGCTCACCGCGGCGGTCGGCGGCTGGCGCCAGCCGGACCACAGCCACACCGGGGGCGGGCAGGCGGGCGATCGCCGTGGACGGCAAGACGAACGAGATCACCCGGTTCCGGCCGATGCTCGAGCAGACCGGCGACCTACGCGACGCCGTGGTCACGGCCGACGCGTTGCATGAGCCATTTCGTCGTGGTGGGGATGGCGTGGGCGGTCTGGTCCGGCGGCGTGTCGGTGCTCCATATAGGACGACACTCCGGTAGGACGGCAGTCGACCAAGAACGACAACCCTGTCCGGGAGTCTCGTTGCTCACCTATTTTGCCAGCATCTCCCCACCCACACGCAGCCTGATCCGTCTAAGTGAGTTGATCCGAACGCGGCGAGCTGATTTGGGCGGACGGTGGCGGAGGCTGCCGGCCCGCTTGGACTCAAGCACGGATCAAGGACGTCGTGCTGCTGTTGACCCTCTTGGGTGCGGCATTGGCATTGGCATTTACGGTCAACGCTTAGAGCGGGTGTTTTTTACCTGGAGCGCTATTCAGAATGGCTACCCCCATGTGCGGTAGATTTCCAGTCCGGTGACGGTGCGTAGTACGTCGGGGACGTCGGTGAGGCGTCCGCGCCATCCGGTTTCGAGGACCTTCCAGTTGACCACGTGTGCGATGGCCCGCTCGACGCCGGCGCGGGCGCTGTTGATGGCGGTATTGCAGGCGCGTTGGACGTCGGTCAGGTCAGCTCCTCGGGGTTTGCGGGGTGCCGGTGATCGCGGCGGTGCCTAGGTAGCCGAGGTCGGCGAGCATGCCGGGCCCTCCGGGTCGCAGATGGCTTGCCCACCGGTCGGCGATGCCGGAGTTGGGCAACGCCTTGCTGTCGTGGCGAGCGCCGGGCACCGGGGCCGGGAATCCGTCGACCAGCAGCGCTGACCGCTTGGCTTGGGCGCGAACCTCGCCGGCAGAGTCGGCGGTCGGTTGGCGCAGCAGGGGACGCAGCAGCGCGCGACGCGTGACTCGCTGGACTGCGAGCAGCCGAAGGCGACCGGTCATGGCCGACGCGGCGGCCCACCTCGTACGCGGTGGCAACCATTTACGGGTCTCGCCCTGTTCACGGGCGGGAGGGGTAGTGGACGAGACAGAAACGCTGCGCGACTTCGAGGCGTACGTGGCGGTCGCGTGGCCCCGGCTGCTGCGTTCGGCGTGGTTGCTGACCGGCGATTGGCACCGGGCCGAGGACCTGCTTCAGACCGTGCTCGCACGGGTCTATGGCAGATGGCCCAGGGTCCGGAACGGGGTTCCCGACGCCTACGTGCGCGCGATGCTGGCCACCACGTACCTGAACTGGTGGCGGCGCCGCTGGCGGGCCGAGGTGCCCACTGAACGGGTTCCCGACCGGTCCGGCGCCGATCCGCACGCGGATGCCGGCGTCCGGAACGTGGTCCGTGCGGCGCTGCGTGGTTTGCCGCACCAGCAGCGGGCGGTGATCATGCTGCGTTACCACGCCGATCTGACTGAGGCGGCGACCGCGCGGACGTTAGGCATCAGTGTGGGCACGGTCAAGTCCTACACCGCCCGGGCGCTGGCCGCGCTCCGGGCCGACCCCACGCTGCAGGCACTGCTAACTGAGGAGGCGAACCGATGAGCCACGATCGCGTGGCGCACCTGCTTGAGCAGGCCATCCCTGGTATCCCAGAGGAGCTGCGTCGGCCGCCGCTGGCGAAGCTACGCGCGCGGGCACGACGCCGTCGCACCCGCCGCAACGCGGCCGCAGCTGCCGTCGTCACGCTTGTGCTGGCCGGACCGGCCCTGTGGTACACGTCCACCCTCGACGGGCCGCAGCGCACGGCGCCCGCCGGACCGGGCGGACCCGCTGCGGCTGTGAACACCGGGCTCACCTGGTGGATGGCCCGGGTGGATCGGGCCGGCACGCAGGTCACCCTCTTCGTGTCGCGTCCGGTCGACGGCCCCGCCTGCCAGGGCTCCTGGAGTCCTGAGGCGACCTTCGCGACCGATGCTGCCACGGTCATCGTCACGGTCTCCGATGGCTCTGTGACCGGCGTTGGCTGCGCCAGCGACAACAAGCTGGCCACCGTCCAGATCACCTTGCCGGAGCCACTCGCCCGCCGACCCCTCATCGACGGGTACGACGACACTCGCCGCCCTGTGTATCGCGAAGCGGACCAGCCGCAGGTACCCGGCGGTAGCGCCGGCTGGTCCGAGGTGCCGACAACCTTCTCCGCCCCAAGACCAGTCAACGCCGAACTGCCCGCCGTCTGGAACGTGTCCTACACCCGCCCCGGCGGCCCGGACATCAAGATCAGGGGCTACCCGGCAGATCATTTACTGGCCGCCGTACCGAAGACGGAACCGGTCGGCACAGTCGAGGTGGCCGGTACACGCGGCGGCATCTACCCAACCGGCTTGGACCGGTACCTCGTGCGGTGGGAGGCACCCGGCGTGGTCTATAACCTCACTGTCCTGCCCACGGAAGGCGCATACGTGTCGCTGCCGACCTTTCGCGAGCTCCTGGCCCGCATCGGCGTCTCCTGACTCCATGCCCCGGCGACCACGCGTCCGCACCCGCAGGCGGGCCCCGGCGGTCGGCGTCGCGGCGGTTGAGGACCTGGACCCGACATAGGCAACGCATCGTCGGCCTCGATCGGCTCGGACAGCGGCTGATGCCAGCCGATCAAATCCGCGACACCGCCGGCGCTGAGGCGGTCACCCGCGCCACCAGCCGCATTTCGCGGCGGAGGAGGTGCAGCTGGCGCCCGTGGCCGCAATGGGCCAGCGTCGCAGCTGCTCGGGATTGCGATGCCGTGACGCGGTGGACGACCGGACACGTCAACTTCGCATAGGAGAACGGATGGGACCGCGGAACACGAGTCTGGATCGCTGGGGCCACGGCCTTCATGGTCGTCGGGGCGCTCGGTGGTCTGACCGTGTACAAGAAGCGACCCGGCGGGGACTGCACAGTCGAACGCCTGGCGTTACCGTCGCCCGGCGCGTACAGCCTCGTGTTGGCCATGGAGCCAGGCGGGCGCCACATCGTCGGCCGGACCGGCCAGACCGATCTCGATTCGCTGATCTGGACCGACCGCCGGCCCCGCCAGGTCGACCTGCCGGGTGAGGGG
>NZ_BONE01000168.1 GCF_016862555.1 Asanoa siamensis | reverse complement strand
CCCCGCCCCATTCCGGGACGGGCCGGCCGCCGCTCGCCTTCACCTACCTCACTTGGGGTGCTTGCTAACCAAGGGGTTTAGCGAACTAGACGGATTTACTGAACGCCCAGCGACAGGTAGTCGTACTGGCCGTAGGCGTCGTTGACGAAGACGTTGGTGGTGTTTTTGCTACGCACCGTGACCTGCTTGGCCCAGACGCCCGGCAGGATCACCGCCTCCTCCATGACCCGCTTGTCGATCTGGCCCCAGAGCGCGTCCCGCTTCGCGGTGTCGGTCTCGGCGATCGCCTGGTCAATCATGGTGTTGACCTCGGGGATGTTGACGCTCAGGTTGGACGAGCCACCGGTCTCCCGGATGACCCGGCCGTCGACGATCTGCGACAGGAAGCCGAAGCCGTCGTTCCAGTCAGCGGCCCAGCTGTTGACCATCAGGCCGAGGTTGTTCGAGTTGCGGTAGGACGGCTTGCCCGCGTACAGCGCGAAGTAGTCACCGGTCGGGAACGGCTTCAGGGTGAGCTTGATGCCGACCCGGGCGAGGGACTGCTGCAGCGCCTCGGCGGTCGCCTTCTCCTTCGGGCGCTCGGCCCGGTAGGCGATGTTGGTCTCGAACCCGTTGGCCGAGCCGCAGGCCTGCAGAGCGGCCTTGGCCTTGTCGAGGTCACCCTTGTTGTCCGCACCGGCCGAGAAGACATCGAGCTTCTGGAAGCCCGGGATCTGCGGCGGGAGGAGACCCGTCGCGATCTCGCCGCCGGCCTGGGGGCCGCCGTACGCCGTCTGGTAGGTGGTGCGGTCCGCCGCGTACTCGACCGCCTTGCGGCACTCGATGTTCTGCAGCGCTGGGACGTTCGGGTTGATCGAGACGTAGTTCAGGCGCGCGCTGAGCGGGTTGTCCGCGCGCTCCTTGATCGTCGGGTCACCCAGCACGCGGGACAGGGCCGCGGGCTGCACGCCGGTGCCGGCGATGTCGACGTCGAGCGAACCGTCGATGATCTGGTTGTCGATGTCGTCCGCGTTGGCGCCGATGGTCACGTCGTACGCGTCCGGCAGGGCCTTGCGGTTCGGGTCGGTGGACTGGTCCCACTGGTCGTTGCGGACCAGCTTGAAGCCCTTACCGGCCGAGTAGCTCTCGAACTTGTAGGGGCCCGAGGAGACCACGTGCTCCTTGTACTTCGCCTGGGTGTCCTTCGCCTCGGGCACCGGCGCGGTGGCCGGGATCTGCGCGAAGTAGTCGAAGCCACCGAACGGCTTGTTCAGCTTGAAGACGATCGTCCGGTCGTCCGGGGTGTCGATCGCCGGGTTGTCCTGACCCTTGCTCGAGTACGGGCCCTTGTAGCCCTTGAGGTCGAGGAAGTCGTTGAAGTAGGTCGGGCCGTTGACCAGCGTGGCCTTCTCCAGCGAACGCGACACCGCGTACTCGACGTCCTTGGACGTGATCGGGCTGCCGTCCTCGTACTTCAGACCCTGGCGCAGCTTGTAGGTCCAGGTCTTGCCGCCGTCGCTGGGCACGCCCAGGCCCTCGGCGAGGTCACCGGTGAGCTCGCTGCTGGTGTTGCCCGGGCCGACCTTGAACATGGTCAGCGAACGGGTGTAGAGGCGGGCGAGGTTCCAGGACAGGCCGTAGTACGTGTCGCCGGGGTCGACCGAGTCCCAGTCGGACGAGATGGCCATCTTCAACGTGCCACCCTTCTTGTCAGAAGGGTTGAACACCTTGCCGTTGGCGGCGTCGAACGCGGCAACGGCGGTGCCGCCGGTGCTGCTGTCCGTGTTCGAGTCGGTGCTCCCGCCGCCACAGGCGGCGAGGGCGAGGGCGGCAGCGACACCAACAGCGGCGCCGGTCACCAACCTTTTCTTCATCTACTGCTCCCCTTCGTGAGAGAGGTGGTGGGGCTTCGGGGTGTTCCGTTGTGTGCTCATCGCGTCTTTGGGTCGAGCGCGTCGCGGAGACCGTCTCCGAAGAGGTTGAAGGCCAGCACGGTGATGAAGATCGCCAGGCCCGGCCAGAACATGAAGTGCGGCATCGTGTAGTACCGCACCGCCTCGCTGAGCATGCCGCCCCAGGTCGCCGTCGGAGGCCGGATACCGACGCCCAGGAACGACAGGCCGGCCTCGAACAGGATGTTGGTCGGGATGAGCAGCGTGGCGTAGATCAGGATCGGCGCCACCAGGTTGGGCAGCAGTTCCTTGCGCAGGATGTAGCCGTTGCGCGCACCGAGGCTGCGGGCCGCGTCGACGAACTCGCGTTCGCGCAGCGAGAGCGTCTGGCCCCGCACGATGCGGGCCATGTAGCCCCAGTTGAAGAAGCCGATGATGAAGATCAGCAGCACTATTCGCAGCGTGTCGCCGGAGAGCCCGAAGGCCTTGTCCGGGATGACACCGGCGAGCGCGATCGCGAACACCAGGATCGGGAACGCCAGGAACAGGTCCATCGCCCGGCTGATCAGCCAGTCGACCCAGCCGCCGAGGAAACCGGCGATGACGCCGAGCGTCGCGCCGATGATCACCGACAGCAGCGTCGCCAGGAAGGCGATGATCAGCGAGATCCGGGCGCCGTACAGCACGCGGCTGAAGATGTCGCGGCCGAACGGAGGCTCGACACCCATCAGGTGCTTGGGGTCGAACGAACCGAACGGGAACGTCGACGTGGGCGCCTGGGTGGCCGGGTCCATCGTCTCCTGGTGGAACGAGTTGGGGTCGTAACCCCACGCGTTGACGATGAGCGGCGCGAAGATGGCGATCAGGATCAACAGAATGATCACGATGCCGCCGGCCATGGCAGCCTTGTCCCGCTTGAGCCGGCGCCAGGCGATCTGGCCTAGGGAGCGTCCTTCGATGGCCTTCTGGGAGCCCTCGGCTTCAGCCGGCGGCTCCCCGACAGGGACCTGATCGGAAATGGACGCGTCGGGGCCAACGACCATCAGTTGCCCGGTCCTTTCCCCGGCCGCCGCGCGCAGGTGACCGTGCGGCCCGTGGCACGGGCCGGCCCCCGCCGCGTCGACAACCGATCGGTTGGCGCGTACGTGGAGAGTTCGTGATGACCGCCCGACTGGGGTGAGCCGAACGGGCGCGCGAACGTCAGCGACGTGGTGTCGCTGCGTACCGAACAATTTCTCGCGTCGTCGCTCAGCGTCAAGGGCGGGGAGGGGGCGTAACCAACTTCAGGCCTGCCCGTAATGACAATGTGACCTGCCAACTCGGAACCTCGGGTAATCGGGGGATGACGCTGTGCCCAGACGTGAGTACGTCTTCGGTGTGACGGCCATGCTGGCACACGTAACGGGCAGTGTCACACCGGCCCCCGGTATCGAAGCGGACAGCTTGCCCCGATATGCCCGATGAGTGGCTTTCAGTGTGTCTAGGTTGCCGAGATTTGTGGCTTTTGGCAGTGACGTAGTGCCTCAGACCGCACGCCGGCCTTCGAAGGCCCGACCCAGTGTGATCTCGTCCGCGTACTCCAGGTCGCCGCCGACGGGAAGGCCGCTGGCCAGCCGGGTCACGTCGATGCCCATGGGCTTGACCAGCAGGGCGACGTAGGTCGCGGTGGCCTCACCCTCGGTATTCGGATCGGTTGCCAAGATCAGCTCTTTGACCTCGCCGGAGCCGAGCCGGGCCATCAACTCGCGGACCCGCAGGTTGTCGGGGCCGATGCCTTCGAGCGGATTGATCGCCCCGCCGAGGACGTGGTAGCGGCCGCGGAACTCCCCCGTCCGCTCGATCGCGACGACGTCCTTGGGCTCTTCGACGACACAGAGGAACTCGTTGGTACGCCGCGGGTCACGGCAGATCCGGCACTGCTCCGACTCGGCGACGTTGAAGCAGGTGGTGCAGAACCGCACCTGGTCCTTGACCCGGTTGAGCACGGTGGCCAGCCGGGTGACGTCGGCCGGGTCGGCCGAGAGGATGTGGAACGCGATCCGCTGGGCGCTCTTCGGGCCCACGCCCGGCAGGCGGCCCAGCTCGTCGATCAGATCCTGGATCGCGCCTTCGTACACGGTGGTTTCCTCTTAGAAGCCGGGGAGGCCGAGGCCGCCCATCCCACCGCTGACCGGGCCCATCTTCTCCTCGGTGAGCGCCCGGACCGCCTCGGTGCCGTTGCGCAGCGCGGCGAGCACCAGGTCCTCGAGGGTCTCGACGTCCTCGGGGTCGACCGCCTTGGGGTCGATCTTGATCGCCTCGACCTCGCCGGTGCCGTTGAGCGTGACCGTGACGAGACCGCCGCCGGCGGTGCCGGTGACCTCGGCCTCGGCCAACTCGGCCTGCGCGTCGGCGATCTGCTGCTGCATCTTCTGCGCCTGCTTCATCAGCTGCTGCAGGTTGGGCTGTCCACCGGGGCGCACGGGAGACTCCTTCGTCGTCGTTACCGTCGGTCTCATTAGAGAGTAGTGGGGTGATCGCCCCTCGCGCGGGCGAGGTGGCCGGGTGCCGCCTGTTGCCGCTGTGGTTCGTCATGACGGCTATTTGAGGTCGATCTCACCGATCCGCTCGGCACCGAGCGCTTCCTGCAGGAGCGCGAACGCTTGCTGTTCGCTGCTCTGCCGAGCGGTCCGCTCGTCGATGACCTCGTCGGTCGGCTCGTCCCCAGGATCGAACCCTTCGAACCGGACGCCGCTGTTGCCGCTGCTCTTACTGCCGTTGCTCTTGCCGCCGTCGTACTCCGGGTCGAACGGCGGCTCCTCCGCCCAGTCCGCCTCGGTCCGGCCTGGCGCCGACGGCGCGGCGGCGGCTGTTGCCGTGCCGGCCTGTGCCTTCGCCCGCCCGGCGGCGGCTCGCGCGGCCGCCCGGGCCGCGGCCGCGGCCCCGCCGCTGGCCGGGGTAGGGGCCGGGCGCGCCGCAGGTTGCGCGGGCGCCGGGGTGGGCGCGGGCCGAGCCGCGGGCGCGGGCTCCGGCGCGGGACGGGCCGGCGCGGTGGACGCGGGCCGACCCGCCGGCGCGGCGGCGGCCGCGAACGGCACCGGGGCTCCGGCGTAGGCGGGCGCGCCCGGTCCCTCGTGGTCAGAGCTGACCGGCGGCGCAGCAGTCTCGGGCCAATCCGCATCGCCGCCGCCGGCGTCGGCCAGTAGCCCCCCGGGTAGCGCGGTCTCCGGCCAGTCGTCATCGTCATCGGCGACCTGCGCGGCAGCCACCGACCGCGCGCGCCGCTCACCCGGCCCGTCCACCGACGCCCGCGCGTCCCGGCGGCCCGGTGCAACTTGGCTCGCGACGACCGCATTGGTCGGTGCCTCCGCTGGTGCAGTCGCCGGGGGTGCGCTTGTCGGTGCCGCCG
>NZ_BONE01000167.1 GCF_016862555.1 Asanoa siamensis | reverse complement strand
GTCCGGCGGTGTCCTACTCTCCCACACCCTCCCGAGTGCAGTACCATCGGCGCTGGAGGGCTTAGCTTCCGGGTTCGGAATGTAACCGGGCGTTTCCCCTCCGCCATGACCGCCGTAACTCTATCGACATATCAAACAACCAACCCGCGCTTAGAGCAGCAGAGCTGTGGTGTTTGTTTGCCGGGAGTTGCACAGTGGACGCGTAGCAGCTTTGTAGGTCAAGTCCTCGGCCTATTAGTACAGGTCAACTGAACCCGTTACCGGGCTTACATTTCCTGCCTATCAACCCAGTGGTCTAGCTGGGGGCCTTACCCCTCCGAAGAGGGTGGGATACCTCATCTTGAAGCGAGCTTCCCGCTTAGATGCTTTCAGCGGTTATCCCTTCCGAACGTAGCTAACCAGCCGTGCCCCTGGCGGGACAACTGGCACACCAGAGGTTCGTCCGTCCCGGTCCTCTCGTACTAGGGACAGCCCTTCTCAAGTATCCTACGCGCACGGCGGATAGGGACCGAACTGTCTCACGACGTTCTAAACCCAGCTCGCGTACCGCTTTAATGGGCGAACAGCCCAACCCTTGGGACCTGCTACAGCCCCAGGATGCGACGAGCCGACATCGAGGTGCCAAACCATCCCGTCGATATGGACTCTTGGGGAAGATCAGCCTGTTATCCCCGGGGTACCTTTTATCCGTTGAGCGACACCGCTTCCACATGCCGGTGCCGGATCACTAGTCCCGACTTTCGTCCCTGCTCGACCTGTCAGTCTCACAGTCAAGCTCCCTTGTGCACTTACACTCAACACCTGATTGCCAACCAGGCTGAGGGAACCTTTGGGCGCCTCCGTTACTCTTTAGGAGGCAACCGCCCCAGTTAAACTACCCACCAGACACTGTCCCTGAACCGGATCACGGTCCGAAGTTAGATACCCGAATCAACCAGAGTGGTATTTCAAGATTGCCTCCACCCTAACTGGCGTTAGAGCTTCACCGGCTCCCACCTATCCTACACAAGCTAACTCAGATACCAATGTCAAGCTATAGTAAAGGTCCCGGGGTCTTTCCGTCCTGCCGCGCGTAACGAGCATCTTTACTCGTAATGCAATTTCGCCGGGCCTGTGGTTGAGACAGTAGGGAAGTCGTTACGCCATTCGTGCAGGTCGGAACTTACCCGACAAGGAATTTCGCTACCTTAGGATGGTTATAGTTACCACCGCCGTTTACTGGCGCTTAAGTTCTCCGCTTCGCCCCGAAGAGCTAACAGGTCCCCTTAACGTTCCAGCACCGGGCAGGCGTCAGTCCATATACATCGAATTACTTCTTCGCATGGACCTGTGTTTTTAGTAAACAGTCGCTTCCCCCTGGTCTCTGCGGCCATACCACGCTCCACAAGCGTGTTGCTTCACGTGTCCGGCCCCCCTTCTCCCGAAGTTACGGGGGTAATTTGCCGAGTTCCTTAACCACAGTTCGCCCGTCGCCTTGGTATTCTCTACCTGACCACCTGTGTCGGTTTGGGGTACGGGCCGCTAAGAACTCGCTAGAGGCTTTTCTCGGCAGCATAGGATCACTGACTTCACCTGAATCGGCTCGGCATCACGTCTCACCCTCCATGCACCACGGATTTGCCTATGGTGCGGGCTACACGCTTACCCCGGCACAACCACCGGCCGGGATCAGCTACCTTCCTGCGTCACCCCATCGCTTGACTACTACCCACCAGGTTCCCAGCCTCCCCAGTATCAGTCCGAAGACCTCCACCAGTTCGGGTGGTTAGCACAGTGAGGTTCATCAGGGACGCTCTTTCGCGGGTACGGGAATATCAACCCGTTGTCCATCGACTACGCCTCTCGGCCTCGCCTTAGGTCCCGACTCACCCAGGGCGGATTAGCCTGGCCCTGGAACCCTTGGTCATCCGGCGGAAGGGTTTCTCACCCTTCTTGCGCTACTCATGCCTGCATTCTCACTCGCACCGCGTCCACAACTCGATCACTCGGCTGCTTCACCCGCGGCACGACGCTCCCCTACCCATCCACACACCTGCACCCAAACCCGAAAGTCTGGACGGGGTTATTGTGTGAATGCCACAGCTTCGGCGGTGTACTTGAGCCCCGCTACATTGTCGGCGCGGAACCACTTGACCAGTGAGCTATTACGCACTCTTTAAAGGGTGGCTGCTTCTAAGCCAACCTCCTGGTTGTCTAAGCGACCCCACATCCTTTTCCACTTAGCACACGCTTAGGGGCCTTAGCTGGTGATCTGGGCTGTTTCCCTCTCGACTACGAAGCTTATCCCCCGCAGTCTCACTGCCGCGCTCTCACTTACCGGCATTCGGAGTTTGGCTGATTTCGGTAAGCTTGTAGGCCCCCTAGACCATCCAGTGCTCTACCTCCGGCAAGAAACACGCGACGCTGCACCTAAATGCATTTCGGGGAGAACCAGCTATCACGGAGTTTGATTGGCCTTTCACCCCTAACCACAGGTCATCCCCCAACTTTTCAACGTTGGTGGGTTCGGCCCTCCACGCGGTCTTACCCGCGCTTCAGCCTGCCCATGGCTAGATCACTCCGCTTCGGGTCTAGAACACGCGACTCAACGCCCTATTCGGACTCGCTTTCGCTACGGCTCCCCCACACGGGTTAACCTCGCCACGTGCCACTAACTCGCAGGCTCATTCTTCAAAAGGCACGCCGTCACCCCTCAAGGCTCCGACGGATTGTAGGCGAACGGTTTCAGGTACTATTTCACTCCCCTCCCGGGGTACTTTTCACCATTCCCTCACGGTACTCGTCCGCTATCGGTCACCAGGAAGTATTCAGCCTTACCAGGTGGTCCTGGCAGATTCACGGCAGATTACAGGGGTCCGCCGCTACTCGGGAACAACCACAGAAGACCAGCCACTTTCACCTACCGGACTATCACCGTCTACGGTCGGCCTTTCCAGACCATTCGACTAGCAACTGGCTTTGTAACTTCTCGACTGGTTGTCAGCCCAGTCCGCGATGTCCCACAACCCCGACCACGCAACCCCTGACAGGTATCACACGCAACCGGTTTAGGCTCAATCCGCTTTCGCTCGCCACTACTCACGGAATCACTATTGTTTTCTCTTCCTACGGGTACTGAGATGTTTCACTTCCCCGCGTTCCCTCCACACACCCTATGAATTCAGGTGCAGGTGACACCACATAACTGGTGCCGGGTTACCCCATTCGGACACCCTGGGATCACAGCTAGGTTGACAGCTCCCCCAGGCCTATCGCGGCCTCCCACGTCCTTCATCGGCTCCTGGTGCCAAGGCATCCACCGTTCGCCCTTGACAACTTGACCACAAAGATGCTCGCGTCCACTGTGCAATTCTCAACAAACAACCAACCCACAACCCACGACCAACCACCTACCGACACCGCCGGCGGTATGGAAGGCCAGGCCATGCCTGGCAGCTCCGATCCCAGAAAGACAAGCAGCGCTTGTTCTTTCAGGACCCAACAGGGTGTTCATCGCCAGCGTCCAGCCGCATCAGGAGCTCGTTCCATGCCTCAAGAGGCCGTACTAAAGCAAACCAAGACCGTTGCCGGATACTGACTCGCCAGTGTCTCCGCCATTGAGCACCCCAGACCGTCATTCGCGGCCCGCGGGCTCCTGCCCGGCTTTCGCCGGGAGGTGCTCCTTAGAAAGGAGGTGATCCAGCCGCACCTTCCGGTACGGCTACCTTGTTACGACTTCGTCCCAATCGCCAGCCCCACCTTCGACGGCTCCCTCCACAAGGGTTGGGCCACCGGCTTCGGGTGTTGCCGACTTTCGTGACGTGACGGGCGGTGTGTACAAGGCCCGGGAACGTATTCACCGCAGCGTTGCTGATCTGCGATTACTAGCGACTCCGACTTCACGGGGTCGAGTTGCAGACCCCGATCCGAACTGAGACCGGCTTTTTGGGATTCGCTCCACCTCACGGTATCGCAGCCCATTGTACCGGCCATTGTAGCATGCGTGAAGCCCTGGACATAAGGGGCATGATGACTTGACGTCATCCCCACCTTCCTCCGAGTTGACCCCGGCAGTCTTCGATGAGTCCCCGGCATAACCCGCTGGCAACATCGAACGAGGGTTGCGCTCGTTGCGGGACTTAACCCAACATCTCACGACACGAGCTGACGACAGCCATGCACCACCTGTCACCGCCCCCGAAGGACCTCCCATCTCTGGAAGTTTTGCGGTGATGTCAAACCCAGGTAAGGTTCTTCGCGTTGCATCGAATTAATCCGCATGCTCCGCCGCTTGTGCGGGCCCCCGTCAATTCCTTTGAGTTTTAGCCTTGCGGCCGTACTCCCCAGGCGGGGCGCTTAATGCGTTAGCTGCGGCACAGAGAACCGGAGAGGCCCCCCACACCTAGCGCCCAACGTTTACAGCGTGGACTACCAGGGTATCTAATCCTGTTCGCTCCCCACGCTTTCGCTCCTCAGCGTCAGTATCGGCCCAGAGACCCGCCTTCGCCACCGGTGTTCCTCCTGATATCTGCGCATTTCACCGCTACACCAGGAATTCCAGTCTCCCCTACCGAACTCTAGCCTGCCCGTATCGGCTGCAAGCCCGCAGTTGAGCCACGGGATTTCACAGCCGACGCGACAAGCCGCCTACGAGCTCTTTACGCCCAATAAATCCGGACAACGCTCGCGCCCTACGTCTTACCGCGGCTGCTGGCACGTAGTTGGCCGGCGCTTCTTCTGCAGGTACCGTCACTCTCGCTTCGTCCCTGCTGAAAGAGGTTTACAACCCGAAGGCCGTCATCCCTCACGCGGCGTCGCTGCATCAGGCTTCCGCCCATTGTGCAATATTCCCCACTGCTGCCTCCCGTAGGAGTCTGGGCCGTGTCTCAGTCCCAGTGTGGCCGGTCGCCCTCTCAGGCCGGCTACCCGTCGTCGCCTTGGTAGGCCATCACCCCACCAACAAGCTGATAGGCCGCGAGCCCATCCCAGACCGAAAAACTTTCCCCAACCAACCATGCGGCCAGAAGGAGGTATCCGGTATTAGCCCCCGTTTCCGAGGGTTATCCCAAAGTCCAGGGCAGGTTACTCACGTGTTACTCACCCGTTCGCCGCTCGAGTACCCCGAAGGGCCTTTCCGCTCGACTTGCATGTGTTAAGCACGCCGCCAGCGTTCGTCCTGAGCCAGGATCAAACTCTCCAACAAAAACTTGTTAAAAAGCGACCTGACAATCCATTAACGGATGCCAAAATCAATCACAATTGGCACTGGCTTATCAAACACCCTGTTGAGTTCTCAAAGAACAAACACACACC
>NZ_BONE01000166.1 GCF_016862555.1 Asanoa siamensis | reverse complement strand
GCCGCCGCCTGGACCGCCGCGCTGCGGGCCGCCGCCTGGACCGCCGCGCTGCGGGCCGCCGCCTGGACCGCCGCGCTGCGGGCCGCCGCCGTAGACACCGCCGCCGCCCGCGCGTTGTGGTGCGCCGTAGACGCCGCCTCCGGGGGGCTGCTGCTGCTGGCCGCCGTAGACGTTGCCGCCCGGGGGTGGGTCGCGGTCCCAGGATGCCTGCTCCGGCGCCACCTGGCGGCCGACCCGTGGGGCGCCGCCCGCCGGGTCCGCGCCCGAGGCCGCCTCCGCCCGCTTCTTCCGGGCCACGAGGATGCCGCCCACGCCGGCGCCGACCAGGATCAGGCCGATCACGCCGATCGCGGCGATCAGTGACGTGATGTCCTTGAGCGTGAGGCCGTCCAGGAACGAGCCGCCGTCGCCGCCCCCGGCGCCTGGCGAGGCGCCGCCCGTGGCCGGTGGGAGTGCCGCGGCCGGCACGTAGCTCAGGATCTGGATCTCGTCGTCCTCACCGAGCTGGCCGCCGTCGGAGACGGTCACGAACTGCTTGTTGTCGCTCGTGTAGGAGATCGCCTCGCCGAACGGGTCGGTCAGGCCCGTGGCCCGCGGCGCGGTCTTGCCGGTCAGGGTGGCCACCACGTCACCGTCGGCGACGTCCCACTCGAACGCGTCGGCGTACGTCCGGACGACGACCTTCGTGCCGTCGGTCGAGCGCCCCGCGCCCGTCACCGTCAGCCGCCCGGCCACGCCGAGCAGGTTGGGCGTGTCGGTCTTGGGCAGCGTGAGGGTGCCGACCTTCTTCATCGGCACGCCGGCCGCGTTGTTGTTCTTGATCGCCGCGGCGGGCACGAACAGCTCGGCCGGGCCGGCGCTCTTGGTGATCACGAGGGGCGTACCCGCGCCGGTGCCGGACATGACCAGCGCCTCGGCGTCGTACGCCTTGTCCTCGGGGTAGACGAAGCGGTGCAGGGTCGGCTGGTCGCTGCCGTCGGCCGGCAGGCTCCACAGCACGATGCTGTCGCGTTCCTTGTTGTTGTCGCCGGTGTCGGCGATCCACAGGGTCTTGCCGTCGGGCGAGAGGGCCATGTCCTCGGTGTCCCGCGGCCCGCCGCCCGGGTAGGTGACCGAGTCGGTCACCTTGCACTTCTTGTCGAGGAAGAAGACGCGCTCGCGGCTCGAGCTCTCGGTGCTGTCGTTGATGACGACGAAGCCGGACCTGGTCGCGACCAGGCCCGACAGCTCCACCAGCTTCGAGTCGGTGATGGCGCAGACCTTCTTGCCCTCGACCACCGGAACCGCGGCAGCCCCCGCGCCGTCCGGCCCCGGGGACGGAGCGGCCCATGCGGTGCCAAATCCGGCACCGAGCGCCGCTGCGACCACGCCCAGGACGACCGTGATCGAAGAGGAAGCGCGCGGCATCGGGCCAGTGTCGCACGCCGGCCTGGGTGCGCGCCTCCCCCTCGTGATCTCCGCCCTATGCCGAGATGTAGGGCGCCAGCTCGGCCGCCAGCGCCTGATCGACCCGTACGTGCAGCGCGGTGCCCTCGGCGATGTGGGCGGTGCTCAGCACCTTGGCGCGCCGGTGCAACTGGGCGACCAGCTCACCACGGTCGTAGGGCACCACGACCCGCAGCTCGACCGCCGGCCGCGGCAGCCGCGACTCGAGCGTCGCCCGCAGCTCGTCGATGCCGCGCCCGGAGCGGGCCGAGACGAACACCGCCTCGGGCCACGTGCGCTTCAGCCGGAGCAGCGTCTCCTCGTCGGCCGTATCGATCTTGTTGACCACCAGCAGCTCCGGCACACCGTCGGCGCCGACCTCGGCCAGCACCTCGCGGACCGCGCGGACCTGCTCCTCGGGGTCGGGGTGCGCGCCGTCGACGACGTGCACCACCAGATCGGCCTCGCCGACCTCCTCCAGCGTCGAGCGGAACGCCTCGACGATCTGGTGCGGGAGGTGCCGGACGAAGCCGACCGTGTCGGAGAGCGTGTAGACCCGGCCGTCGTTGGTGCGGGCCCGGCGGGTGGTCGTGTCGAGGGTCGCGAACAGCGCGTCCTCGACCAGCACACCCGCGCCGGTCAGCCGGTTGAGCAGGCTGGACTTGCCGGCGTTGGTGTAACCGGCGATCGTCACGGCCGGAATGTCGTTGCGGTTGCGCCTGGCGCGCTTGGTCGCGCGTACGGTGCGCAAGGCTTTGATCTCGCGCCGTAGGCGGGCGATGCGATGGTTGATCCGGCGGCGGTCGGTCTCGAGCTTGGTCTCACCGGGACCACGCACGCCGACGCCGCCACCCGCGCCACCGCCGCGCCCGGAACCACCGGTCTGGCGGGACAGCGTCTCGCCCCAACCACGCAGCCGCGGCAGCAGGTATTCGAGCTGTGCGAGCTCGACCTGCGCCTTGCCCTCTTTGCTCTTCGCGTGCTGGGCGAAGATGTCGAGGATCAGCGCGGTCCGGTCGACGACCTTGACCTTGACCCGCTGCTCCAGGTTGCGGAGCTGGGACGGCGACAGCTCGCCGTCGCAGATCACGGTGTCGGCGCCGGTCGAGGTGACCATGTCGCGCAGCTCGCTGACCTTGCCGGAGCCCACGAAGGTGGCCGGGTCGGGCTTGCTGCGGCGCTGGATCATGCCCTCCAGCACCAGGGAGCCGGCGGTCTCGGCGAGCGCCGCCAGCTCGATCAGTGAGTTGTCGGCGTCCTCGGCCGTGCCCTCGGTCCAGACTCCGACGAGGACGACCCGTTCGAGCCGGAGCTGCCGGTATTCGACCTCGGTGACGTCGGTGAGCTCCGTGGACAGGCCTGCGACGCGGCGCAGCGCATGTCGGTCTTCGAGCTCCAGCTCGCCGGTCGTGGCGTCGATGTCGGCGAGATCATCCACAGCGTGGAACGTGCGCAAAAGAGTGCCTCCTTGAATACCGATCGTGACACGACCGGACGGCGAGCGCATCCGTAAATCGCCCGGGCGGTTGGCCGACCTCGACACACGTGGGCAAGAATGCGCTACGGCGTGGGCGCCGTGGCCCGCGCCGGAGGACGACGGAGGACCACGTGGCGCAGACCCGCCTGCCCAGCGCCGGCTTTTCGATCACCATCCGGATCGGGGTGGTCGCCGACGCGTCCGCCATCGGCCGGCTGACCACCTGCGTCGGTGAGGCGGGTGCGATCGTCACCGCCCTCGACGTCGTCGACTCGGACCCCACGACGGTCGTCGTCGACCTCACCTGTGACACCGCCGACGCCAACCACGCCGACCAGGTCGTGAAGGCCCTGGAGGGGCTGGACGGCGTCGACGTTCGAAAGGTCTCCGACCGTACCTTTCTGCTCCACCTGGGCGGCAAAATCGAAGTGACGCCGAAGGTGGCGCTGCGCAACCGCGACGAGCTGTCCCGCGCGTACACCCCGGGGGTGGCCCGGGTCTGTCTCGCCATCGCCGAGAACCCCGCCGACGCGCGGCGCCTGACGATCAAGCGCAACACCGTGGCCGTGGTGACCGACGGTTCCGCGGTGCTCGGCCTGGGCAACCTCGGACCGGCCGCGTCACTGCCCGTGATGGAGGGCAAGGCGGCGCTGTTCAAGCGGTTCGGCGGCGTCGACGCGTGGCCGGTCGTACTGGACACTCAGGACACCGACGAGATCGTCCGGATCGTGCAGGCCATCGCACCGGCGTACGGCGGCATCAACCTCGAGGACATCGCGGCGCCGCGCTGCTTCGAGATCGAGGAGCGGCTGCGGGAACTGCTGGACATCCCGGTGTTCCACGATGATCAGCACGGGACCGCGATCTGCGTACTGGCCGCGCTGACCAACGCGCTGCGGGTGGTGGGCAAGCGCATCGAGGACGTGCGGGTCGTGGTGAGCGGCGCGGGTGCCGCCGGGACCGCGATCATGAAGCTGCTGCTGCGGCAGGGCGTGGGCGACATCATCGCGTACGACCGGCCCGGTGTGTTGCACTCCGGCCTGAAGGATCTGCCGGAAGCCTGGCAGTGGCTGGTGGAGCACACGAACCGCGACAGCTACCAGGGCGACCTGCCGGGTGCGCTGCGGGGCGCCGACGTGTTCATCGGCGTGAGCGCGCCGAACCTGCTGACCGGCGACGACATCGCGGGCATGGCCGACAACGCGATCGTGTTCGCCCTGGCCAACCCGGACCCGGAGGTCGACCCGCGCGAGGCCCGCAAGCACGCGGCCGTGGTCGCCACCGGGCGCTCGGACCAGCCGAACCAGATCAACAACGTGCTGGCCTTCCCTGGGGTTTTCCGCGGGATGCTCGACGCGCACGCCGAGGAGTTCACCGAGGAGATGGCGATCGCGGCCGCCCGGGCGATCGCCGATGTCGTGGGTGAGGACAAGATCAATCCGACCGTGATCGTGCCCAGCGTGTTCGACTCGCGGGTGGCGGTGGCGGTGGCCGCCGCGGTGCGTGCGGCTGCGCAGAGTGCGCCTGTCGCGGCTGTGGATACTTCGGCGCCTTAGGGGCTTTTTGTCCCGGGTCCGCAGTGGTCCGGGCCGTTGCTCCCGCCGGGCCGGGCGGGTTCGTCGTTGGTTGCGGTCAGATCTGGCCGTCCCACGACCGGTCGCTCCTCGACCATCAGGGTGGCGGTCGGCGGGTGCTTGCCCTCTTGGCCCGTCGCCCCGCCGGTCACTCCTCGACCATGGGGTGGCGGTCCGCGGGTGGTCGCGGTCCTGGCCGTCCCACGACCGGTCACTCCCCTCCCATGAGGATGTCGGTCGTCGGCTGGTTGCGGTCTTGGCGGGGGAGGATGGTGTGAGTACCGACAGGTCGCAAAGAGCGCGCCCCTTATAGTCGGCACTCACACCATCCTCCCCCGCCCTGACCCAGTTCGGCCTGGTCGAGGTCCCGTCGGGCCGTGGGCCACAGTCCAATGGTTGGTCTTCGTGGTGGGTTTCTTGACCGACTCCGGGTTGGTGGGCCGCTTCCGCCCGACGGTCCCTACGTGGGCGATCGATTCGTTCGAACTGGTGAGCGCGGGCATGCGACCGCCGCCCTCGAAAGCACCGGCGGCAACCCGTTAGCGCAGCTGTGATCTGAGGTCGCCAAGCCTCGGCACCGGGTTGCTCCCTCTCGCCAGTCGCGTCCCCAGTTTTGGTTATGCGGGCGGCTGCAGGATCGCCCGCGGGTCGCTGGGCCGTTCGGCACGGGACATGCCGGTGCGCCAGCGGGCGTCCACGCGGTAACCAGCATCAGCAGGTGGCCACGTCGCCGTCGGTCGTCTCCGGACTGGCGGTGATCAGGCCGTCGGGCGTGTGGGCGCGTCGCCCGGACGTCACCGCCCCGCGCTCGCCGCCCGGACGTCACCGCCCCGCGCTCGCCGCCCGGACGTCACCGCCCCGCGCTCGCCGCCCGGACGT
>NZ_BONE01000165.1 GCF_016862555.1 Asanoa siamensis | reverse complement strand
TAGGCGACGACGCACTCGATGACCAGGTGGCGGGCGCTGAGGTCGTGGACCTCGGCGACCCGCAGGCCGGCGCCGGTCGCGAGCGTCGCGTAGTCCTCGACGGTGCGCTCGCGGCCGCCGGTCAGCACGAGCATCCGCAGGTTCATCTCCGCGAACGCGGCCGGGTCGCCGCCCGGGGAGCCGTGTGACTCGACCATCAGCACGCGGCCGCCGGGCGGCACGGCTTCGCGGCAGCGCCGCAGCACGGCGGTCGCGGCGGTGTCGTCCCAGTCGTGGATCACCCGATTGAGCAGGTACGCGTCGGCGCCCGCCGGCAACTCGTCGAAGAAGCTCCGCCCCACGACCGCGCACCGGTCCGCGAGCCCGAGACCGGCCAGGCGCTCCCGGGCCCGGTCCGCGGTCGCCGGCAGGTCGACCAGCGTGCCCCGCAGCGCGGGGTGGTGCCGCAGCACGTCGGCGATCAGCGTCCCGGTCCCACCGCCGACGTCCACCACGTGCCGCACGCCGCTCCAGTCGTACCGCTCCGCGAGCGCGGCGTTGCCGGCGTCCACCGCCATGGTGGCGTCGAACGACGCCGCGAACGCGGGGTTCGCGTCGAGGTAGTCCCAGTACGGCAGCCCGAAGACCTGCTCCCAGGCCGGCTCGCCGGTGCGCACCGTGTGCGCCAGCCCGGTGAACGCGAGATCCATCTGCCCGCCGAACCCGTCCAGGTCGAGCCACACCGCGCCCACCTCCCCGGTCCGCAGCAGCGCGGCGACCGGGTTGGCCGCGAACTCCCCCGGGTGCGGCTCGGTGAACACCCCGTGTAGCACGAGGTGCCGGAGCATCCGCGCGAGCGCCTCCGGATCGGCGCCGGCCCGCTCGGCCAGCACCGCGAGCGGGGTGGCCTCCCCGGTCGCGTCGTCGGGCAGGTGGTCGGCGAGCCGCAGCGTCGCCGCGACCCGCAACGCCATCGGGGTCACGAGGTCCGTCAACGGTCCGAGCGTCCGCCACGCCGCCGTCACCGCATCGTCCGCCGCCATCAGCGCCCCCTTCCGCCCTGCCCGGACGATATCGGGTGCCGGGGCCGCCCGCGCCCGGTAAGGTCCGCCGGATGGTGATCCACGTCAGTGCGTACGACCCCGCCTGGCCGGGGTTGGCGAGCCGGGCGATCGACGAGGTGCGCGGCGCACTGGCCGGGCGGATCGACGCCGTCGAGCACATCGGCAGCACGGCCGTGCCCGGGCTGGCGGCCAAGCCGGTGATCGACCTGATGGCGGCCGCGCCCTCGTTGGACGCGGTCGCCGACGCCGCCGGCGCGCTGGCCGCGATCGGCTTCGACCGGCACGACAACGGCATGCCCGGGCGGCTGTTCTTCCGCCGCGAAGGCGCACCCGTCAGCTACCACCTGCACGTCGTCACCGCCGCGTCCTGGGACACGCGCAACCAGCGGCTGTTCCGCGACCACCTGCGCGCGCATCCGGCGGACCGCGACGCGTACGGGCGGCTCAAGCGGGAACTGACCGGCGCGGACGGCGACACGTACACCCGGGCCAAGACCGCCCTGATCCAGCGCGTGGTCGACGATGCCCGCGCCGCGCGGGGGCTGCCACTCGTCAACGTGTGGGAGGAGTAACTCCGCGTATCGCTGTCGCACAGAATGTGCGACCGGTTGCTCGCGCCGGTGCGAGCCTCGACAGGAGGCCGCTGGCGGGCGGGCGAGGGGGTGCGGCATGCGGGGTTCGGCGGATCTGGGCAACGACCTCGACCTGGCCGGGGAGCGACTGCTCCAGGCGGTCTACGGCACCCGGGAGCGGGCGCGGCGGTTCTACGACAGCCAGCTGCTCGACCACCTCAACGACGTGATGCGCGAGTTCGTCGGCCGCCAGGAGATGGCGTTCGTGTCCACCGCCGACGACGGCGGCAACTGCGACGTCAGCTTCCGCGCCGGGCCGCCCGGGTTCGTCGCCGTGCTCGACGAGCGGCGGCTGGCCTGGCCCGAGTACCGCGGCAACGGCGTCATGGCGAGCCTCGGCAACATCGCCACCAACCGGCACGCCGCGCTGCTCTTCGTGGACTTCCAGGAGCTGATCGGCCTGCACGTCAACGGGCGGGCGTCCATCGTGGAGAACGGCGCGATGCACGCCGCGTACCCGGGGCTCCTGGCCGACCGCCGGGTCGAGCGGTGGGTGTGCCTCGACGTCGACGAGGCCTACATCCACTGCCGCAAGCACATCCCGCGGATGGCCAAGGTGCCCCGCGACCGCGACTGGGGCACCGACAGCGTCCGGTCCAAGGGCGGCGACTACTTCGGGGTGGCCCGGCCGCGGGAGGCCGTCGCCGCGCCGCCCCGCCGCTGGTGGCGGCCGCGCCCGCGCTAGCGGCCCAGCAAGCGACGGGCGTTGCCGGCCTAGACGTGCGCCAGGACCTCCGGCGGCAGGCCGACGGCCGAGATGTCCCAGCGGCCCTGCGGCGGCACGCGACTGCCCGGGGCGTACGCGAAGCACTCGTCCTCGGTCTCCAGGAAGCGCCAGTAGACCTCGTAGGCCGCGCGGCTCGGCGGGAAGGCGTCGGAGCCGAACAGGACGCGGTCCGGGTGCGTGACGATCAGCCGGCGGGTGGCCCGCGGTTGCCGGCCCAGCTCCCCCAGCCGCCCGCCGAGGTCGACGTGGAAGTTGGGGTGGCGGTCGAGCATGCCCGACACCCAACCGAGGTCCTCGGCGGCGCAGCCCACGTGGGCCCCGATGAACGTCGTGCCCGGCGCGGCCGCGACGACCGCCTCCAGGGCCGCCATCAACCGGTCGAAGGTCGGGAAGCCCGGCGCGCCGAACCACCACGACGGGTTCGCCGCGAGCTCCTCCAGGCGCTCGTTGGTCGCGTCCAGCGGCGCGAAGAAGGCGATCGGGTCGGCGGTGTGGATGAGCACGGGCAGCCCGAGCGAGCCCGCCGCCGCGAACACGTCGACCAACCGCGGGTCGTCCGGGAGCACCCGGGCACCGGTCGCGTCGGTGACCGTCAGGCCGAGGTCCTTCCACACCTTGACCCCGCGCGCACCGGCGTCGCGCGCCCGCCGCAGCATCGCGATCAGCCGCCCGGTCGGGTCCGGACCGTGCAGGAGCGACCAGTCGAGATGACAGAAGGTCAGGAACCGTCCCGGGTACGCCGCGTCGAGGCGCGCCACGTTGGCGTCGAGCTCGGCGTCCCACCGGCCGTCGAGGTTCACGATCGTCCGGACGCCGACCTCGTCCATCAGGTCGAGCAGGGCCGGCACGTCGGGCACGAGCCAGTCGCCGCCGCCCAGCCACCGGCCGAGGTGGTTGTGCACGTCGATCGCGGGCACCGCCGCCCGCGGCACGTGGGTCGACGGCCGGCGGATCGCCGGCACCGGCGCGTAGTCGCGCAGCAACAGGTCCATCAGCGCAACCCCGCCGGCAGCAGGTCGCCGTGGGCCGCGGTGAGCGCGTCGCACAGCTCCCAGATCGCGTCGACGGTGAGCGAGGCCCCCGTGTTGGGGTCGACCATCGCGGCCTGCCGCACCAGCCGGGGGTCGCCTTCGAGCGCGGCCGCCACGGTCAGCTCGCCGACGCTCACGTAGGGCCGGTTGACGGCGGCGAGCTGCGGTGGCAGGGCGCCCATGGGCTCGGGCCGCACCCCGGCGCCGTCGACGACCGCCGGCACCTCGACCGCGAAGCCGGCGGGCAAATTGTCGATCAGGCCGTCGTTGGCGACGTTGACGACGATCCGCCGCGGCGCGCCGGTGACCAGGCTGTGGATGACCTGCGGCGCGTACTCGGTGGTGTCCTTCTCGAGCGGGATCGGCGCACCGTCGCGCAGCGCCGCGTATTCGGCGAGGTTGGCCTCGCTGACCCGCAGGTACTCGCCGACCGGGATGCGCAGCCGTTCGACCTCGCCGTCGTGGCGCAGGTACCAGGGCACGTACTCGGCCGAGTGCTCGCTCGTCTCGGTCGGGTAGTAGCCGAGCCGCCGGTACAGGTCGACCCGCACCCGCCGGCGCAGCTCCGGTGCCGCGGCGACGGCGGCGTCGAGCGCCGGGTACAGGTCGGTGCCGTCGCGCTCCCAACGCAGGATCCACGCCTGGTGGTTGACGCCGGCGCTGGCGTAGGAGACCTCCTCGAACGGCGCGCCGACGAGGTGGCACAGGCCCCGCACCGTCCAGTGGACCGAGTGGCAGAGCCCGAGCACCTTGAGCATGGGTGCCACCCGGGCCAGGTAGGTGACGTTCATGGCCATCGGGTTGGTGTAGTTGAGCAGCCACGCGTCGGGGCAGAGCGCGGCCATGTCCGCCGCGATCCCGGCGAGCACCGAAAACGTGCGCAGGCCCCGGAAGATGCCGCCGACGCCGATCGTGTCGCCGATCGTCTGGCGCAGGCCGAACCGGGCCGGCACGTCGAAGTCGACGCGGGTGGCCGCGTACATGCCGACCTGGATGGCGTTGACGACGAAGTCGGCACCGTCGAGGGCGGCCCGGCGGTCCAGGGTCGCCGTCACCGACGGCCGGGCACCATGGGCGTCGGCGATCCTGGCCGCGAGTGCGGCGGCGGTGGCCAGCCGCTCGGGGTCGATGTCGTGCAGGACGATGCGGGACCCGGCCAGCTCCGGGAAGCCGAGGATGTCGGTGAGCAGCTCGCGGGTGAACACGACGCTGCCCGCGCCGAGGAAAACGATGGTCGTCACAGATGCGTGTCCTCCTCGACGCGGGGGCGCCGTCGGGCTACTGGAAGGTGATGTGGTCGATGGAGATGGTGGAGTTGCCGCCGTACCAGAAGCCCATGGCGAGCTGCGACGGCGAGTTGCGGTTGATTCCGTTGGCGGCCAGGGGGATCCGGATGTCCTGATAGCTCGTCGTGATGACCGGGTGGCCGCCACCCTCCACAGTGAAGTCGGCGAACAGCTTCGTCGCCCCGCCGAGGCCGAGGTTGAAGTGGTTCTGCTCGCCGCCGGCGGCACCCTTGACCCGCACGACCAGGTGGGTACGGGAGCTCAGGTCGACACCGACGTCGGAGCCGAACCAGCCACAGTTGTGGTAACGCAGGCTCAGCGCTCCCCCGGTGACCACGCCGGAGCCGCCACCGTCGAGGAAGCAGTTGCCGCCCGTCCACTTACCGAGATCGTTCGTGGACGGATAGGCCGGCGTCCCGTCGAAGTTGTCCAGGACCAGCCCCGTCGGTGGTTGCGGCGCCGCGTCGGTGGTCACCGCGACCGTGTTGCTGGCGACAGAGCGGTTCCCGGCCGCGTCACGGGCGCGAACCGTGTAGCTGTAAGCGGTCGAGGAGGTCAGACCCGTGTCCGTGAACGAGGTCCCTGATGGACTGCCCACCAGGGTCGCGCCGCGGAACACCTCGTAGCCCGTGACAGCGACGTTGTCGGTCGCCCCGGTCCACGACAGTGCGACCGTCGTGTCGGACTTCCCTGTTGACGACAGCGTCGGCGCGGTCGGCGCCGTGCAGTCACCCGCGCAGCCGGTCGTCGTCGCCGGCACTGTCGCCGAAGGACCGGACACGTTGCCGGCGGCGTCGACCGCCCGCACCGTGTACTGGTAGGTCTGCCCCGGCGAACGCCCTCCGTCCGTGAACGACGTGCCGGTCACCGTGCCGGCCAGGACACCGGAGCGCCAG
>NZ_BONE01000164.1 GCF_016862555.1 Asanoa siamensis | reverse complement strand
TTAGCGCGCAGCGTTCCGGACGCGGAGCGGGTGGCGGATCTGACGGCCGACGTCTTCCTCGCTGCGATCGCCGCGGCCCCGAGGTATCGCGCGTCCAAGGGCAGCCCGATGGCGTGGACCTACGGCATTGCCCGAAACGTGCTTGTTACTGACCTTCGACGCACCGAGCGCGAGCGGCGGGCCGCCAACCGCCTCGCAGGGCGACGACTATTGACCGACGACGACATCGTCCGCCTCGAAGAACGCATCGACGCGCAGGCTGCGGTACGACAGATCGTGCCGGCAACCGACAAGCTGCCCGAGACCGAGCGGGCGGTTCTCGAACTCGTCGCCGCCGAAGGGCTGACCATACAAGAAGCCGCGGCGGCTCTAGGAATCTCCACCGTGGCGGCGCGAGTGCGTTTGCACCGTGCCCGGAGACGACTTCTCAAACACAGCCCTGACGCCAGTGAGGCGACCAACTATCCCACCTTGGAGGTGTTGTCGTGAATCAGCCGACAACGTTCGAGAACCGACTGCTGGCCGTGCTCGAGGACGAGGTCATCCAGGCGGCAGCGAGCTCGCTCGGTAGGCAGCGGCAACGCCGCGGCCGGCGAGCGCGGATCGGCGCAATCGCAGGCGCGGGCGTGCTCGCCGTGGCCGCCGCAGTCGCCGCGCCGGTGCTCATCGGCCAGCGTGGGAGTTCGGCCGCCTGGGCCGTCGAGACCGGTGCTAACGGATCCGTCGAAGTGACAATTCACCAGTTGCGAGATCCCGCTGGACTGGAACGGCGCCTGGCGGAGGCCGGCATCCCCGCCTATGTCGGTTTCGTGCCGGCGGGCATGGTCTGTGCTCAGCGCACCACCCGCTCGGACTTCTCCGTTCCCGGCAAGGGTCTGGAGTTCCAGACGACGACAGCGCCGGCACATTCATCGTGAATCCCGGCCGGCTGAACCCCGATGAGCTGCTGGCGTTGACGGGATACGCCGACGCCAGCGGCCAGATTCTCGCCATGCACATCAACGTCGTACCGCTCACCGAGGAGCGCTGCCAGATCGTGCCCATGGTCTACCCGGGTGAAACTTCGCCGAACTCCACATTGTCCCCAGGACAGTAGCGAACAGGTTCCTCGTGGCCGACGTACCGCCTGGCAGGCGCAGCTCTGCCAGGCGGCTGGCTCAAGGGCGAACGCTGGCCGCGGCGTATCCGCTCATGCCGCGATCCGCGCTTGCGGCCGAAGAGGCTGGTTCCAGGCAGTTCTACGATGCTACAGGCGGCAGACGAGGGTGTCAGAGGCACGAACCTGTGCCACTTCGGCGACATCTGCGACGCAGGTCGGAGGGCAGATCGCCGCTGCGCGCAGGGCCGTGGACAGCGTCGGCCGGCGCAGGGTGTCCCTAGCCGGGGGCCACGAAGAACTGCGCCACCCTGATAGGCGTGCTGATCATCGAAGCTACCAATACTTGCCGCCGCTACGGCAGCCCTGAGCGGCGACAACTCAACGTTCCTCCGGTTGGGTGCTCGGCACAAGCTGGGCTACCCGACGCCAACGCTTGGTCTCGACCGCAGGTCGAGCCGGGCCAACGCACGGACTGATCAGCCCGCCCACCCGTCAGGCGCCGGCGCGTCTGGTTCCGCCGCGCGAGCTGTTGGGACGCAGTGATCGTGTCGTCCTGGCTGGAGAAGTTAGCCAAGAGCCGCCTTGGTTGGTCGCTCCGGGATGCCACCGCGAGATCCGCCGCAGCCGACTATCCCGACTCGACGAGTCTGGCTACGGTCGCGTTCGGCTCGTCCAGCGGCGTATCGAGAGACTCGGTTCCTCCGGGCCTGTCCTGAAGCCTTACTGGCCGGGGACCGGCACGACAGCGGCGAGGCGGTGGCCGACGGGCAGGGCGCTGTCAGCGGGGTTCCGGCCATCCTGTCCTCGCCGACATGACCGAGCCATCTTCATCTTGTAGCCAGCACGTTGACGATCCCATGTCCTTGCACTACCTTTCCACTAATTATTTAGTGGAATGAGTGATGATGTGATCGAGTTCTATCTGGACCGGTCGGCCGGGACGCCGACGTATGTGCAGCTCGTCCAGCAGGTGCGCCAAGCGCTGCGTACCGGAGTGTTGGCGCCCGGCGACAGGTTGCCAACGGCCGCTGCGGTGGTCACGCAGCTGGCCGTCAATCCGAACACGGTGCTTAAGGCCTACCGGGAGCTGGAGCGCGAGGGTCTGGTCGAACCGCGGCCGGGCCAAGGCACGTTCGTGCGGCGCTCGCTCGGCAACGCCTCCGCCGCCGGCCGAGCCAAACTCCAGCGGGATCTGACCAGGGCCCTCCAGGCTGCCCGGCAGGCGGGCCTGGAGACCGAGGACATCGAGGCAGTTTTCGCCGCAGTCCTGCACCAACGCGCTGGGCGGGGTGTCGCATGAATGCCCTAGAGACAGCGGGCCTGGGTAAGCGATACGGCCGGGCGTGGGCGCTGCGGGACTGCTCGCTCGCTGTTCCCCCGGGCCGGGTGGCGGCATTAGTCGGGCCGAACGGCGCCGGTAAGTCCACGCTGCTGCACGCCGTGATGGGGCTGCTCACCCCGACCAGCGGCGAGGCTCGAATTTTCGGCGTGCCACCGCACACCGCGGACGTACTCAGCCAAGTAGCGTTCGTGGCCCAGGACAAGCCGCTGTATGACACGTTCCGGGTCGCTGAGTTGCTGCGGATGGGGCGGGCACTGAATCGGGCTTGGGACGGCGACTTCGCTATCTCGCGTCTGGACAGCCTGGGCATCCCGCTGCGTCGGCGGGCCGGCAAGCTGTCCGGCGGCCAGCAGGCCCAGCTCGCGCTTACCCTGGCTATGGCAAAGCGTCCCCGGCTGTTGCTGCTGGACGAGCCGCTGGCCAACCTCGATCCATTGGCCCGTCTCGAAATGATGGGTCACCTGAAGGCGACCTGACCGTGCTCCTGTCCTCCCACGTTATTTCGGACCTGGCCGAGGCCTGCGACTGGCTGATCGTCGTCAACGACGGTCGGGTGCAGGTCGCGGGCGATGTCGAGGAACTGATCGGTTCGCACCAGGCGCTGTCCGGGCCGATCGAGGCGGCGGACGCACTGCCGGCGTCGATCTCGGTCGTCAGCCGCCGAACCGTCGGCCGCCAGGCACGCCTGCTCGTCCGAACCGACCGGCCAGTCTTTGACCCGCATTGGACCAGCACCCCTCTCGACATGGCCGAGTTGGTAGTCAGCTACCTGCGCGAGCCCGACGCCGCCGCGCTGCCCCGACCGACGCTGGCTACCGCCACAACCGATGGAGACCGTTGATGCTTTGGCTCACCTGGCGCCAGCACCGCCTGCAACTGCTCGCCATGGCCGCCGTCGTTGCCATGCTGGCGGCATACCTGGTTTATCGCGGCGCAGCCCTCGCGGAACCGGCCGCAGTGATGCGCGCCTGCGCCATGGGAACGGTAACCGGCCTGCCCTGCGACAAGCTGTTGGATTACGTCGGCGTCGACTCGGGGCTCAACATCACGCTCGCCGCGATCAACCTGCTGCCGGCGCTCGTCGGAGCCTTCTGGGGAGCACCGCTCATCGCCCGCGAGCTCGAACGCGGCACACAGCGCCTGGTGTGGGGCCAGAGCGTCACCCGCCGACGCTGGCTCGGCGCCAAGCTCGGCGGACTCGCGGTAGCGGCGCTGCTGGGCGGCGCTGCCCAGGCGATGGTGGTCACCTGGGCGGTCGACCAGTTCGCCGTCATACGCACCATCAACCGGTTCCAGGATCCAGCGCTGTTCGACCTCGTCGGCGTAGTGCCACCCGTGCTCTGGCTCTTCGCGCTGAGCCTCGGCACCGTCGTCGGCCTGCTGGCACGCCGCACGCTGCCCGCCATGGCGATCACCCTAGCCGTCCTCGTGGCGACGCTGTTCGGGCTCAACATGCTTCGCCCGCACTACGCGACGCCGGAAACCCGACCCCTCAATCAGGCAATCAGCGGCACAGCCGTGTACGCCCCGCAAGACTGGCTGCTCGGCATACAACGACGGGATTCCCGTGGGCACGCGGTCGGCGACGCTACAGCGGAACGCCTATGCCCTCAACAATGGGACGAAAGTTGCTTAAACAGCAACGGCATCACTGTGAACCGGATATTCCACCCATCCACCCTGTTCTGGCGCTTCCAATGGATCGAGGCCGGCATCCTGCTCGCCGGCACCGCCCTCCTCACCGGCTTCGCCCTCATTCGGCTATCTCGCCGTGCTGACTAACGTCTCCAGAGGACCGGCTTCATCAAACCGGCCGCTTCCTGCAACAGATGGCTCACCGCGGTATTCAGAAACCGCCGCGCTTGATGCAGAATCGGCCGCCAATTTCTCATAAGGTCACCCGACTTGGGCAATGCTTGCATGACGGCCAAGTCATAGAGATTCTGCACACTCTCTGCCGCTGACCAGGTCTTGCCGCCGGCAGTACCGACACGGGGGTCTGTAAGAACAACGGTGCAACTCCTGATCAAGGAGCAGCACCCGATGACCGACACGACGATGGCCGTGGATTCTTCCGCGGTGGCTAAGAGGATTGATCCGGCGGCGGTGCCGGCGGATGGTGTGGACGCGGAACTGGCCGGTCGCCCGGTCGAGCAGGCCCCCGCAGCGGGCCTGCAGCTGACCGGCGGCGGCGGTCTGCTCCAGCAGTTGACGGTGGTGAGCCCGGCCGACGGCGCAAAACCATTCTCTGGATTGAATCGGCCTTGCTCGACATCATAAGCCGGCAGTTTGCGCAAGATTCCTCATATTTGACCGTGGACATTAACCTCGAAAGTCATCGCGTAGCGAGGGAGGATGCGCCATGAATCATGAAGCGGTCACGATCCGGCCGGCGGTGTTTGGCGATCTGAAGGGGATCACGGAACTGGCGCGATGCGGTGCGCTTGATGCATTGCCGGAAAACGAATCGCCGGCCAATGGGTTTCTCGTCTCAGGCCTGAGCTTCACCGATTATAGGGATCTCCTCGATCGAGCTGAGTTCTTTTATGTAGCGCACCTTGGACAAGAGCTTGCTGGCTATTTAATTGCATACAGCTATAGCGATCTTCTCAGAGACGATGAGTGGCTATCGTCCCAGCTCGCGGAAGTACTGGACGATTTCACCATCGTCAAGCAGGTATTTATATCAAAAAACTTCAGAAATCAAGGCATAGCGTCGGCGCTATACGGACGCGTGCTGGCGGTGAGCGGCTCTACCAATGTTGTCGCCTTGGTCGTCGCACAACCAAGGAACCGCGCTTCGTCGCACCTCCACCGCAAGCTGGGCTTCGCGCCAGCGACTTCGGTTACCCCTTTGGATGGGCTGCCGAGAACGGTCTGGGTACGTCTCCCGCGAGATTCGCGAATGTTCCAACAGCAACTACTCCTCGCAATTGATCTTTACAAGCATGATGATCGACTGAACTGGCAGAAACTCAACAACTTCTTTTATGTCACGGTCGGCCTCGTTGCATTGTGCGGACTGTCGCTTGGATTTAAGGACGGATCAAAGAACGTCGTGCTGCTGTTGACAACCCTCCTGGGTGCGGCGTCGGCGTTGGCATTTACGGTCACGCTTAGTGCGGGTGTTTTTTACCTGCAGTACCGGAAAAAGGCCATCAAGGTTCTAGAGCGTTTAGTTGAGCTACGCGGTTGCCCGGCGGTGCTGTTCGGACGGAAAGGCACAACACCGCGAAAAGGCGGAATATTGGCAAAGTCTCCCAGCAATTATGTTTTAGTTGGGATCCCGGCTATCGCTCTAACTGGGTGGACTTGCGGGATCCTCGCGGTCTGCATGAATATGGTGACCTAGCTTCCGAATCGCGTCGTAGGCTTTCTG
>NZ_BONE01000163.1 GCF_016862555.1 Asanoa siamensis | reverse complement strand
GGCACATCACCGGCTACGGCCGGGCCTGACCCCTCTCCCGAAGGAGCACCGCCATGCAAGAGTTCCCTGTCGAAGGTCCGGTCACCGTCTCGTTCCGGATCGGCTCCGGCTCGGTCGACGTCGTCGCCGAGGAGCGCACCAGCGCCGCGGTCGAGGTCGAGCCGGCCGACCGCCGCGGCGAGTCCCGCCGGCTGGCCGACGAGACCGAGGTCGAGTTCCGCGGCGACACGCTGCACGTCGTGACCCCCAACCAGAGCGGTTTCCGGCTGCGCGGCGGGTCGGTCGCGATCCGGGTGCGGGTGCCGCTGGACAGCGCGATCACGGGCAAGTCCGCGTCGGCCGACGTCACCTGCGACGGCCGGGTCGGCACCCTCCAGGTCGAGGCCGCCTCCGGCGACGTGACGGCCGAGCACGTCAGCGGCGACGCGACCGTGGGCACCGCGAGCGGTGACGTGCGGTTGAGCCGCGTCGACGGTCACCTGCGCGCCAAGGGCGCCTCCGGCGACCTGCGGGTGCGGGAGGTGGGCGGGAGCGTGGCCGGCAAGTACGCGAGCGGCGACGTCAACGTCGAGGAGGCCGGCGGCGACATCAGCGTCGAGACCGCGTCCGGCGACATCTCGATCGGCCGGGCCCAGCGCGGCACCGCCCGTATCACCAGCGCCTCCGGCGACGTCCGGATCGGTGTGCGGGCCGGCACCGGGGTGTGGTTCGACGTCAAGACGCTCTCCGGCGACACCCGCAACGGCCTCGACATGAGCACGTCCGGTCCCGACGCCGGCGAGGCCACCGGCAACCAACTCAACCTGCAGCTGCGCACCATGAGCGGCGACATCGACATCCACCGCGCCTGACCTGAGAGGACTTCGCGTGATGCACGAGAACCCGGACTTCCTGCTCTCCATCGCCAACGAGCGCCAGCGCGCCATGCGCCGCACCGCGGCCCGCCGCCACCTGGCCGTCCGCGTGGCCCGCGCGATGCGCCGCGACCGTGAGCATCCGCAGCGCTGATCGTCTGTCGTTCCACCAGGGACCCGCCGCCCCCTCGGGGCCGGACGGGTCTTCTGGTTTTCTAGACGTAGAACCAGGTGAAGGGCGCCCAGGGCAGGTTGCGCAGGATCGAGAAGGCGAGCCAGGCGCCCATGAAGACCGCGAGGGCCAGCGGCGGGATGCGGAGCTGCGGGAGCTTGCGCCCGAACGCCGTCTGCGCCGCCCACGCGATGTAGAGGTAGATCACGAACGGCACGGCGAAGACGAACAACAGGTGATGCCGCGCGGCGGCGGGCAGGTCACCGTGCAGCAGGTACCACGCGGCGCGCGTGCCACCACACCCCGGACAGTCGAGCCCGGTGGTCAACTTGAGAATGCAGGTCGGCGGCGCGTCGGACGCGCTGTCGGTGGGGTTGCTGACCAGGGTGTAGCCGACCGCGCCACCGATGCACCCGAGCACCGCGAGGGGCCCGAGCCACCGCGGGACTCGGTCGAGCATCCGCAGATAGGCCCGCCCGACCCGCCCCCGCCGCGGCGGTGCGTAGGACGGCGGCAGAAACACCGGCGGCACCGCACCGTTGGCCACCGCACCATCCGGCACGGCGTCATATGCGGCACCGTCCGGCTGCAATTCGTAGGGCGCGGCGCCCTTCGGCGGCAGTGCCGGAGCCGCGCCGTTCGACTGCTGCGCAGCGTCCGCGGCGCCGTCCGGCGCTGGGGCGTTCGGGTGGCTGCCGGCGGGGGCACCCTCGGCCGCGGGTGCGGTCGGGCCTTGGGTGGATGTCATGGCCGTCACGCTACACCGGCCGCGCTTCCCAGCGCGGCTGCGACCGGCCCGCCCAGATCACCGCCTTCCGGTGCAGCAACTGCCGACAGGCCGAGCCAACCCGCGAGCCGGGTCAGCTCGGCGGCGAGGGCGCGCGCGGTCGCCACCCGGTCGACGCCCGGCTCCGCCCACGCCGCCGGCACCCGCAGCACTCCCGCCTTGCGGTCGGCCTTCAGGTCGACCCGCGCGGTGAACCGGTCGCCCTGCAGGAACGGCAGCACGTAGTAGCCGTAGACCCGCTGCGGCGCCGGCACGTAGATCTCGATGCGGTAGGTGAAGTGGAACAGCCGCTCGGTGCGCGCCCGCTCCCAGACCAGCGGGTCGAACGGGCTGATCAGCCGGTCGCCGCGGACCCAGCGCGGGAGCTTGGCCTCGGGGTGCAGGTAGGCCGGCTGCTTCCAGGACTCGACCCGGACCGGCAGCAGCGCACCCTCGTCGACCAGCGCCGCGATGGCCGCGCGGGCGCCGGCCACGGGTAGTCGGAAGTAGTCGCGCAGCTCGTACTCGGCCGCCACCCCCAGCGAGCGGGCGGCCACCATGACCAGCGTGCGGTGCGCTTCGGCCTCCGTCGGCGTCGGCGCGGCCAGCACCTCGGCCGGCAGCACCCGCTCGGGCACGTCGTAGACCCGCGCGAACGACGTGTTGCGCGCCGCCGCACTCACCTCGCCCGCCCAGAACAGGTATTCGAGCGCCTGCTTGACCGACGACCAGTTCCACCCCCAGTTGGACTTGTCGCGCGGCTCGTCGCGCTCGATCTCGGCCGCGGTCAGCGGGCCGGACTCGCGCACCTCGTCGAGCACCCACTTGACCAGCTCGGGCTGCTCCTCGGCGAACCGCCGCAGGCCACCCCACTGGTGCTCGCGGGCCATCCGCCAGCGCATCGCGGGCTGCAGCTCGACCGGGATCAGCGACGCCTCGTGGCCCCAGTATTCGAAGAGCGTGCGCGGCCGCCGGTAGGCCGCCCGGTCGAGCAGCGCCGTCGGATAGGGCCCGAGCCGGCTGTAGAGCGGCAGGTAGTGGGCCCGCTGGAGCACGTTGACCGAGTCCATCTGGAGCAGGCCGGTGCGGCCGACCACCCGGCGGAGATGGCGCGCGGTCGGCACACCGGCGGGCGCCGGGTCGGTGAAGCCCTGGGCGGCCAGCGCGATGCGGCGGGCCTGCGCCAGCGACAACGATTCGAGTGCCACGACCCGCACGTTAATCGACCCGTACGACAAAATTCCGCGCGCGGAAGCGGCGCTTGCCTGTAGACACCGTGGGCATGGTGACGATCCGGCCCGAGACCCGCGACGACATCGACGCGGTGGCGGCGCTGCACGTCCGCGCCTGGCAGGCCGGCTACGCGGGCATGATCCCGGCCGAGGTGCTCGACGCGCTCGACCCGGCCCAGCGGGCCGCCCGGCGCCGCGAATGGCACGACGCCACGGAGTTCCAGACCCTGGTGGCCACGGACGGCCCGACGATCATCGGCTTCACCACCGTCGGCCCGTACCGTCATCAGCAGGACCGCACCGCCCTCGACCCGGCGGTCGGCGAGGTGCTCGCCATCTATCTGGAGCCGGACCGGGTCGGCACGGGCGTCGGCCGCGCGCTGATGGCCGCGGCCCTGGCCGAGCTGGCCGCCCGCGGTTTCCGCGAGGTCCGGCTCTGGGTGCTCGAGGCCAACCATCGCTCCCGGCGGTTCTACGCGAAGGCGGGCTTCGCGGAAGACGGCGAACGGGCGGAGTTCACGGTGACGCTGCCGTCAAGCGGCGACCGGGTCCCGCTCCCGGAGCTGCGCTACGTCCGGACGATCGACGGCTGAGCGCAGCGGCAGGAAGAGCAGCAGGGCCAGACTGACCCAGACGTACGCGTTGCTGCCCAGGAAGCCGCCGACCCCACCGAAGCCGTACTCCCACTGCCAGACCAGGCGGCTGCACAGCACGGCGTACGCGATTGCCGCGAACACGAGCATCCCCCGGCGCCGCAGGCCGGCGTCGGCCAGCAGGATCAGCGCCGGCAGCAGCCAGACCAGGTGGTGCACCCAGGTGACGGGGCTGATCAGGCAGCCCAGCACGCCGGTCAGCGCCAGCCCTTCGGCCAGCGACGCCCGGCGTACCCGCCAGGCCCAGACGCCGATCGCCGCCACCACCAGCACCAGCCAGGCGAGCGACGACGGGTGCTCGGGGTTCAGCCGGGCGACCACGCCCTGCAGCGACTGGTTCGAGACGAAGGCCAGCGAGCCCACCCGGTTGGTGTCCCAGAGAGCGTCGGTCCAGAACTCGCGGGAGGCCGCCGGGTCGACCGCCGCCGCGGCGAGGGTGGCCACCGTGGCGGTGCCGGTCGCGACCAGCGCGGCCCGCCAGCGGCGGGTGACCAGCAGGTAGAGGATGAACACCCCGGGGGTGAGCTTGATCGCCGTCGCCAGGCCGATGCCCACGCCGGCCCAGCGCTTCCCGCCGGCCAGCCCGACCAGCAGGTCCAGCGCGACCAGGAAGATCAACAGCAGGTTGACCTGGCCAAACGTGATCGTCTCGCGGTAGGGCTCGAACGCTGCGATCAGCAGGGCGGCGACGGCGAGCACGAACCAGGGGGTCCAGCGCTCCCGCAGGGCGATCGGCAGCACCATCCAGCGCAGCAGGGCGTAGGTGGCCGCCAGCGACAGCGCCACACTGATCACCATCGCCAGGGCCCAGGGCACGACCGCCATCGGCACCATCGCGATGGCCGCGAACGGTGGATAGGTGAAGCCGTACTTGCTGTTCGGCTTCAGGAAGTCGTACAGCATGCCGTGGTCGTGGATCCAGTAGTTGACGGCGCCGTAGTAGACCTTCAGGTCGAAGAACCCGTGGCGCGCGGAGAAGAGGACGAGAAAGACGAGGACAACCACCGCGAGACCCGCGACGATCGCCCCCTGCCGGCGCGCGGCCCGCTCGATCAAGCCCTGCTCCCACTCCGTAGGCTCACCACTCATGGCACTCGGGTACGTCCGCCCGGCGCGTCCCGAGGACGCCGCCGAAATCGCCCGCATCCAGATCGCGACCTGGCGGGTCGCCTATCGCCGGATGCTGCCCCGACACGTGCTCGACGACCTCGACGAGGCCTGGATCGCCGAACGCTGGAGCGCCGCGGTCGAACAGCCACCGTCGCCGAGGCACCGGGTGCTGGTGGCCGTCGAGCAGGCGGAACAATCGTACTTGGTGGGTTTTGCCGCCTCGGGTCCCGCCGACGAGCAGGCGTTGGCCCCGGAGGAGCCGGCTCTGCCGGACGATGTGGCGGCCATCACGGACCTGCTGGTCGAGCCCCGCTGGGGCCGCCGCGGCCACGGCAGCCGCCTACTGGCGGCAAGCGTCGACCTGTGGCGCGAGGACAGTTTCGCCTTCGCGGTGGCCTGGGCCTACGACGGCGACGCCGCCACCCGCAAGTTCCTGACCACGGCGGGCTGGGCCCCGGACGGCGCGGGCCGCGCCCTGGACGTCGACGACATGCTCGTCTACCAGATGCGCCTACACGTCGACCTCACCGCCGACCCGGCCGAGCAGGAATAGATCAAGGGCTGGATGGCTCGGGCCCGCCCGGGGCGCGACCGTCGCTCCCGCCAGACACCGCTGCGCTGCCATGTCCGCGGCGGGTCACCGTCAGTGCGCCGTCAGGTCGATGCCGCGGCGACGACGAGGGGCACAGCCAACACCGCGGCGCAGGACAGGGTGACCGCGCGTGGCGCTGCGGCCGTGAGACGGGTCGGGGCGAGCGCCAGCGGGAGCACGGCCGCGAGTTGGACCATGGCCGTGAAGTAGACGAGGCAGCTGAGCGGGAAGAAGAGGACGACGCAGACCCCAGGCGGCCACCTTGAACGCCCGCAGCGGCCGAATCACCGCCGGAACGGCCGCGAGCAGCGGGAACGGCGCCATCAAGATGACTAGCTCCGGAAACCGGACCGCCAGGGTGGCCATGGCCGTAGCCACGGACGCCGCGACCTCCGCTCAGCGCGAAGCCGCAACGCCCGCGAGGGTCCAGGGTCTGACCGGCCGGCCCAGCCCCCAATGCGGGTCGGTTACCGGCGGGCGTGGCCGTCCGGGTCCACATGTGTCACGGCGCCCGCGAGCTCCCTTA
>NZ_BONE01000162.1 GCF_016862555.1 Asanoa siamensis | reverse complement strand
GGCGGCGCGGCGGCGCGGCGGCGCGGCGGCGCGGCGGCGCGGCGGCGCGGCGGCGCGGCGGCGATAGCGTGGCGTTCGTGGAACGGGTCGTTGTCGTCGGGTGCGGTGGCAGTGGGAAGTCCACCTTTGCCCGGCGGCTCGGCCGAGGGCTCGACCTGCCTGTGGTTCACCTGGATGCGGTCTACTACGACGCCGAATGGCGGGCCGTGGCGCAGGACGAGTTCGCGGAGTGTCAGCGGCGGATTGTGGCCGGTGCGCGGTGGATTGTCGAGGGCAACTACGCCGGGACGCTCGGGATTCGGTTGGGCGCGGCCGATACCGTGGTCTTTCTCGATCTGCCCGCGGTCGTCTGCCTCTGGGGTGTGGTGCGGCGGCGGTGGCGTTATCGCGGCGGGCAGCATCGCCAGGATGGCGTGTTCGACCGGGTTACGTGGGCATTTATCCGTTATATCGTCAGCTATCGGCGGAGGATGCGACCGCAGGTGTGGCGGCTGCTGGCAGAGCACGCCGGCCACGCCGAGGTCGTCACGTTGACCAGCCGGAAGCAGGCTGACCGATTTCTATCCACTCACGCACCGGCGGGGTCGGACGCCCGACACGACCACGCCGATGGACACGCCTGAAGCAGGTCGATTGCCGACTCACGATCGACCCACCGGTTCTTGGCCAACCGCGGACCTGGCAGGGGCGGGCCCCCTAGGGCCCGACCCGGTGTCCGGCGGGAGCAACGGTCCGCACCACCGCGGACCCGGGAAACGATCTATCACCCCTACGGCCCGACCCGGCGTCCGGCGGAAGCGACGGTCCGCACCACCGCGGACCCGCGAAACGATCCTCCCGGCCCGACCCGGCGTCCGGCGGGAACAACGGTCCGCACCACCGCGGACCCGGGCAACGATCTATTGCCCCTAGGGCCCGACCCGCGTCCGGCGGAAGCGACGGTCCGCGAGACCGCGGACCCGGGACTTGGCCTATTGCTCGGAAAGCGGAATCGCGCTCATCTTGGCGTACTCGGTGAAGCTCATGTTCCAGTCGGTCCAGCCGTTGCCGTTCTGGAGCTTGCGTTCCGTGCCCTTGACCGTGATCGGGTCGCCGATGCGGGTCTGGCCGAAGAGCCACTCCCCGTCCTTCATCGAGACGTTGACACAGCCGTGGGAGACGTTGGTCGTGCCCTGTTGGCCCTCGGACCATGGCGCCGCGTGGATGAACTCGCCGCCCCACGTCAGGCGTTGGGCGAAGTCGATGTCAGTGCGGTAGCCCTCTTCCGGGCCCAGTTCCTCGAAGGTGTCGAAGACCGTCTCGCGCTTCTTCTCGATGACGATCATCGTGCCCGTGGACGACGGGGTGGTCTTCTTGCCCAGGCTGACCTTGATCGTGCGGATGACCTTGCCGTCCTTGGTGACCGTCATCCGCTTCGTGCGGTTGTCGACCGTCATCACCAACGACGGGCCGATCTTGAGGTCGACGGTGAGGTCGTTGCGGAGGACGGAGTCGCCCACCGGGAGGCCGCCGGTCTGCAGCTTGTAGTGGACCTTGGTGTTGGCCTTCCAGAACTCCTTGGGGCGGAAGTGGATCTCGGTCGGGCTGATCCACGCCCAGGTGCCCTCCTGCGCCGGCTCGGCGGTGACCTTCATGCGGCGCTGCACGTCGTCGCGGTAGTCCTGCGGGATCGCGCGGCCGAACTTGACGATCATCGGCATGCCGACGCCGACCACCGCGCCGTCGCCGAGGAAGCTGCTCACCGCGATCGCGTTGCCCGGCTTGGCCATGACCGTGAACGTGGACTCGGCGGTCGCGGTCTTGCCGTCGTCACCGGTCGCGCTGACGGTCGCCGTGTAGGTCTCGCCCCACTTCAGCGCGCCCGTCGGCAGCCAGCTCTTCTTGTCGCTCGCCAGGGTGCCCTTGACCGTGTCACCGCTCGACGACTTGAGCGCGACGGCGGTCTCGACCGCGTCGGTCGTGTCGAACGCGATGGCGGTCGAGGCGGCGACGTCGGCGGCGTTGGCCGCGGGCTCGGTGATCGTCGCCTTGGCCTTGGTGTCGGGCTCGGCCGGCGCCGACGGGGACGAGCCGTTCTGGCCGCCGTCCTGCCAGGCCGCGTTGCCGGCCTTCGTGCAGCCAGCGGTGACTGACAGTAATCCAACGAGGACGGCAGCGGTCAGCGTGATGCCTGCTCGGCGGGTCGGGCGCTGCCCTCGGCTGCTCCGCATGAGATCCCCTCACAAGTCCGTGTTCCAGCGCGGTCATGGTGCCCCGAACACGCCTCGGGACACGTCACGGTTTCGTGCCGTATGCGGGAACACGCCAGACGAGTGTACGAACGATCGGGCGGAGCTACCGTACCGGAAAGTGTCCTTAATCGGTGGCCGTCGGTGTCGGCGTGGCGCTACCAGGCGTTTTGAGGCTTCCCGGCACCGGTAGCGCGCTGCCCTTGACGAAGTCGGACCACGACAGGTTCCACGCGGTCCACCCGTTGCCCGGTTCAAGTTTCCGCTCGGTCCCGCGGATCGTGATCGGGTCGCCGACCTTGGTCTGGCCGAACAGCCAGCTCGCGTTCCCGGGCGCGAGATTGACGCAACCGTGCGACACGTTGCGCCGGCCCTGGTCGCCGACCGACCACGGAGCGGAGTGGATGTATTCGCCGCCCCAGGTCAGCCGCTGCGCGAAGTCGATGTCCGTGCGGTAGCCCTCCTCCGGCCCGAGCTCGGCGAAGGTGTCGAAGACCGTGTGCTCCTGCTTGTCCATCACGATCATGGTGCCGCTGGACGAGGGCGTGCTGGCCTTGCCGAGGCTGACCGGGAACGTCTTGACCAGCTTGTCGTTCTTGAAGACCTGCATCTTCTTGGTCTTGTTCTCGACCTTCATCTCGAACTTGTCGCCGATCGTGGCCGTGGCCTTGCGGTCCTGGTCACCGACGCGACCGTTCGACAGCGGGATGCCCTCGATCGCCGCGCGTACCGTGATCTTGGTGCCGGGCTTCCAGTAGTCGGGCGCGCGGTAGTAGGCCTGCGTGCCGCTGCTCACCCAGTGCCAGACGCCCGGCTGCGGCGGGTCGGTCCGCACGAACAGCCGGCTCTGCACGGCCGCGCGGTCCTTCTTCGCGATGCCGGGGCTGAACTCGACCACGACGGGCATGGCGACGCCGTACGTCTTGCCGTTGAAGAGGTAGAGCCCGGAGCCGATGTCGTTGCCCGACTTGGCCTTGGTGGAGAAGGAGACCGTCTTCGTCTCGGCCTGCCCGGCGGCGCTGGTGGCGATCACGGTGGCGGTGTAGTCGGTCTTGTACTTCAGTGGCGCGTTGGGCACCCAGGACGTCTTGTCCTCGCGGAGGGCGCCCTTGACCTCCTTGCCGCTCTTGTCGGTCAGCTTGACGCTGGTGATCTCGCCGCCCTTGACGCTGGTGCCGATCTCGGTGCTGACCGGCAGGTCCTTCTTCTTGTCGGCGGGCGTGACCGCGAACTGGAACGGGATCGGCGGGGCGGTCGGCGACGGCGTGACCTGTTGCTGGCCGCTGACGAAGGCGGGGGCTTTCTGGTCGGTCTTGTCGCCGCCGCAAGCCGTGGTCGCCAGGACGAGCCCGCCGGCCGCCGCGACGGCGAGAAGCTTCCCGATGGCTGCTCTACGTGTCACGAACCGAGTCATGGACGTCCCCGTTTCTTCGCAACCTTGGGGTCATCGTGCCCCAGCCACACCCGCTATGTCCCTCGATCCGGCAGGGTGCCAGATGCCGTCCACACCGCGCCTCAGCCACACGGCTGACCTTGAGTCCCGAACCGGTCGGAACCTCCCACTGCTACCGATTTCTCCGAAGTAACGCCTGGTCACGAGCCCTTTGGCAGGCTGAGGTGAGGTTTGGGGCATTCCGGGAGAATCATGGCACTCTATCTGCTGGCGATGGACCACCGGGCGTCGTTCGCCGCGACGGTCTACAAGATCAGCGGCGATCCGAGCCCCGCCGACACCGCGCGTCTGGTCGATGGGAAGGACCTGATCTACCAGGGTCTGGTGAGTGCCCTGCGGCGCGCTCCGGTCGCCGGCGCCGGGGTGCTGGTGGACGAGCGGTACGGCGCGGGGGTCGCCCGGGCCGCCACAGCCGCGGGCATCACCCTGGCGATGCCGATCGAGAAGTCGGGTCAGGACTGGTTCACGCTGGAGTACGGGGACCTCGGGTCGGGCGTCTGGATGGAGCACGTCGAGGAGTTCGACCCGCGCTACGTCAAGATCCTGGTCAGGGACAACCCCGATTTTGACGTACGCGCCCGGCGGCGCCAGATGGACGACCTCGCGACGGTCTCGTCGGTGCTGGCCTCGGCGGGCCGGGACCTGCTGCTCGAGTTGCTGGTGCCGGCGACGCCGGAACAGTCCTCGCCGGCCTACGACGACGATCTCCGCCCGGAGTTGACGGCGCGGGTCATCGGCGAGATGCAGGCGGCCGGGGTGGAGCCGGCGATCTGGAAGATCGAGGGCCTGAACTCTCCGTCGGCCGCGTCGGCGGTCCTGGCGACGGCCCGACAGGGCGGCCGGAACGGGGTGCAGTGCATCGTGCTGGGCCGGGACGCACCGGAGCCGGACCTGGACCGCTGGCTACGGGCAGCGGCGCCGGCGGGCTTCCTGGGTTTCGCGATCGGGCGCAGCATCTGGCAGTCGCCGCTGGAGGCTTACCTGGCCGACAAGATCGACGAGGCCGGGGTGGCGTCCCGGATCGCGGAGAGCTACTTGCATTACGTGGGGGTCTATGAGGGGGTTTGAGGGCCTTCGGCTGGTCGTTCGCCACCAGTTGGAAGATGCATCAGGGCGCGTGCTAACGTACGTGTCGTTGCCGAACGAGCGCCGCTAGCTCAACTGGCAGAGCAGCGGACTCTTAATCCGCGGGTTCGGGGTTCGAGTCCCTGGCGGCGCACCAAAGCATCCCAAACTAGTGGGGCGGGAACCGGAACGTGAGTTTCGGTGCCTGCCCTTTCTGGTTCCTCCGGGTGGTTGGAGTCGGCCATCGTCGCACCGAGGGTCTGGGCGGTGCCGCTCGTGACGGTTGTAGCGCACTTCCAGATGGAAGGCGTCGTGAGTAATTCTTGGCGTTCGGGCTGCAGCGGTAGTAGGTGTATCCCTGGTGGCGCAGCCGTAGGCGCGCCGGTCGCACAGGTCGCAGCGTACGAACGAGCGCAGCAGGTGGGAACGCCGGGGCGTTCGGGTTGGGGTTGGTGCTCGTGCCGGAGCGTGAGCCTTGGCGGAAACGGCCGACGCGGACACTGCTCGCGGTCCAGGCGCCGACGCGCCGACGCCCTTTAAGAATGGGGTCAGGCGGTGGGTGACGGACGGGATCGAGATTCAGCCGGATGGCGATGGCGTCGTAGCCGAGCCGGCTCACGGCCCGCCGCTGGAAGATCTGGGTGACCGCGGGCCCGCGTATCGGGTCAGGGACGAGCCGGCGACTAGCGCACCCACTGAACGGCTTCCTGACGAGCCGCTTCCACTTGGGACCCCGACTGCCGACGGGCCATCCGGCGCAGCACGATCGGCGCGACCAGCACCCCGGCGATGGCCCAGGCGCTGAGGACGCCGATTGTCTCCAGCGTGCGCCACGAGTCACCGATCTCGAGCGTTGCCGCGGACTCCGGCAGGAACGCGGATCGCATGCCGAGCCCGAGCCAGTACACGGGGAAGAGCTGGGCGATGACCTGGACCCAGCCCCACAGCGCCTGCATCGGGTAGAAGATGCCGGAGATGGCGGTGAGCACCATGATCGGGAGCATGCCCCAGGTGCCGACCTTCTGCACATTCGGCACCAGCGAACCGATGATGATGCCGATCGGCATGGTGGCGAGGAGCCCGAGGACAAGGACCCAGGCGACCGTGAGCCACCCCACGGCGCCGCGGTGGACCAGGTCGTCGAAGAGCAGGAAGCTGGGAATCAGAATGGTCAAGAGGGAGGGGAAAAGACCGAGCGAGTGGAAGAGCACCTGCCCGCTGACATAGCCCAGGATGCCGCGAGGCACTGCCTTGGCGCGCAGGAGCGTGCCGTCCTCGCGTTCCATGGCCAGCGCGTAGGCCGGGCCGATGATCACGCCGAAGGCCACCAGGCCGCCGAGGATGCTCGGCATCGACACCGCGGGCAGGAGCAGTGACGTGCCC
>NZ_BONE01000161.1 GCF_016862555.1 Asanoa siamensis | reverse complement strand
GCACCTAGGCCCAGACGGAGGTGGATGGACGTGTCGATGCTTGGCCCGCTGAGGGCGCGCGGAGATGACACGCTGTATGCCCGCGCGATGCCGGAGAAGGTGGAGCTCGTCGAGAGCTACGCCGTGGAGCAGGAGATTTCCCGCAATCCCCGCACCGACCAGGTCGGCGACGGCACCGGGCGGATCGAGATCACCGTCCCCTACGACGGAAGCCGGTTCTTCACGCGTCAGGCGGTGGCTGACGTGGAGCGGGTGCTGGACCGCAGAGGCGCGGGGGAGCACCGGGCGACGATCGGCCACCTGCTGCTCGCCGACCACACCAACACCAACGGGCTGCGCGGCATCACCCGCCACCACGGCCAGGCCGGCGTCATCCCGATCAGCGTGCCGGTGGCCAGGAACGACGGCAGCCTCGACCTGACCGGCGACCGGCAGGCCTGCGTGATCGCCTACGACTACCAGCCGGACAACCCGCAGGTGTACCCGGTGCAACTCGAAGTGTCGCTGGACGACCCGGACAGCCTCACCGACGCGGTCGCGGGTGTGCGGTCGCTGATGGAGCGGGGCCGGGAGAACCCCCAGTGGCTCATCGACCGGCTCCGGCAGGAGGCGAGCTTCACCAGCAAGCTGCTCTTCACGTTCGCGGTCAATCTCTCACTGCCGGTGAAGGAGGGCTTCTACGGGAACCTCGCACCGGTCGTCAAAGAGATGTCGATCGAGTGGCCGACCCTGACGTCGATGCAGAGCACGGAGTTGTACGTCGAGCAGCTTCCGCGGGCGCACGAGCCGCGGACGCGGCGTGCGCCGGTGCGGTACAACCCCGAGAAGAGCTGCCTGGAGTGGGCCGACGTGCCGACGTGGGAGAACCTCAGTGATGCGCCGAAGCGGGGGCACGCCGGGACTCGGATCTTCCACAGCGCGGTGTGCGTGCTCGCGATCGGCCACCCCGGCGAGCTGTTCGACCAGGACCAACTCGAGGTCAGCGCGCGGGTGGAGATTCCGGGTTACCTGCTATCGGGGCTCGAGGCGCGTTCCTACGACGCGACCGGTCGGCCGCAGCACAGGCAACCGGAGCACATGACGACGCTGAACATCCGCACGACGGTCTACCCGGGCGACATCTTCGCCGGACGGACGTTCTCGCCGTACCAGCAGTTCGTCTTCGACAACATCAAACCTGAGGACGCGCGGATCGACGACATCGTCACCGCGCTGCGCAACGCGCGGTTCACCGTGGAGCAGCCGCGGCAGCGGACGCCACGGGATCCGATCTCGCCGATGTGGCTGGTGCTGGCCCATCGCAGCCAGGGACCGGACGATCTGGACCTGTTGGTCGCGGTCGAAGGCACGCGATCCGTCCTGGGCCGCAAGCAGCTCACGGACGTCAACACCGAGATCAGCAGCGAATCCGACAGCGGCCAACTCAAGGTGTCGGTGCTCGGCACGCTGCCTCGCGACCATCGCGAGCTCACCCGGGAGATGAACGCGTTCCAGCAGAAGCTGCGGGAACGTTTCCGCTACTTCCAGAGCCAAGGCGGTGCCGCATGACCGAGATCATGGTGAACCGGGCGCCGCGCGTGCGCTGCTACGAGTGCGGCTCGGAGAAGATCTTCTCGGTCTGCCACCACTGCCAGCGGCCGATGTGCGAGCAGCACAGCCCGCTCGTCTTCCGCCAGGGCGGCGCCCGTGTCCCGGTTCCGAGCGGAGAGATCGACGAGGCGAGGCCGGTCAGCCAGGAGTTCGCCGGGTTGCGGCTGGGCGGCCTGCGCGAGGCGGTCTACCACTGCACCGACCACGATCACCTGGTCCGCGGCTTCCCGTTGCGCTGGATCGCGGGCGGAGCGGGCAGCTTCGCGCTCGGTTTTCTCCTCCTCTTCGCCTCCGTCGGCACCGGCCTCGTGCTCATGGTGATCGGCGCGGCCGTGGGAGGCGGCGCGCTGGCCCTCCATCGGTACCTGGCCAGCCGCTCCAGCCGGCCACCCTTGCCGCTGGTGCCGCAGGTGAACGCGATCGACATGCGCGAACGGCTCGTCGGGTACGTCCGGCTGGAGCATGGCGACTACACGAGCACCGTGGACTCACTCGCCGGTGAGCTGAAGGTGAACCTGTCCGCCAACGACGGCTACCCGCTGCTGCGCGCGTACCGGAAGAAATTCGCCGTGCCGCAGTCCGAGGCGGTGCCGTTCTCCGCCGGATATCTGCTGGTGCGCGGCGACGCCGGCTTCGCCTTCCGGGCCGGACAGGTGCCGGTGCTGCCCGGTGGGACCGGTGTCGCCCTCGGAGGCGACTCCGCGGACGCGCACGAGCTGTTCCCCGACGACCCCGAGTTGTCACAGCGCGAGGCCAATCTCGTCATCGGCTACGAGGTGCAGGACGACCGTCGTCCGCGCGCGATTCCCCTCTGGATCGTCCCCTCGCTGGTGCCGTCCTCGGACCGGCGGAGCCTCGAGATCGACCTGCACTGGAACGACCTCGGGCCGGAGGACCACCCTCTCGGTCTCGAGATGTTCGACCTCGTCGCACTGGAGGTGCCGGCGAGCTGGGGCAGCGTGGAGAGTTCCGCCCCCGGCCGGGTCGAGGTCGGGCTGTCCGCGGGCCGGCGCACCATACGGTGGAAGCAGCTTCGGCCCGATGCGCGGGGCGCCCGGAGCCTCACCCTGAAGCTGCGCTTCGAGCGGCCCATCACCGAGGTCCCCGCATCGGCGGACGGCACCCGCACCAGGCTCACGCTCGCCGGGACCGTCGAGGCGACCTTCGATGGACTTCTGTCCGGTGTGAACGGAGTCGGCGTCTTCCTACCCGGCGGTGGGGCGGGCCAGCAGCCGCGGACCACGACACGGACGAAGGTGGCCGTAGGTTTTGACATCGAGCTGCGCTCCATCCGTTATCAGGACGAGCGTGTGGTGCCGGACAAGCACGAGGCGGACGACACCGCGCATGGCCGTGATCGGGCCGAGGAGTTCCGCGGGATCGTCCCGGACCATCACATCGTCGCGGAGCTGACCGACGCGATCAGCGCGGACGGCTACTACGTGAAGCGGGTCGTCGAGCATCAGCCCTACCGCGACCCGGGCCGGCCCCTGGTGCTCAAACGGGTGTGGGACATCGCGGGGCGCCTGTATGTCGGGCTGTTCCCGATGGACTTCAACATCAGCCTGCGCGGTGAGAGCGTCACGGGCGCGGCCGACTCCGGCGTGACGGCCGCGCACGTGACGGTCAAGGGTGTGTACGCCCGCGGCACCCTCGTCGATCGGAACAGCTCGGTGGCGGACGAGCCGGCCACGATCGAGGCGGATCGCCAGGGCGACGAGTTGCTGCGCCGGATCGAGGACACCTGGACCGGCCTGCACGAACGGATCATCGAGGTGTTGTCCGCGCACGCCGGACAGGCCGGGCAGGGGCGGTCGCTCATCAGCCAGCGTGTCGTGGACGGCGAGGTGATCGACCCGGAGACGCACCGACCGCCCGACGCCCTGCCGGCGAAGCCGTTCGTCATGCCGGCGCCACGCGTGCCCGGGCGCAACGGGTCCGCGGATCGGCTGGCGGAGCTGCGGCGGGAGCGGGAGGACGCGGACGAGGCGGTGATCGCGGGTCGGATCTCGACCGAGATCTACGCTCGGAAGGTCACCCGGATCGAGGCGGAACTCGACGAGCTGGGGGAGACGTCATGAACGTCAACTGCGGTATCAACGGTGAGTCCCGGCACGTGAACCAGATCTTCCTGTGCCACCACTGCGGTATGCCGGTGTGCGACGAACACGGCTGGGTGGTCGCGGTCGACGACGCGTTCGCCGCCAACTCGGAGTCGTCGTCGGCGCTGCCCGCCCAGGCGATCGCCGCCCGGTTCACCCTCCGGACCGCCGAGAGCGCACCGCGGCCGGCGATGCATTGCCGCGACTGCGTCGAGCGGTTCCACAAGGGGGCACAGAGGCGCCATGGCTGGGCCGACCCTGGTCCGGCCGCGGCCGCGGCGGCGGCCGCGCGGCCCGGTCTGGCCCGCCCGCGATGATCGAAGCGTCCGTCTCGACCGGCGACCTGGTGGTCGGCCGGCCGACGCCAGTGACGATCCGGTTCGTCAACAGCGGCCAGGGCACATGCTTCAACCTCGGGCTCCGGCTGCGCCTGCCCGCCGGCCTCGTGCTCGTCAAGGGGTCAGCCGAGGTGGACGTCTCGACGCTGCCCGCCGGGCGCGCGCACCCCCACACGATCCTCGTCGAGGCCCGCCGGCCCGGCCAGTTCGCGTTGACCAGCAGCACGTTCTCGTACCGGGACGAGAACGACCGGCCGGTCCGGGTGACCGACTTCCGGGTCGGCCTGGTCGCGCGGGCCGCGCCGCCGGCGGTGCGGATCAAGCAGCCCACCGGGCGCCTGCGGGTCGAGTGCGAGACCGGCCAACTCCACCTCGGGGCCTGGGACATGATGCGCGTCCTGGTCTCGAACACCACCGGCGTCCCGCTGGAGGAGGTCAGCGTGGCGGTCGCGGGCCCGTTCGGCACCGACGGCAAGCGCAGCCGGATCGAGAGTCTCGCCGACGGCAGCACGGCGCGCTGCACCTTCTCCGTGAAGGCCGACGAAGGCGGCCAGCACGTGCCCGTCACAGTGCACACCACCTACCGCTACCGCGACCTCGATGGCGGGTCCGCCACCGGTACGCAGCGGGACGACGTCAAGATCGCCGTGCGCGCTGTCGCACCCCACCGCGATCCGTCGTCCGACGAGCAGGTCCTGCTCTACCTGGCCGCGAGCCCGCGCGACCTGCCGCCGCTCCGCTCGGACCTGGAGATGCGCAAGGTCAAGGAGCGGCTGCAACTCAGTCGGGCGCGCGAGCGGTTCCGCATCGAGTGGTGCCCCGCCGCGCGCTTCGACGACCTCAGCCAGGCCTTGATCGACTATGAGCCGCACGTGGTCCACTTCGCCGGCCACGGCGACGTACACGGCAACCTGTGCGTCGAGGACGACGCCGGCCTGCGCGACCTGATCACCCCGGCCGGCCTGGGCGATCTGTTCGCCCAGCATCAGGCCACGATCGGCTGCGTGGTCGTCAACGCCTGTCACTCGACCGACCTCGCCAAGATCCTTTCCGAGCGGGTCGGCTACGCGGTCGGCATGCGCACCCAGATCGGCGACGAGGCGGCGATCCAGTTCAGCGTCGGCTTCTACCAGGGTCGGTTCGCTGGCATGGAGGTGCCGGACGCCTTCCTCCGGGGCTGCACCTACATCCGCTCCCGAGTGGCCCTCGAGCAGCAGCACCTCACCCCCTTGCTGTTCCACTACGGGCGACTCGTGTTCCCGGACCAGGCTGGCTGACACACCGCGGCCGAACCTTCCGCGCTTTCCGTGACGGCCCGAGCACGGAAAGTCGCGGTTGACTTCTGTTCGACATCGGCTATTGACGGGGCCGTAACGCATGTCCTACGTTCCTGTCGAACCGGTTAGTCGAAACGCTTCGACAAACGGCCGGGAGCGGTTCCACTGCTGACCAAAGGGGGTGCGCGGTGGCTACGATGCATGACGTCGCGCGCCTTGCGCGGGTCTCCGTCAGCACGGTTTCTTATGTGCTCACCGGCGCGCGACCGATCTCCCAGGCCACCCGTGACAAGGTCCTCGCGGCCATGGCCGAGCTCGACTACCAGCCCAACGCCATGGCGCGCGGCCTGGCCACCCGGCGCAGCCGGATAGTCGGTCTCCTGATGCCCATCGACGAACGCGGTCTCGGTGCCACCGAGACCGCGTTCGTGACCGGTGCGGCGGCCGCGGCCAGCGCGGCCGGCTACCACCTGGTGCTCTCGCCGGTCGGCGCCGGCGACATCGACGACCTGCGCCGGCTCGCCAGCCAGCGGATGATCGACGGCGTCGTGCTGATGGAGGTGCAGGTCGAGGACGGCCGGGTCGCCGCCCTGCAGGACGCCGGCGTGCCGCTCGTGCTGATCGGGCGGACCGCCGACCCCTCCGGCCTCTCCTACGTCGACATCGACTTCGACCAGACGGTCCGTGACGCGGTCGCGCACCTGGTCGAGCTGGGCCACCGCCGGATCGTCTACGTCAACCACTCCTCCGCCGCGATCGCGGAAGGCTACGGGCCGGCCGTGCGTACCCGGGACTCCTTCACCGCGGCCATGGTCGGGCACGGCCTCGAAC
>NZ_BONE01000160.1 GCF_016862555.1 Asanoa siamensis | reverse complement strand
GGCGGGCGTCGTGCTGCGCGTCCGCAACCGCCACTACCGCACGCTCGTCGAGGAAGAGGAGCACGACCGCGACGTCTACCAGCGGGACGACTCCGACTAGGGGACCGGGTCGATGGACCGGGCCGCGACCGCCTCGTCGATCAGGCGGATGGCGTCCGGCATCGGCATGGCCGGGAGCTCCCGGCCGCCGCGCACCCGCAGTGCCACCGCGCCCGCGGCCGCCTCGCGATCGCCGATCACGGCGACGTAGGGAACCTTCGCCGCGGCCGCGTCGCGTACCCGGGCGCCGAGCGAACCACCCTCGGCCACGACGTCGGCGCGCAGGCCGGCTTCCACGGCCGACGCGGCGAAGGCCGCCGCCGCCCCGGCCGACGCGGCCGAAACCGGCAGGACCCGCAGCTGCAGCGGCGCGTACCACGCCGGGAACGCGCCCCCGTGCTCCTCGATCAGATAGCCGAACAGCCGCTCCATGCTGCCGACCAGGCTCCGGTGCACCATGACCGGCCGGGCCCGGGCGCCGCCCGCATCCACATAGGACAGATCAAACCGGGCCGGCTTGTCGAAGTCCAGCTGTACGGTCGACAGGCTCCACTCCCGCCCCCGTACGTCCCGCACCTGGATGTCGATCTTCGGTCCGTAGAACGCCGCCTCGCCTGGCGCCTCCACATAGGACCGCGAGCCCAGCGCCGCCCGCAGCAACGACTCCGCCTGTGCCCACGACTCCTCCGAACCCACGTACTTCTCGCCCGGCCCCCGCAGCGACAGCCGCACCGAGCTGACCCGCACCCCCAAGGCGGCGTGCGCCACGTCCACCAGCCGCAGCACCGACGCCACCTCCGCGCCCACGTCGGCCAACGAGCAGAAGATGTGCGCGTCGTTGAGGTGGATGGCCCGCACCCGGCTCAACCCACCCAGCACCCCGGATCGCTCCGACCGGTACATCCCGCCGATCTCCGCGATCCGCAACGGCAGCTCCCGGTACGAGCGACCGCGCGCGAGATACACCAGGCAGTGGTGCGGGCACAGCGCCGGCCGCAGCATCAGCTCGTCGTCGGAGGAGAGCTTCATCGGCGGGAACATGTCGTCCGCGAAATAGCCGAGATGCCCGGACAGCTCGAACAGCTCGGCCCGCCCGAGCGGCGGTGAGTAGACGTGCTGGTAGCCGTTTCGCACCTCGAGCGAGCGCAGGAACTCCTCGACGGCGTGCCGCGCGGCCGCGCCCGCGGGCAGCCAGATCGGCAGGCCCGCGCCGGAGAGCGGATCGGAATGGAAGATGTCGAGCTCGCGACCGAGCTTGCGATGGTCGAGCATGGAAGGCTCCTGTCGGACGGCCCGCGGCGACACCGACACACCAACAGCACACAGCCCCGGCGGCGGAGTCGCCCCGGGGCTGGATCGATGACGGTAGGGTCAGCGCAGCACGCCGGGACATCCCGGCGTCGTCGTGCGTGCTGGCCCCATCATGTCGCCAGGCTAGCGAGCCGGCCGCCCGGGACGCACGCGAATTTCACCCCGAAGGAACCGCATTGCGTACGAAGCCGGAGCTGACCACCGCCATTCGCGACGGTCGCCGGGCCGTCCTGCTGGTCAACGCCCACTCCCGGCGTGGCCGGCGGCTCTATCCCGAGGTCCTGCGGCGCGTCGAGGCGGCCGGGTTCGCGCTGCTCGGCACGTTCCCCGTCGAGGACCCGAACGACCTGCGCAACAGCCTCGCGGCGGCCACCGACCTGGGCCCGGACCTGCTGGTCGTCGGCGGCGGCGACGGCACGATCGGCGCGGCCGCCCGGCACCTCGCGCACCGCGACGTCGCGCTCGGGCTGCTGCCCCTCGGCACGACCAACAACTTCGCCCGTACGCTCTCCATCCCGCTCGACCTCGACGCCGCGGTCGGCCTGCTGACCGGCGGCAAGGTGATCGACGTCGACCTGGGGCTGGCCGGCGACATGCCGTTCGCCAACCACGTCGGCATCGGACTGTCCGCCGAGATCTTCGCCACCGCGCCGCCCCGGCTGAAGAAGGTGATCGGCCGGCTGGCCTACCCGGCGACCGCGCTGGCGTTGCTCACGCGGCACCGGCCGATGCGGGTGACCGTGCGCACCAATGGGCGGTCGCACGAGTACCTCACCCACCAGCTCTACGTCGCCAACGGCGGCTTCCACGCCGGCCGCCCGATCACCGCCGACGCGGACGCCGACGACCGGCTGCTGGTCGCGTACCCGGTGGGTGATCAACACCGCGTGCGGCTGCTCCGCGAGACGGCGCGCAACGCGGCGACCGGCCATCGCCGCTCCCACGGCGAGGAGCCGTTCCTCGCCACCGACGAGATCCTCGTGGAGACCGACCGCCCGATGCCGATCGAGGTCGACGGCGAGCCGCGGGGCTACACCCCGGTGCGGATCGGCCTCGCGGCGAACGCGCTGCGCGTGATGGCTGCCACCGACACCGTCGATCGTTAGACCACATACGGGGGCCGTCGGCACGGGACCTGCCGACGGCCCAGCGGGTGGCGGCCCGGCACACCAGGAACGGGGGACCCGACGTGCCGGACCGCACATTTCCACGGTACGCCGCCGGCACCCCGACGTCTGTAGGGTCGAATGCCGGACAGCGGTGGTCAGCCGCAGGGAAGTGTCCCCCATCTGGGCTTTTCGGAAACTATTCTTGGCCCGGCGGGGATGGAGGTAGGGGCGGATGGCCGACGTGCTGGGCACGGTGACGTCGCCGGTTTCCGCCTATCTCCTGTTGCTCGGCCTGCTGGTGCTCGACGCGTTCGTGCCGGTCATCCCCACCCAGGCCATCATGATCACGGGCGGTGCCCTGACCGCCTACGGCCACCTCAACGTGACGACCACGATCGTCGTGGGCGCCGCCGGCGTGATCGTCGGCGACTGGGCCTGCTACCTGCTCGGCCGGTCCACCCACCACCGCACGGGGCTGATCGCCCGGTTGCGCCGCCGGTGCGGCATCCAGACCGACGACGTGACCAAGTCCGCCACGGCCCGCACGGGCCGGGCCCGGCGGGCCGCCCGCAAGCTCACCCGGGGACTGCGCGAGCCCGGCCCGGTGGTCATCCTGATCTGCCGGTTCGTCCCCGGTGGCCGGATGGCGGCGTGCTTCTCCGCCGGCCGCGCCCGCTACCCCTACAAGCAGTTCTTCCTCTACCAGTCGCTGGCCGCGGTGGCCTGGGCCACCTACGGCACGCTGGTCGGCCACCTCGGCGGTGCGGCGCTCACCTCGTCGGGCTGGCGCCTGATCGTGGTGGCGGTCATCGCCGCGGTGCTCTTCGCCGGCGCCGGCTGGGGCCTGGCGCTCTGGAAGCCCGCCGCCCTGCGCGGCGCCGGCCAGACCCAGCCGGCGCCGTTGGAGGTCACTCCGGTGCGTGCAGCATCAGCTGACGCGCCGCCTCAGTGATCGACCCCGTCAGCGACGGATAGATCGTGATGGTGTGCGCGAGCTGGTCGACGGTCATGTTGTTCTCGATGGCCATCGTGATCGGCAGGATCAGCTCCGACGCCTTCGGCGCCACCACCACGCCGCCCACCACCTGACCGCTGGCCGGCCGGCAGAACAGCTTGACGAAGCCGTCGCCCAGGTCGGCCATCTTGGCGCGGGCGTTGCCGGCGAACGTCAGCATCACCTCGCGGGCCGGCACCCGGCCCGCGTCGACGTCGTCCTGGCTGACGCCGACGGTGGCGAGCTCGGGGTCGGTGAACGCGTTGCTGGCCACGGTGCGCAGCCGCAGCGGCTGGACGGCCTCGCCGAGCGCGTGCCAGATCGCGATCCGGCCCTGCATCGCGGCGACGCTGGCCAGCGGCAGCACGCCGGTGCAGTCGCCGGCCGCGTAGATGCCGGGGACGTTGGTGCGGGAGACCCGGTCGACGGTGACGTAGCCGCCCTTGCCCACGGCCACGCCATAATCCTCGAGCCCGAGGCCCTCGGTGTTGGGCACAGAGCCCACCGCGATCAGCGCGTGCGAGCCGGTGACGGTGCCACCGCCGCTGAGCTCGACCTCGACCCCGTCGGCGGTGCGGCGGACCGCGTTGCCCCGGGTCTTGTTGAGTATGGTCATGCCCCGCGAGCGGAAGACCCGCTCGATCGCCTGCGCGGCGTCCGCGTCCTCGTGCGGCATCACCCGGTCGCGGCTGGAGACGAGGGTCACCCGTACGCCCATCGCGAGGTAGGCACTGGCGAACTCGGCGCCGGTCACGCCGGAGCCGATCACGATCAGGTGCTCGGGCAGCTCAGGCAGGTCGTAGAGCTGGCGCCAGTCGAGGATGCGCTCCCCGTCGGGGACGGCGGTCGGCAGCACCCGCGGGGTGGCGCCGGTGGCGATCAACACGGTGCTGGCATCGACCGCGTACGGGGCGTCACCGCCGGCCGGTGTGATCTCCACCCGGTGGGTGTGACCCAACGTGTCAACACCGAGGCGCGCGGTGCCGGCGACGAAGTTGACACCCGACTTCACGAGCTTGTTGTGGATGTCGGTGGACTGGGCCTGTGCGAGATTCTTCACCCGCGCGTTCACAGCCTGGGCATCGACGGTCACCGCCTCGATGCCACCGGAGTGCACGCCGAAGCGTTCGGTCTCCCGGTAGCCCGTCACCACGTCTGAGCTGGCAATAAAGGTCTTTGAGGGTACGCAGTCGGAGAGCACGCAGGCGCCGCCGGCACCCTCCGCCTCGACCACCGTCACGTCGGCGTCGAGCTGCGCGGCGACCAGTGCTGCTTCGTAACCAGCCGGGCCGCCACCCACGATAACGATTCGTGTCACGTGTCGTATTCTCCACCACCGGCCAACCGGGCTATCGTCATCGCCGTGCGTCATTACGCCGCGTACGGCTCAAACCTCGATCCCGCCCGAATGCGTGCTTACTGTCCGCATTCGCCGATGGTGGGCACCGGCTGGCTCGAAGGCTGGCGTCTCACCTTCGCGGGCGAAGACGTCATCGGCTGGGAGGGCGCGGTCACCACGATCGTCGAGTCACCCGGCGACCGGGTCTTCGTCGCGCTCTACGACGTGCACCCCTGGGACGCCGCCCAGCTCGACGAGGTCGAGGGGGTGACCGGGGAGACCTACCGCAAGCTGACCCTGCGGGCCGTCTCGCTGGAGGGCGACAAGACCGTCTGGGTGTACGTCTTCAACGGCTACGAGGGCGGCCTGCCCACCGCGTGGTATCTCTCCGAGATCGCCAACGCGGCCGAGAAGGCCGGCGCCCCGGACGACTACGTGACCGAGCTACGCGGCCGCCCCACGAAGACCTCGTCGCCCGAGGTCTAGGCCGCGGTGATCTTCTGCTGGAAGATGTCGCACTCGTAGATCGCCTCCATGCCGGCCGCGCGGTAGACGTCGGCCGCCTTGGTCGGGCTGGTCAGGTCGACGCCCAGGCCCGCCTGGGTGCGGCCCTTGGCCGCGTAGACGCCGAACGCGTGCCGCAGCAGCGCGCCGCCCACACCCCGGCGGCGGAACTCGCGCAGGACCGCCAGGTTCTTGATCCAGCCTTCGTTGTGCTCGAGGACCTGGTTGGAGGACATCAACACGCCGGCCGGCACGCCGTCGACCTCGGCGACGAACCACTCGTCCCAGGCGACCGCGGACAGGCCGTCGACGTAGGCGCGCCAGGCCGCGTAGTCGCGCGGCTGGTAGTCGTGCGCGTCGCGGAAGCCCGTGTCGTAGATCCGGTGGAACAGCCGCAGGTCGGCCTCGTCGTCGGGCCGCACCAGCCGGATCGTGACGCCCGGCGGCAGCGGCTGCGGTGCGAAGTCGGCCAGTGACACCCGCATCCGGGCGTAGCGCTTCTCGAACGCGAAGCCGGCCGCCTCGATCGCCGCGATGTAGTCGCCCTCGCCCGGCAGCGCGCCGGCCTTGGCGGTCACCGTGGCGAAGCCGCGCTCGCCGGCCCGCTCGGCGACCCGGCGCACCAGCAGGTCGAGCAGCGGCCGCCGGCTCGGCTGCCCGCCCTCGGGGTGCACGTAGACCTCGACGAACTCGCTGTCGCCGCCGTTCTCGTTGTCGATGTAGGCGAACCCGCCCAGCCCGCCGTCGGGCCGCACGGCCAGCCAGCAGTCGCGGGCCGGGTCGACGTGCGGCGAGGTGAGGGCCGCCTTGACGTCGTCCTCGCCGGTCTCCGCCTCGCCGGCCGCGGCGATGTCGCTCGCCCGCATCAGGTCGAGGATCGCCGGCAGGTCGTCGAGGGTGGGCCGGCGCGTGGTCCAGCCGTCGGGGAAGGTCACGCCGAGTTTTGTCTCACACCACGGGGCGTCGATGCGAGCGAATTTAGGTTCTGTTTCGTA
>NZ_BONE01000159.1 GCF_016862555.1 Asanoa siamensis | reverse complement strand
TCACGAGACGTCCCTTAGGGGACTACACCGCGCTGCCGCGTTAACACTGGCGAATCACGCTGTAGACGGCGGGCGCCAGTGTCAGAAGTGTCGGACGGATCGCGCACCTACGCGCGGCAGCGTACGCACGTAGCCGCTCTGTGTCGGACGACCAGCTGATCGTATGGGTGCAGCCTGCACAGAGCAGTTTCGAGTGATCGGAGTGAAAATGAGTGTGGAAGGAGCGGGACGCGGCGTTCGCGGTATTGCGGCGCTGGGTTTGGTCGTCGCTGCGGTCGGGATCGTGTTGCAACGGGCAGCCGGAGTGTCGATGCCGTTGGTGCCGCCTGGGTTGGTTCTGTTGGTCGTGGCAGCCGCGTTGACGGTTTTCGTCCGGTGGCGTTGGGCGCCCGCGTTCGGGGTCCTGGTGGCTGTGATGGAGGCAATCGCGTTGGGTGTGGGCGGCGCCGACGACCTCGTCAACTCCGAGGCGACGGGTGTCATGCTCGCGACCTGGGTCCGCGCGATCGGTGTCGTCGTTGCCCTGGTGGCCGGTGTGGCCTCTCTTCGTAGCCCGGCCCGGGTGGCGCATGCTTGACGGAGCGTCGCCACCGTAGTGATGCGGGCCGGTCGCCGCCCGGCCCGCATCATGTTGGGTTGGTCCAATCGTCTGGCCCGGCATCGGCTTGACCCCGGATGATCCCATCGATCGCGGCAGATCCGGTCGCACGCCTGCCGTAGGGCAGCACCAATGGCGTGTCGGATACCGGATCGGCGATAACGCGGGCGTGCAGCCCGAACACCTCCTTCAGCAGCGCCTCGGTCAGGACCTTCGCCGGTGGTCCGGCGGATACGATCCGACCGGCGTGCATCGCGACGAGGCGGTCCGCGTAGCGGGCAGCGAGGTTGAGGTCGTGCAACACCATTACCACCGTCCGGCCGGCCTCCCGGTGCAGGCGGTCGATGAGGTCGAGGACGTCGATCTGGTGCGCCAGATCGAGGAAGGTCGTCGGCTCGTCGAGCAACAGCACCTCGGTGTCTTGTGCCAAGGCCATCGCGATCCATGCACGCTGACGCTGACCACCGGAAAGCTCGTCGACGACCCGAGTGGCAAGATCGAGAGTGCCGGTCCAGCGGAGCGCGTCGTCGACCGCCGCCTCGTCGCTCGGCGACCACTGTCGATACCATGCCTGGTGCGGGTGGCGGCCACGGGCGACCAGGTCGGCGACCGTCAGTCCGTCCGGAGCCACTGGTGATTGCGGCAGCATGCCGACGACGCGGGCGACCTCGCGGGTCGGCATGCTGTGGATAAGCCTGCCGTCGAGGACCACCGACCCGCTGCGGGGTGCGAGCATCCGGCCCATAGCTCGCAGCACGGTCGACTTCCCGCAACCGTTCGGCCCAATTACGGCCGTGCAGGTGCCGTTCTCGATGTCCAGGCCGAGATTGTCGACCACCGGCGGGCCGCCGCCATACGCCAGTGTCAGCTCTCGGGCGCAGATCCTGGGTGTCACGAACGGGCCTCCCGGCGGCGTACCAACAGATAGATCAGGTAGGGCGCACCGAGGCCCGCGGTCAACACGCCGACTGGCAGTTGGACCGGGAATACGCTCTGCGCGGCCAAGTCGGCGCAGACCACGAGCCCAGCGCCGAACACGCCCGCGGTGACCATGGGCGGTCGGGCGGCGCCAGTCGCCCGCTGGGCGAGCTGGGGCGCGGCCAGGGCGACGAACGCGACCGGGCCGGCCGCTGCGGTCGCCACCGACGCGAGCCCGACCGCGACCAGTAGAAGCGCCGTGCGTGACTGCTCGACCCGCACGCCGAGGGCGGTGGCGGTGTCCTCTCCGAACTGGAGAGCACCGAGTGTATGAGTGAGCACGAGCGCGAGGGGCAGCAGCACGGCCACGGCCAGGGCGACCGGGCGGACGTGCTCCCAGCCGCGCGAATGCAGGCTGCCAGTTAGCCAAACCATTGCTCGACCGGCGTCGGCCACGTCCGCGACCAACAACAGCCACGATGTGATGCTTGCCAGGACCGCCGCTACGCCAATCCCGATGAGCACGAGGCGGTGCCCGTCGATGCCCCGGCGCCAGGCCAGCAGGTAGACGAGCAACGCGGCCAGCAGACCGCCGGCGAGCGCGGTCAGCGGCACGCCGACCGTGGCGGCGGTGCCGCTCACCGCGCCGTACCGGCCGGCGAGGACGATGACGGTGACGGCGCCGGCGCTCGCGCCCGCCGTGACGCCCAGGACATCGGGACTCGCAAGCGGGTTACGCGCGATCGTCTGGGCGATCCCGCCGGAGAGACCGAAGGCCGCGCCGACGAGTGCGGCGGTGAGCGTGCGCGGCAGCCGCAGCTGGAGCACGATGAACTCGGTGGCGGCCTCCCCTCGGCCGACGAATGTCGCGAAGACGTCACCGAGACCGATCGGGAAATCACCATGACCGACGCTGACTGCCATCGCGACAACCAGCACTGCCAGCCCAATGACAGGGACGAGCAGAGCGCGGGGACGCCACACTGTTGACAGTGGACCAAGCCGTAATGGCGTCCGGCCAGGCACGGCCCTCATATCCGGACCAGGCCGCGACGCCGGATCAACGCGATGAAGTAGGGCGCACCGACGAAGGCGAGCACGATACCGACCGGCAACTCCCCGGCACCCACGATGACCCGACCGGCGACATCGGCGACGAGCACGAGTATCGCGCCGATCAACGCCGCATAAGGTGTGAGCCAACGGTAATCCGGGCCAGTGATACCGCGTGCGACGTGCGGCACGATCAGGCCTACGAAGCCGATCGGCCCGCACGCTGCCACCGCCGCGCCGGTGAGCAGCGTGATCGAGGCGACCCCGACGGCCCGGGTGAGTTGAATCCGAATGCCCAGCGACCGGGCGATGTCCTCGCCGAGTGCGAGCCCGTTGAGGCCGCCGACATTCGCCGCGGCGAGCACGAGTCCCGCTAGCACAAAAGGCGCCACCTGACCGGCGATCCACGCATCGCGACCTGCCAGTCCGCCGACCGACCAGAAGCGATAGGCGTCGAGCGTCTGCGAATCGAGCAGCACGAGGGTGGTCGTGGCCGCGCCGAGCAGGGCAGTGACTGCGATTCCGGCCAGGGCGACCGTGACTGGAGTGCCGCCGCCGCGACCAAGGGTTCCGATCAGGAAGACGAAAACGCTCGCGACGAACGCCCCAGCGAAGGCGAACCAGACGTAGCCGTAAAGGTCGTCCACACCGAGTACGAATATGGCAGCTACGACGGCGAGGGCCCCGCCGGCGCTGACACCGAGCAGCCCAGGGTCGGCGATCGGATTGCGAGTGTGCCCCTGGATCAGCACGCCGGCGACCCCGAGTGCCACCCCGATGGTGACGCCCAGCAGCGTACGCGGAGCGCGCAACGAGCGCACGACGATGTCGCCCTCGGTGCCGGTCGGCTGCGTCATCGCGTGCCACACCTCGGCCGGCGTCAGCGGGTTCGCGCCGAGCGCGAGGCTGGCGACCGCGGCGATCGCGAGCAGCCCGACGAGCACGACCAGGCCCGCGCTGCGGCGGGCGCGCATCGCTCGAGTCGTGGGCGGCTCTTCGACGGCCGCACGCGTAGCCGGTGTCACATGACCCTCCCCCTCAGATCGCAAACAATTAAGGCATGCCTAATCGCGGTTGGGCGCACCGTGAAGCTCCCGTGAAGGCGAACCTGCCTAGCGTTCGAGAGGAAAGCCTCACCTAAGTAGGAGGAACCTGGTGTCATCCGTACGCGGCACTGTCAGCCGCGCCCTCGCCTCCGTGCTCGCGGGCGCCATGCTGCTCACAATCGCGGCGTGCGCCAGCGACGAACCTGTTGCCACCGCGAATGACAACTCCCCCGCAGCGCAGAGTTCGTTCCCGCGGACCGTGTCCCACGCCATGGGCACCGCGAAGATAGACAGAGCGCCGACCCGGGTGTTGGCGCTGGACATGACGTTCGTCGACGCGGCGCTGACGCTGGAGGCGAACGTGATTGGCTTTACCACGATCAACGCCGCCTCGACAGCGCTGCCCGAGTACTTCGGCGAGGCCCGCGCCACCCTCGCTAAGGAAGCGGTACCCGTTGGCACGCTGGCCGAGCCGAACTTGGAGAAGATCGCGTCCCTGCGACCGGATGTGATCATCTCCGCCAAGGTGCGGCACGAGGCAATCTACGACGAGCTCTCCCAGATCGCTCCGACCGTCTTCAGCGACACAACCGGCGGGAGATGGAAGGAGAACATCCGGCTGACAGCCACGGCGCTCGGCCGCGAGGACCTCGCCGAGGAGAAGATCGCGGCTTACGAAGAGCGGGCCAAGACGGTCGGCGAAGCGATCCGCGCCCGTGCGGGCAAGAACCCCACGCTGTCAGTGGTCCGCTTCGTCGACGGTCCGACCCGGCTGTACAAGGAGGACACCTACTCCGGTGTCGTACTCAAGGACGCCGCGCTCGCCCGGCCCGCCTCACAACAGGGTGCGGGCTTCTCAACCGAGATCAGTGAGGAGCGCATCCTGGACATGGATGCTGACCACATCTTCGTCACCACCTACCCGGACGAGAAGGGGCTGTCCGCGCAGACGCAGCGAAAATTCAAGGCGAACCCGTTGTGGGGCAAGCTGACCGGGCAGTTGCACGAGGTCAACGACCTCACCTGGATGAGCGCCGTCGGCATGTTCGGCGCCCACATCATCCTGGACGACTTGGCCGCAACGTTCGGCGTCGATCCGGCCAAACGCTAGGCCGTGTTTTCAGAAGTGGGAAGCCCCGCGCGGTCTGTGACCGCCAGCGGTTGGGGGACAGAGGATCACCTGACCGACCGGGCCGTCACCATGACCCGCACGATGATCAAGGTGGCGGCGGCCGCCGCGTTGAGGACGATCCAGAGGGTCCCGACCGCCGGATTCCAGACCATGAGATGGTCCTTGACCAGGCTCCAGGCGTCCGGGTCGCCGCTCCAGTTATAGGTTACGGGACTGAACCGGTATTCGAACCAGGCCAGGCCGGTGACGAGGAACGCCGTGATGACCGCGCGGACGAGCGTACCGGTCCGTCCCTCCCGCAGCTGCCGATCCCTCGGCAGCAGGACCGTGAGCAGCAGCAGATTGAGGAATGCGAAGAGGCCCACCATGGTCAGCCCGACGCTGCAGTAGTTGGAGACGAAGTACGGGAGGGTCGCGTCCCCGGGCGGAAGAGCGGCGTGGGTGGCGGACACGGTGCCGGCCACGCCGGCCCACCACAGCAGCGGACCGACCAGCACCATCAAGACCAGCAGTATCCAACGGCCGACGGCCATCGCAGGAGTCTACGGCCTCCCGGCGCTAGGCGGTGTTTCAGACGTGGGTTGGCTGGTCGGTGCTGGCTGTGGCTGGTGGGCGTGTCGGTGATCGATAAACAGTGAGGTCTCCGGTAGATGGTTCATCGACGAAGAAGACCATCAGCACGGAGACCTCGTGGCCAGCATATCGGTGACGAGGCGGCACGACCTGACCGACGGCCAGTGGGCGGTGCTGAAGCCGTTGCTGCCCAGGGGCAAGAAGCCAGGCCGACCGCCGAAATGGAGTAAACGGCAGCTCATCGACGGGATCCGGTGGCGGGTTCGGGTCGGCTCGCCGTGGCGGGACGTGCCTGTGGCGTACGGCCACTGGCAGACGGTGTACGGGCTGTTCCGTCGCTGGCAGCGTGACGGTACCTGGGCGCGGATCTTGACCGGACTACAAGCCCGGGCGGACGCCTCTGGACTGATCACCTGGGATATCAGCGTGTATTCCACCGTCGCCCGAGCGCATCAGCACGCGGCTGCTGCCCACACCGCACGGTACGAGCAGGCGGAGTCGCCGGGCGGGGTCCAGGCTGAGCCCGCTGACCACGCGTTGGGGCGTTCCCGCGGTGGGCTGACCACGAAGCTGCACCTGGCGTGTGAGCAGGGCCTGAAGCCGCTGTCGATGGTAGTGACGGCCGGGCAGTGCGGCGACAGCCCGCAGTTCGTGCCGGTCCTGGCGGGCATCCGTGTTCCACGCATCGGGTTGGGCCGGGCGCGTACTCGACCGGACCGGGTGCTCGCGGACAAGGCGTACGCGGGCAAGGCCAACCGGGAGCACCTGGCCAGGCGCGGGATCCGCGCCACAGTTCCGATCAAGGCCGACCAGGCGGCGAGCCGGCGTAGGAAGGGGTCGAAGGGCGGCCGGCCACCGGCCTTCGACCCCGAGACGTACAAGCAACGGCACGCTGTCGAGTGCGGTATCAATCGGCTCAAGCGCCACCGTGGGGTAGCCACCCGGTACGACAAACTCGCCGTCCGCTACCTCGCCACCCTGCACATCGTCGCGATCAACGAATGGCTGTGACCGCTTATGAAACGCGCCCTAG
>NZ_BONE01000158.1 GCF_016862555.1 Asanoa siamensis | reverse complement strand
CCGAGACCGACCGCGGTGAGGCGGAAGGTCAGGAGCCCGATCACGTCAGGACCGCGCGTGTTCAGGCTGAAGGTGCTGCCGTTCTCCTGCGTGAAAGTTGGAACGCGTCGGGTCGAGCGTCACCGTCCACGTTGTGGTGAATTCCAGGCCCCGGCAGCACAGCGGCGTGGTCGACTTCAGAGTCACCGCTTTTCAGATCGATCTCGTAGGCGCCGGCCGAGGGCGCAAAATCGTCGATGGCGCGTAGTAGCCAACCGTCCTGGAATCCGCGCACACGGCGGGGCATCGTCCTGCTGGACGATGCCGGAATCGGTTTGGCATCAGGTTGTCGTCCGAGGTGTCGTTGGGAGTCGCGGCGCCGGTGACCTCGATCGGCGCGAACGTCTCGGTGTTGGCGCCGAGCGCGTTCGACACACAGGTCTGAGAGGGCGTAGATCACGCAGGAGAAGCCGAGGACGCCCGCGACGGCGAGGGTGACGGCCAGAACGGCTTGTTGCGCTTCTGCAAGGGCAGACTCCTCAATGATGCCCGCGCATTTCGCGAGCCGTTCAGGTGCTGTTCACCGCTTTCCGGGCTTTCAAGGAGATTATGTATGTTCGGGTTACGTGTTGTACCTGGGGCAGTGGTGCTCGCCCTGCTCGCGTCGTCCGCCGCCGCAACGGCCGCTCACGCTGCCCAGCCGCCTCGAACACCTTCGTCCATACACGACGGGCGTGTCGTCGCCCAAGGGGCCGCCGACGACGTGATGATCGGCTATTGGGAAGACGAAATCAGATATGCGGGCATCTATCGGGGCTACGCTTGGGTTGAGGTTTACAGCACCGGCAGAAAGAAAATCGGCGTGTGTGACACCCTCGGCGAGGGCAGTGAGCCAACGCTTCAGATAGACCCGACCGTCGGAGAACCGATTGAGTATCAAGACCCCGACGGATCAGCGAGCTGACTTCTGATCTGGCAGGCAACGAGCGCGACCCTCGATAATCCCCTTGGCTCCTAACATCACCACGCGGAGGCCCGCGCTTTTGGAGCAAATCGTCGCCGCCCAAGACCTGAATGTCCTGACGGAAGCGCGAGGAAAGGGGACCGTCGCGGTCCCCCTTTTGGCGTGCTTTCGGGTTCAACGGCGGAGATCGGGTTCCAACTCACCACAGGATCGCGATCTCTCGCCCGCGTATCGGCCGATTACGTTGGCCGCGTTGCCGCTCTCGTGGCCCCCGGGCAGGGGTCACGAGGACGTCGGCCGCCGTCCTGGGGACTCCGCTCGGCCATGGGGCGGTTCAGCACCAGACGTTCGCGATATCGTCTCTCACGTTGGCGTGGAAGTTGCCCGTGCCCGGGTTGTGGCGGCGACCCGGCCCTTCAGCTCGTAACCACGACCGTTCCAGTTGTAAAGCGACACTGAGACGCCTTGTTGGTTTTTGAGCGAGTGGACGTTGTCCATGACGGGAGAGCCGCCCAGACCAACGAAACCGCAACCGACCTGCACTGTCCGCAGGCCGGTGCCGACGAGTCCGGTGCAGTAACAGGCCGCGGCGTACGTGGGACAGTCATAGGCGAAGAGGGCCCGATCCTGGAACACCCTCACCCCCGAACTGTTCGTCGCGGCGCTGGTCGGCGGCGCCGGGTCCGCGTCCGCCAACAGTGCGCCTTTGTCCCCGCTGAGCCGCGCCGCCTGCGACTGGGCGACGAGCTTCGCCCCGCCCCTGGTTCACCTGGGCCGCGCCACCGGCAAGCGGGGCGGCGAACAGGGCTAGGACGACCAGTAGGCCGAACGAGCCCCTGACCCGGCGTTTGTTCTTCAGCCTGTGAGAGCCTCCGTCTTCCAGTGATCCGAGATGAATGGTGTACCGGAGTTTGGTTGGTTCCGCTGTCGTGGGAGCCGGTGACCACGCCGAAGACGCCTTCAGCACGCCGCCCGATCCGGCACAGGCCGGTAGCCTCACGATCTCGTAGAGCGGCTACGTCGGTTGAAGGTCCGGGCCGACCCCTGGCCCCGCTCTACGCGGTCATCATGCCCAAGCAGCTACTGAACCTCAAGCGCTCGCGGAGCGAAACCAAACCGCGTCGCCGCACTAGATCGACCTAGCCGGCCGCCAGATCCGACACGTCTGTGCGATGCTCGTCGCCCACATCAAGGTTAAGTCGCCGCGACGGTCCCGCAGCAGGTCGGCGTAGGTGCATACCGTCGGGCCGAGGGCTACTGCCAGCGACGACGACATAAGCGATCGCCGTGACTGTGCGTCCGCGACCTCGACGAGTTCAACAACTGAGGCGTGCAACGGCGCGCACGGGTCGTGATGCGCCGTCCGGCATGATCGCGAGAGTGAGAGCGCTGGTGTGGATCGACTATTCTGCATATGTGGATTCGCAGACGGTGATCACTGTTATCACTATCGCCATCTCTGTCACCTCTCTCGCCGTTCGAGGCCCAGCAGTACGTTCTCTACCAACTCAACAAGGATTTTCCTGAGGTTTCCGCATACACCGCGCTGCCGCTGGAGACGCGATCGCAAGTTCGCGCGGTAGCCGGGCTGTACGACGACCTGGGCAAGTTGGTCGCCCATGGGATCGTCAAGGAAGAACTCGTCATGGGTTCCAATGGCATCCACGCCAGACGTATCTGGGAGGCAGTCGAGCCCTTCGTGCTAGAGGAGCGCCGGCAACGTAGGAGCAACTTGTGGATCTATTTGGAGGACCTGGCCTATCGAGCGGCCCAGACGCCGCCGGCTACGATCCACGCGAAGCTGAACCTGCATCGCTATCTGGCGCCCTTAGCCCACCGCGACGGTCTGGTACCGAACGATCCTGCCGTTCCTCCGCAGCGGTCGCGCAAGCGGCACGTGGGGCATGGCGAGACAGAACCGCCGCCGTGAACGCGCGCCCGGCTAGCCATCAGAAGACCGCATCACGGCCTGGGTGGTTCATCCGCGAGCACGGCTGATGGCGGCGCCGCCAACCCACATCCGCCTCAAAACGTCGCAGACGGAAGCGAACGCCGATGCGGAACGGAACCGGCTGATCGCTGCGGTGGCAGCCTGGCGATGCCGTCCGGAACCGCTGCACTTCGATCCGGCCCTGATTCAGGCCGCTATGCGTGGTGCCGTACCCACGCCGGTGCTCGGCACCACCGTCAGCGCCAACAGGGTCTCGACCGTCACAGCGCGAATCACGGCAGACCGAGGACGGGCCATCCGAATGCCGGCCACGCCGGTGGGCGGCGGGGCCGGCATTCGGCCAGACGATGGCGGAGGGACCCGTCTGGCCCCACCGCGACCGGCGGCAGCGATCAAGGTACGGACTTCAACGGGCTCGAAGGAGACGTCAGGTGCAGTCCACGAACATTGGGGATGAGAAGAAGTAGTCGTCACTGCGTTGGGTCGACCCCGACCCCGGCAGGATGACTGTCGTAAGGACGACGCCGTACATCTCACTGCCAGGACAACTGCGGGTCATTCCCACACCAACGTTTTGGAATCGTCCGGCTGGGCACGCTGGGTTGTGGTTGACATAGCGTCCACACCTGAAATTGCTCTCCGCGCTGAGTCGGTCGGTGGCATAGTCGTAGATCTGAATAGTCTGCGAGATACCAGCGCACTGTACGATGACTCCGTCGGACGCCCGCTGGCAAAACGCCTGGCCCTGGCCCCGGTATGCCACATTCCCAGCACTGTTGGTGAACTCGTTGACTGCAGCGCAATGAGCGGCGCGGTAACCCGCCACAGTGGCGCCGAAGTTTTGGCACCTGTGGCCTATGACTGCTTGCGACGTCAGATCTGTCGAGGTCGTCGGTGCGGCCGCGGTGCCGGCGGGACGGGCCGGATTTAGCCCGGGGGGTGCAGCAGTGGCTGGCGTTGACGTCGCGATGAGTAACAAGACCACGCTTGCCAGGCAGGCTAGCGCGGCAGTACTGCTCCGAAGTGTTCGAATGACGGTCATCGTTCGTGCTTCCATTCTGTCAATGCCCACCTCCGAGAACAGCGCCGGCACCACGGATGAGCGTCGGGGCTGGCGAGAGATGTTTCGCATGCATATAGGTGCGACGACGCGAAAGTGGCTAGGTGACTGAGTTGGACGTTGAGAACAACCCCTCCTTTGTGCGGACGAGCAATTTGCGTTGACGCTAACGCCCGGGCACTTCATATCGGCTTCTAACGCCAAGAGCGAGCTTGGCCGCGGCGTGCGCCGAGGCCATCGGGTCGCCGCGACCTGGACGGAGCACAGCAGCTGATCGTCCAGGTTGAGTGCTCGTCGGGCGGACGGTGTGGTCGCGACCGCGATCGCGCGGCCCCCTCATGGCAGACTCGATGGATGTTGTGAATGGCATCCCGCAGCCCGCGGGCTCCGGCCCAAGGCCGCCGGTTGCCTCGCAGCGCACGAGGTGGAGCCGGATCCCCAAAGCAAGCTGTGCCAGTACCGATCTGGACAGGCGAGGCTGCGGATTCGGCCCGCGTCGGAGGGTTCCATTGCCGCAGCTTTCTAGCCGTGCCGTCTTCTCGGCGACGGTCCGGATCTTTCTCCGCCAAGACCCGCGAGGCCATCCGTACCGAGAGTCGGCGCCTGCGCGAGGACATCGCCGAGGGTACAAGCTGCCAGCGGAGCTAACGCTTGTGGAGTTGGCGTTGACGGACGATGAAGAAACGACCACCTTGACGATGCCGCGGCGTAGGCGCAAACGTGAGCCTGCCCCTGCGAAGCCTGAACGCGTTGAATCGCAGGGGGACGTGGCCGGGGAGCAAGCCAAGGCGGCGCCGGTGCGTTGCAAAGCACGCCGAATAGTGCGGGCGTCGCACTGCCCTCGGGACGAGCCACCCGCCGGCGAAGAACGGTTCGCCGCCCTTGGACCACCAACCGCCTTACGCGGTGGTTCCGTTTTCCGCGGCGATCCCCGGCCAGGGTGGTGTCTATTAGCCTCCGTCTAGCGCGGTACTCGTCGGACTACGACGAGCAATCCCTCCAGCGGGCCAACGAACTGCAACGGCACGCCGACCACATGCGCGAGGACCTGGTCCGGGCGAACGACGCGGCGAACGAGGGTGCCAAACGGACCAACCCCGCCGGCACGGTGATGCCGAAGTGGATGCTCCCGCGGCAGGTGCCGTGGGCGACAGCCTGGACCTGTAGCGATTGCCGACCGGGTCACGGTCAAGATCGTCGGTCGACCGTGCGGCGGGTGACGGGACAGCCGTACATGATGCGGGAGATCGACCGCTGGTGCGACCGGATCCGCCGGTACGGGAACTTCACCAGCCCGTACGAGTCCGGGCAGTACGCGCGGGCGTGGCGCAAGCAGGTCGAGCTTCCTTCCGCGGCGTTCGCCTGGGGTCAGGTCTCCAACGTCGCCTGGTTCGTCGAGAACGGCACCCGCAACGACGATGGGTCCGTGCGGATGGAGGCAGCACTTTGTCCGTGACGCGATGAGTGCCGCCTACGACTAGAAACGTTGACACGGCGGGCCGTAGAGCAGTAGTTGGCCTCGACGCAGAGGCACTGGTAGGGATTGCCTCTGACGACGTATCAGAACGCATCCCCCGACCCCGAGTCCTTCGTCAAACGCGGCGCCGCCGGCGACCAAAGGTCGTGATGAGTCCCGCCGTCGCGACGGCGGCGACGAGGAACATGGCGAACTGGATCGTGCCTTGGCTGGTGGCTCCCACGCTCAACGCGGCCAAGCTGACCAGCGACGTGAACGCCCACACGACCACACGGTTGGTCGTGACCGGCAGCCGCCAACGTTGGCTGGCCCCTGCCTTGTTGGTTACTGTCATCTTCGTTGTTCCTCCGTATCCATGCCTGGACGCGCTGGAGCGGCGTTTGCGGTCCCGCTCTGCCAGGAGCGGGGCCGCGCCGCTTGCGGGGACTGACTCTAACGGGCGGGTAATACAGACTCCGGCGGTGAAGGGTGGTTGCGGGGTTCGATGGACCCCCGCGAGGCGCTATTTGATCGCTATCAGCGAATCGACCTAGCGAATTCGTAGCGATTTCCTCGGACGTCGAGCGGCTGACCTGGGCAAACGTTCCGAAATCCCCTGCCGCGTAGAGCTTCGGCACTTCATTGCCGACATCGACGATGCACAACTCGCTGACCTGGGCTTTTGGCTTTGTTCTCCAGGTCGGAGTCGTAGAGGAAGCAGGTGCCGGCGGCGGCGAAGGTGATTCGACATCGTCGACGCTGGGGTACCTGTCCACCACGCGGACGACCTCCGGGAAGAAACCCGAACAGCGTGATCGCATGGTGGCGGCCGGCGAGGGTGGATCGGATCAGCACCGGGCCGCCGGGGCGCAGAACGCGCCGCAGCTCACGGGCGGCAGCGGTCAGGTCCGGCACGTGGTGGACGACGGTGGACAGCCAGGCCGCGTCGACGCGGCCGACGGGATGTTGGCCACCTCCCCCACCAGGACCTGTGGGTGCAGGCAGCGTGCGCGCACGGCCTCGGCCGGCTAGGCGGCGATGACCTCGATGCCGTCGAACCAGTCGGTGAAGGCCCGCGCCCACACGCCGGTGCCCGCCCCGACATCGAGTAGGCGCGTACCGGGCCGACGGTCGAAGTGCTGGGTCACCGCTTCATGCCAGCCGGCTCGTCCCTCGTCGGGCGGGTGGCGGTCACGGCGAGGATGATGCCGTGACTCACATACGGCAGTTCGCCTGGCCCGGTTATGACGGCGTCGCGGAGTCGCCGCGGCATCGCCAGCCGCCCCGCTTTCCGGACGTGCTGTGTTCGAAGCCGATCAGCACACCGCCCCGACCGTAGCGCGGTGGCGGCTATACGGAGCCGAAACGATCAGCCATCCGGGCGGCACGCTCTACGCCCACCTGCCGTGCTGATGGACCCGGCCGACCGCACAACCCTGCGGGACCTCATCGGCGCGTCTGCCGAGAGGTTGGTCTACCTGCACGGTGCCGGCGATCGAGACCGAACCTGGCGGCGGCTGACCGAAACTGGTGAAGTGCGAACTGGCACCTCCTGGGTTCAGGTCGCCTCAACACAGGTCACCGCCGAAGCCAGACAGGTTCTGGCTTCCAATCACCTCGAGAATTCTGGTGCGCCTGGTCGCTGAGCACCCGGCAGGAATCAGCAAGGTTGGATCGGCGCGTCTACCGCACCCACTGAACGGCTTCCTGGCGAGCCGCTTCCACCTGGGACCCCGATTGCCGACGGTGCCTTGGCGCGCAGGAGTGTGCCGTCCTCACGCTCCATGGCCAGCGCGTAGGCCGGGCCGATGATCACGCCGAAGGCCACTAGACCGCCGAGGATGCTCGGCATCGACACCGAGGGCAGGAGCAGTGACGTCCCC
>NZ_BONE01000157.1 GCF_016862555.1 Asanoa siamensis | reverse complement strand
CACCGTGTCCGGTGGAGACGACCGCCACCGGCAGGTGGAAGCGGGCGGCGAACCGCACAGCAGACTGGACGTCGCCCGCGGATGTCGCACCCACCACGACGACGGGGCGATGCGCCAACGCCATGTTCCAGGTTGCCGTCTCGGCAGCGTAACCCTCGTCAGCCGGGGTGAGAACCGATCCAGCGACTTCGCTCGCGAGAGCAGCGATCGCCGACTGGTCGCAATGAGCGCTCGTCATGAACTTCGACCTTCCGAACTGGGTAAGCGCGGAGAGCAATCCCTCCGCCGTCAAAGGCCCAGTCCACACGAGCCAGGTCAACGATTCGTCGACTCGTGATTGACGCGGCGCCCGTCAACGCGCCGTTGCTCGCACGCGGCCGACTTCTACGGGTCTGAGTCGAAGTTAGACGTCGGCCGACTGTTGTTGAGGCGGCTTGGTAGCCGAGTTGCTGGAGTTGGTGGACGAGGCGGCTGGCCTGTTTGGCGGGGTCTGCGCGATGCGGAAGTGGTCAGGGCCGAGGTCCTTGTAGTCGATGTGGTTGCTGAGCATGTGCCAGGCGGTGATGAGCATGATGTGCCCGACGGGCGACCAGCGCGCGTTTCCTGCCGCGCGGTTGCATAGCTCGCTCAACACCTGTAGCCCAAACTTGGCGCCTCCCCCGCCTTCGCCGCCCAAAGCGAGTCGGCCATGGGCTACGCGGCCCGCGCCGACGGCTGTGATCGTTGGGTGGCTAGGTGGCCTGCGTTGGGACGCCGGCGGCCCGGCGGATGAAGGCGTCGAATGCGCGGTCGGGAAGCAGGTCGTGCATGAGGATCATGGGCTTGGCGCCGTAGCCGACGGCGTACCGGGTCTTGGGGCGCCGAGCGGTGACGGCCTTGGTGATGGTGCGGCCGATGAGCTCGGGTCGCGACGAGCGCCGGTGGGTGCTGTCGGAGGTCAAGGATGCGGCCACGGCGTCGCCTTGGGCGGCGTAGGGACCGCTGCTGGAGACGGCGCGGACCTTCTCGGCGGCGATGCCGCTCCATTCGGTGCGGATGCCGCCGGGTTCGATGACGATGACGTCGATGCCGAACGGAGCGACCTCCATGCGCAGGCAGTCGCTGAGGGCTTCGAGGGCGAATTTGGTGGCGTGGTACCACGCGCCGAGCGGGGTGGTGATCTTTCCGCCCATGGAGGTGACGTTGACGACCGTCCCGGAGCGCTGGGCTCGCATCTGCGGCAGGACGAGCTGGGTGAGGCGGGCGGCGCCGAATACGTTGACCTCCATCTGGGCACGAGCCTCGGCCATGGGTACGTCCTCGAGTGCGCCGTAGGAGCCGTAGCCGGCGTTGTTGACCAGGACATCGATGCGGCCCTGGTCATCGAGAATGGTCTGGAAACCGGCTTGCATCGACACGTCATCGGTGACGTCCATCGCCATGGGGTGGATGCCGACGTCGGTCAGACGCTGCAGACGCTCGGTGCGGCGGGCGGCGGCGTACACGACGAAACCGGCGGCAGCCAGTTCGCGAGCTGTGGCCTCGCCGATGCCGGAGGAGGCTCCGGTGACGAGGGCTACCTTGGTGTCGGTGCTCATGGGTTGCTCCCTTGCGGTGGTGTGGTGACGTGGACGCTATGAGCCGACGACGGCGATACCACTAGCTCAGGGCGCCGATTGGCTTGCATGACGCGCCACTCTTGGCCGGCCCGGCGACACCAGAGCGGTCGACGCATGCTGGCGTGATCCGCTGGAGAATTGGCGCGAACGGCAAGCCGGGAAAGCCCGGCCTCTTCGTAGACTGCACACGTGGCGATCGGGCGATTCACGCTGGAATCCGGGGTCAAGGTGTTCGTCAACGACCTTCGAATGTCGTGGCCGAGGGTGCTGCGGCGGGCGTCACTGCCGGGAGATCTGCTGTCGAAAGGTCCGGCGCTGCTGTCCACCGACGAATACTTCAGGTTCTGGTCCGCGCTGGAAGCCGAGGCTGGTGACCGCGAACTGGCTCTCGACGTGGGGCAGGCGATCTCCGTCGAGACCTTCAGCCCGCCGATCATGGCGGCCCTGTGCAGTCCCACTCTTACGGTCGCCGGGCGCCGCATCGCGACCTACAAGCCGCTGGTCGGACCGCTGAGCCTCGATGTCGGCGAGACCGCCGACGGGCTGGCCATCGCCTACCAATGGCCGCCGGACCAGCAGCCACCGACCCTGCTGGCGACCTCTGAGCTGGTGTTCTGGGTGGCCCTGGCCCGTATCGCCACGCGCCACCAGGTCCGCCCGGCGCGGGTCACCATGCCTGTCCCTCCCGGCGACCCGGCCAGTCTGGAGGGCTACTTCGGAGCTCGCATCCGCGCCGGCAGCACCTACACCATCACCTTCTCCGCGGACGACGCCGCCCGGCCGTTTCTGACCGAGAACGAGCAGATGTGGCGCTTCTACGCCCCCGAACTGCGTCGCCGGCTGGCCGACCTGCAGGCCGAGGCGACCGTGGCCGACCGGGTGCGCGCCGCGCTACACGAGACGCTTCCCGCCGGCGACAGTTCCATGACCGCGGTGAGCAAACGGCTGGCCGTCAGCTCCCGCACCCTCCAGCGGCAACTGCGCGAGGAGAGCACCACCTACCAGGCTGTCCTGGCGAACACGCGGGAAGACCTGGCCCGGCACTACCTCCGCCGGGGCAACCTACGCACCCCCGAAATCGCCTTCCTCCTCGGCTATGACGACACCAACTCGTTCTATCGGGCCTTCCGGACCTGGACAGGCACGACCCCGGACGCGCTGCGAGCGGCGATCACAAGCTGAGCCAAAACATGTTGCGAACCTCCGAAACTGCGACCGGCCGCGCGGCGCACTGGACGCACCGCCGGGAGGGCGTGACAACCACCCGGAGTGCGGTCGTTGGGCTGCGCGTGCGGATTGACACGGGGTTCAACCGGGCCCTCCAGTTGCCCGGCGCGTCGGTGCGCACGGTCGCATTCACCGATCAGGGCCCCGTCATCGGGTTATGCCGACGCCGACTGGGTTGCGCCGGAGGACTCGCTCGGCGCCAGAGCCACAGCAACCCGGCTTTGGCGGTCGGCGTCCGCTCTGATCTGCGGGCAGCCACGATGCCTGTGGCGCGGTCCCGCTACGCCCGAGCTGGCCTCCGCGCGAACCACCGGGGAACGCGGTCTGATCAGGCGTTTTGCCGCCTCCACAGACCGCGTCTGGGTACGCGTTTCGGGTGGACCAAACAGGGCTCGAACCCGCGCCTGCTAAGCGGGTCGTGTTGTCGTGGTTGACCGGTAGTTCGCGGATGGGCGGCTGACGGTCTGAGTTTCGAGGGCAGGCGTTCCGCTCGCGATCAGCTCCTCGGGTCACTCAATCGCGTCCAGGTCGACGGAGGCTCAACGCAGGATCGACATGGTGGACGCAGTCGACCGGTCTCACCAACGCACGCCAGGATTGCGCGCCTGGCCGGTGAGCAGCTATGACCGCACGCCCGCCGCGCGGATTCCGGATCTTCTCGTGGAGCTGGTCGACCGATCGAGGCCCGAGACGGCCGCCCGATGCTCGCCTGCCTGATCGGCGTCCACCGAGATAGCCGCCGGGTCATCGCTTGATGTGGCGGAAATAGTCTGGCAATCTATGTGCATCGATGGGAGCGCTCCCGAGCAGGCCGTCCCAATTTTTGTCAATGAGCACCGCATCCATCGAGGCACGAGTGTTAACGCTCACATAGATGATCTCCATGGAAAGGCGTCATGCAGTCCAGCCCGCCTGCAACCTTCATGCCCAGAGGGAAGTCTCGTCATGCCTAGCTTTAGACACCTGATAGCGCCCCTGGCAGTCACAACGCTGGTTGCCTCGGCCGCGTTAGCGGCAGGCGTTCTCGGTGGCGAGGTCGCACCGGCCTACGCCGCCACCACTGCCGGGTGCGGCACCGTCCCCACTCTCGTCAGTGGCACACGCACTCTCCAGAGCAGTGGAAAGACGCGCAGCTACATACTGCGCATCCCGGACGGCTACGACAACCGTCGCCCGTACCGGCTGATATTTGGATTTCACTGGCGCGGTGGCACTGCCACCGATGTCGCCACCGGCCAGACCGTCCAGCGAGACGTGTGGTCCTACTACGGGCTCCAACGATTGGCCGACAACAGCGCGATCTTCGTGGCACCGCAGGGGTTGAACAACGGCTGGGCCAACAGCGGTGGCGAGGACGTCACCCTCGTCGACGACATCATCCGCCAGATCGAGGCGACTCTGTGCGTCGACACCACCCAGCGGTTCGCCACCGGCTTCAGCTACGGGGGCGCCATGTCGTACTCGTTGGCATGCTCGAGGTCCACGGTCTTCCGCGCGGTCGCCGTCCAGTCCGCCGGAGTCCTCAGCGGCTGTGCGGGCGGCACCCAGCCGATCGCCTATCTCGGCATCCACGGCATCCGCGACGGCGTCCTGTCGATCTCGGGCGGGCGCGGGCTGCGCGACCGCTTCGTGACCGCCAACGGATGCGCCCCGCAGAGTCCGCGCGAACCTGGCCAGAGCAGCCTGACCCACGTCGGTACGGACTACACCGGCTGCTCGGCCGGCCGCCCGGTGCGGTGGGTCGCGTTCGACGAAGGGCACATCGCCGCACCCCAGGACGGCGCCACGGGCGACAGCGGCACGCGCACCTGGGTGCCGGGCGAGGTCTGGCGGTTCTTCGCACAGTTCCAGTCCACCGGCACCCCGTCGCCAAGCCCGTCCGGCTCTCCGGGCGGGTCTCCGTCGAACCCGCCGCCGGGCGGCGCCTGCACCGCCAGGTACGCCGTCACCAACTCGTGGCAAGGCGGCTTCCAGGCGGACGTGACCGTCACCGCCGGCGCCGCGGCGATCACCGGCTGGCGGGTCACCTGGACCTATGCCAACGGGCAGACCATCACGCAGATCTGGGGCGGCCGCAATACGCCGAGCGGCACCCTCCAGAACGTCGTCAACGAGACCTGGAACGGCAGTCTCGCCGCCGGCGCCTCGACGACCTTCGGCTTCCTCGCGACGGCGGGAACGGCCAACCCCGTGCCCGCCGTGACCTGCGCGCGCGCCTGACCGCCCCGCTATCGACGTCCCAGACGATCTCCACGAAACGTGTAGGTCGCCATCTCATCAGGAGGTGCAAGGTATGAGCAGATCCAGAGTGGCTGGTGTCGGCCTCATGTCGGCCGGCGCGGCGTTGCTGGCGTCGGCGGCCGTCGTGGCGCTGCCGGCACATGCCGCGGCGGCGGGCTGCGCGGTGAGCTATTCGGTCTCGTCGCAGTGGCAGGGCGGATTCGGCGCCAACGTCGTCGTCACCAATCTCGGCGACCCCATCAACGGTTGGACCCTGACCTGGTCGTTCAGCGCCGGCCAGACCGTCACGCAGGCTTGGAACACCGATCTGACCCAGAGCGGTGCGGCGGTCACCGCGAGGAACGTCAGCCACAACGGCGCCATCGCGACCAGCGGCACTGCCTCGTTCGGCTTCAACGGTTCCTGGACCGGGGGCAACCCGGCCCCGACCAGCTTCGCCCTGAACGGGACGGCCTGCACCGGTGGCACGACACCGACCGCGTCGCCGACCGCCACGCCGTCCAACCCGCCGCCTCAAGGGCAGTCGGACATCACCGTCAACAGTGCTACCAGATACCAGACCGTCGATGGGTTCGGCGCGGCCGTGTCGGTCTGGGGTAGTGCCTGGTCGACGGCCGAGACCCAGACACTGGTCGGGCTGGGCGCCAACCAGCTCGGTCTGTCGATCGTGCGGACCGGCATCTCGCCGGTATCCAGCGAGTGGGCGACGCAGGTGAACGCGTTGAAGACGGCGAAGTCGTACGGATCGGGAGTGAAGATCCTGGCGTCGCCGTGGACGGGACCGGCCGCGTGGAAGACGAACAACAGCCGGATCAACGGTGGCAAGCTCAGACCCGAGTACTACGACGACTACGCCAACCACCTCAACAGCTACGTCCAGTACATGCGTGGGCAGGGCGTGCCGGTCGACGTCACCTCGGTGCAGAACGAGCCGGACTGGCACCCCGACTACGACTCGATGGACTGGAGCGGCACAGAGCTGAGGAACTTCGCGTGCGCCGAGGGTGCGAAGGTGCAGAACACCAGGCTGATGGTCGCCGAAGCGGTGAACCTCAACTACGGCTACACCGATCCGACACTGAACGACGCGTGCGCCCGCAACAACATCGGCTACATCGGCGGCCACCTGTACGGGACCGAAGCCTCCGGCCGGCTCAAGGCCTACAACCTGGCCGCCCAGCACAACAAGCCGGTATGGATGACGGAGTGGAACTACCACGCCGCCGACGGTGGCGGCTCCAACATCTGGGGCAACCCCAGCAACCAGGCGGTCTGGAACGAGACGCTCGACGACATCATGCGCACCGTGCACAGGTCCATGGAGGCCAACTGGGCCGCCTATGTCTGGTGGTACGGCAAGCGGTACTACTCCTTCATCGGTGACGGTGACGCCGCGTACGGCACCACCGCGGGTTCCCCCCTGAAGCGCGGGTACGCGTTCTCCCAGTACGCCAAGTACGTCCGCCCCGGATACCAGCGGATCGGCCTGGCCAAGAGCACCAAGGCCGCACCGCTGGAGATCACCGCGTACCAGGGAGGCGGAAAGATCACCTTGGTGATACTCAACCGGTCCACCAGTGCGGTCAACAACGCGATTGTCCAAGCGCCGCAGAACGTCACTCGCGCCGAGCACTATCTCACTTCGCAGAACAGCAACGCGACCAGCCAGCCGACCAGCGTCAACGGCGGCCAGGTCGCCGTGAACGTCGCTGCTCGCAGCATCTCGACGCTGGTCCTGACCCTCTGACTCCTTCGTCATCGTAAAACCCCAACGGCCTCGGCCCGTGCCAGATGCGCGGGCCGAGGCCGCTGCGTAGGTGAGAGGTCTTGATCCCGAGTCGTCGGCGAGCAGACCCCGCTGAGTTGATCGAAACCGATCTCGTCGACCAGCGCGGCACCGCCTCGGTCGACGCGCGATCCCGTTGACCAAATTCGTCATAAACGTCGATGTTAGCGTCAACACACAGAGGCAACTACGGCAAACCCGGTCGATGCCGTTCGGTGGGTGGTTCCGTGCCGACGATCGCCAGAACTCAGCGTGACACAGGGATCCTCGGGGTTCACGTGACCATGACGTTACGACTTGACGAACGGCATGTTATCGCTCACAGTCGATGGTCAAGGACGACGCCGCAGCTTCCCGGGCAACCTGCTCTCGTCGACCTTGGACCAGGCGTCCGCCGGGAATGCGGACGCCTCGCCATCGATGACAGTCCCGACGCTGGCGCCCAGCGACGCGTCGGGTCGGACCCACCTCCTGGTAGACGTTCGGCTCTTGGTGATTGAGGAGAGATCATGTTTGCCTTTGGTAGATCTCCATCGACCGCGCCGCCATCGCGCAGGCTCCGATGGCTGCCCCGTGTCCTCGCCTCCGGCGCGATGGCGCTGGTGGTCGGTGCTGTCGGCGCTGTGGCGGTGTCGGCACCCGCCG
>NZ_BONE01000156.1 GCF_016862555.1 Asanoa siamensis | reverse complement strand
GGGTCTGCGCCGCGAGGGTCTTCGCGACGCCCGGGACGCCTTCCAGCAGGCAGTGGCCGTCGGCCAGCAGGGCCACGACCAGCCGCTCCACCAGGCGGTCCTGGCCCACGATCACGCGTTTGACAGCGAACAGAACCTCTTCCAACTCCACATGTGCTTCCGTCACGAGATCCATGGGACCAGCAGGGGCCGAAAGCCGACCGAAACGCCGCTGGCAGCGCTGGCGGGGCCGTGCCAGCGCCGTGTGCGCGCCGTGCCAGCGGGCCCGGTCATGGTGGTGCCGTGAAAGACGACCGAGGGGGAACACGATGAGCCTCGCTTTCCAGGCGGAAGGCCTGGTCAAGCGGTTCGGTAAGACCACGGCCCTGGCCGGCATCGACCTCGCCGCCGAGCAGGGCACGGTGCTGGGGGTGCTCGGTCCGAACGGGGCCGGCAAGACGACCGCGGTGCGCATCCTCGCGACGCTGCTGCGGGCCGACGAGGGCCGGGCCACCGTCGGCGGGTACGACGTGGTCAGGAGCGCGGGGGACGTGCGGCGGCTGATCGGGCTGACCGGGCAGTACGCGTCGGTGGACGAGGACCTGACCGGCACCCAGAACCTGGTGCTGATCGGTGAGCTGCTCGACCTGCGGCGCCGCGACGCCCGGGCCCGGGCCGCCGAGTTGCTGGAGTGGTTCGACCTGACCGAGGCGGCCAACCGCCCGGCGAAGACGTACTCCGGTGGCATGCGGCGCCGGCTCGACCTGGCCGCGAGCCTGGTGGGCCGGCCGGCGGTGATCTACCTGGACGAGCCGACCACGGGGCTCGACCCGGCCAAGCGCGAGGACATGTGGGGTGTGGTCCGCTCGCTGGTCGGTGACGGCTCGACGGTGCTGCTCACCACGCAGTACCTGGAGGAGGCCGACGCGCTCGCCGACGAGATCTCCGTGATCGACCACGGCAGGGTGATCGCGCACGGCACGCCGGCACAGCTCAAGCAGATCGCCGGCGGCCAGACGATCCTGGCCCGGCCGACCGACCCCGCCCGGCTGCCCGAGGTCGCCGCGATCCTCACGGCCGTCGCGGGCCGCGAGACGGAGTCGCCCGCCCGCGGCGTCGTCACGGTGCCGGTCGACGACGACCGGGCCTTCGCGACCGTCGTACGCCGGATCGACGAGGCCGGGATCTCCGTGATGGAGCTGTCCCTGCGCCTGCCCAGCCTCGACGAGGTGTTCTTCACGCTGACCGGTGCGCCCGCGGAGGTGGCGGCATGACCACGACGATCGAACGGGTTCCCACGATCACCCCGACCCCGCCGTCCGGCCCGCCGCCGGCGCGCGCGTTCCAGGTCGCCCGGCACAGCCTGGCGCTGGCCCGGCGCAGCCTGATCAAGACGATCCGGACACCCGAGCAGCTGCTCGACGTCACCCTGCAGCCGGTGATGTTCGTGGTCATCTTCGTCTACCTGCTGGGCGGCGCGATCGCCGGCTCGCAGACCGTCTACCTCAAGTTCCTGCTGCCCGCGATCATGGTGCAGTCGGTGCTGTTCGCGTCGGTCGCGACCGGGTTCTCCCTCAACACCGACGTCAAGAAGGGCGTCTTCGACCGGTTCCGCAGCCTGCCGATCGCCCGGTCGGCCCCACTGATCGGCTCGGTGCTGGGCGACATGGTGCGGTTCGTGGTGTCGATCGGGGTGCTCCTCGGCTTCGGCTACGCGATCGGCTTCCGGATCACCACCGACCCGCTCTCGGCCATCGGCGCCTGCCTGCTGGTCATCTTCTTCGCGTCCGCGATCACCTGGATCTTCGTCCTGCTCGGCGTGATCATGCGGGAGCCGGGCGCGGTCCAGGGCACGGCGTTCCTGGTGCTGTTCCCGCTGACGTTCGGCACCAACATGATGGTGCCGACGGACACCCTGCCGGGCTGGCTGCAGGCCTGGGTGAAGATCAACCCGGTCGCCGACGTGATGGACGCCGCCCGGGCCCTGCTCACCGGCGGCCCCGTCGGTGACACCGTCACGAAGTCGCTGCTCTGGTCGGTGGGCATCATCGTGGTCTTCGCACCGCTGGCGGTCCGCTTCTACCGCCGCCGGGTCTGAGCCGATCAGCCGTGCCGGGCCGGGTCGACGCGCGCGAGCGCGTCGACCCGGCTCAGGGCACGCCCCCGGGCGTACGCGGCGTCGTAGGCCTCGTCGCCCAGCCGCTCCCGCAGCGTCGCCGCCAGCGTGACGGCGTCGTGGTTGGACAGGTCCGGGCTGCCACGCAGCGAGTCGCTGGCGCCGAGCGTCTCCGCCGCGGACTCCGACTCGCCGAGCACGGCCCGCAACGCCACCGTCGCGAGCCCGACCAGCGCGATCACCGGCATGTCCTTGCCACCCATCGCGTACGCGATGCCCTCGGTGACCAACTCCGCAGCCGCCTCGTAGCGCCCCTCGCCGATCGCCAGGTGCGCCTCGAAGGCGCGCAGCATCCCGCGGAACTGAGGAGCCACCAACGGCGCGCGCTGCTGCATCTCGTCGGCCTGCCGGTAGCGCTCGCGGGCGCTGTCCAGCTTGCCCTCCGCGCGGTCGAACTCGCCCAGCACCATCACCACGAACGCGGCCGTGCGGTGGGCGAAGCCCTCCCGCGACATCTCGGCCAGGAAGCTCTCGAGGTCGGCCCGCGCCCACTCGACGTCACCGCCCTGCGCCCGCAGACCGGCCAGCCAGACCCGCTGGAAGCCGACGTCGTCGCGGGCGTTGAGCTCACCGGCCAGCCGGGTCGCCTCCTCCATGGCCGCCGTCGCGCCGGCGAGGTCGCCCCGCTTGGCCAGCGCGTCGGAGAGCGAGCCGAGCGTCATGCCGAGGCTCCACCGCTCGCCCAGCTCGCGCTGGATCTCCGCCGCGGCCAGCAGGTCGGCGAGCATGCCGTCGGCGTCACCGTCGTTCTCCTTGATGCTGCCGCTGAGCGAGAGCAGAAGGCCGCGGGTGAACGGATCGGCACCGTCCAGGCCGCGGGCGACCGCCGCCAGACCGGTGGGGGTGTCGTCGGTGAACAGCGTCATGATCGGCTCGATGACGGGCAGGAACGGGTGCCCGCCCGGCGGGGCCGCGCGGACGAGCAGCAGCAGTTCCGCGATCGCCTCGTCGCTCGGGAAGCCGCCGGCGAAGAGCTGGTTGAGCAGGTGGAGCGCGTTCACCACGGCCACGTGCGCGGCCGGTGCCGGCCCCCGCGCCTCCAGCGCCCGGCCGAGCAGCGCGACCGCCTGCGCGTGGTCACCGCGGATGGTGAACGGCATCGTCAACGCGGCCGCCAGCCGGATCGCGGTCGCCGCGTCGTCGGTCTCGGCCGCGTAGTGCAGCGCCCCGATCATGTTGGCCCGGTCGGCGTCGAACGCGGCGAGCCAGCCGAGCTGCTCCCGCGTACGCAGGTGCGGCTCGATGATCTCCGCCCGGGCGAGGAAGTAGGCCGCGTGCGCCGCCCGCAGCCGCGGTGCCTCGCCGGACGCGATCAGCCGTTCCAGCCCGTACTCGCGGATCGTCTCCAACATCCGGAACCGGCCGTCGCCGACGAACTGCAGCAGCGACTTGTCGACGAGACCGGCCAGGCTGTCGGCGACCGCGTCCAGGGGCGCGTCGGGCGCGGCCACCCCGGCGGCGCTCTCGGCAGTGATCGTCGACGGGAAGACCGCGAGCCGCTCGGCGAGCTGCCGCTCCTCGTCGGTGAGCAGCTCCCAGCTCCAGGCGACCACCGCGCGCAGCGTGCGGTGCCGCTCCAGCGCGGTGCGGCTGCCGCCCGTGAGCAGCCGGAACCTGTCGTCGAGCCGGGCCGCGACCTGCGCGGTCGACAGGGTGCGCAGCCGCGCCGCCGCCAGCTCGATCGCCAGCGGCAGCCCGTCGAGCCGCCGGCAGATCTCCACCACGTCGGCGACGTTGTCGGCGGTCACCGCGAACCCCGGCCGCACGGCCGCGGCCCGGTCACGGAAGAGCTCGATCGACGGGTACGCGGAGATCACGTCGAGCTCGAGCCCGGCGTCGGGGGTGCCCAACGGCGGCAGCGGGCAGAGCGCCTCGCCGATGATGCCGAGCGGCTCGCGCGACGTGGCCAGGATGCGCAGCCGCGGACACTGGGCGAGCAGCTCGTCCGCGAGCTGCGCGGCGGCGTCGATGACGTGCTCGCAGTTGTCGAGCACGACCAGCGCGTCGAGCTGGGACAGCGCCTCGACCAGCCGGCTCAACGTGTCCTTGTTCTGTTGCCGGCGCCCGTGCTCGGTGAAGCCGGCGGCGCGGCCGTCGATCGCGACCAGCGCGGCCTGCGGCACGTCGGCGGGGTCGGTGACCGGCGCCAGCTCGACCATCCAGGACGCGTCGACACCCCGCTGGGCGACCCGCGTCGCGGCCACCGTGGCCAGCCTGGTCTTGCCCGCACCGCCCGGCCCGACGAGGGTGACGAGCCGGCCCGCGGTTAACAGGCCGTCGACCTGGTCGAGCTCGTCGTCGCGACCCACGAAGCTGGTGAGGGCGGCCCGCAGGTTGCCCCGGGTGGTCCGCGGCCTGGCCTCGCCGCGCAGCACGGCCAGGTGGGCGTCGCGCAGCTCGGTCGACGGGTCGGCGCCCAGCTCGTCGGCGAGCCGCCGGCGGAACTCCTCGTAGGCCGCGAGCGCCTCCGCCGGCCGCCCGGCGGCGGCCAGCGCCCGCAGCCGCAGCGCCCAGACCCGCTCGCGCAGCGGATGGGCGGCCGCCAGCTCGTCGAGCTCGGCGACCAGGTGCGCCGGCCCGGCCAGCCGCAGCTCGGCGTCGATGCGGTCCTCGAGGGCGGCGAGCCGCAGCTCCTCGAGCCGGGCCACGGGCGCCGCGGCGTCGGTGGACCCGGTCAGATCGGCCAGCGCCGGCCCACGCCAGAGGACGAGCGCGTCCCGCAGCAGCCGGGCCGCCTTCTCGGGGTCGCCGGCGCCCAGCGCGTCCCGACCGTCCCGCGCGAGGACGCTGAACCGCTCGGCGTCGACGGCGTCGGCCGGCAGGTCGAGCTTGTAGCCGCCCGGCCCCAGCACCACCGGAATCCCCGGCACCGTGCGCCGCAGGCGTGACACCAGCGACTGGAGAGCGTTGGCCAGGTCGACGGGTTGCGCGTCGCCCCAGACGGCGTCGGCCAGCGCCTCGACACCGACCGGCCGCCCGGCGTCGAGGGCGAGCCGGGTCAGCAGGGCGCGCAGCCGCGCGCCACCGACCTCGACCGGCCGCGCGTCGACCGTGACGGCCAGCGGCCCGAGGATCCCGACGTGCACGCTTCCACTCTCCCCCATGCGTGCGACTGATTTACCCGCGCAGGCCGGTCGCCGCCCGCGCGAGCTCCTCGATCCGGTTCCAGTCGCCGGCCCGCACGGCATCCGAAGGGGTGAGCCAGGACCCACCGACGCAGCCGACGTTCGGCAGCGCGAGCCATTCCGCGGCGGTCTCGGCGGTGATCCCACCGGTCGGGCAGAACGCCAGGTCCGGCAGCGGCCCGGCCACCGCGGACAGGTAGGACCGGCCACCGCTCGGCACGGCCGGGAAGAACTTGAGCGTGTCGAGCCCGCGCTCGCGCAGGGCCAGCATCTCGCTCACGGTGCCGGCACCCGGCAGGAACGGGAGACCGCTGGCCAGCGCCGCCTCCACGAGCGCGTCGGTAGCGCCCGGGCTGACCAGGAACGTCGCGCCGGCCGCGCGGGCCGCCTCGACCTGGTCCGGCGTGACCACGGTGCCGGCGCCCACCCGCATCCCGGGCAGGATCCGCGCGACCGCGGCGATGGCGGCCAACGCGTCCGGCGTACGCAGGGTGATCTCGATGATCCCCACACCACCGCGCAGCAGCGCCTCGGCCATCGGCACCGCGTCGGCCGGCGCCTCGACCACCACGACCGGGATCACGGGGCTGACCGCGAGCAGCTCTCGGGCCGTCATTCGCGCTCCTTCGAGCATTGAGGGTGAAAGGTCCCTCGCATAATCTCACTCGGGATGGACATCATCGCGATCGGCGAACCCCTGCTGGAGTTCAGCGCCGTCGGCCACGCGGCCCTGGACGGCGCCGACCGGTTCACGACCGGCTTCGGCGGCGACACCTCCAACTTCCTCGTGGCCGCCGCCCGCTCGGGAGCCCGCACCGGCTACCTGACGAGAATCGGCGCCGACCCGTTCGGCGACGCCTTCCTGCGCCTCTGGCAGGCGGAGGGCATCGACACGACCCACGTGGTCCGCGCGCAGGGCGAGCGCACGGGCGTCTACTTCATCTCGCGAGACCCGGCCCGCAGCGTCTTCACCTACTATCGCGCCGACTCGGCGGCCAGCCGCCTGTCGGTCGCCGACGTCCCGGAGCCGGCGATCGCCGCCGCAAGAGCGCTGCACGTCTCGGGCATCACCCAGGCGATCAGCCTGTCGGCCTGCGACGCGGCATTCCACGCGATGACCGTCGCCCGCGCGGCCGGCACGCTGGTCAGCTACGACCCGAACTACCGCCCCCAACTCTGGCCCCTCGAACGCGCCCGCGCGGTGGTCACCCGCAGCATCGAACTGTCCGACGTGGCCTTCCCGAACATAGAGGAAGGCCGCCTCCTCACAGGCGCCGACGATCCGCGCGCGGTCCTCGACTGGTTCACGACCCGCGGCCCCCGCACGGTGGTCCTCAAGCTCGGCGCCGACGGGGCGTTGCTCTGGCACGAGGGCACGGTGACGGAGGTGAAACCCCACCCCTGCACCCCGGTGGACAGCACGGGCGCGGGCGACGCCTTCGACGGCGCCTTCATGGCAAGCCTCACGGCCGGCGCGACACCGACGGAGGCCGCGCACCACGCGGCGATAGCGGGCGCCCTGACCACCCAGGGCCACGGCGCGGTGGGCCCGATCCCCACGAAAGCCACGATCCTCGCCGCGGCGTAGTTCCTGTCGTACCCCAGGTTCACCATCCTTGTCATGGACCCGGAGGGCTACGGCCTGACCACCGCGATCGCCCCGCTGCTCCGCCTGGAGCGCGAGAAGGCCGCGCTGACCCAGGCCCAGCTGGCCCGAAGAGCGGGCACGACCCAGCAGCACCTCTCCCGCCTGGAGCAGGGCAAGGTCTCCCCCACAGCGTCGCTGCTGGACCGCCTCTTCGACGCACTCAACCTGCAGCTACGCCTAACGGTCGAAGCGCGCGACGCCGACCTGGACGCCACCCTCGACGCAGGCGGCGAAACCGAAGACGACCTGGCCGCCGAGCTGATGATGACCCGAGCGGTCACAAAGACCCTGCCGCCCGAGGTCCCGTTCCTCCTGGACGGCCAGCTGGGCGCGGCCCTCCACGGCACCCCGATCAAGGTCCGAAGAACAGACCTGGCCTTCGCCCAGTCCGACGTGGACAAGGTCGCAGACTGGCTGGCAAACCTCCCCAACACCCGCCGCTGGAGCGACAAGTGGCAGGACTACGCCCCGATCGACCGCGACCCCCGCCAACCGGGCCCACTCCGCTACTGGACCCCGTGGTGCGAACTCCACCTCCGCCTCCTCCCGACCCTCCCACCCCCGGTAGAGGTAGCCATCAAAGGCGAC
>NZ_BONE01000155.1 GCF_016862555.1 Asanoa siamensis | reverse complement strand
GCCGCGATGCAGCCCTTCTCGACCCGCTCGACGCGCTCGCGGACCGCCGGCTCGTTGCGCAGGTCGGACTCGAAGACCAGCCGGAACGCCTCGCTCTCGTGGTCGACGAAGTCGAAATACGCTTCGACCGCACCGCGTACGCGTTCCTTGTTGTCGTTGGTCGCCTCCATGGCGGCCTGCACGTTGGCGACGATGGCGTCGCAGTGCTTGTCGAGCAGCGCCAGGTAGAGCTCGAGCTTGCCGGGGAAGTGCTGGTAGAGCACGGGCTTGGAGACACCGGCCCGCTCGGCGATGTCGTCCATCGCCGCCGCGTGGTAGCCCTGTGCGACGAACACCTCCTGGGCCGCCGCGAGCAGCTGCTTGCGGCGCGCAGACCGGGGCAGCCGGGTCGGCCGTCCGTCCGGCTGGGCATCGCCCGAAGCCGCCACCATGGTTACCTCCGAAATCCCGGATCGCATCGACGGACCGAACCGCATCCGATCGGTGCCTATCGCATCGGTCGCCGAATTGGACCGCGATTGCAACTTATCGCGACCGTGCCCACACGGTAGCCTCAGCGATGGCGACCGAGGAGTGCACGGTGGATGAAACAGGTCAACCCGGCGACGCGGCGGGCGGTGGCGGCGGCAACCCGCCGGCCCCTCGCGACGGCGACGCCTGGGCCGACCGTGACCGCGACCCCGGCACGCGCTCGGCTTGGCAGCGCTCCCGTTATGCCAATCTTCTGAGCCCAATCGTCCCCGGTGCGCGCCAGCCGCGCCAGCACGTCAACGGGTCCGCCGAGGTGCACTCCGCCAGCGCGCCGCCCTACCCCTACGAGGGTGACCTGGAGGACGCCGCGCACGCCACCGGCGACGAGGCACCGCCCGCCGCTCCGCCGTGGCCGCGGTCCGCACCGGTGTCGCCCGGCGGCTGGGGGTCGGCGCCCCAGCCGGTCGCCGACGAGCCGTTGCCCGAGCCGCCGTCGCCGTGGGCGCCCGGCTGGGCTCCCGAGGGCGCTGGCGCCCCACCGGCCCCGGAGGCCCCTGCGGGGCCGTTCGCGGCGCCGTTCTCGCCGGCGCCGCGTTTCCCCGAGGCCGCGCCGCCGCCGCCTCCTCCGGTCCGGTTCCGGCCGCGCACCGAGGACCCACCGACCGGCGAGGGCTTTCCACCGATCGGTTCCGTTGCCGCCGGTGCGCCGACCGAGCACGCGCCGCCCGGCACGCCGACCGAGGCCGACCCCTATCCGGCCGACCAGGCCCGGCCCGCCGGGCACCGTCCCGACTGGGCGCCGGAGTGGCCGTGGTCACCCGCACCACCGACCGGTCGCCTCTCGGTGCCGGCGCCCCGGCCGACGAATCCGCCCGCCCCGGTCGACGACGCGCTGCCGAGTCGCCGTGAGAGCCAGCCGGGGGCGCGCAACACCCTGCCCGGCTATATCCGTGGTGGGAGCGGGCCGTCGGGTGACGAGGCCCGGTTCACCACGGGCAGCCACCACACGGTGGCGCCCCACCGCGAGTCTGCCGAGCCGCCGGCGCAGCCTGGCTGGGCCGAGCGTGGCGCGGCGGGATTCCCGCCTGCTGGCCCGGACGGCTCGCGGACTCCGTCCGGTGGTTTTCCGGCGGTGGCTCCTCCGCACCAGCCGGGCCCGGCTGGTGGGCCATCCACCCCGGGCCCGCGGCGTCCCGACGGCGAGCGCACGGCCTCGGGCAGCTTCCCGGTCGTCGACCGGCGCTCGGCGGGGTTGAGTCGGAGCTTTCCGAGCAGCGACCCGACCGGCCCGCAGGTCACACCGAGCAGCCTGACGCGAGCCTTCCCCGGCGGTGAGCCGGCCGACCCACGCGCCGCTGCCTTCCCGGGTGGTGTCGCACCCGCCACGGAGCCGCCTGCCTTCCCGAGCGCTAGTCAGCCTTCCGCGCCTGGTCCGGGCGGTCTCCAGCCTCCGGCGCCGGACGGCGGCCCATCCGGCTTCGCCGGCGGTGCGCAGCCTCCTGCGCCGCAGCCTGGGTCGAGCGGTTTTCCGGCTGGCGCCCAGCCTTCCGCGTCGGACGTTGGCTCGTCTGGCTTCGCGGGCGGCGGGCAGCCTTCGGCGTCAGACGTCGGCTCGCGCACCTTCCCGGGTGGTGGTCAGCCCTCGCCCGACGGCGGGACGCGCACCTTCCCGGGTCAGTCTTCTGCGTCGGACGGTGGGTCACGTGCCTTCCCGGGTGGTGGCCAGGCTTCCGCGTCGGACGGTGGGTCGCGCGGCTTCCCGGGTGGTGGTCAGCCCTCCACGCCGGACGGTGGGTTCGCGGATGGTGGCCAGCCGGTGGCGCCGGATGCTGAGCAGCGAGGCTTTCCGGGGGGACCTGCCGAGCGGGCCTTTCCCGGCGGCGATGGGACTTTCGCGGGTGAGTCGGGAGGCGCGGGGCGTCCTACCGACCTGACCGGGCGGCGGGCTGGTGTGCCCGAGGCGCGGCCGGACTCGCAGGCGCCGGTGGTGCGGCCGCCGTTGCGGCTGGCCAGTAGCAACGGCGACCCGATCGACCAGCCGACCGAAGCCACCGGTGCTGGGGCCGGCGCTGAGGAGCGCGCTGCCGGGCTGCCCGGCGGGGATCGTGCGTTCGGTGGGCGGCCCGCGTCCGGACTCGGCGTGGGGCGCCCGCGTGCCGATGCGCGGTCCGTCGTGGACGACATGATCGACGAGCTGTCGGGTCTGCCGCAGCGGGTGCCGGCGGAGCCGGACGTACCCACCGTCCCCGAGCCGCCCTCCGACGCACCGGCCGACCCGCCGCAGCTCGCGCGGATCGCTACGCACCTGCGCCGGCCTGATCTGCCCGCCGCCGAGGAGACGCGGCCTGACGGGTTCGACGTCAAGGCGATCATCGCCGCCGTACGCGGTGTCTCCGGCGTCAAGGACGCCAAGCTGCGCCTCACCGAGGCCGGCGCGCACAGCCTGCGCCTCGACCTCGCCGACGGCGCCGACCCGGCCGAGGTGAGTCGGCACGTCGCCCGCCTGCTCCAAGAGCGGATGGGTCTGGCCGCCGCGCCGCAGAACCTGCCCGGCATGACGCCCATGGACTCCCCGCCGCTGGGTGGCGACACCCCGGCGACCGGCTTCGGCCGCAGCGGCGGGTACGTGCCACCGCCACCGGCCGAACCCACCCGCCGCCCGGGCGACGCGCGCGCCGCCGATGCCGCACCCGCCCGACCCGACGCCGCACCGGCCAGGCCCGCGGAAGCCACGCCCGCGCGGCCGGCGGACGCCTGGCCGGCCCAGGCAGCGGCCCCGCCGCCGGGCTTCGAGCCGCAGTCCGACCCGCAGGCACCGCCCGCACACCGCGGCCGCGCCCAGGTCGGCGCCCAGTCCGGCGTGGACACCCGAGACCTGGCCGACCGCGCGACCGCCCAACGCCGCGCCGACGAAGCGGCCGCTCAACGCCGCGCGGACGAAGCGACCACTCAACGTCGCGCGGACGAAGCGGCCGCCCAGCGTCGCGTCGACGAGGCGGCGGGCCAGCGCCGCGCGGACGAAACGGCGAACCAACGCCGCATCGACGGGCCGGCGGCTTCGGGCCGCGTGGGCGACGCGACTGACCAGCGTCGCGCGGATGAGACGGCGGGCCAGCGTCGCGTGGACGGAACGGCGGCCGCGGGCCGCGTGGGCGACCTGGCTGCGCAGCGTCGCGCGGATGAAGCGGCCGGCCAGTCGCGGATGGACGGAGCCGCTGCTGGCGGTCGCGCCGATGACATGACCGCCCAGCGTCGCGCCGACGAAGCGGCAGGGCTGCGTCAATCGGACGACACGGCGGGCCAGGGTCGTGTGGATGATGCGGCTGGCCAGCGTCTTGGCGATGGACCGGTGGGGCTGCGTCGGTCGGACGAGTTGACGGGCCAGGGTCGTGTGGATGATGCGGCTGGCCAGCGTCTTGGCGATGACCCGGTCGGGCTTCGTCGGTCGAACGAATCGACCGGTCAGCGTCGCGTGGACGATCTGGCCGGGCAGCGTCGTGCCGATGACGGGTTGCGCCGCCTCGACGAAACCGCTGGCCAGCAACGAGCCGACGAAGCGGCCACCCAGCGTGCCGGAGAAGCAGGTGGGTTGCGTCGCGTGGACGGGGCGACCGGCCAGCGCCGCGTCGACGAAACGGCCGGTCCGCGCCGGGTCGACGAAACAGTCGGCCAGCGTCGTTCAGACGAGGCAGGCCGGGAGCGCCCGGCCGACGAACCGCTCGAGCCGGCCGACGACGCAGAGCGGGGCCACCTCTACGGCAGCACCCGCCGCGCCGGGCGGCAGGCCGCGGCCGATCCAACGCAGCCGCCGCCGGGCTTCCCCGAGCCGGGCAGTGCCGCCGGCGTCATCGGCAGCCTGGGCGGGCATCCGGTGATGGCGGCCGCGACCGCGTACTCCGGTGGGCAGATCACCACCACCGAGTCCGCGCCCTCGCGCCCCCTCAACCCCGGCGACAACCCCGGTCCGCGGGTCGTGATCGATCACGTCCAGGTCAGTACGTTCGGGCTCGACGCCACCGTCGAGACCCGGCTCGCCGCCGGCAAGCAGGTCGCCAACGGGCTGGCCACCGGGCCTGCCGTCGACGGCTACGTGCTGCGGCTGTGCGCGGTCTCCGCCGCCTCGGCCATCGACGAACTGCTCCGCAACGCCAGTCGGGCCGACGAGCGTGGGCGGTGCTTCGTCGAGCACGCCGCGGTCGTACCCTTCGGCAACTGTGAGGTCGCCGTCGTCGTCGTCTTGCTCGTCTGCGGCGGGTGGGTTGAGCAACTTGCCGGTTCTGCCCTCGTTTCGGGTGATCCGCGCCAAGCTGTCGTCCGTGCCACGCTAGCCGCCGTAAATCGTCGTTTGGAAGCGCTGCTCTCCGAGTGAATCTTCGCCCCTTCCGGGCACAATAAATTCATGAAGCGCGCTTTGCTCGGCGCCGACGAGGCCTTCGGGCCGGACCGGATGCCGCCGCCGTGGCCCGGTCGGATGGCCGTCATCGACGGCGAGCAACTGTTCGTGCGCGACACCCCCGCCACCCGCCCTGACGCGCAGCCGGCGCTCTACGTGCACGGTCTCGGCGGCTCCTCGCAGAACTGGACCGACCTCTCCGACCTGCTCGCCGACCGCCTCGACGGCCAGGCGGTCGACCTGCCGGGCTTCGGGCGCAGCGACCCGGCCAGGCACTACACGCTCAAGGCGTTCGCCGACCGGATGATCCGCTACATCGAGGTCAGCGACCGCGGCCCGGTGCACCTGTTCGGCAACTCGCTCGGCGGCGCGGTCGTCGTGCGGGTCGCCGGCCTGCGCCCCGACCTGGTCCGCACGCTCACCCTGATCTCGCCGGCCATGCCGTTCCTCGACCCGCGCCGCTCGCTGCAGGGCCCGGTGGTCCCGCTGCTCGCGCTGCCCCGCGCCGACCGGCTGGCCGCCTGGATGATGGCCCGCTACGCCCCCGAGGAGATGGCCGAGCAGGTCATCGCCGCCTGCTTCAACGACGTGACCCGCGTCAGCGAGCAGCGCCGCAAGGAGGCGATCGAAGAGATCATGGTGAGGTACGAGAAAGCGCACTACGCCGACGCGTACGTCCGCACGCTGCGTGGCCTGGTGAGCAGCTTCCTGCGCGCCTATCTGCCCGGCGCCAACTCCATGTGGAAAATCGCCGGCCAGATCACCGCGCCCACGCTGGTCGTCGGTGGCAGGCAGGACCGGCTCGTCGACGTCCGGGTGCCGCCGACGGTCGCCCGGGCCATCCCCGACAGCCGCCTGCTGATCCTCGACGGCGTCGGCCACGTCGCGCAGATGGAGGTGCCGCGGATCGTCGCCCGCGGCGTGGCGGCCCTCCTCGACGAATACGAGCACGCTTCACGTTGACCCGGGACACACGCATTCGCCCTGGTGTGGCAGGGTGGGCGCAGCATGATCAACGCGAGGCAGCCCCCACCTCGCGGCCGATCGGCCCGTGACGGCCGGCGGTCGCGCCGCAGTCGCGGCCCGGCCCGCGCACTCACCGTAGCCGCTCTGTCGCTCGTAGCCGGGGCCGGTCTCATGGCGTTCGGGTTGCGCCCGGGTGATCAGGGCCAGCCGGCGCCGGCGTCGGCCGCACCCACGACCAGCGTCGAGCAGTCCACGGAACCGACCGCCGAGCCGACCACGAAGGCGCCCGAGCCGCCGGTCTACCGGCTGAAGACCAAGCCGCCGGCGCGCGGGGAGAACACGTTCAGCTACGGGCAGACCACCGGCAAGGTCGCCGGGAAGTCGGGCACGCTGCGGCGCTACCGGATCGCGGTGGAGGACGGCTCCAAGGAGGACGTCGAGACGTTCGGCGACCAGGTCGACGCGGCGCTGAGCGACCCGAACAGCTGGCCGGCCGGCGGCAAGGTGCGGCTGCAGCGCGTCGCCGAGGGCGAGCCCTACAGCTTCACCGTCTACCTCGCGACCGCCGGCACCTCCCACGACATGTGCGCCCGCGGCGGCACCAACACCAACGTGGGCGGAAAGCCGTTCACGTCGTGCCGGGCCGTCGGCAAAGTGATCATCAACCTGGACCGCTGGAACCTCTCGGTCGACCACTTCGTCGATGCCAAGATCCCGCTCTCGGTCTACCGCACGTACGTCGCCAACCACGAGACCGGGCACGAGCTCGGCAACTCGCACGTGCGCTGCCCGGGCAAGGGCAAGCCGGCGCCCGTGATGATGCAGCAGACCCTGTTCCTCAACGGCTGCAAGGCGAATCCCTTCCCGTACGTGAACGGAAAGCTCAACACCGGACCGCCACTCTGAGGCGATAAGCGGGAAATGTCCAGAATGACCTGGCATCCTCTCTGCTCATGGCGTTGCCGTTTCCAGGCCAGGACCCGCCCACCGACACCCCGCGACCCGATCGGACCCGCCTCATGCTGGCGGTCGGCCTCGCGCTGATCACCATCGCGGCCCTGTTGATGGCCGTCGACCACGCCCGGCGCACGCCGACCGGCCAACCGGTCACCGACTCGAGCGCACCGTCGCCCGTACCCTCGTCGATCCAGTCCTTCCAGGCGCTGACGCCGCTGCCGACCGAGGCGCCCAGCCCGCCGCACGAAGGGCAGGGTGTCTTCAGCACGACCAAGACCGACGGTCGCTACCTCGGCCGCGGCGCCACCCTCCTGCGCTTCCACGTCGCGGTCGAGAAGGGCATCGGCCTGCGGCTGGCCGACTTCACGAAGACGGTCGACACCGTCCTCGGCGACCCGCGGAGCTGGATCGCGGACGGTGAGCTGAAGCTGCGCCGCGTCAGCGAGGACGAGCCGGCCGACTTCACCGTCTACCTCGCCAGCGCGGCCACCTCGGAGCGGATGTGCGCGGAGGGTGGCCTCGACACCGACGGCTACACGTCCTGCCAGCTCGGCGGCCAGGTGATCATCAACGCGGACCGCTGGGTCAGCGCCGTGCCGGAGTTCGAGGCGCCGCTCGCCGAGTACCGCGCCTACGCGATCAACCACGAGGTCGGCCACCAGCTCGGTCACGGACACGCGGCCTGCCCGGCGCCGGGTGCGGCCGCGCCGGTCATGCAGCAGCAGACCCTCGGCATGCAGGGCTGTCTCCCCTACGGGTGGCCGTATCTGGACGGACGCCTGCATACCGGTCCGGATATTCCGTAGGTTCTGTTTCGTA
>NZ_BONE01000154.1 GCF_016862555.1 Asanoa siamensis | reverse complement strand
CGAGGTCGGCACCACCCCCGGCAACGCCAGTGCTGGTTGTGGCCGCAATCCGACGCTCGCCAGCGGCACTCACACCATCCAGAGCTCAGGCAAGAGCCGCAACTTCATCCTGCGGGTGCCGACGAACTACAACAACGCCAACCCGTACCGGCTGGTGTTCGGCTTCCACTGGTGGGGCGGCACCGCGACGGATGTCTCGACCGGGCAGACCGTGCAGCGTGACGTGTGGGCCTACTACGGTCTGTTGCCACTGTCGAACAACAGCACGATCTTCGTGGCGCCGCAGGGCATCAGCAACGGTTGGGCCAACTCCGGCGGCGAAGACGTCACCTTCGTCGACGACATGCTGCGGCAGATCGAGGGAGGGCTCTGCGTCAACACCCGCCAGCGGTTCGCCCTCGGGTTCAGCTACGGCGGATCGATGAGCTATGCGCTGGCGTGCGCCCGCGCGACGACCTTCCGCGCGGTCGCGGCCTACGGTGCCCCGGGCCAGATCAGCGGCTGCGCCGGCGGCACGCAGCCCATCGCCTACTTCGCGGCGCACGGCATCCGCGACAACATCGCCACCGGGCGCTCCCTGCGCGACAGGTTCGTGACCAACAACGGCTGCACACCACAGAACGCGCCGGAGCCCACGCAGGGCAGCCTGACCCACCGGACAACCACCTACTCCGGCTGCCGGGCGGGCTACTCCGTCGTGTGGGCACCGTTCGACGAGGGTCACATCGCCGCGCCACAGGACGGGGCGACCGGCGACAGCGGATCTCGCACGTGGCTGCCCCGCGAGACCTGGGCCTTCTTCACCCAGTTCCAGTGACCCCCGTCCCGCTGCCGACAGGACTGGAGCCACTCCCATGACCCGTCCCGCATTCAGCCGCCGGTCGATGCTGGCCGCGCTCAGCGCCGGCGGCCTCGCCGCGGCCGGCGGCGGCCTCATCCGGGCCATCCCGGCCCAGGCCGCCATTCCCGGACCGACCAGTTACGCCGAGACGTGGGACTCGGTCGGCCAGCACCTGGCCGCCGCGGAATGGTTCCAGGACGCCAAGTTCGGTGTCTATTACCACTGGGGAGTCTTCAGCGTCCCCGCCTTCGCCAACGAGTGGTACCCGCGGAACATGTACATCGCCGGCTCGGGCGAGAACAACCACCACCGCAACACCTATGGCGACCCGTCCACCTGGCCGCACCACAACTTCATCAACGGTGCCAACGATCGTTCCGGACGGTTCGTGCAGTTCGCGCCCCGGCTGCGGTCGGCCGGTGGCAACTTCGACCCCGACGAGTGGGCGCAGCTCTTCGTCGACGCCGGCGCGCGCTTCGCCGGTCCCGTCGCGGAGCACCATGACGGCTTCTCCATGTGGAACAGCAGCGTCAACGAGTGGAACTCGGTGGCCCGCGGCCCCCGGCTCGACCTGCTTCGCCTGCACACCAACGCGATCCGGGCCCGCGGGCTGAAGGTGCTCGTCGCGATGCACCATGCCTTCAACTTCACCGGCTTCTACCAGTGGGCGCCGCAGCAGTCCGACGCCAGTCTCCGCAAGCTCTATGGCCAACTCGGCACGACCGCATCACAGCAACTCTGGTACGACAAGCTCAAAGAGGTCATCGACCAGGCCCAGCCCGACATCATCTGGCAGGACTTCGACCTACCCCGGGTGAGCGAAGCACACCGGCTGCGGTTCCTCGCCTACTACTACAACCGCGCCGTCGCGTGGGACAAGGAAGTGGTGGCGACCTACAAGGACGGCCTCGAGCGCGGCGGCGCCGTCTTCGACTACGAACGCGGCGGACCCGCCGACCTGCGCACCCCCTACTGGCTCACCGACGACAGCATCAGCAGCTCGAGTTGGTGCTACACCGTGGGCATCGGCTACTACTCGCTGCCCCAGATGCTCCACTCGCTGATCGACCGGGTCAGCAAGAACGGCAACATGGTTCTCAACATCGCACCCATGGCTGACGGCACCATCCCATCCGGGCAGCGCACCATCCTGCTCGGCATCGGCGACTACCTCCGACGTTTCGGCGAGTCCATCTACGCCACGAGGGCCTGGAGCGTCTACGGCGAGGGACCCACGCGGATGGGTGGTGGATCCTTCGTCGCTCCGGCCGTCGGCACCCCGCAGGACGTCAGGTTCACCCGCAGCAAGGACGGCCGGATCCTGTACGCCACGATCCTGGGCTGGCCCGGTGGATCGGTCAACATCACCACGCTGTCGTCGAACCGGATCAACCTGAGCTCGCTGGCCGGCGTGCAACTGCTCGGATCCACCGCCGGCACCTACGTAAACCTGCCCAACCGCAGTCAGGACACGTCCGGCCTGCGGATCACCATGTCGTCCTCCAACGCCCCGTTCAGCGCCTCGGCGTACGTCGTGAAGCTGACCTTCAACGGGTCGATTCCGGCGCTCGGGGGCGGCCCCACGATCCCGTCGGCGGCCGGCGTCTACGTCAACACGGGTTTCCAGACCGGCACCGGGCTGCCCGTCGGCAACTACCCGGCGGCGCAGTTGCAGTCGGCGGGGATCGGACTGCGAACCATCTCGTCGGTGCGCGTCACCGCCGGACATCGCGTCGTGGGCTACGCCGACGACAACTTCACCGGCACGAGCTGGACCTTCACCGCCGACAACGCCGACCTGCGCAACACCGGCAACAACGATGCCATCGCCTCTCTGCGGGTCGGCTTCAACCCGGCGACCTACCAGCGGATAACGAACGTCACCAACGGCCTGGCCGTCGACAGCGGTGGCACGGTGGCGTCCGGCTCCACCCTGAAGCAATGGAGCCCGGACAGCAGCACCAACCTCCAGTGGCAGATCGTCGACCTGGGTACCGGCTACCACCGGATCGTGAACCGCACCAACGGAATGGTCGTCGACGGGTTCGGCCAGACCACCTCCGGCGCGCCGGCGCAACAGGCGCTCTGGAACGGCGGCAGCAACCAGCAATGGCTGATCACCGACCAGGGCAACCGCCGTTACCGGATCGCCAACCGGACGACCGGCCTCGCGCTCGACGGCGGGGGGCAGGTGGCGTCCGGATCGATCGTCAAGCAGTGGCCTCCGGACGGCAGCACCAACCTGCTGTGGACGATCACGGCCGTCTGACCACCCGCGTCCGCGGGGTCGCCCGGGCTCCGAGCGACCCCGCGGAGGTTCCGCACCGCCAGCGGGCGGCCCGCCGATATCCGGCGAGCCGCCCGTCTTAACCTCGGTATCAAAGGCGTTGCAACTGGAAACGCTGGTTGGCGTTGCCCGAGTACGTCCACTGGGCGATGCGGGCTCCGTCGGCGGTGGAGCCCGCGTACACGTCCATGGCCAGACCGCTCTGCCGGTTGACCAGGCTCACGATAGTGCCGCCGTGCTCCACCAACCGCCACTGCTGGTTCGCTGCGTTGGTGTCGGGCTGTTGGGTGATGTCGGTACCGTTGCTGTTGCTGGCGACCTGGAGCACCAGACCGCTGTGCCGGGCGCGGACCCGGTAGTGGCCGGCGTCGGACTCGATGAAGTCGAACTGCTGGTTGAGGCCGCTGCCCACCGGCCATTGGATCAACGCGGCGCCGGCCGCGGTCGAGTTCGCGTTGATGTCGCCGGCCTTTCCGCTGTGTTGGGCCACAAGCCGGTAGTACGCGCCGGGCTGCACGGGGCCGGTGCCGGCGGCATCACCCACCGGCTGTCGCGACAAGGCCATCGCCTGGGCCACATCGGGCAGGGGCCGCAGCCGGTACGTGTAGCTGTAGGTTCGGTCGGGGAACAGCTTGTAGGCGTCGATGGTGTGCGCCCCCCAGCTGTCGTTGCCGCCGACGCCCATCTGTTTGTGGTTGACCCGCAGCACGATCTCCTGTCGCGGCGTCAGCTGGTATTCATGGCGGACGTTGCCGGACAGATCCTCCGGGGTGAAGCGGGAGGCGTTCACCTCCAGCAGCGGCTCGCCGGTCACCAGCAGGCCGCGGCCGCTGCTGTTGGTGAGCGCCACCCAACGCACATCGGTCTTGTTGCCGTTCTCCTGCGGGCGCAGGTAGCTGGTCCACTGTGCGGCGACGGTGGACTGGTGGATGGCGACGTCGGAGCCCGTGCGCCGGTCCCAGTGGTTCTCGTGGGGGCCGCGTCCGTAGTACCGCAACTGGTCCAGGGCGAGGGACAGCGTCAGGATCGTGCCTACCTCGGGGATGTAGGGCAGGCTCGACGATCCGGGCCGCAGCGTGTTCTCGACTTTGATCTGGCCGTTGCCGAAGACCGTGTACGTCGTGGTGTATGTCGACAGGGTGCTCGTCGGTAGGTTGGCGTTGACGGTTATCCGGATCGCGCGGTCGGAGAGCCGGGTGACGACGACGCCGGTCACCGTACGGTTGGCACCGGCCAGGCGCCAGGTGGCGTTGCGAGTCGGGTGCCCGTTGCCGCGGTCGTTGTCGTTCGGCGCTCGCCAGAAGTTCGGCGTCGGGCCGGAGTTGACCAGCCGCAGACCCATCGCGTCGTACGAGCTGATCGCCCCGGTCGCCTTGCTGATGGTGACGGTGAAGCCGGTGCCGGCGATGGTGACGCCGCTGGCTGTTTCCGACAGGGTCACCGTCGGCACGCTGGTCACCGGCACCGGCTGGACCGGCGGGCTGCCGAAGTTGACCGGGAGCTGTTGCTTGGCTACCTCGAACCCGGCCTCGGCCCACAGGGTCGCGGTCCGGAGGCGGAACGAGAGCTGCAGGAAGTGCTCGGCTCCCGGCGCGAGCACGGCCGGGCGCTGGATCGGCACCTGGACCGTCTTCGACGACAGCGGGGCCACGTCGAGCTGCTGGGTGGTCAGCGAGCCGCTCTGGATCACCTGGCCGTCGGCCACCAGCGACCAGCGGCCCTCGAACGCGTTCACGTTGGTGAACAGGTATTCGTTGGTGATCCGGACGGTGCCGCCGATGATGTCGGCGCCGGCCGAAACGTTGACCGCCTGGTAGACCTGCTTGACCTCGACCGCCTTGCCGGTGGCCCGCCGGTCGGCGTCGACGATGCCATTGCCGCAGAAGTTGCCCGCGAAGTCCGGACGGTCACCCCAGTCGCCGCCGTAGGAGAGGTACGTAGCACCGCCGCCGGACGGGATCGGCCGCCGCAGGGCTTCGTCCGCGAAGTCCCAGATGAATCCACCCTGGAGGATCGGGTAACGCCGGTAGATGTCCCAGTATTCCTTGAGGTTGCCAGTCGAGTTGCCCATCGAGTGGGCGTACTCGTGCGACACGTACGGCCGGGAGTCCGCGTCGCGGGCGCGCTGCTCGGTGCGGGCGAGGGACTCGTATCCCTCGACCCGCAGGTCGCTGACCTCAGGTCGGTTGTCCCCTTGGTACTGGATGATCCGCGTCGGGTCGGCCGCTCGAATCCAGTTGCGCATGGCGACGAAGTTGGTGCCGCCGCCGGCCTCGTTGCCGAGCGACCAGATGACCACCGACGGATGGTTCTTGTCCCGGTGCACCATGGCGCTCGCCCGGTCGATGACCGGCGCGGTCCAATCTGTCCTGGACGCCGGATAGCTGGCCAGGACGCCGTGCGTCTCGAGGTTGGCCTCGTCCATGACATACAGGCCGTACTCGTCGGCGAGCTCGTAGAAGGTCGGGTTGTTCGGGTAGTGCGCGGTCCGGACGGCGTTGATGTTGAGCCGCTTCAGCACCGTGATGTCGCGAACCAGGTCCGCCCGGGTCAGTGCCGCGCCGCGATCCGTATCCATCTCGTGCCGGTTGACACCGCGCAGCGAGACCGGTTTGCCGTTGACGCGGATCAGGCCTTCACAGACCGCGAAGTCCCGGAAACCGACCCGGGTCGACACGGTCTGGGTGACGGCGCCGGACGGGTCGCGCAGTTGGAGAACGGCGGTGTAGAGGTTCGGGGACTCGGCTGACCAGAGCCGTGGGCCGGTGACGGCCTTCGTACCCCGGCCGGTCGCGTCCTGCCCGGCGGCCACCGAGCCGATGGCGATCGAGGTTCGCAGCGGGTCGGCCCAGATCGGCTGGCGGTTCTGGTCGTAGAGCTGTGTTTCGACCGTGTAGGTACCCGACGCTTGGACGCCGCTGTTGCGAAGGCTGCCGGCGACCACCAGATCGGCGTTGGTGAAGTTGTCGCGCAACGGGGTTTCGATCTTGAAATCGCGCAGGTGCACCGTCGGTAAGGAGTAGAGATAGACCGAGCGGAAGATCCCCGAGAGCCGGATCATGTCCTGGTCCTCCAGCCAGTCCCCGTCCGGGAAACGAAAAACCTCGACCGCGATCAGGTTGGCGCCCGCTACGAGGTGGCCCGTGAGGTCGAACTCGGCCGGCGTGTAAGAACCCTCCCGGTATCCGACGCGGGTTCCGTTGATCCAGAGGTAGAAGGCGGCCTTGACACCCTCGAAGTGGATGTGGATCCGCCTGCCCTGCCAGCCGGACGGCACCTGGAACGTCCGGCGGTACTGCCCGACGGGGTTGAACTGGGTCGGCACGAAGGGCGGCGTCCTGGCCTCGTCGTGGCCGCTTGGCCCCCACCACGGGTACGCGATGTTCGTGTAGATCGGGAAGTCGTAGCCGTGCTGCTGCCAGTTGGCCGGCACCGGAATGGTCCGCCAGCCGCTGTCGTCGACGTCGGTGCGGTGGAAGTTGGGGTCGCGGTCGGCCGGCCGCGTGACGTGCTGGAACCGCCAGGTGCCGTCCAGGCTCAGCCGGAAGGGCGAGTTCGTGCGATCGGCGTTGAGCGCCTGCTGCGGGTCGCCGTACGGCATGAGGGTCGCGTGCGGCGGCTGGGCGTTGACCTGGAAGATACCGATGTTGTTGTTCCACTCGGGGTATCCGTTGGGTGGATCGGCCCACGCCGCGTCGAACATGTCGGGGGCTGCTGCGCCCACCTGAGGTGCGCGAGGGCTGGTGGCCTCGCCCGCCGAGGGGATTGCCGCGGATCCGAGGGCTCCGGCTCCGCCGCCGAGGAGCAGCCGACGACGGATCGGCAGCCCGGGTGAGTCAGTCATTGCGAGCCCTTCCATGATGGACAGCGCGAGGCGCGACGACATCGGTACACCGCTGGGCGGGCTCGGCATAATGCCGAGCCCGCCGATCACGTTTCTAGCGTTGTAGCGTCAGCAGGCCCGGCCGGTACGGCAGGAGACCGTAGTCGCCGCCGGAACTCGGCGAGCGTCCCTGGTAGAGCAACTGGAGGTTGCAGGGGTCGATGGTCATGGTCTGGTCGGCGTTGCCCCGGAGCAGCTCGCCATGGCTGATGTCGTTGGTCCAGGTGGCGCCGCTGTTGGCTTTGCCGGCGAAGGGGTTGCTCTCGGTGGCGGCCTGCGGCGTCCAGGTGCCGCCGAGGCTGGTGGCGGTGAAGGAGCGGAAATAGCGGCCCTGTGCACCGATGGCCTCGACGAGCATCAGGTACCGGCTCTGGCCTTGGAGCTTGTAGACCTGGACCGCTTCGAAGAGGTTGTTGCTGGTGTCGCTCATGATGGTCGTGTACGTCGTGCCGAAGCTGCCCGGGAAGTTGCCGATGGGCATGCTGGCGCGGTAGATCTTGCCGTTGTCGCCGGCGAAGAACAGGTACATGTTGGTGCCGTCACCGATGAGCGCCTGGTCGATGGGACCGGTGTTGGAGCCGGTGATGCTGCCCGAGAAGAGCACCTGCTGTGCCGACCATCCGTTGGCGTTGGTCGGGTCGCTCGACGTCCGGTACGAGAAGGCGGTCGCGCCCCACTGGTAGGCGAGCACCCAGATGTTCCGCGGCGCGAAGTAGAAGAGCGAAGGCGCGACGGTCGAGAAGGACATCGTGTTCTGGCTGGCCGTGGCCATGTCGGACCAGTTGGTGAAGAGGCCGAAGTTCATCGAGCCCCATCGGGTCCCGGTGTCGTGCGTCGTGGCATAGACGAGATGCCGGCCGTTGTACGGAGCGTAGGTGAAGTCCTTGAGGGAGACCCACCCTGCCTTCGGGGTCGCCAGCACGCCTGTCGAACTCCAGCGGTACGTGGACGGGAGGTCGCATGTGCCGGGTGGCGGTGTGCCGCCGTCGACGCGG
>NZ_BONE01000153.1 GCF_016862555.1 Asanoa siamensis | reverse complement strand
CCAGGGGACGGCATCGAGGATGTCGGTGTTCCGCTCCTTGGCAACGAATTGGGCCAGGATCGGGACGGGCAGGCCGAACAGGCCGATCTTGAAGATCGGCGAGATGATTCGTCGGTTCAGGTCGATTGCGAGTTTCCGCCGGTCGACGTGCGGGATGTTCCGCGTAAACCAGTAACGCTCTCGACGCTTATCGTCAACCGTTGCCGCTTGGTCCAGTGGGCTTTGAACCGACGGACGCCCACGGTCGCGTTTGGCGCATAGTTGGCGGGTAACCGCGGTAAGCACCTGATGCGAGAGTCCTGCCCAGACCTCCTCGCTTTCCTGGTACGACCACGGATTGAACCAGACAAGAATCGGCAGAGGCGTAACTGCCTCCCTGATGTCGTCGTGCGGCCGCGGCCGACGAAGGTAGGCCGCGGCCGCGCGCACGGTCAACCGGCGTCCGTCGGTGATCCCGCCCGGCTCCGAACGCGGCGCCGCTGTCACGATCGACTTGATCAGCATCCGCAGCATCGAACTCTTGCCAGAGCCCCACGGTCCTTCCAGGGATACGACGGTTGGCCCCTGCTGGTCGTCATGGTGATCGTCGGTCTCACCACTGGTCAGCAGCGTCGCCAGCACCTTGACGAGCGGTGTTCGGTCGAGTCTGTCGTCGTCAGTAGGTCGGTCTCGGAATCCGAGCAGCTTCAGCGCCGCCTCGACCTCGGAGCGCAATGGAAACGGAAGGAGGTCGATCAAGGCGACTGCGGCGGCCGCGGCGGCTGTAGCGGCTGCGGCGGGGGACTCGTTGTATCCGACTGCGGCGACGCCCACCGTAGGGACTCTGGACGCGCGCAGCGCCGGCGACTCGGGCAGCCCGACCAGTATCGGGGCGGCTTCAGCTCCTGCTGATCGCGAGTTCGCCGGATGCAGATCGACCCGCGCCAGCCTGGTGTCGGGGCGCATCTCGGCGAGACGTCCAAGCGCGTCGGTCAGGGTCGTGTCAAGGACGCCGACGGCCGGCCAAGGCGCGGCCCCGACAGCCAGCCAACCGGAGCCGGACGTGGATGGGACCGGGCTGACGCGGCCCAGCACGACGACGAAGTCAGGCTGGAGCAGGTCGAGAAACGCTGGTGCGTCATGCGAACTCAGGATCGCGACGGTCGCGCCCGCAGGACGCTTACACACCGAAACGCGGCGCCCGCGGTAGCTGACCGGACGATCGGCGCCCAGTTCCGAACGAGCCGCGCCAAAGAGCTCGTCACGTTGCGCAAGAAGGACGACGAGCGGAGGCAGCGGCGGGGGAACTCGCAGGATCTCCCGGAGTCGGCTCAAAGCTGCGTGGAACTCGTCGCCACTGAGGTCGCGGGGGAAGTAGACGTCCTCGGAGCCGAAGACGCCCTCCGGCTCCTGGCGTCCGACAAGGACCGTGATCAACTGCTTTCGGCCGATGCGATGCAGCACCAGTGCCGGATGGAGCAGCGGTTCGGGCACCTTCGTCCCGCGGATCAACACGATCGCGCGCGCGTCGGCGAGCCGCTGAGCGAACCGATCGGACCACTCCGGCGTACTGTCCAGCCGTTCAATCAGGGCCGGCACGCCCTCCTCATTGAGCAGATTAGTGAAATTGCGCGCCCAGGAGATTTCGTCGTTTGGGCACAGGACGACGCACGCGGAAGCGGCTGGTGTGGCCACGAGCACTCCTCGCATCCGTGGGAGGTGGGCTAGACCCAACCGCGATCGCGTGCGCGCAGCAAGGCTTCGGCCCGATTCCTGACACCAAGCTTCACGTAGAGATCCCGCAGCAGCCGGAACATCATTCGTTCGGAGTAACCCACATGTCGTGCGAGTTCGACGACGGTGTCACCGCGCGCAAGTTGGCGGAGCCATGCCAGCTCATTGTCAGACGGTTCGTCGGTCGCTCCGGCGCCCTGCCGGCGAGCGGCGACTAGCGCCCGGATCACCTCGACCGGCAGTATGCTCCTGTCGCTCGCAGCTGCCGTGACGACGCCACGGATCTCCTCGGGGCTGGCGGCCCGGCCGATCGCCGCGACGGCGCCCGCCGTGACAGCACGCACCTGATTGTCGACCGACAACTCGGAGAGCACCGCCACCAGGATGGTCTCCGGCCGGAGCTGAGACACCTCGGCCAGCAGGTCCCAGTCACGCTCCGACTCTATAGTGATGAGAACGATCCGGCGCTCATCGCGCAGGACCCACTCGCGCAGCTCATCCGGCGCGCGCGAGTCGAAGAGGTCGAGTGCGAGCGCCGCGTCGTCGTCGAGCACCGATCGCAGTCCCTGCCGATAGATCGGCAGCGGATCCGCGATCGCCAGGCGCACGAACACCGATCTCTCCTCTCCCGCAGCTCGGACGGCCGATCTTCGCCGACATGGCACGGGTATGCCAAGGACCGGCACACCGCTGCCGGCAGCGTGCGTCACGGACACTGGCGGCATCTGGCACCTAGCGTTACAGGCCAGAGCGCCTCCCGAATGGCGGTGCAGCATGGTAAACCGCGATGGCCAGACGCCGAGAGTCTTCATCCCACTCGATCCGAGCGGCGAGGGAATTTCTTGGGTGTACGCCGAAAAGACCGGTTTGGCTAGACCCTATCCGCTTGAACTGACGGCTCCCGACGGTTCGCGATGGAAGCTGGTCCAACACGACGAGGACGGGAGCTACCTCTTCCAGCGTGAGGGGTAAAGGCGTTGGGCCGCCGCCTTGGCCTGGCGCAGGAGGCCGGGATCGGCGGGGCCGCAGCCGACCTGGTCGAGCAGCCGCAGGCTCCGTGCGACTGCGACCGGCTCCTCAGTGACACTCCGAGCCCGCTGGTACGCGTCTTCGGCTAGGGACAGGTCTGCCTCGTCATAGTGCGCTAGGAGGCACAGCACCATGCCGTACCAGTCGAAGAGCTCGAAGTTCCGGGACTCCCTCGGAACCACAGGATGGGCCTGGCTTGCCGCCGCGCGTAGGGCAGATACGGCCGTCATGGGATCATGCCTGCGGAACGCGACCAAACCGCGCAGCGCGAGCGCGCCGAGCGATCTCCGGCTGTCCGGGAAGCGGACCGCGTCGTCGGCCGCGTCCCGGGCGCCGTCGAGGTCGTTTGTGCACAAACACGCGAGCGCGAGCCGGTTGTTGGCTTCGCGTGAGAGGTAGACGTGACGTCGCCGGGCCCCGATCTCCAGCGCCGCACGGGCGTACTCCGCCGCTGCGGCGTGATCCCCCCGGTCGATCGCGAGCGTCGCCCGCGCTGTCAGGCAAAGCCCCCTGACCCCTTCGTCGGACGTGCCGGCTAGCCGCTCTGCCTCGTAGAGTGCCGCCTCAGCTTCCAGCAACCGTCCGGTGTAAGCGAAGGTGGACGCTACGTTCAGGCACAGTTCGGCCCGGACCGTCGCGGAGGCGGTTGCCTTTTCCCGGGCTCTCTCGTACTCGTGGAGTGCGTTCGCGAACTCGCCATGCTCGCTGTGGCAGAGCATGAGCCCTGTCCGGGCCTGAACCTCAAGGTCGGCCTCGTCCGCGCTAGCAATCGTGCTGAGGTACTGCTCGGTCGCGTCTTCGACGTAACCCCTGTCGAATTGATTGCCCGCCAGTTGTAGTCGGAGCCGCAATTGATGCCGGTCAGATCGCTCGTCGTCGTAGTGATCCAGCCAATCCCGGATCCCGGCCAGGGCCTGGCCGGCGCGATCGTGTTCCCCGAGCTGGCTGTAGGCGGCAGCCAGCATCGACAGGTTCGACGCCTCCCACTGTGGGCTCGACAGCTTCGACTGCACGGCGGTGCGGGCCTGGGTCAGGACGAAGCTCTGCCCCCAGACACTCAGATGGTGGTCGAGCTCGGCCATGCGTTTAACGGCCTCGTCGTACAGTTCGGCGCGCACGAGGAGATGAACCTGCCGCAAAGCTGGCTCGAGATCGTCGACCGACTCCGGTTCCGCGCCAAACAGCTCGGCGTATCGGGCGCAGCAGCGAGCCGCGAGCGCGTACAGCCACACCTCGGTCAGCGGCGACGCCAGCAGCACCTCGTTCGGCCCTGGCTGCCGGCCGTGCGGCAGGCGCGCTAGTGGAGAGGCCTCGTTCGGCACGCGCGGAAAGTGGAACCGGTCGCCGTAGCGCTGGATGAGTCGCATGTCGCTGAGCTGGTCGAGGGTGGCGGCGCTCCGGTAGCCGGGTAGGACGTCCGAGAGCACCGCGTCGACCCAAAGGGGCGACACGGGGTGCCCATACGCGGCGAGCACCTGCGCTACGCGGAGTTGAGCCCGAGTCAGCCCGTCGATTGCGAGCCCGACCAGGCACGCCGTGACCGCGACCGGGTCGCCGTACGCCATTTCGATCTCCCGCAACAGCAGCGGCACTGTCAGCGTGGGGTCGGCCCGCAGGGCCGCATAGGCCAGTTCCAACGCCCGCGGCCGGCCCGCAGCGAGCTGACTCAAACGGTCGAGGTCCGCCTCACCGGACTCCGCCAGGCCGACGAGGCGGTCGCCGTCCAACTCGCGCAGGAAGCGGATCGACTCGACCGGGCGCAGGCCGCCGAGAGGCACCTCGTCAATGTGGCCGGCACGTCGCGCGAGCGAGCGCAGATCTGGTGGCTCCGGGTCGACCAGGAGCCATTGGAGCCTGTGGTCGTCTCGGGCGAGCGTGTTGCGGACCATGCCACGAATCGCCGGGTCTACGAACCGGCGGGACTCGTCGAACAGATCGGAGGCGTTGTCGAGGATCACGAGCACGCGAAGGCCGGCAAGTGCCTTGAGCAAGCGGTCGAAGGCAGCGGCCCAGGTGAGCGACGGCTCGCGAACGACCGATACAAGGTGCGCCTCGGGAGTGCGGACGTCGCTGACCAGCGCCAATTCGCGGAGCACCATTGTGGCACTCAACGGCGCGTTGCCGTGCGCCGACAGGTACACCACGGCCACTGGTTCGTCGGTGAGCGCTTGCAGCCGGATTCGCAGCTCGCCGACCATGGCCGTCTTGCCTACTCCCGATTCGCCGCGGAGCGTTAGCAGCGTCAGCCCGGGATCCGCCAATTTGCGCGTGATCGCGTCGATGACCTCGTCACGGTCGTGGAGGCCGCCGCGGCGCGTCGGGACCGTCGTGGCATGAACGCGCGAGCCCGGACGGGCGCGATCGGCCTCGGCCTGCATCTCGAACTCCGCAAACGGGTTGTCAGGGTCCGACGCCCGGCGCTCGTGTTCGGCGATCTCGCGCTCGATCGGTGCCAGCACGCGAGCGGCCTCCAGCCGGGCACCCCAGGCGGCGAGAGCCCGGCGACACTCGTCGCGCGCCCGCGACGGCGCGGACACGTTCGCCACCCGCCGCCACAGCTCTGCCCGATCGGAGTGACTCGGCGGTAACCCAAACGTGATCGCCGGACCCCTTATCGCCACCGCCTCGTCCGGCCGGACGGCGATGACCTCCTTGCCGAGTTCCTGGGCACGCCGCGCCTCTTCTCGGCAGGACGTATCTCCGGCAGCACTCGCCGGGGTCAACAGGAACGACACCGCGTCGCAGCCACCGATGGCGGCGGGGTCCGAAACGCCGTCGCGGTCTGGGTCGGGCATCAAGGCTGGCGGGATCGCGCCGCGCCGAAACTCATCGGCCAGGCGCCGCGCGAGCGGGAGACCGTCGACACGTGAATACGCCAGGTAGAGCACCACACGATCCATCCGGCTCTCCTGCCGACGTCCGCGCGCATCAACTGCCAGGTAAGTGTGCGCGGCACTGCCTGACAGGGTCAACCCACACTGACGCACTCACCCACCTCGATCGTGCGAGACCCCTCTACACCGGATCGCCGCCGACACACACGATCGTCATTGGCTACCTAGCGGAAAGCCTTTGCCGTCTATACCGTGTTCTTCCCCTTGCTGGACAGTGGTGAATCTCAACCTGGTAGGGACACGGACGTTTCCGGAGGTGTGGCCCGAACGGATACGCCACGAGGCGTTGAGCGCGCCGCTGCGACAAGGTGGGGGCATGGATCGAGATGCGGTCGTCGACCGCCTGGCCGAGGTCGTCGGGTCCGTCGCCGTCGGGCACCCCACGCGGGTCGCTGTCGACGGGGCGCCCGCCGTCGGTAAGACCACGCTCGCCGACGAGGTCGCCGTCGTGCTGCGCGCCCGCGGTCGGCACGTCATCCGGGCGACGGTCGACGACTTCCTGTTCCCGCGTGCCCGGCGCTACGCCCGCGGCGAGTTCTCCGCCGAGGGCTGCTACCTCGACACCCACGACCACGCCGCGCTCAAGCGGATCCTGCTCGATCCCCTCGGTCCCGGCGGCGACCGCCACTACCGGCACGCCGTCTACGACCGCGCCGCCGACGCCGTGGCCTCGCCGGCCGTCGCGACCGCGCCAGAAGACGCCGTGCTGGTCTTCGACGGGGTCTTTCTCCTGCGCCCCGAACTCGTCGACCACTGGGACCTGCGCGTCTTCGTCTCGACCGCCCTCGAGAAGACCGTCGACCGGGCCGTCGTCCGCGAGCGCGCCGTGGCGTCCCGGGCCGACGTCGAGCGGCGCTGGCGGCAGCGCTACCTCCCCGCCCAACAGCTCTACGTCGACCGGGTCCGCCCGGCCGAACGCGCGCACGTCGTCGTGCACAACGACGACCCCCGGCGGCCCACCTGGGAGAGCCGCGCACACTGAACCGCAACCTGGCGCACCGGGCCCGCGTAAGAGAAGTACGAAGCGGGGAGGAGCGGTCCGTGCGGGACGCAGAGAGTTTCGACGAGTTCTACCGGACGACGTCCGGCCGGACATTGCGCTACGCGGTCGCCGTGGTCGGTGACGCCGCGGAGGCGCAGGACGCGGTCCAGGAGGCGTACGCCCGAGCCTGGCGGCGGTGGGAGACCGTCGCCGCCCACCCGGCGCCGGAGGCGTGGGTGCGGCTCGTGGTGAGCCGGCTGGCCACCGACCGCTGGCGCCGCCTCGGCGGCCTCGCGGCGGTGCTGCGCCGCACCGGCGCACCACCACCGATGCCACCACCCGGCGAGAACACGGGGCGTTGCGGGCGCTGCCCGTCAACCTCCGCAGGGCGCTGGCCCTGCACTATCTGTACGACCTGTCGATCGAGGAGATCGCGGCGGAGACCGGTGCCCCGACCGGCACGGTGAAGTCCTGGCTCGCGCGGGGACGCGAGCGTCTCGCGGCCCACCTCGACGCGGGCACCGCGGCAACCGAACTGGAGGTGCGGCGTGCGTGACGACCTGAAGAGCCGCTACGCGGCGTTGGCGTCCGAGGTGGACGGCGGCGGGCTGCCGAGCGCGGGCGACCTGCGGCGGGCCGCGGACCGGCGGTCCCGGCGCCGGGTCTCGGTCCTGGCGGGAGCCGCCGTCGCGGCGATGACCGCGGGCGGCGGCGCGGTCCTGGTGTCGAGCCCGGCGGCCACGCCACCCGCCCCACCGCCGCAGCCGACCTCGAGCCCGAGCGCCCCGACGACATCGGCGCCGACAAAGGCCACGGCCACGCCCACCACCCCGCCCGCGCGGCCGACATCCCCACCGGCCCGGCCCGTGGTCAGGTCGATCCCCGAGCGGGCGTTCCTGGACCTGCCAAGCGACATGCGCGCGGACGGCCTGTCCCGGTCTCCGACGGGCGCCGGGCTGGAGGTGCCGGCCCTGTGCGACGACCCCCTGCGCGATGACCCGGCGGCGACCGCCCGCCGCTCGTTCGAGACGCCCTACCGAGGGCCGGACGACCCCGCCGGCTCCACCCTGCGCGGCACCGTCACCCAGACGATCATCGCCTACCGTCCGGGTGGCGCGGCCGACCTGATGCGGCGCGTACGCGACGACGTGGACAGCTGCCGCACCCGGACGTCCGGCGGCCTGACCGTCACGATCAGGGCCGAGGCGGCGCCACGCTACGGGGACGAGTCGATCCAGGTGCTGGAGGAGGTCAGGGCGCCGGCGGACACCAACGGTCCGACGGAATGGGACGTCCGCGCGGTCGTCATCCGGGTCGGCGACGTCGTCACGGTGGTGATGGTCGACGGCTGGGAACGCTCACCGAGCGAGCCCGCCGACGTCCCGATCTTCGCCCGCCGCGCCGTGGAGACGATCGAGGAGTGGCGGGG
>NZ_BONE01000152.1 GCF_016862555.1 Asanoa siamensis | reverse complement strand
AGGCAGGCCCTTGAGCCAGTCACAGACGACCATGCAGGCGTCCTCGACACCACGATTCTTCAGCTCAAGTATCCACGGCCATCGTCGTGTCAGTCATCGGTGCCGCTCCTCGATCAGGAAATACACCGAACTTTTCCAAACTCACTTTTGAAGAACCCTTATGCGGCTAGTGGCCTGCAGATTGCGTGGCGAGAAGCTCGGCTGAGTTGCTGGGGCCCAAGTCGTTCAGGTGTGGCAGCAGCTGGACGCTCGTGGGCATGGTCCGCAAGGCTCCGATCGCCGCCAAGGTTCGATGGTAACGCACATTGAGCATGCGCCCCGACGACCTAGTACGGCAAGCGCCATTCGAGATCATGGTTGGAGTTCGAGGGCGCGGCCAGTCTCGCGGCGACCAGCGCGCCCTTGGCGCCGTCACGGTCCTGCCACGACGCCGCGAGAACCCCAAGCGGTTACCAGCAGCCCTAACGTGTCGGTAATGATGAACCGCTTGCGACCGTTGATTTTCTTCCCAGCGTCTAACCACGTGTGTCACGGCCGACGGTGTCAGCGCCCTTGACCAACTGGGAGTCGATGATCCCGGCCGACGGTTCCGGCCCGCGACCTTGCACAGCGCGGGCTTTGACCCTCAACTCGGCCAATAGATGCTCGGTCACGCCAACCTGTCCCCACAGACGGGACCGCATGCAAGATCGCGTTGACGATCTCACGCCGCGGGTGCTTCTCCCGCCGGACCTCCGTAGCCGGTTCCGGAAGCAGCAGCTGGAGCAGCGCCCACTGCACATCGGTCAAATCAGACGGGTATCCACGACGGAACGACGACACTGCGCCACGTTGCCTACGACCACCGCCGATGTCACGCCGGCACACCACCAACATGAAAGCAATCTCAAACACGCTTTTAGGCATGTCAGCGTGATTCAACCCCGTGGCGGTTTCAAATCACCTGCAGCGGTGGTGCCGAGGCGAGGTCAGCAACAGCCGCGTGACCCGCAGTAGCTACAGCAGCCGTTGCAGCCGTACCCCCAGAAGGTTCCACAGCCCTCCTGGGAGTTGTCGCACCGGTTCCGCTGGTCGTCATAGATGCACCGCACCGAGCAATAGTCGCTGTTCGTTGCGCATTGGCATCGACAACAGGCGGCGAGTTGGGCGGGGCCGAGGATAGCCAACAAGCTTCTGGCGGTATCCAGACCGAAGGCGGCGATGGAGTCCAATCTGAGCTTCTCTAGCGTCTCGTGCTTAGTCTCGTATCCCAGCGTGAAGGTTGCCTCGTCGGCCGCCAGCGCAGTCGCCTGGTCAAGGACCCGGGCCTGCTCGGCAGACATCGCGGTGCTGGCCACGGGGTGTCGGGCGAGGTGCTCTGTCCACAGTCGTGCGCGATCACGTGGCGGTAGCGCTTCATGGATCGCTTGGCGGTATGTGAGGTCGAAGGCGGAGAATCCGCCATAGTCTCGAGGGATCGCGTCTGGATTAGCCTTCACCCACGCCCGAGCCTGCTCTGATCGTTGCGCCGGGCTGGCGAACACCGGTGCCTTACCGAATAGGACGAACGCTGCCGCCATGCCGGTGCCCGCTGCGACCCGGAGGAAGTCCTTGCGTCCGATGCCGTTGCTCGGTGTGGGTTGGCTGCCGCAGAGTCTCTTGAGCTCGCCGAAAGCACGCAATAGACGAACGGTCGCCCGCGGACCAAGGTGCCGTACAAGTCGCACCGCCATGCGCGTGCCGGTCCACGCCCGAACCTCCGCGCCGGAGAGCTTCATCAAGGTCGGGACCCGCGGCGGGTCGTCGCCCAGAGCCTGCCGGCGCCAGCCTCGCACGTCCTCGTCGTCGAGCGGTCGCACGTCCAGCTCCGTTCGACACTCGCTCGACACTGTCTGGGCGAGCTGACGGCAGGTTCCGCAGGATGCGTCAAATGCCAGAATCAGACTCTGGTCGCCCTTCACAATTAGCTCCTGATCTGCTGGCGAGACTCGCTATTGGGACGATAGAACCATGGGCTGCCTTCGGCTCGGCTTCATCACGGATATCTACCTACATCGTCCTACGCTGACCGGTGTTCGTGACTTCTCAGTATCCACGCGACGCGGTCAGCACCACGGTCGAGATCGTGCGCAAGCCAGCCGAGCAAAAGGGATTCGCGGCATGGCTCGCAGCGTCACCAGAGAGGCCCGCCCGACCGCCGGCACACCCGGCGCACCTTCCCTGGACCTGACCGGTTCTCTCCAGCACGCTCTGACAGAGTTCTCAAGAGGGTACGTATCACAAACCCTGCTGTAGGCGGCGTAGCCGCCGCAGGTTGGTCGCCGGCACCGCCGTGTCGCCTTCGTGATGAGCCGTGGCCCATACTGACCGCGCCCGTGCGCGGTGCCGTCCTCCTTCCCTCCAAACGCGTCCCCTTTGGCGTCTACATGGCCATGGAGTGTCGAGATGCGCGATGACGGGGTGCCCCGGGAACCAGCCAACGCTGATGTCATGGCGGTGGAGTTCGAGGAGTTCGTCCGGGCTCGTTCGGCGTCGTTGTGGCATGCGGCGTATCTGCTTACTGGCGACCGGCACCAGGCCGAGGATCTGTTGCAGGCGGCGTTGGAGCGGGCGGCGGTGCGGTGGGAGCGGTTGGATCGGCCGGAGTCGTATGTTCGCAAGGTTCTTTACTCGCAGGCGGTGTCCTGGTGGCGACGGCAGCAACGGCGGGTGTCAGAAGTGTTGGTGGACACACCGCCGGAGCCCGGCGGCGAAGCGCGAGAACCGGAGGCGCGAATCGTGGTGGCGCAGGCGTTGCACCGGTTGGCTCCTCGCCAGCGGGCGGTGCTGGTGCTCCGCTATTACGAGGATTGCACCGAGGTCGAGACGGCTCGGTTGCTGAATGTGTCGGTTGGGACGGTTAAGAGCCAGACGCGGCACGCGTTGCGGCGGCTGCGGCTGCTGGCGCCAGAGCTCGCCGGCCTACTCAATGATCTGGACGAGGCGCCTGCCGCTGGCCAGAAGGTGGTGACCCCATGATGCTTCGCGAGCATTTGCGCGCCATCGCCGAACGTGAACCCGCGCCGGTGCTATCGGCTGGCTTTTTCGCTCGGGCGCGTCGGCGCGCGCGACGGCGTCAGATGGTCGTGGCTGCTGTTTTGACGGTCGCTGGCGCCGGCCTGGTGGGTTTTCCCACGGGTGGTTCGACCGACGTCGCGTCCTCAGGGTTCTCGAGGCTTACCGTTTTGGCCAGCACGCCGCTCGGCGGCTGGACCGGGTGGGTGCTGCTCATGGCTCTACTGGTGGTGCTCGCCGTGCTGTGGCGTGATCTTCCGCGGGTCTCGGTGATCCGCCGGCTGCTCGCCGTGGCCGTGGTCGGTGCAGTTCTGGTGCTGGCGGCACCGCCTGGCACCGCCCTGTGGGGTGAGCCGCGGGGCCGGCTGGGGCTGCCTGACCGACTGGCTACCCCAGGATCCTGGGCCTTGGCGGCTGAGTTCCGGCAGTCACCGCCGGGCCTGGTTGCGATGGTTTATAGCGGTCCGGCTACTTACGGCGACTTGGAGGAGGGCCGCGCGGTGTTGCTGGCCGCTGACGGCGACCGGTATCGAGTGTTGGACAAGTTCACCGATCCACTGGATCAGATGTACACGGAGGCACCGGCCGGTGGGCAGACGTGGCCGTTGGTATCCCCTGACGGTCGACGGCTCTTCGACGGCGATTCGCGCATCTATGACCTGGTCACCGGCGATCTGGTAGACGGCCCGAGATCGGGCTCGATCCCAGCTGGTTGGTCAGCCGACGGTCGGCGTTTGGTCAGGTCGCTGAAAGGCGGGAACGGCGAGCCGGTCGCTTGGGAGGTGTGGGACCTGCCATCGCAGCGGATCCTGCAGACCATCGCTCAGGAGGGCGTGGGCGAGGCCCTCGCGCACGGAGCGGCGCTTTCGCCGGACGGCACCCGGGTCGCTGTTGAGCAAGGCGATAACATCGCGGTCTATCCCGTCGCCGGTGGCGACCCGATCACCTGGCCACGTGACGGCTGGCGGCTCGGCGACAGCACTGCATGGAGCCCCAACGGGCGGCTGGCGATGGTGCGCCGCACAGGCTGCATCGGCTGCTTCGGCACGCCACAGTCCGGCGAGCTACGCGTTGTGGATGTCGAGACCGGAGCGACGGTCGAGGGCGGGGCGTTCCCTCGGCTGCCAGCCGATGTCGTGGTGCGGGTGCAGGGCTGGCGTTCGCCGTCTCAACTAGTCGTGCAAGTGGGTCAAGGCGTGGAGATCTTCACGCTAGGCGAAGCAACGCCCGAACGCATGCTCACACTGCCCGAAGGCGTAGAAACGGTCGAGATCGCCGCCAGCCGCCTCGCAGACCCACAGCGCCCGGCCGAGACTCCAACCTACGGTCCACCGAACGTTCTGCTATGGCTGGTCCTTGGGGCCTGTGGCGCCCCGATGCTGCTGGCGGCTGGCTTCGTAGGGCTGTATCGAAAGGTGCGGACCACCAAGCGGCTCTGATAGATGGGCGGGAATTCTGCGAAGAACAGCGAGCCAGCCACCGCGAGCGCGATGAACCAGGCAGCCGCTCGGCCAGGCAGGTAGCCGTTGCCGAGGAGAGCGTTCTGCAAGTAGCCCCAGGACTTTCGACCGCCAGTGGCGTTCAGTGCGATGCGACGTCCGCTCATGCCGATGTGCGCTCACCTGATCCGTCGGAGGTGGTCGGCATCGAGACAGTCGTGTCGCCGATCACCGTCGGACCCCAGACTGACGCAGCGCGACGCCAACAACCGGTACCACCGGATGAACGGCGGCCGAGAGCCAGTAGCCGACGTGCGCGCTCTTCGGGACATTGCGATAGCGGCGTTGCCCGGCGGTGCAATGGGCGTTCGTGCTTCCTCCGGCCACCGGGGAGTGCTCGTGTGGCTTGCTCGGGTCCGCCGTCCTCGTCGCGTGGCTCGGGACTGCAAGCGGGCGCTGTAAGCGCCCCGGCCGGCGCGGTACCAGCGCCGTTGCACCATAGTCAGATAATCTTTATATTGGCGGTCATGTCGAAGGCCATGCGAGAGCCGACGTTCTGGATCCTGACCGCGCTGGTCGATCAGCCACGGCACGGGTACGGCGTGATCCAGACGGCCGAGACACTCTCCGAAGGCGAGGTCAGGTTGCAGGCCGGCACCCTCTACGCGGCGCTGGACCGGTTAGCCGCCCAAGGACTGGTCGCGATCGACAGAGAGGAGACCGTTGAAGGGCGTCCTCGGCGCTACTACCGCCTCACCGACGGCGGCGCGGCGGCACTCGCTGAGGAGGCAGCGCGACTGGCCCGCAACGCTAGCACCGCATCGCGGCTGCTGAACGCCTCGCGGCCTGGCCCGGCGTTCGCATGAGCCGCCGCCTCGCCACCCCGTATCGCCTGCTGCTGCGCGTCTACCCGAAGGGCTCACGTCGCGGAGAACTGGCAGACACGCTGCTCATGGCCGCCCAGGCCGGACACATCCGGCCTGGCCCTTTCGAGACGCTCAACCTGCTTCGGCAAGGCATGCGGGCCCGACTCGGTCGCCCACTCAGCAGGGGCGTGGTCGTGCTGGCAATCTTCGCCTCAGTCTTCTCCGGCTTTCTGAGCGCGTCGGTGGCGAACCGTATTGGTTGGGAGGCGGCGCCGGCGCTCCCAACCGGCGCAGCGCGGACTCAGCTCGCCGAGATGCTCACCCCAGGCTTGTCGGCACAATGGTACGAAAGGTCGGACGACCCCTTCCGCAACAACGGCGGTGAGACCGATGCGGCGACGGTCAGCTACAGCACCGATCGGACGCCTGCAACCGAGGACGTCGACGCCTATCTAGCCGGCCTGCAGCGACGCCTGGAGGCGGCCGGCTGGCGCGTCACCGATACCTACTCGACCAGCCCGGCCGACATCGAAACAGGCGCCCGGCAAAACAACTCGCAGGCGTTGACCGCGCGCAACGACGCACTCGTGCTGTCGTTCGAGGACTACTTCGACGCAGCGTACGCCGAAGGCGGGCTCAGAGTCTCGATCTACCGGGCGGAACCGCGCTGGCTCACTGGTTCGACGCTCGCCGTCGGCCTGCTCGGTATGCTGGCCGGTTGGCTGCTAGCCGGCTGGGCCAGCCGCCGTCTCGAGCACCGTCCGTTGGCTGCTCCTCTCGCGGCCACCGCCGCCATTGGCGGTCTCGTCCTGCTGATCCCCGCCTGGCTGCTCGGTAGTCTGCAATTCCTGGGCACACTGTCCGACACGGCCGTGCCTGACTCGCCGTTCTGGCGTGGCCTGGTGCCCACCGACGAATTCGGCGGCATGGCCTACCCCGCCGGGGCGGCGATAACAGCAGCCATCGCAGTGGCCGTGCTCTGCCCGCCCCGGCCCGCACCCGCAACCGACCCCGGCTCAGCCAGTTATCTGACCCACGAGGCCAACCTCGACCAAGATCAGACGTAGCCGCCGAACGGGCGCGGCGTCGCGCCAGGACGCCGATCACCATGCAGCGGAATCCCTGCCGGTGGGCACAGCCGGCTTTGCCGCGTCGGCTACGGCATACAGTTGGACGCGGACGAATACCGGCCAGGCGAGCTGCTCGTATCAGCGGATGAGCTCGCCGGAGAGTTCGCCGGTGCCGTGAACACCGTCGTCAGTAGCACGTACGGGTCATCGTCGTTGGTGACGCACGGTGGTGTATGGCTGCCTTTCCCATCTCAGTGTCCGATGTCGTCTCTTCCGATCAGCTCGTCGTGCGCGCCGCAGTGTCAGCTTTCCTGGGCCGCTACGCGGCCAGACCCGCGTGCACACCGACTCAGACCTGCGCCTCTTCCTCCGCTGGTGCACCGACGAGGCTCTCAACCCGTTTGACCGCGCGCCGGGTCGACGTCGAGCGATATGTGCGCTGGCTGCAAGAGATACGCCGATACCAACCCTCGACGGTCTCCCGGCGGCTGTCGGTCGTGGTCGGCTTCTACCGGGTCTGCGTCATCGACGCCCTCCTGGAACACTTGCCGGCCGACTACGTCCGCCGCCCCACCGTGCCGGCTGAGTAGCCGACCCCCGGACTGGGCCACCTGCAGTTCGAAGCCCTGATCACCACCGCCCGTACATCTCCGAACCCGAACGACTTCGCCCTGGTCGCCCTGGTCGCCCTGCTCGGCCTGCGGATCTTCGAAGCCTGCGGGTCGAACGTCGCCGACCTCGGCGAGGAACACGGCCACCGCGTCATACGCGTACGCGGCAAGGGCGGCAAGATCCGGATGGACCAACACGCCGCCACCCGCCGCCTCAAACACCTCGCCAACACGGCGGGGATCCGGATGCCGAGGATGCATCCCCAGATGCTGCGCCACACCTTCGTCACGACCATGCTCGATGCCGGAGTCAGTCTGCGTGACGTGCAGATCGCCGCCCGCCACGCCGACCCCCGCACCACCATGCGCTACGACCGCGCCCGCAAGAACCTCGACCGGCACCCCAACTACATCCTCGCGGCGTACATGGCCTCCGGGACATAGTCGTCCGCAGACCGCTCTCCAATGAGCACTTTCCAACCTGATCTTGCAGGTCAGCGAGTGGATGGAGGCCGCAGATCGATAAGGGCGGTCCTCCTGGTGGGACAGCAAATCGACCAAGGCCCGACGCGCAACCGGGAGCCTCGCCTGTGCTGTCCTATCCGTCCGCGATCGCGTGTCCAGCCGAACCTTGCAGCAGGTCGCCGAGCGCATCCGCAACCACCGCAGCCGGCGCCGATCCCGATGGCGTCTCGACGCGGGACGGCAGGCACTGCTCGCCCTGGCGCACCTCCGGAAGGCGACACCTATACCTGGCTGGCCGCCGGATTCGGGGTCGGCGTGACCACGGCATGGCGGTACGTGCAGCAAGCTATAGCCCTGCTCGCGGCAGCCGCCGATGATCTGGCCGCTGCCATGGACCGGGTCCGCCGGCTGGCGTACGCGATGCTCGGCGGCACCCTGATTCCCATCGACCGGGTCGCTGACCAGAACGCGATCTTCCGGGGTTGAAGCCGATGGGAAGAGCGGCGGCCTGTTCTAACAGACTGGATCATCGTCCGATTTCTGCATTACTACAAAGCCCATTTCAACGCAGTGCTGAACTACCT
>NZ_BONE01000151.1 GCF_016862555.1 Asanoa siamensis | reverse complement strand
CTGACGACGACCAGGGCGTCGACGCCGGCGACCTGGGCGGGCACCACGTTCATGACGACCGTGGAGGGATACATGGCCAGGCCGCCCGGCACGTACAGGCCGACGCGCTCGACCGGGACCCAGCGCTCGGTGACCGTGCCCCCGCGTACGACCTGGGTGGTGGTGTCCTGGCGCCGTTGGTCCTCGTGGACCCGCCGGGCGCGGGCGATCGCCTCCAGCAGCGCGGCGCGGACGTCGGGGTCGAGGCTCTGCTCAGCGGCCTTGATCGTCTCGACCGGGACGCGGAGCTCGTCGAGCGTGACGCCGTCGAACCGGGCGGTCGCCTCCTGGACCGCGCTGAACCCATGCTCCCGGACCGCCTCGACGAGCGGGCGGATGGTCTCGACGGCCTGGGACACGTCGAGCCGGGCACGAGGCAGCAGACCGCGCGGGTCGGTGTCGACGCCGCGCAGGTCGATCCGGTTCAGCACCCTTGGAAGTCTAGGCGTCCCAGCAACCGGGATTCCGGCGCCGTTCGCACTGTTCGGGTCCGGATGGCCGGTCAGGCGCTAGGCTCGGGCGGTGACGTCGCGGTTGCCGGTTTTCCCCCTTGGGACGGTGCTTTTCCCCGGCCTGGTGCTGCCGCTGCACATTTTCGAGGAGCGCTACCGCGACCTCGTCAAGCATCTGCTGAGCCGGCCCGACGGCGACCCGCGCGAGTTCGGCGTCGTGGCGATCCAGCAGGGTTGGGAGACGCTGCCCACCGCGCAGCCGCCCGGCCCGCCGACCTCGCCCCCGCCACGGCTGGGCCCGGTGCCCACGACCCCGCTGCCGCCGCCGCCCGCGGCCCCGGCGGCGCCCGGCGACGTGGCCCTGCACGAGATCGGCTGCACGGCCGAGCTGCGCCAGGTGACGGAGCTGCCCGACGGCCGCTACGACATCGTCACCGTGGGCCGGCGCCGGTTCAGGGTGCTGTCGGTCGACAAGACCTCGGAGCCCTACCTGATGGCCGAGGTCGAGTGGCTGCCCGAGCCCGAGGGCCAGGAGGAGCTCGCCGACCTGCTGGCACCGCGCGTGCTGGCGGTGTTCCGGCAATACCTGACGCTGATCCGGGCCGACGAGCAGGAGCTGACGGAGCAGCTGCCGGAGGACCCGACGGTGCTGTCCCACCTGGTGGCCGCGACGGCCGCGCTGACGCTGGAGGACCGGCAGCGGCTGCTGGCGACACCCGACACGGCGGGGCGGCTGGGCGCGGAGCTCCGGCTGCTGAGCCGGGAGGCGGCGCTGCTGCGCCAGGTCCGCGCGGTCCCGGTGCCGCTACGCGAGCTGGCGGTGCCGGCGAGCCCGAACTAGCGCCCCGACGGTTCCGCCCCCGGCGGCGGGTCGTCGGCCGTGCCGGTCGTGTCCAGTGTGTAGAACGGGTTGACCGGAGCCGGCTGCGGCGGTGCGGCCTCGGGGTGCAGCGACGGTGTGCGCGACCAGCCGGCCAGCAGCGTGTAGACGATCACCGCGCCGAACGTGGCGATCAGCAGATCGCCGTGGACGAACGGGACGACGTCCCAGAGCTTGGTGAAGCCACCGGCCCGCAGGTCCGGCGGCCGGGTGAGCAGGTCGCCGGGCTGCGCGGCGAGCACCTCAGCGCGGTAGTCCCCGATCCCGATCCGCCGTCCCACCTGCCACGCCAGCACGCTGGCGCCGACGGTCCCGACGACGAGGGCGACGAGCGTGAGGGGGCCGCGGTAGCGCTTGAACGCGATCCAGGTCACCAGCGCGGCGAGCACGCCGAGCGTGAACAGCAGGATCGTGAACCAGCCGTCGGAGGCGATGAACTCCTCGGGGCTGGGCGTCGCGAAGACGGCACCGTCGTCGGTCTTGATGATGGGCACGCCGGGGGCGAGCACGGCCCAGAGCAGCCCGAGGGGCGCCCCGATCACGGCCACGACGGCGGCGGTCAGTCCGGCGGCCCGCAGCCGCGGCCCCCACGGCACTCGCGGCGGTTGCGGCGGTTGCGGCGGTTGCGGCGGCCAGAGATCAGTCGGATACGGCCCCGCGACGTCGCTCGCGTGCTCGGCGGCGCCGCCGGGCGGCCGCCAGCCGGTGGGTGGCGTGGCCCACGGCCCGGCCGCGGGCCGTCCGTCGAGCGGCGCGAAACCACCGTCATGGGCGGGCGGTCGGGGCGGCGAGGCGTCCGCCGGCGAGGTGCCGTCCCCGCCAACGGGGTCGGAGCCGGGCCCGGCGGGCGCCGCCCATGACCCGTCGGTCGGTTCGGGGCTGGCGGCGGTCACCGACCGATCCTCTCAGGCGAATCGCCCATCGACTACCGCACCCCGCCGCAAACGATCAAGAAACGCCACACCGACCACAACAGCCCCGCCGGGTGGGTCAGCGGGCCAGTTCGACGGCCGACGGGCCGAGCAGGGCCTTGAGGTCGGCCATCAGCGCCGTCGTCGGGGCGACGCGCAGCGGGCTCAGCCGCAGCACCGTCGCCTTGGAGCCGTTGACCAGGCGCACGTGGACCTCCGACGGGCCCGGGTGCGTGTTGAGGATCTCGCGGAGCCGTTCCACCAGCGGCGGCGTGACCCGGTTGGTGGCGATGTTCATCACGACCGGCTGGTTGCCGTCGGCGCCCGCGGTCGAGATGTCGGGGATCGACATGTCCATCGCCATGATCCGGGCCTGGTCGTCGCGCCGGTCGACGCGGCCCTTGACCACGACGATCGCGTCCTCCGCGATGTACTGCCCCACCAGCTCGTAGGTGTTCGGGAAGAACAGCACCTCGACACCGCTGGTCATGTCCTCGATCGACGCCGAGGCCCACGGGCGGCCCTGCTTGGTGATCCGCCGCTGCACGCCCGTCAGGATGCCGGCCAGCGTCACGACCGCACCGTCGGAGATCGCGCCTTCCTCGGCGAGCGCCGCGATCGGGGTGTCGGCGGCGGCCGACAGCGCGCGATCGAGGCCGGACAGCGGGTGGTCCGACACGTACAGGCCGAGCATCTCGCGCTCGAACGAGAGCTTGTCGGGCTTGTCCCACTCACCCTCGGGGATCGGCGGCGACACGATCATCGTGTTCTCCTGCGTGTCGCCGAACGCCGACCCGAACAGGTCGTACTGGCCGACGGCCTCGTTCTTCTTCACGCCCATGTACGCGTCGATCGCGTCGGCGTGGATCGAGAGCAGGCCCTTGCGGCTGTGGCCGAGCGAGTCGAACGCGCCCGCCTTGATCAGCGACTCGATGGTGCGCTTGTTGCAGGCGACGGCGTCGACCTTGCGCAGGAAGTCGTAGAAGTCGGTGTAGGCGCCGTGCTGCTTGCGGGCCCGCACGATCGCCTCGACGACGTTGACGCCGACGTTGCGGACGGCCGCCATGCCGAAGCGGATGTCGCCGCCGACGGCGCCGAACCGGGCCACGGACTCGTTGACGTCGGGCGGCAGCACCTTGATGCCCATTCGCCGGCACTCGGCGAGATAGACGGCGGCCTTGTCCTTGTCGTCGCCGACGGAGGTGAGCAGCGCCGCCATGTACTCGGCCGGGTAGTTGGCCTTGAGGTACGCGGTCCAGAAGGAGACCAGCCCGTACCCCGCGGTGTGTGCCTTGTTGAAGGCGTAGTCGGAGAACGGGACCAGGATGTCCCACAGGGTCTTGATCGCCGCGTCGGAGTAGCCGTTGTCCCGCATGCCCTGCGAGAACGGCACGTACTCCTTGTCGAGGATCTCCTTCTTCTTCTTGCCCATCGCCCGGCGGAGCAGGTCGGCGGCGCCGAGCGTGTAGCCGGCGAGCTGCTGCGCGATCGCCATGACCTGCTCCTGGTAGACGATCAGCCCGTAGGTGTCGCCCAGGATGTCCTCGAGCGCGTCGGCCAGCTCCGGGTGGATCGGCACGACCGGCTTGCGGCCGTTCTTGCGGTCGGCGTACTCGTTGTGGGCGTTGGCGCCCATCGGACCCGGCCGGTAGAGCGCGAGCACCGCGGAGATGTCCTCGAAGTTGTCGGGGATCATCGAGCGCAGCAGCGAGCGCATCGGGCCGCCGTCGAGCTGGAACACGCCCAGCGTGTCGCCGCGCGCCAGCAGCTCGTAGGTCGGCTTGTCGGCCAGCGGCAGCTCCTCCAGGACGACGGTCTCGCCCCGGTTGTCGGCGATGCCGTCGAGGCAGTCGTCCATGATCGTCAGGTTGCGCAGGCCGAGGAAGTCCATCTTGAGCAGGCCGATGGACTCGCAGGCGCCCATGTCCCACTGCGTGATGATGGCGCCGTCGTTGTCGCGCCGCCAGATCGGCAGCACGTCCATCAGCGGCTCGCCCGACAGGATCACGCCGGCCGCGTGCACGCCGGGCTGGCGGATCAGGCCCTCGATGCCCTTGGCGGTGTCGACGACCTTCTTGGTGTCGGGGTCGGTCTCGTAGAGGGTGCGGAACTCGGCGGCCTCGGCGTAGCGGTTGTGCGACGGGTCGAAGATGCCCGAGAGCGGGATGTCCTTGCCCATCACCGGCGGCGGCATCGCCTTGGTGATCTTGTCGCCGACCGCGAACGGGTAGCCGAGCACCCGGGCCGCGTCCTTGATGGCCGCCTTCGCCTTGATCTTGCCGTACGTGACGATCTGGGCGACCCGCTCCTCGCCCCACCGCTCGGTCGCATAGCGGATCATGTCGCCGCGCCGGCGCTCATCGAAGTCCATGTCGATGTCGGGCATCGAGACGCGGTCGGGGTTGAGGAACCGCTCGAACAGCAGGCCGTGGTCCATCGGGTCGAGCTCGGTGATCTTCAACGCGTACGCGATCAGCGCACCCGCCGCCGACCCACGGCCCGGACCGACCCGGATCTTCTCCTTGCGGGCGTATTCGCACAGGTCGGCGGTGACCAGGAAGTAGCCCGGGAAGCCCATCTTGCAGATGACGTCGAGCTCGTAGTCGGCCTGCTTGAGCCGGTCGTCGGGCACGCCGCCGGGGAACCGCTCGCGCAGGCCGCGGTGCACCTCGGCGCGCAGCCAGGACTCCTCGGTGTAGCCGTCGGGCACCGGGAACGAGGGCATCAGCTTGCGGTGGCCGAACACCGACGAGTAGTCGCCGATCTTCTCGGCGATCTCCAGCGTGTTGGCGCAGGCGCCCGGGACCTCTTTTTCCCAGAGCTGGTACATCTCGGCCGCGGACTTCAGGTAGAAGTCGCGCGCGTCGAACTTGAACCGCTTGGGATCGGCCATCGTGGACCCGGACTGCACACAGAGCAGCACCTCGTGCGCGTCGGCGTCCTTCGCGTAGGTGTAGTGCAGGTCGTTGGTCGCGACGGGCTTGAGGTTGAGCCGCTTGCCCAGTGCCAGCAGGTCCTGCCGGATCCGGGTCTCGATGTCGAGCCCGTGGTCCATCAGCTCGAGATAGAAGTTGTCGCGGCCGAAGATGTCCATGAACTCGGCGGCGGAGGCGCAGGCCTTCTCGAAGTCACCGATCCGCAGCCAGGTCTGCACCTCGCCGGAGGGACACCCGGTGGTCGCGATGATCCCCTTGCCGTGCTCGTGCAGGAGCTCCCGGTCGGCCCGCGGCTTGAAGTAGTAACCCTCGAGCGACGACCGCGACTGCATCCGGAAGAGGTTGCGCAACCCTTCGGCGTCGGCGGCGAGCATGGTCATATGGGTGTAGGCACCACCACCGGACACGTCGTTCTCGCCACCGTCGGCCCACCGCACCCGGACCCGATCCCGCCGGGGCGTGTTGGGCGTCAGGTAGGCCTCGACGCCGATGATCGGCTTGACCCCGGCACCGGTGGCCTGCTTGAAGAAGTCGTACGCGCCGTACATGTTGCCGTGGTCGGTCATCGCCAACGCGGGCATGCCCAGCCGATTGGCCTCGGCGAACAGCTCCTTGAGCCGGGCCGCACCGTCGAGCATCGAGTACTCGGTGTGCACGTGCAGATGCACGAACGAGTCGGACACCCGGGACCCCCTTCACTCAAGCGCCGCGACGAGCCTAGTCGTGTGCGACTGCTGTCGGCACCAATGAACCCCGGGTGAGTTGAAGATCAAATTCTCGATAAGTTCAAGATCAGACTTTCCCGGGTCCGCAGCGGTCCGGACCGTCGCTCCCGCCGGACAACGCTCCGCTTCGCTCCGCTGCCAGGCCCGCGCCACACGCCATAAGGCATCCTAGGATGAAGCCGCGCCACGCCGAGCCGGCCGGGGTTCGCGCGTGCCGGCCGGCGGAACGCCGCAGGCGTTGATCAGCGTCATGCGGCAGGCGCCGCCCTCAGCCGAACCGTCGCGCGGGCGCGAACGCCCGCCGGATCTACCCGCGACGTGCCAGCGGACCGAGCCGCTGACGCGGCGCATAGGTTCAGGAGGAGGCCGCAGGTGGTGATCATCGCCACGCGCCAGGCGCCGCGCTCAGCGCCGCCGTCGACCGTGCACGGAGGTCGGTCGCGTTCACGCCGCAGGCTTCCAGCAGCGGAACCGCCGTCGGTGCGTCCAGCAGGGCCGCCAGGTAGTGGGTGGTGCCCGTGGCACGGTGACGGTGGCGGAGCGAGATCTCCGCGGCCCGGGCTTCCGCCGCCGTCAGCTCCTCCGCCAGGAACGGATCGCCCCGCAGCAGGGTCTTGGCCTGTTCGGCCAACGCCGCGGCCCCCGGCTCCGGCGGCGGCGCGAGCGCGGCCAGCGCGGCCGCCAACCGGTAGGGATCGACGCCTGCCGCCCGCAGCAGCGGCGCACCCTGGTTGCGGGCCTGGGAGGCGATCGGGACCCGCGCGTCCGTCGCCCGTACGCAGGCGTCCGCCCGGAGCATCGCCAGCATGGCGTGGCCGGCGGCGGCTACGCCGTGGTCGAGGCGGGCCGCCTGGGCCTTGATGTCGGCCGTCGTGCCGACGAACTGCGGGTCGACCCGTGCCAGCCGGATCATCGTCCGGGTCAGCCGTCGCCCCAGTCCGCGCCGGCCGAACGCCGACAGGCCGAGGCCGTCGGTGTCGGGGTGGGGCGCCGCCTCGACGTCGATGCGGCGGTCACGGCCTGCGGAGGCCGCCGCGGCCGCGCACGCCACCGCGTTCGGGGCGAGGTACCGCGCGCCTCCGCAGTCCGGCATGCGCAACATCGCGACGTAGAGGTGGCTGAGCCCGGCGAACGTCACCCCGCGCGCGTGGGCCTCCCCCAGCGTGCCCCCGACCAGCGCCCGGACCGCGGGCGTCCACCGCGGACGGTCGTCCCACCGCTCGGCGTCCGCGGGCCGCATCCGCCCCGTGATCCGGCGGACCCGCCACTCGACCTCGCGCAGCACCGCCTCGACCTCGTCGCCCGGCGCGGCCGCGACCTGCTCGCCCGACCCGGCCGCGACCTGCTCGCCCGGCGCGTACCGCAGCGGGGCGTTGCCGCCCGACGCGATCTCCCGCAGCCCCTGCCACGCGGCGCGGGGCACGTGCAGCGGCGGCGACACCCGCTGCGTCGCCGCGAACGCCAGCACGTCGACCGTCCCGACCGCCGCGCGGTGCTGATCGACGGCGCCCTGGTAGGCGCCCCGCAACGCGCGCGCCACCCGGTCACCGACGCCGATCCAGCGATCACCGACCATGCAGCCTCCGCCGCCCACGGTAGACGGCGAGCACCACCCGGCCCGGTCAGCGGGCGAACGGCTCCAGCATGATGCTCGCCGCCTTGAGCCAGGCGTCGCGGGTCTCCGGCTGGAGCAGCGCGTACTCGATCGACGACCCCGTCTCCAGCGCCGGGTCGTAGGGAACGACGGCGACCGCACGCGTACGCGTCGCGAAATGCGCGGCCAGGTCGTCGAGCATCGGCGACTTGCCCGGAGTCGGGCAGGACAGCAGGGTCACCGCGTTGGTCGCCAGCTCGCCCATGCCGACGTCGTAGAGCAGGTCCAGCATCCAGTCGGCCGTGAACGCGGCGTCCTCGCGCGGCACCGTCGTGATCACGAGCTGGTCGGCCGCCTGCAGGACCGTCTGCCAGTTGGCGCTCTCGACGTTGTTGCCGGTGTCGACACAGATCACGTCGTGCGTACGGCGCAGCAGCTCCAACACCCGGCGCACCGTGTATTGATCCAGGCGCTGGGCGAAGCGTGGGCTCTCCTCGCCGGCCAGCACGTCGTAGGAACCGTCCGACGCGTGCCGCAGGAACTCGTCGAGCGCCTCCGTCAGGCCGTACCCGTGCTGGGCCTCGACCTCGGCCAGGTTGGTGATCAGGTGGCGGATCGTGCGGGCGTGCCGCGCGCTGCCGGCGCGCAGCCCGAGCGTGCCGCGCAGCTCGTTGTCGTCCCAGGCCAGCACGCCCTGGCCGCGGATGCTGCCGACGGTCGCGGCGGCGAGCACGGTCGCGGTGGTCTTGTGGACGCCGCCCTTGGGGTTCGCGAACGCGATCACCCGCGAGCCGCCGAACTCCCGGCGGAGCACCCCGACAGCGCGCTCGACCTCGGTGTCGCCGGCCGCCGCCGCGGCGGGCGCGCGCCACTCGAGCCCCGCCGGCTC
>NZ_BONE01000150.1 GCF_016862555.1 Asanoa siamensis | reverse complement strand
GGGGCTCGGCATCTCGCCTGGTGCCGTGGTGGTGACGGCCGGGCAGTGTCCGTGGGCTGATCGGATCGACGTGCTGACGGGTCTGGTCGGGGTGGCGCGGCCGGGCGTGTCCGCGTCCTCGTCTGTCGGCTCGGTGTTGGTCGCGGCGGCTTCGGCTTCGGTCACGTCGCGGGAGCGGTTGCGGGCGGTGCTCGTCGCGGCGCCGCCCGCGGTCGGGTGGGCGCTCGCCGCGCGTACCGCCGGTCTGGTCGGGGTTGTCCCGCCGGTGCTGTTACGCGCTGCCGCTCTGCCGCGGCTGCGGTCGCTGTTGCCGGGGTTGCCGGCTTCGTCGGCGTCGGCGCTGGTGTGCCAGGCGCTGCGGTTGCCCGGCGGCGATCCGGTTTCCGCCCATCCCGCGGACGCCGCCGTGGTCGGGGTGGTGCTGGTGTCGGTGGTGTCGTCGTTGACCGGGGCCACGGTGGAGTCGCTCGCCGGCGAGGCGGCCTGAGATGGGCGGCGCGCGGGCCCGGCTGGTGGCCGAGGTACGCGAGTCGCTGGCGGCGGCGCGGGGGCAGGCGCGGGCGGCCTCGGCGCTGGCGGAGTCGCGGCGGGCGGCGGCGCTCTCGCTGCTGCGCTCGGTCTCGGACGCGCACGAGGCCTGCGTCAAGAGTCTGGGTGCCGAACGCGAGCGGGCCCGGCGGGCGATCGAGGCGACGTTCGCGGCCTCGTCACGGCGGGTGGCGTCCGCGCTAGCTGCGTTCCTGCCCGACCATTCCCTGGTCCGGGTGGGCACGGTTTCGGCGCCCGGCTGCGGCACGGAGTTCCCGGCGCTGCTGCCGCTGTTGGACCGCGGGCACCTGGCGCTGTCGGGCCCGGTGTCCGTCGTGGACGACGTGGTGCGGTCGGTGCTGCTGGGGGTGCTGGCGGCACCGCCGGGCTCGGTGCGGTTGACCGTCTACGACCCGGAGCGCCTCGGCGGGACGCTGTCGGGTTTCGCGCCGCTGGGGGCGGCGTCGCTGGTGCGGTTCGTCGGCCCGGGCGACCTGGGCGCAACCCTGGACGAGTTGGTCGACGAGATCCAGCGGTTGAACGCGCTGGTGCTGGCGGCGGGCCACACGACGGTGGCCGCGCTGCGCCCGCGGCCCGCGCCGTGGCAGGTGGTGGTGCTGCTCGGTGACCCGTCCGACGACGCCGCGATGCCTTGGGCGCAGCTCGACCGGGTGGTGCGGCTCGGCCCCGCGTGCGGGATCCACCTGGTGGCGCGGGGTGTGTCGTTGCCCGCGGCGGCGACGGTCGTACCGGTCGTCGTCACCGGCGGGGTGGCGCGCTCGCCGGCGGTGGCGGACCTGCCGATCACGCTGGACCCGGCTCCCTCGTTGGCGTCGATCGCGGCGCGATGCCGCGCGGTCGCGGCCGTGGCGACCTCGGGGCCGCCGGCCGCGTCGTTCGCGGACCTGCTGCCGTCCCGGCGCTGGACCCTCGCGGCCGTCGACGGGGTCTCGGCCCCGGTCGGCACGGCCGCGGACGGTTCTCTGGTTTCGCTGGCGTTGGGGGACGACCCGCCGCACGCGTTGATCGGCGGCCCGTCGGGTTCGGGCAAGACCAACCTGCTGTACGCCTGGCTGGGCGCGCTCTGCGCCCGCTACTCCCCGGACGAGCTGGCGCTCTATCTCTTGGATTTCAAGGAGGGCGTGTCGTTCGCCCGCTTCGCGCCGGGCCCGCGGGATCCGAGTTGGCTGCCGCACGTACGCCTGGTCGGTGTCAACATCAACAACGACCGCGAGTTCGGCCTGGCGCTGCTGCGCCACCTGGGTGCGGAGTTGCGCACCCGAGCGGCGGCGGCGAAGCGCGTCGACGCCTCGAAGCTGGCGGAACTGCGTTCCGAGGACCCCGACGCGCCCTGGCCCCGCATCGTCGCGGTGATCGACGAGTTCCAGGTCCTGCTCGGTGGCCGGGACGCGGTGACGACGGAGGCGGTGGCGCTGCTGGAGGACCTGGCGCGCCGCGGCCGCTCGCAGGGCATCCACCTGGTGCTGGCGTCGCAGGACGTCTCGGGAATCGAGGCGCTGTGGGGCCGGTCGGGCCTGGTGGCCCAGTTCACGCTCCGGGTGGCGCTGCCGAAGGCCCGCCGCATCCTGTCGGAAACCAACCTGGCGGCGGACACGATCCCCCGCTTCACGGCGGTGGTGAACGCGGACTCGGGGGTACCGTCGGCGAACCAGGTGGTGCGGCTACCCGACGCAAGCGACCGCACGACGTGGCGCACGCTGCAACAGAACCTGTGGACCCACCGCCCCCCACACGCAAGCCCGCCACACCTCTTCGACGGCGACGCGGTGCCGGAGCTGCCGGAGTTTCCGCACCCATCCCTCCCTGCTTCGGCAGCGGCCGTCCTGGGCGAGACGATCGACGTCAACGCCCGACCGGCGGTGTTCCCGCTGAGCCGAACTCCTGGGCGCAACCTTGCGGTCCTGGGCACCCGCACGACGGACGCGACCGCGATCCTGACGGCAGCGGCCCTCTCGTTGTCCACGTCGCTGTCGCCGACCGCGACTCCGTCGCCGCCAACCTCTTCGTCGTCGCACTCCTCCGCATCGCCGCCGTCGGCGTCCGCGCCTGCGTCCGCGCCGGTGTCTGCGTCGGTGTCATCAGCGGCGCAGTCGCCCTCGTCGTTGTCGTCGCCCTCGTCGATGTCGTCGCCCCCGTCGTTGCCGCCGCAACCGTCGTTGCCGCCGCAACCGTCGTTGCCGCCGCCCCCGTCGTTGCCGTCGCCCTCATCGTCGTCGCCCTCGTCGTCGCCCTCGTCGTCGCCCTCGTTGTCGTCGCCCTCGTCGTTGTCGTCGCCGTCACCGCCGTACCCGCCGTCGCCGTCACCGTCGTATTCGTCGGCGTCGTCGTTGTCGGCTCAGCCGGCGGTCCCACCCGGACGGCCGCTGGGATCCGCGCTCGGCCGGACGCGGTTCAGCGTCGTCTGCCTCGACGACGCGTCCGCTCCGGCGGCCGCCGCCCTTGCCGAGGCGTTGCCCGGCGCGCTCCGGTACGACCGGTCCACGGTGGCCGGGCTCGTGTCCGAGCTGGCCGCCGCGCTGGAGGCGCCGACAGCTGCGGCCCCGCACGTGGTGGTCGGTTTCGCCTGGGACGGCCGCCCGCCAGGCATCGACCTCAGACCGCTCCTGGTCCGGGGCCCGGAACACGGCATCCACGTCATCGGCTGGTGGCGGACCGTGGCCCGCCTCCGCGACGACCTCGGCGGCCCAGGCGCCCGGATGGACGCGATCGGCGGCTGGGTGGCCCTCGACGTACACGGCCCGGACCTCGCGCCGCTCTCTCCCCAACCCGGCGGCCCGACCTGGTACCCCCGCGAGCGCCGCGCCCTGTTCTTCGACCGCGCCACCGACCGGACGCCTCAGGTGATCGTCCCGTACCGAATCCCCCCGACCCGCCTCACCTCCGTCCCCACCCTGTTGCCGAACCAGTCACGCGGCCCGCACCCCACCCCGCTCACCGACGACGCGAACTCGCCGGGCGGTCAACGATGACCGACTACCGCGACCTCATCACCGAGCTGGAAGCCACGGTCAGCCGCCGGGCCACCGACCTGGCGGCAGCGGAACGGGCCTACCACGACGGCATGACCGCCGCGGCCGCCGAACTCCGCCGTGCCGAGGAGAACGCCCGCGAAACCGACCGCCGCGCAGCCGCCGCGGCGGCCACGGTGGTCGAGGTGGACCAGGAGGCGGAACGCCTCTGGTCGGACCTCCAGCGAACCCGCACCTGGCCCGGCCAACGCGCCGGCGCCACACCGGACCCTGCGCCGGCGACCGCCCAACCCCGCCTGGACCTGGCCGAGGACGCCACCGCCACGCTGCTGGCGGAGACGGCCCACCGCATCCACGGCGCCCATCCCCGAGCCGGCGCCCCGCCGACGGACGGCAAGCTGCCACTCTTCGTACTCCCTCTCCTCCCCCTCCTAGGCGCCTCCGCCACCGCAACCACGACGGCGTTCGCCGCGGCCCTGGCGGGCCTGGGCACCCTCGACATCCCCGCCGCGGACCTCCTACGCGTACTCGGCTGGCTCGCCTACTTCGCAGCCCCCTTCGCCGGCCTCCCGATAGCCACCCGCTGGACCCACCGCCGCTGGTCAACCCGCCTGGACACGGGCGGCTTCGCCCTGACGGTCCTCGGCGGCCTGTGCGCCCTGTCGGCGGTAATCGTCACCCTGACCTGACACCACGCTCAGAACCCCGGCCGACCGGGGCAGCGCGCTGCCCGCTCATCACCTGGCGCCGCGCCCACCACGCCTGGTCATCACCTGCTGCCGTGCCCACGCCCGGCTGGTCAGTTCAAGGCGTTGGCAGTGCGGATGACTTCGACGAGGTCGTCGACGATCTGGGTCAGGGCGAAGTCCTTCGGTGTGAAGACCCGGGCGACCCCGGCCGCGCGAAGCTTGTCGGCGTCGCCCGGCGGGATGATGCCGCCGACGACGACCGGCAGGTCGGCGCGGCCGGCGGCGCGGAGGCCGTCGAGTACCGCCGGGACCGCGGCCAGGTGCGATCCCGACAGCACGCTCAACCCGACCAGGTCGACGTCCTCCTCGACCGCGGCGGCCACGATCTCCTCCGGAGTCAGCCGGATGCCCTGGTAGATCACCTCGAAGCCGGCGTCCCGTGCACGCACCGCGATCTGCTCGGCGCCGTTGGAGTGACCGTCCAGGCCCGGCTTACCCATCAGCAACCGCAGCCGCCCGGAGCCGAGGTCGGCCGCGGTCCGCGACACGCGTTCGCGAACCGTGGACAGCGTGTGGTCGACATCGCCGCCCGTCGCGGCCGAGAGGCCGGTCGGTGCCCGGTATTCACCGAACACCTCGCGCAGCGCGCCCGCCCACTCGCCGGTGGTCACCCCCGCCCGCGCGCAGGCGATGGTGGCCGGCATCAGGTTGGCGCCGCCGCCGGCGTCGGTGCGGAGGCGGTCGAGCGCCGCCTCGACCGGCGCCGGGTCCCGGGACGCCCGCCACTCGCGTACCGCGGCCGCCGCCCGCGCCTCGACCGCCGGGTCCACCAACTCGACGTGGTCGGCGCCTGTCGTCGTGAGCGGCGACGGCTCGGTGTCGAGGTAGCGGTTTACCCCGACCACCACCTCGTCGCCCGACTCGATCCGCCGGCGGCGCTCGGCCAGCGAGGCCACCAACTCGGCCTTGAGGTAGCCAGAATCCACCGTGGCGACCACGCCGCCGAGCCGCAGGATCCGCTCCAGCTCGCGGCGGGCACCAACCATGATCGAGTCGACCAGGGCCGTCACCACGGTCGAGCCGTCGAACAGGTCGGGGTAGTCCAACAGGTCCGACTCGAACGCCAGCACCTGCTGCATCCGCAAGGACCACTGCTGATCCCAGGGGCGGGGCAGGCCGAGGGCCTCGTTCCACGCGGGTAGCTGCACCGCCCGGGCCCGGGCCGAGCGGGACAGCGTCACACCCAGCATCTCGAGCACGATGCGCTGGACGTTGTTCTCCGGCTGGGCCTCGGTGAGGCCGAGGGAGTTGACCTGCACTCCGTATCGCAGCCGTCGTTTCTTCGGATCCTCGACCTGGTATCTGCTCGCGGTGATCTCGTCCCAGAGCCCCGCGAAGGCCCGCATCTTCGCCATCTCCTCGACGAAGCGCACACCGGAGTTGACGAAGAACGACATGCGCGCGACGACGTCGCCGATCCGCTCGGCGGGCAACTGACCGGTGTCGCGTACGGCGTCGAGCACCGCCACCGCCGTCGCCAGCGCGAAGCCGACCTCCTGGATCGGCGTGGCACCCGCTTCCTGCAGGTGGTAGGAGCAGACGTTGATCGGGTTCCACCGGGGCGCGTTGGTGACCGCCCACGTGATCGTGTCGGTGGTCAGCCGCAGCGAGGGGCCCGGCGGAAAGATGTGGGTGCCGCGGGACAGGTATTCCTTGACGATGTCGTTCTGCGTGGTGCCGGACAGCTCCCCAGCCGCCGCACCGTGTTCCTCCGCCACGACGACGTAGAGCGCGAGCAGCCACATCGCGGTCGCGTTGATGGTCATCGAGGTGTTGGCCTCGGCGAGCGGGATGCCGTCGAAGAGCGCACGCATGTCGCCGAGGTGCGAGATCGGCACACCCACCCGCCCGACCTCGCCGGCTGCGAGCGGGTGGTCGGGGTCGTAGCCGGTCTGGGTCGGCAGGTCGAAGGCAACCGACAGGCCGGTCTGGCCCTTCTCGAGATTGCGCCGGAACAGCGCGTTGCTTGCCCGCGCCGACGAGTGACCGGCGTAGGTGCGCATCACCCAGGGGCGGTCGCGCTCCGGCAGGCGGCCATCCATGGGCGCAGTGTAAGACGCCTTTTGGCCGGTTTTCGGGCGTTTGAACGGGGTGCTGGCGCATGACAGCGAGTGTGGTCGCCCCGCGGAGATCGTTTTGAGTTATCCACAGGCGGGAGTTATCCACAGCCCGTTGCCCCAGATCGGCCTCCTCCGAACGCGAAAGGCATCATGTCTGTCATGACGCACGAGGAGCCCGCGATCGCGGTCAGTGGTTTGCGCAAGGCCTATGGCGACAACGTCGCCGTGGCCGGCGTCGACCTGGAGGTGCGTCGAGGCGAGGTGTTCGCGCTCCTCGGGCCCAACGGCGCGGGCAAGACCACCACGGTGGAGATCCTCGAGGGCTACCGGCACCGCGACGGCGGCTCGGTCAGCGTGCTCGGCTCCGACCCCCAGCACGCCGGCAAGGACTGGCGGGCGCGGGTCGGCATCGTCCTGCAGGGCACGGGCGAGTTCGACGACCTGACCGTCGGCGAGGTCGTGCGGCACTTCGCGCGCTTCTACCCCAACCCCGACGACCCGCAGGCGGTGATCGGCCGCGTGGGCCTGGGCGCCAAGGAGCGGGCGCGCACCCACACCCTCTCCGGCGGCCAGAAGCGCCGGCTCGACGTGGCACTCGGCATCATCGGCCGGCCCGAGCTCCTCTTCCTCGACGAGCCGACGACCGGGTTCGACCCCGAGGCGCGGCGCGAGTTCTGGGATCTGATCCGTGACCTGTCGGCGGCCGGCACGACGATCGTGCTGACCACCCACTACCTCGAAGAGGCCGAGGCGCTCGCCGACCGGCTCGCGGTCATCGCCGCCGGGTCGCTGGTCGCCGTCTCGACACCAGCCGCTCTCGGCGACCGGCAGAACGCCCCCGCGACAGTGTCCTGGCGTACGCCCGAGGGCGTGCTCGAGCGCAAGGAGACCTCGACGCCGACGGCTCTGGTCGCCGAGATCGCCGCCGGCTACGGAGGGGAGGTCCCCGGGCTCACCGTGGCCCGGCCGACCCTGGAAGACGTCTACCTGACGATGATCGGACACCGATGACAGCGGTCACGCAAACCCCAGCCACGCCGGGTCCGCTCACGCTGGGCCTGCGCCAGGGCGGCCTCGAGATCAAGCAGTTCACCCGCAGTCGCGAGGCCGTTGTCTTCACCATGGCCTTCCCGGCCATCATGATCGTGATCTTCGCGTCGATCTTCGACGGCGAGATCGGCGGCGGCGTCAACTTCACCCAATACTTCATCACCGGCATGATCGCGACCGGCCTCCTGTCGGTCGGCTTCCAGAGCCTGGCCATCCAGATCCCCGCCGAGCGCGACCGCGGCGTCCTCAAGCGCCTCCGCGGCACCCCGATGCCGAAGTGGGTCTACTTCGCCGGCAAAGTGATCATGGTCCTGGTCGTCGGCGTGATCGAGACAGCGATCCTCCTGGCGGTCTCGGCGCTCTTTTTCGACCTGGAGCTACCGAGCTCGGCCGCGCGCTGGCTGACGTTCCTCTGGGTGGGCGTGCTGGGCATCGCGGCCTGCACCCTGTGCGGCATCGCCTTCTCCTCGGTCGCCCGCACCGCCCGCGGCGCGCCCGCCGTGGTCACCCCGGTGGCCCTGATCCTGCAGTTCATCTCAGGCGTCTTCTTCGTCTTCACCAGCCTGCCCACCTGGATGCAACACGTCGCGGCGATCTTCCCGCTGAAATGGATGTGCCAGGGCCTACGCTCGGTCTTCCTACCGGACTCCTTCGCCACCCAGGAACCGGGCGGCTCCTGGGAACTAGGCCGGGTAGCCCTGGTCCTAGGCCTATGGTGCGTAATCGGCCTGGTCCTCTGCATCACAACCTTCCGCTGGACAACCAAACGCGACGGCTAACCACCCGCGCGTCGTGCGAACCTCCTCGCCGCGGCGCCGCATAGGAGCGCACGGCGTCGGACTTGGACAAGCACCCCGGCGCCAGGCCAAGGCCGCCCAGCCCCTTTGACGCAACCGGGCGCGCGGCCCCAGGGGAGACCGGGGTGCGCCGACACGGACTTGGCGCGACGCCCCCAGCCCGAGCAAAGGCGGCAGGCAGGTCGGCCCGCCCGGGTCGGCCCCTTGGCCAGCGCCGGCCCGGACCTATGACACGGCCCGCCACGGAGCACCCAGCGCGGCCCAACGCCGCTCAGGCCCGAAGGACCCGGCCCGGCACTGCGCACCCCAGCGCAGACAACGCCGCCCAAGCCCGGCTGACCCGGCCTAGCGCCACGCCCCCGGCACAGCGCCAAGGCCGCCCAGGCACGCCTGACACAGCCCGACGGAACGCGCCCTGCGCGGCGCCAAGGCC
>NZ_BONE01000149.1 GCF_016862555.1 Asanoa siamensis | reverse complement strand
CGAGCCGGTCGACGCCCGCTCCAACGAGCGACGCTGCCTGAGCCTCGCGATGAGGCCGGCTCGCGCGCTGCCGGCGATGGGAGTCAACCGCGATCGTGCGGCCGAGCAGTTCAGACAGTCGACGAACGACGTTTTGGCGCATAGAGACAGTTCGTGGATTGTCGGTGTCGGTACTCACACCCGCTGGCGTCCGACACCACTTCCGCCAAAGCCAGTCGGTATCGCCCGGCCGGATACGCGGCATCGTCTGCGGATACCGGGGTGCGCGCCGCTGCAGCACGGCTAGCCGGTCCTCCGGGTTGCCGAACGGGCGCGTCGCATTGGGCCGGCTGATGGCGGGGCCGGGACTTCGCTACTCGTTCCATCGAGAGTTCCGTTGGTGGTGTGCTGCGCAAGAAAGAGCAGACTTGCGTCGGTGCCTGAGGCGACTCGAAGTGCGCCAGCGAGAAGATCGGAAGAACCGTCGGGCGACGATGCGGCCGAGCCAAGTCCGGTAGAACTCGCCGAATTCCCGTCCGCCGGGTGGCATCGGATGACTCTCTCGGTCCTGCCAGGGACGGGGAAGCGGACAACAGGGTTTTCGGCAGATCCGACGATCTCCCACTCGTGCACCGAAAGGCGCGAGATTCAGCCGGTCGGCGCTGAACCGGAGCATCTAACGCCGCCACGCGACCAGCCGACCGCTGGGGAGCCCGGCGCCTCCGAAATTGGCCTCCTCAGACGGCTTCAATGACCCAGGCCCACTCGCTAGCGACGTGGCCGGCGTGCATGTGGGGGGACCAAGCGACGCCGGCCACGTCTGGTCTCGCCGGCCGCTAGTCGGCGAGACGGTGGAGGGCCCTAGTCGGCCAGCCCGCGGAACCGGAGACTGGCCGATCCAACTGGGTGTAATGTAGACGGTGGATGCTGCAAATCGCCTTCACGTCGTGGCTGACGCCGAGTCTGCCACTGGACCGGTGGCTGGTTGCGGGGCGGACTGGCCGCTCGGCGTTCCCCCATGCCGAGGTATCGACCGCGAACGGCTGCAGGATCTTGAGTGCGTTCATCACCTGCCAAGTTGCCGCGCGGGATAGCCGAAACGCGGGTAGCCAAAGGCCAGCGCACGTGCCGGGGAGCAGCGGTCTGCAGGCACAACGCCAGGGTCGCCGGCTGCTCCCGCAGAAGCCGCCCGACAGGCGCCGTAGGCATGCCAACTCCGCACGGTCGTACTGCGGGAGGCGTGTCCTCAGACGGCTTTAGTTCGCGTGGATGCGGCCGCAGTAAGGCCAACCCGGTAGCAGGAAGATCCTCTGCGCCCTTCTCGGCATGGCAGGCCGTTCGGGCGGTGCGGGTCCGGCCGGCGTCACAGGGTCGGAGGCTCATGCCCGACAACTACGGCTTCCGGTCTCTAATCTTGAAAAGAACGCTGAGGACGGTGAGGCCGAGTGCCAGTACAGACAGCCAGCAGCAGGCGGCGGCAGGCAGGCGCTTGCTGAGCACGGTGACGCCGAGCGCTGCGGCCACGGCGGGTTCAGCCAGGGTCAGCGTGGTGGCCGCGGCCGCCGAGGTTGACGCAGACCCCGTCCGAAGAGGCAATAGGCGATGTAGACGGTGAACACGGCGAGGTGCAAGGTCACCGCCGAGCCCCGCGCGGTGAGGAGCCAGCCGGTGCCACACGCAGCATGATCGGAAGCGTACGAGAGTCCGACCGACACCGACCGCGTCCACGGACTCGCGGTGTTGTCCGAGTTGGGACCCGAGAACAGGCAACACGCAGCCCAGCACTGCGGTTGCAGCCGCTCAGCGCACGTTCGGGCGATACCTGCCCGTCATAAGGGTGGCACGGCACGAAGCGCATCGCCGGTGTCGGTGGTAGGGCCGCACCCTGACCCGGGCGAGAGGGGGCGCGCGCACGCATCCGGCTTGCAGCGACCGACGCATCACCTACTCCAAGCAGCCCAGCGCTGCGCCCTGGTCCTCTTCGGCGGCCTTAAGTGCTGTCTCACGGCGATGCGCCCGCTTCGACCCGGGGTGACCGCCCGGATCAGGATCAAGCCGCCGTCGATGAAACCGATAGGCCGCCTAGCTAGCGGCGGCCGATGGGCCTACAGGTCTTGATCGGTGAAAGAGAAGTGAAATGCAAGGTCAGTAGCCTCATCTTCGCCTATCCAGGGCGGTACGGCCGGGGTCCCTCCAAAACACCGGCCGTACCACTGGAGGTTGTGCGCCTGAAAGGCAAATACGCGACGCGGCGGGCGATGCCGCCAACACAATGCCGAGGCTGACCTGCTGGCCGCCGACACTGATGCCACCCAGCTATGAGTTCGCGTGCTAATCCATCCGAACTGCCGTTGTTGGGCTGCTGCCGCCGCCATCGTTGGCGCGACGTCCTCGCCGCAAGCAGTTGGCCACGGAGGCCGGTGCCTATCAGCGCCACGGAGAGGCGGCCAACGAGCTCTATCTGATCGCCACGCCGCTGCGGCTCCTGAGGGCTTCTGGAGATAAGCCGGGCCGAATCCCCTTCTCCGCCTGCTATCCGCGCTGCTGGGCCGCCGCGCCACGCCAGCTCAACCGGTTCGGAGTCTCTGATTGGCCTGGCCGTCCGATCGAATTCGACCCGGAACGGCCCTATGTCGCGTCTCTTTCCCCGGTGGGAGGTCGCGCTCTGCGTACCGGGTCGTGAACCTATCGGCTGCGGCTCGAAACACCGCGCCGCAGTTAAACGAAGCGCTAATCATCACTTGCTAGGGTTTGACTCGCGCGGTTACGATCGTGGGCATGACCCGAATGGTGTCACTGCGACCGATGACACCCGCCGAGTATGCCAATTATGCAGCCATCCTTCACGAGGATGAGGTTCAAGCGCTAAGCGCTTCGATGCCCGAGTCCGAGGCGCGCCACCGCGCGGCGGAAGGCGTCAAGCGCAACCTTCCTGACGGGCTCGGCACGCCCCGCCACCACATCTTCACGGCTGAGAGCACTGCGGGCGAACCGGTGGGCGCGGCTTGGATTGGCCCCGATCCGTATCGTCCCGAGAGCGATGCTCTTTGGCTTTACGACATCCGCGTCCTAGATGACTTGCGAGGCCAGGGCTACGGCGCTGCCATCCTGCGGGCGACCGAGGAGTGGTGCCGTGCAGCCGGCGCCGACCAGATCGGCCTGAACGTATTCGGCGACAACAGTCGGGCGATCACGCTATATGCCACTAGCGGCTACACCGTGGTCGCCCAGACCATGCGCAAGTCACTCACACCCCGTCTCCCGCTGTGATCCTCTCGCCCGGGACCGTGAGCGCGGGCTCAGGCGCCTAGCGTGCCCGTCGTACGCTGGCTTCAGTTGAATCGCAACTCGCTGAGGGTCAGGAGAGCGGCGGTGCGCGATGGCAAGTGTCCTTCGCGTCGGGCGACCCGACGAACCTGACCGAGCTCGCAAGGCGACGGTGGCCGCGGCGAGCCTCGGTCAGTAGGCCTTGCTGGCCAGGATCGTGCCGCCTGCCGGTGCCCGTAGCGGCGTTGCGCTGGCGTGATGTCGGGGAACCGCCTGCTCGAACTCATCGGCCGGATCCTGGAACGGTTGGCGTCCGACCCTGAGGGCCGCGCGCCGGTCACGGCTGTCGTGGGAGCTAAACACGTGGCGGGCTGAGGGCTCGGGCAGCCCAGCGACCGGCAGCAGGTGCACTTTCTGCGCGTGCGAGAGCTCGGCCGGGACGGGCACGCTACGCGCACCTCGCCGTCCAGGGCGACCACATCCAGCCCTTCGCCGCCGCGCAGCACGAGATGGTCGTCGTCATACCAGCCGATGACGCCCTCCGCGGCGAACTCCGCAGTGAACTCCCCGATGGTCAGGTCGACGATCCGGACCTGGTTGTCGACCCACTGCGCCACCGCGGCCGCCCGGCGGCGACCGCGGCCTCCCCGGAAAGCCCCATCGTGCGGATGGTTTTGCCCTTGAGGTCGTTGAACCGAACCACCGCGATTGTCCGGTCGGCGTTGAACTCGCCGTCAGCGGCGGTGTGTGCCCGATGGTCCGGCCGTCCCGGCTCCAGAAGAAGCCGAGCCCGCGGGCGTTGAGCGACTGCATGTCCGCCATGGGCACGAACGGGCCCTTCTCGAGCGTCACCGTGTCGATCACGGTGAAACCGCCCTGCTCCTCTTTGCCCATGTCGCCGAGGAGCACCTGAGGGCCGTCGGACGACCACTCGGCGCCGTTGACGTGGGAGTTGTTGGCGTACCCAGTGCACCGAACCGCTGACCCGTTCATGATGCCGCCGCGCTGGCCGTCGGCCACGAAGACTCGCGCTCCGTCCGGCGCCGCACCGCGGTCGAGTACTGAATCTTCCGGGACTCCCCGGTGTTCCGGTCGAGCACGTAGGAGACGGCGTCTCCGGGCCGATCGCACCGTCGCTCGGGTGGGCGGGCCGGCCTCGTACGCGATCGGCACGGCGGCCACCGCCGCGAGCACCACCAGTGCGGCAACACCGGCGACCCGGTTCCGGCGGCGCCGCTCGGCCAGTGCGATCGCCTTGCCTGCCAGGTCCGGCGGTGGTGGCACGTCGGTGAGGTCGCGTAGGGCGCGACGCAGTTGCGGCAGTCACCGCGACTCCCCTATCCGCTGCGGGGCGAGCTCGGGGCAGAGCACGCGCAGTCGGTCCAGGCCTCGGGACGCAAGGCTGCGTACGGTCGCCGCCCGGCACCCCAACAGGTCAGCGATCTCGTCGTCGGGCACGTCCTCGAGATGGCGGAGCACCAGCACGGCCCTGTCTTTCGGGCTGAGCTGGGCCGCAGCAGATACGCGTCGAGGTTGCCGTCCCGCACCCGCCCAAGTGCCGGTACACCTTGGCCAGGGCGGGCTGCAGGAGGTCCTCGGCCTGGTGCGGATCGCCGGTCAGCCCAATGGCGAAGCGGAACAGCCGTCGACCGCTCGGTGACGAGGGCCGTGAAGTCATAGCGCGTCTCAGCGTCCACGCCGGCTTCGTTGACTCACGACGTTGGAAGCGTCCCGCGTCGCGAATCGGTTGCGTGTTTCTCGCGCCAACTTGCTGCTGACCAGCTCAGTCGGCAGCGTCGTGACCGGCGATCTTCCTGCCAGGCGTTTGGCAGGGCCGAGCATCGTCTTTGTCCGGCTGAACAAGGACGGCGCGCACGCGGCCGTCGCCCGCGCTCAGATGAGGATGCTGGTGGATCCCCGGATCACAAGCTCCGTGGGCAGGATCGTGTCCACGCGCTCGCCTGGATTCAGCAGCTGTTCGGCTGCGGCACGTCCCTTGTCGTAGTGCGGCTGGTGCACGGTGGTCAGTGCGGGGGTGGCCCAAGCTGCCGTTGGTGCGTCGTCGAATCCGACGACCGAGAGCTGCTTCGGCACTGCGATCCCCCGTTCGGCTGCAGCCCGCAGGGCGCCGACCGCGAGCTCGTCACTGGTGGCGAGCAACGCTGTCGGCCTGTTGGGCTGGTCTAGCAGCAGGCCGGCGGCCCGGCGGCCGGCCTCTCGGCTGTACGGACCGCATTCGACCACCGGCACTTCAGCCCAGTCGATCCCGGTCGCGGTCAGCTCGTCGCGGAAGCCCGCAAGTCGCTCCCGGATGACATGGGACCGCGCGGTGCGCTGTCGCACCGTGTCCGCCAGCCCTGACCGGCCGTCGCCTTGTAACGGAAGCGCGAGGACGGCGATCCGCCGATGCCCAAGATCGATCAGATGCCGGGCCGCTGCTGCGGCGCCGGCCCGGTCGTCGATCCCGACGTGTCCCGCGTCGGGCCGCGCCGGTCCGTCTACCACCACCACCGGCAGCTCGCGCCCGATCGCCGCGTCTATACGGGTGTCGCCGTCGAGGTCACAGTGCAGGACGAAGCCGTCCACGACCGCCCGCCCAACGAAATCGTCGCTGCTGCCCCGCGGGATGAGGACCAGGCCGACCCCTGCCTGTTCGCAGACCTCGCCTAGCCCCGTGATGAAAAGCGTCTCCGCTGGGTCGGTAAGAGCGAAGGTCAGCGGGTCATCGAAGACCAGCCCAACCGCACCGGCTCGCCGCCGGCTGAAGGTGGCCGCGATCGGATCCGGACCCGGGTAGCCCAGCTGCGCCGCCTCGCTCAGAATCCGTTCCCGCAGCCGGACGCTGAGTTGGTCCGGCCGGTTGTAGGCGTTCGACACTGTCGCCTTCGAGACTTGTAACGCCCGCGCCACGTCGGCCAGGGTGACGCCCCGGCCTGGGCGCCCTCCTCCGGTGCGCCTTCGCGCAGCATCAGTCATGGAACGATGATAACGTTCTGAACTAGTTAAGTCTGAACTAGTTCAGAGGATGTCGGAGATGAGTCTCAAGACCCCATACGCGGCGGTCGCAGCCGCGTTTCTCCTGTGCGGTCTGATCTTCAGCACCTCCATGGCACGGTTGCCGGCCCTCCAGCACGGTCTCGCACTCAGCGACGGAGAGTTAGCGGTGGCCTTGGTGGGGCTCAACGGCGGCGCAGTCCTGGGTCTCCAGGCCGGTGCGGTGTTCTGCCACCGCCTTGGTAGCAGAACAACGCTGCGGGCTGTGTTGCCAGCGTTCTCGCTGCTACTGATCCCCATTGCGATGGCACCCACGATGCCGGCACTGGTGGTTACGTTCGCCGCCTCTGCAGCCGTCAACGGCGTGATCGATGTGGCGATCAACGCCAACGGTGTGGCGGTCGAGCGGCAATCCCGGCGGGTGGTGCTCTCCCGGCTACACGCCATGCTTACCCTAGGTGGCATCATCGGCGCCGCCGCGAGTGCGGTCGCCGCCCATTTCAACGTGGGAGTGAAGTCGCACTTCACGGTGACGGCGGTGGCGGGAGCGGTCGCCGCGTCGCTGTTGACCCGAGGCCTGACGGTGGACGGGAACGGGGGCGGGACGCCGACTGCCAGTCCCTCCGCCCGCTACCTGCCCGCGCCGAGCCGTGCCACCTGGGTCATCGGCTTCGGCGGCCTCGGCTTCTGCGTCATGCTCGCCGAAGGCAGTGCCAACGACTGGACCGCCATCTACCTGCACGATCTCGGCGGCAACGATGCCTTCGCCGCCAGCGGCGTCGCGATCTTCCTCGCCACCATGACCGTCGGGCGACTCGCGGGCGACCACATCCGCCAGCGAATAGCCGCCGCGCCGCTCGTCCGCGGTGCCGCTCTGCTCGCGGCCATTGGTCTGGGTACTGCACTCCTGATCGGCCACCCGCTCGCCGGACTGGCCGGCTTCGCCATGCTTGGACTCGGCCTCTCCGTGACGCTCCCCGTAATCCTCGGTGAGTCCGCCCACCGGGCGGCCCGTAGCGGCAAGTCCCCGGCAGCGACAGTCGCGCGCGTCTCGACCATCGCCTACCTGGGCAGCTTCCTTGGCCCTGGCCTGATCGGCGCCCTGGCGATCGTCACGAGCTTGGAGACAGCCCTTCTCCTGCCAGTAGCTGCCGCCGCCGTGACCGGCCTCGGCGCTGGGCTGCTCGCGCCCCGGCAGCAGTCGACGGAAACCGGTCTTCCCGCACGAGCCATTACCTACGACAGGACTCTGCGCAGCAGCGGACAGGGGTCCACGGGAACACGCTCTTCGTAGAACTCACGCCCCGAAGGCGGAGATCTTCTGCTCCGGGGCAGGTCTGGGCAGTGAGCCAGCTTTCGGCTTCGCTATGTATGCGGCCGTACCCTCGGTCTACTTCCATGGCTCCGCTGGCTTGCAGGTCGCCCGTGCACATGGTGGCGTTCACTGAACAAGGCATCGTCGTCGGCTGGTGGTGGTGTCGCCGCCAGCTGGCATGCCGGTGCGGGGCGAAACAGCTGCTCGTGACGACGTGCCGGGTGATGGCTTGAAGCCGACATCCATCGCACCGGCTGCCGGCCCTGCGGACCGAAACCGCCTGGCGTTCGGGACAGTCGTTGGGGCAGGCCCGGTCAGGTGCTGGAAGGGACCAGGAACGGCGACGGCAGATCGGTGCGTGGTGCACGACCGTCGTGTTTCGCGTAGGCGTCGCGCACCCGCGCCGGGACCGCACCGCGCTCACTGACGGCCTTGAGGCCCAGCTGGCCGCCGTACCGTTGAGCCCACGCCCGAATCGCCCGCGTCTCCTCGCGGCGGCTCTCGCCCTGGGCCGAGACAACCGTCCGGCGGTGACGCTGACCGGTAGCTGTCACCCGTGTGCCCGCCTCGGCATACGGCCGGAGGGCCTGCCGCAGCCGTTCGGCGTTCTCGCTCGACAGGTCAATCTCGAACGAAACGCCGTCGAGCGCGAACACCACGGTTTCGTTCGCGACGCTCCCGTCGAGGTCGTCGACTAGCTTGACGATGGTCGTCTTGGACACTGAGCAGATCTCCAGTCTGGAAACGATCGTTCACACTGACCGCACGGTAACCGATCCACGACTCATACCCGCGTGCGGCGTGACCGCGCCGGACATAATGCGACAGGGCAGCATCCTACAAACCGGCTCCGGCCTCATGCGTCGACCGGGCACGCCGTCGGACGACCGCGTATGCGGGCACCGCCGCTCTGGTTCGCTGCCCGGGCCTTGCCGCCGTTGGTCAAGCCCTCGAACAACAGGGCAACGACGGCGGTCGGCGGCAGCCCAAATCGAACCGGAGTGACAAATCGCTGCCGTGAGGCGCTAATGTTCACGTTGATTGCGCGCAGACGAACGAGCGAAGGACGGCAGCCTGTGGCCAGG
>NZ_BONE01000148.1 GCF_016862555.1 Asanoa siamensis | reverse complement strand
AGGAACGCGAGGGCGGCGGCCGGGGTCACGCCGCGGCGGATCAGCGACCCCGCGATCGGGACCGAGCCGCACTCACATCCGGGCAGCACGACACCGGCGGCCGCGGCGGTGGGCACGGCCAGCGCGGGATGCCTGGGCAGGGCGCGCGCCCAGAAGGACCGTGGGGACGAAGACGGCGATGACCGCGGAGAGCACCACACCGAAGACGAGGAACGGCACGGCCTGCACCATGACCGACACGAACACGGTGGTCCACGTCTGCAGGCGCGGGCTCGAGATCGCCCCGGAGATCGGCTCGCGGAACAGCACCAGCAGCACGAGCAGCCCGGCCAGGATCTCGACGGAGCCGATCCGCCGGCCCCGCTCCGGCGTACCGTCGCGGACCGGTTTCTCGTCCGTGGTCGGGGCCGCCATGGCCGACACGGTAGCCATTCCCACCCCGTCGCGCGACGGACTCACCGGGCGTTCTACCTGCCATGGCAGCACGGGTAATTTGCCTATAAGCTTTAGGCTGATGCATAGTAGGTTTAGGAAACGGGGGGGTGGCGAGCATGACCCGAGCGGGTGTGACGCCGGAGCGGCTGGTGCGGGCCGGCGTCGAGCTGGCCGACGAGGTCGGCTTCGACGGCGTCACCGTCTCCGCGCTCGCCCGGCGGTTCGACGTCAAGGTGCCGAGCCTCTACTCGCACGTGCGGAACTCCCAGGACCTCAAGACCCGGATCACCTTGTACGCCCTGGAAGAGCTGGCCGACCGCAGCGCCGCGGCGCTGGCCGGCCGGGCCGGGCGGGACGCGCTGATCGCTCTCGGCACCGTCTACCGCGACTACGCGCACGCGCATCCGGGCCGATACGCCGCGGCGCGCATGCGCCTCGACCCGCGGACCGCCGCCACCAGCGCCGGCCCGCGGCACTCGCAGCTGATGCGGGCGATCCTGCTCGGCTACCGCCTGGACAGCACCGACCAGGTGCACGCCGTCCGGCTGATCGGCAGCACCTTCCACGGCTACATCAGCCTCGAACTCGCGGGCGGCTTCGACCACAGCGACCCCGGCCCGCAGGAATCCTGGGAACGGATCATGGACGCCCTCGACGCCTTGCTGCGCAACTGGCCCACCCGCCAACCTCCCGAGGGGCCGTCATGACCACCTGGATCACCACACCGCTCACCACCGCCCTCCTGCGCGGCGCCGCCGAGTGGGAACGCACCGAGCACGGGCTGCGCCCGCACCGGCTGCCGGGCTGGGCCCGCGCGCAGAGCCCCGACCCGCAACTGCACATGGTCGAGGCCCAACCGTCCGGTGTACGGGTCCGCTTCCGCACCGCCGGGACCGCGATCGCGCTCGACGCCGTGGCCACCCGCCGGGTCTACAGTGGCCTGCCGGCCCAGCCGCCCGGCCGCTACGACCTCCTCGTCGACGGCCGCCTGGCCGGCCAGGGCAGCGTGCCCGGCGGCAACGTCGTGACCATCGACCTGCGCACCGGGACCGCCGCACACCAGGCCGGGCCGGCCGGCACGGTGTCGTTCACCGGCCTGCCGGGCGGCGACAAGAACGTCGAGATCTGGTTGCCGCACAACGAGATCACCGACCTCGTGGCGCTGCGCACCGACGCCCCGGTCACGCCGGTCACGGGAGGTGACCGCCCGGTATGGCTGCACCACGGCAGCTCGATCAGCCACGGCTCGAACGCCGCGAGCCCGTCCACCACCTGGCCGGCGCTGGCGGCGGCGCAGGGCGGTGTGGAGCTGCTCAACCTGGGCCTCGGGGGCAGTGCGCTGCTCGACCCGTTCACCGCCCGCACGATGCGGGACACGCCCGCCGACCTGATCAGCGTCAAGATCGGCATCAACCTGGTGAACGCCGACCTGATGAGGCTGCGGGCGTTCACCCCGGCTGTGCACGGTTTCCTCGACACGATCCGGGACGGGCACCCGGCCACGCCGCTGCTCGTGGTCTCGCCGATCTACTGCCCGATCCACGAGGACACCCCGGGGCCGGGCGCCTTCGATCTGGAGGCCATGCGCGACGGGCAGGTCAGGTTCGTCGCGACCGGCGACCCGGCCGACCGCGCCGCCGGGAAGCTGACGCTGCGCGTGATCCGCGACGAGCTGGCCCGGATCGTGGCCGAGCGCGCCGTGTCCGATCCGTGGTTGCACTACCTGGACGGGCGCGAGCTCTACGGGGAGGCGGACTTCGCGGACCTGCCGCTGCCTGATCGGCTGCATCCGGACGCTGCCGCGCACCGCCGCATGGGCGAGCGGTTCGGAAAGCTGGCTTTCGCGGGGGAGGGCCCTTTCGCCGGCTAGTCGAGCGCGCGGTAGGCCGACTCGAAGAACGCCACCTCGAGGCGCATCGCGCGGCGGTAGACGTCGGAGGTGCGGGCGTCACCGCCCGGCCGGGCGTACGTGTCGAGCAGGTTCTCGAGGTTCGCCGCCAGCTCCTCGAAGCCCGGGTCCGCGTACGTGCGGATCCACTCCCCGTACCGGTCGGCGTGGTCCACTGTGCGCAGCGACTGGCCGAGGTGCGCGTAGAGGCGCATGCACGGCGTCATCGCCGCGCACAGGTGGCCCAGGTCGCCGAGCGCCGCCGTCGCCAGCAGGAAGTCCGTGTACGCGAGCGTGGCCGGCGAGGGATCGACAGTGGACAGATCGATGTGCAGCTGCTTCGCGTACGCCTCGTGCAGGCGCAGCTCGCCGCGCAGGCCGGCCAGCAGGTCGGCGAACGCGTCGAAGCCCCGCCGGTCCGGGCTGTGCGCGACGCCGAGCGCGTAGCCGCGCCCGAACGACTCCAGGTAGAAGGCGTCCTGCGCCACGTACCCGGCGAACACCGGCTCGGGCAGCGTTCCGTCGGCGAGCCCGCGGACGAACGGGTGCGCCAGGGCTTCCGCCGCCAGGTCGGCGTTGTCCTGCCAGAGCGTACGCGCGACGCTCATGCCGCACCGCCGCCCGCCCAGAACGCGGCCTCGGCGGTCGCGACCGCGGTGAGGACCTCGTCGGCGTCCGCCGGCTCGCGCTGCGCGGCTTCGGCCAGCCCCGCCACGTAGTCCGCGAAACCCGGTGCGGTCCAGTGCTCCACGTACTCCCGGAAGGCGGGTGCGCCCGGTGCCGCGAACGTCCACGCGTCGAGATAGGCCCGCTCGACGGCCCAGAGCCCGACCAGCGCCCGCGGCACCGGCGCGGTGTCCAGCTTCTCGAGCAGTGCCCGGTAGGCGAGCGTCGCCGGAGCCGGCGCCGCGGTCAGGTTTAGCCCGTGCGCCGCCGCCCGCTCCTCGAACCAGGCGAGCTCGTCGACCAGCGCGACCAGGCCGCCGGCCAGCACCGCCTGGGCGTGCCGGGGTGCGCGGGCCAGCAGCCGGGCCTGGAAGCCCAGCAGGTCCGCGACGAAGTGGTGGTCCTGCACGAGCCAGTCGGCGAAGTCGGCCGGCGGCAACGTGCCGTCGCGTACCCCCGTCAGGAACGGGTGTCGGGTCGCGGCGTCCCACGCTGTCGCGTGCCGCGCGAGAAGGTCGTCCAGGCGCACGCAGGCGACCCTACCTCGCTACCCTGCCCGCATGATCGACTGGCGTACGGACCGGATCGGATCGGCGTCGCGGGGCGAGAATCCCACGGTGCTGGCCCGGCTGACCGCGGGTTTCGCGGTGATCGGCGACACCCAGTTCCTGCCCGGTTATTGCGTGCTGCTGACCGACGACCCGCTCGTCGACAAGCTGCTGGACCTGCCACGCGCCCGCCGACTCGCGTTCCTCGCCGACATGGACCTCGTGGGGGAGGCGGTGGCGACGGTGTGTGGCCGGCTTTTCCCCGGCTTCCGGCGGGTCAACTACTCCGTCCTCGGCAACCACGACGCGTACCTGCACGCGCACGTCCACGCCCGGTACGACTGGGAGGAGCCGTCGTTCCGGTCGGGTCCGGCCTTCGGCTACCCGGCCGAGGTGCGCGACGCGCCCGACGCCGCGCTCGGGTCGCGGCACGACGACCTGCGGGCGGAGCTCACGTCCGAGATCCGCCGGCTCGCGTCTCGGTGATCGGGCGGGGTTGCGGATTTGTCCGGTTTGGAGGGTATGTGGGCGCTATGGACGGCATACTGGTGGGGAACGAAGTGGACAGGGTAGGTCGAATCTCGTACGAGGAGGTTGGCCCAGGATGCAACCCATCGTTCCGCCGTCGAACGGCCAGGCCGTTCGGGCGCTGGGCGAACTCAACGACGCCGTCCGGCAACTGCCCGCCGACGCTGAGCATTCCGCGCCGGCAAGGCTTCGCCGTGAAGCGATCGCGTTGGCCGAACTGATCCACCGCGACGGCGACCGGAACAGCATCGCCCACACGGCCGAAGCGGACCGCTTGCTCCGCCGCATCCGCGGCTACCTCGTCGCGGGTGCCGACTCATCGACCTGATGGCGCGGCCGTGGTCGGCCGGCGCATCGGAAAGGACTCACCATGGGGCTCGACGACAAGATCGACAACAAGGCCGAGGAACTGGCTGGCAAGGTCAAGAAGGGGGTCGGCAAGGCCACCGGCGACGAGGAGCTCGAGACCGAAGGGCGCGTCGACAAAGCCAAAGCCAACGTCAAGCAGGCCGGCGAGAAGATCAAGGACGCGTTCAAGAGCTGAACGCCGGATGTACGGCAGGCGGGGGCACCTCGGGTGCCCCCGTCCTGTCGCGTGTGGACAGCCGACGACACCGGCCGACAGCACCGCCGCGACCCGCTGGTCGACCGCCCGCGGATCTCCGTCCGCGGCCCCAGCCGGCGTCTGGGCCTCGCCTCGCTCCGGCCCCCACCTCGAGACAGGGCCTAGCGGTCGGGCCAGGCGGCGGCGACGAGCGCCGGCAGCGTGTCGGCCGCGGTGCCCCGCAGGTTGACCGCGCAGACCTCGTCGAGCGGGGTCGGCTCCGGGTTGACCTGGATCACGGTCGCGCCGGCGTTGGCCGCGATCATCGGGAGTGCCGCGGCCGGGTAGACGACGCCGGACGTGCCGACGCTCAGCAGCACGTCGCACTCGGTGGCGGCGTCGACCGCGGCGCGGAACGCCTGCTCCGGCAGCGCCTCACCGAACCAGACCACACCGGGCCGGACGAGCGCGCCGCACTCGACACACCGCGGCGGCGGCAGCCGGCGCCCCTCGTCCGAGGCCGGGGCCGCGTCCACGGTCGCCGGGTGGCCCGCCGCCACGCAGCGCGGAGCGAACAGGCTGCCGTGCAGGTGGATCGGGGCCTTCGAACCGGCCCGCTCGTGCAGGTCGTCGACGTTCTGGGTGACGACGACACTGCCCGGGACGCGCGCCTCGATCGCGGCCACGGCAACGTGCCCGGCGTTGGGCTCGGCCCGCAGCGTCCGCGCGCGCCGCCACTCGTACCAGCCCCAGACCAGGTCCGGATCGTCGTCGAACGCCTCCGGCGTGGCCAGCTTCGCGGCGTCGAACCGCGCCCACAAGCCGGTCAGGTCGTCCCGGAAGGTGGGCACGCCGCTCTCGGCCGAGATGCCCGCGCCGCTGAAGACGACCACCTTCCGCGCGCCGCGCAGCGCGGCCGCCGCCGGATCCACCATCAGGACAGGCTAGCCACCCGGTACGTCGCGATGATGACCCCCGTCGTCGTCGGCACCGAGTCGACGAGCTTCATTGTGGCCGCCGCGTCGTCGAACAGCTTGATGCCCGTGCCGAGCGTCAACGGGTGGATCGACAGCGTGTAGGTGTCGACCAGGCCGGCGCGGGCGAGCGACCGCACCAACTCGCCGCTGCCGAGCACGGCCAGGTCGGTCGTCTCCTTGAGCGAGGCGACGGCCGCGCACACGTCGCCGGTCAGCAGCGACGAGTTCTGCCAGGGCAAGGGCTCGGCCAGCGTACGCGAGGCGACGTACTTGAGCCGCCGGTTGAGCACCTCGGTGTAGGGGTTGCCGTCGGTCTGCCCGGCCCAGAAACCGTGGAACTGCTCGTAGGTGCGGCGGCCGAACAGCATGGCGCCCTCCGCCCGCATGCCCTTGCCCATGGTCTCGGCCATGACATGGTCCAGGTAGGGACGGGCCCAGCCCCCGAACGCGAACCCGCCACGCGGATCCTCGTCGACCCCGCCGGGCGCCTGCATGACCCCGTCAAGGGTCACGTTCTCGATGACGGCGACGCTGCCCATGGGCGTCCTCCTCAGGTGGACGGCCGGTCGGTCGCCGGCCTCTCACCACCTACACGAACGCGGTGGGCGCGGATCGACAACGCGACCAGACCGGTGGCCAGCAGCGTCACCACCAGCATCACGACCAAACCGCTCCACCGCCCGGGTGCGCTCAGGCCGTGGCGGAAACCGGACACCGTGAACGCGACCGACGCCAGCCAGGCCAGCGTGACGAGACCGAGCCACGCGACGGCCCTGATCCGGCTCATCGACGCAGTTTACTCGCCGGAAAGAGGGATCGACGCCGTCCCGGACGTCCGCGACGATTTCCGCGTGACCGGCGTCCAGGCGAGCCCCGCGCGCCTCGCGGTCGCGGCTGTCGCCGGCCTGCTGGGCGCGGCGGTGGCCTACGGCAGCGGACCGGTTCTCCGCGTCGACACCGGTGTCTGGTCGATCGTCTGGGGACTCGCGGCCGGCGCACTGGCAGGCTTCTTCCAGGTGCACGCCCTGACCGCCCTCGCGGTCGGCGGAATGGTCGGCTTCTCCCTGTCGCTGGCGGACCCGACGGGTGACCCGGCGGCGTGGGTGGCCGCTGCCGGCGCGCTCGCGGCCGCCGCGGACGTCCGGTTCGAGGTGATCCAGCGCCGGTGGCGGGCGCTGCTCGGCGCGGCCGTCGCCGCGGCGACCGCGGTCGCGGGCCACCGGCTCGCGCTGTGGCTGGACGCGCGCGACCCGTCCGAGGTCGTGTTCGGCGCCTTCGCCGTCGGTCTGCTACTGGCGCTGTTCCACCTGCGGGCTGTGCCCGGACTGGTGGTCGGCGGGGCGTTCGGCTATCTGCTCTCCTATGAGGACCCGGTGGGCGAACGCCTCGCGTTGACCGCGTTCCTCGCGGCGGCGGTCGCGGGACTCGACCTCTGGCGCGGTCTCTCGGCGCACGCCGCGAGGTCACTGGGTCACCTGCGGCGCCCGCCCCTGACGCTCGTCCGGCGTGCGGCGGGTGAGGTCCGCGACGCGCTGCGGCACGCGGCCCGGGCCGACAACCTGGGCGTCGGCCTGTCCGTCGAGGACGCCCGGGCCATCCGCAAGGAAGGACAGTTCCTGCTGACGTTCGTGGCCGGAGCGCTCTACGGCATCTCGTGGCTGGCGGCCGAGAGCTTCTACGGTGCGTACGGCGTCTCGCCCGACGAGGTCGGCCTCAGCACCGTCGACCTGCTGGTCACCGCCGGCGCGGTCGCACTGTTGATCGTCCTCACGCTGCTGGGGTTGGACACGATCTGGCGCAGGGCACGCCACCCCGTGCTGCGGGTGCCGCTCTTCCTGGCCATCGCCCTGCTGCCGGGCTGGCTCTTGGGCACCGTCTCCCTGACGGTCTGCCTCGCCGTCGTGGCCGTCGTCGTCGCGTTCGCCACCGCGCGCACCGGGCCCGTCGACGGCGATCCGCGCTCTCCACCGTGGCTCGTCGTCGTGTCTTCCGTCGTGCTGCTGGCCCTCAGCGTGACCGCGCTGGCCGGATCCGAGGAGATGCGGCGGCGGGTCGACGGGGGATCGCCGGTGACACCGCACCTGATCAGCCTGCAGATCGCGGTGCTGTGGGCGCCCACCGCGCAGGTGTGGCCGGTCGGCGACGCCACGTTCCCGCCCGAGCTTCCGGCCGGCACCTGCGTGCACCGGCTGGGCAACGCGGAAGGGGTGACCGTGTTCCTCCACCGTGGACATGTGGTACGGGTCCCGGCCGAGGCTGTCGTGAGCACGGACTGCGGGCCGCGGTGACCGAGCAGGTCGAGGCCGACGGCGGGCCTGGTTCCCGGATGTCCGCCTGGCAGATCCTGGCGTGGACGGCGGTGCTGTCCGGCCCGATCGGGTACGCGGCCAGCCGCATGATCGCCGAGAGCTTCTACGGCCGGTTCGGCGTGCTGCCCGGAGAGGTGGGGCTGAGCTACGCGGCGCTGCTCGCCCCGGCGATCCTCGTCATGTTCGTCACCACCGTGGTCGGGGCCGTGCTGATCGTGCTGGGGCGGCTCGCGCTCGGCATCGGGGGCGTCGCGGTCTTCTGGGCCGTCGTGACGTTCGTCCAGACGGATTCCCTGCACTCGTGGCGCGGCCTCGCGTACGTGGTGGCCGCCCTCCTGGCGTTCGGCCTGCTCGCCGCGCTCGGCGTGGCCGAGGAGTCGGCCGGCCGCCGGATGTGGCTGGTGATCATGGTGGTGCTCGCGCTCACCGTCGCGACGCTGGCGCTGCGCACCGTCGGGCGGGCGGCCGACGACGTCCGGGACCGGCGCCCGGTGACGCTCACCTATCTGGGCCTGCCGTTCACCGCGATCCGGGCGCGGGCGGTCCGGCTCACCGGTGTCCAGTCGCCGGCCGCTGTCCCGCGGGACCGCTGCCTCATGCTGCTGGGGTCGGCCCGCGGCGTCTCGGTGCTGGTCGACGGGGACCGCGTGTGGCGCGTGCCGTCGGACTCCGCGATGACGGCGAGCGGCTGCCCCTGAGCCGGGACACAGCCGTAACGCTGGTGGCAGCCGCGCCGGCGCCCGGTGCCGGCCGCCGGTGCCCGGCGCCCGGTGCCGGTCGCCGGTGCCCAGCGCCCGGTGCCCGCGCCTGGTTTCCGGTGCCCGCGCTCGGCCCCCGGCGCGTCACGCGGGGCGCGCGGCGCGTGCTAGCCCCCGCCGCGGCCGTCGTCGGGTCGCCGCCCGCCGCTGGGGTGGCGCGC
>NZ_BONE01000147.1 GCF_016862555.1 Asanoa siamensis | reverse complement strand
GGATCGCCTGCCAGGCCGGCTCGGCCGCCGGGCGGCCGTGCAGCGCGTGCAGGAACTGGTTGAGCCGCTCGCGTTCGCCGTGCAGGAGGGCGTCCTCCTTGTTGGCGAAGTAGTTGGAGAACGTCCGCCGCGAGACCTCCGCGGCCTCGACGATCGCCTCCACCGTGACCTCGGTCAGACCCCGCTCGATCGCCAACTCCATCGCCGCGCGATGGAGAGCGTCGGCGGTAGCCGCCTTCTTCCGCTCGCGAAGGGTCTGGGTCGCCGCCTCCGCCGTCGCCGTCTCCACGCTTTGCACGATATCGCGCTCACCTACGTATTGCTCAATGGGCAACTTTGCGCACCGGGCAAGTCGATGGCATCCTGTCTGATGGCAAGCTGAACGCGAGCATCGTTCGCGCTCTGGCAGCGGGCGCTGCCGGCGGCAAGGATGGGACGCGGGCGATCGATGTCCCGCAGGCCAACGGTGACCCGAAAGGATCAAGGCGGATGGGCACCTCGGTGGCGCGCCACCCTGACGAGGAGCATTACGGTCCGGCCGTACGCCCGATGAAGTTCGAGCGCGGCACCGACGGACCCCGGGTCGTGATGGTCGGCGTCGACGGCACCGACACCTCGATGCGCGCCGCCGCGTCGGCGTTCGGGGTGGCCCGGCGCCAGGGCTGCGGCCTGACCGTGGTCTTCGTGGCGGCACCGGGCCTGCTCGCCTCGCTCGCGCCGCAGGTCGGCTACGCCCAGCAGGAGGCCTTCGAGGAGGTCGCCGCCGAGCTCAAGCGCGAGGCCCACCGCGCGGCCGAGGAATACGGGGTGCCGGTCACCCTGGTCACCCGCCACGGCGACGCGTTCTCGGAGCTGGCGGCCGTCGCCGACGCGATCAAGGCCGACTTCGTCTTCGTCGGCGCCTCGGCCCAGGCGGGCCACAAGTTCGTCGGCTCGATCGCCACCCGCCTGGTCCGGCTGGGCCACTGGCCGGTCGTGGTCGTGCCTTAACGACCCTTGTCGTACGCGTCGCGGGCCGTGAGGACGTCGTCGATCCGGGACTCGACCCAGCGCGTCAGCGCCCAGACCTGCTCGGCGACCTCGCGCCCCATCGGCGTCAGCGAGTAGTCGACCCGGGGCGGGATGACCGGCTTGGCGTCGCGGTGGACGAAGCCGTCGCGCTCCAGCGTCTGCAGGGTCTGCGCGAGCATCTTCTCGCTCACCCCGCCCACCTCGCGGCGCAGCTCGCTGAACCGGCGGCTGCCGTCGCGCAGGGTGGCCAGCACGAGCACGCCCCAGCGGCTGGTGACGTGCTCCAGCACCGGCCGGGAGGGGCAGTCGACGCGCCGGACGTCGGCGGCGCGGACCTCGCTTACTGACATGTCCGTACCTTACTTCAAGGTGGGTACTTACGGCAATGGGGGTACGCGACGTAGCGTTAGCCACGAACTTACCACCCGGACAAAAGGAACGTTTTTCTCATGAACATCGTCGTCACCGGCGCCACCGGCCAGCTCGGCCGTCTCGTTATCGCGGACCTGCTGGCCCGCGGCGTCCCGGCCGAGGGGATCACGGCGATCGTCCGCGACGCCGGGAAGGGGGCCGACCTCGCCGCCCTGGGCGTCCGGCCGCACGTCGCCGACTACGACCGGCCGGAGACGTTCGACGGCGCGTTCGCCGCCGGCGACCGGGTGCTGCTCATCTCGGGCAGCGAGCCCGGGCGGCGCGGCCCGCAGCACAAGGCGGTCATCGACGCCGCCGCGGCGGCCGGCGTGGCGCAGTTCGCCTACACCGGCGTCTTCGGTGGCCCGAACGCCTGGATCGCGCTCGCCGCCGACCACCACGTGACCGAGGAGGCGATCCTCTCGTCGGGCCTGCCCCACACGTTCCTGCGCAACAACTGGTACTCGGAGATGTACACCGGCGACCTCGCCGGCATCGTCGCCCGTGGCGCGGTGGCCAACGCCATCGGCCCGGACGGCCTCGTCGCCACGGCGCCGCGCAAGGACTTCGCGGCCGCGGCGGCCGCGGTGCTGACGGGCGACGGGCACCTCGGCAAGGCGTACGAGCTCAGCGGCGACCGGGCGTGGGCCTTCGGCGAGTTCGCGGCGGAGGTGAGCCGGCAGACCGGCAAGCCGGTCGCGCACGTCACCCTCCCGCCCGCGGAGCTCAAGGCGGTCCTGGTCGGCGCGGGCCTGCCGGACGCGCTGGCGGACATCTTCGTGGAGATCGACGACGCGATCAACAAGGGCCTCCTGGCCGCGACGCCGGGCGACCTGTCGACCCTGATCGGCCGCCCGACCACCCCGATCGCCGAAACGATCGCAACCGACCTGGCGAAGCTCGGCTGATCGCCCGTCAGGCGCGGCGGAGGCGGATGGTCGCGATCTGGAACGGGCGTAGCGACAGGGTCAACCCGTCGCGCAGCGCGTCGCGTTCCAGGTCGCGTTCCAGCAGGTCTGTCTCGGTGGCGGCCGCCACCGGGAAGTCCGGCTCCAGCCGTGCCGAGGCCCGGCCGCCCAGCGCTTCGTAGACCCGGACCACCACGTCGCCGGAGCGGTCGTCGGCCAGCTTGAGCGCCTCGACCACCACCGACTCCGGTGGGTCCGCCGTCACCCGCAGCAGCGGCGCCACCGGCGAGCCCACCGTCGTACGCGCCGGCAGGTTGATCTCGTAGCCCGCGCGGACCGCGTCGGCGACGGTCGCGCCCGGCACCAGCGCGTACCGCATGGTGTGCCGGCCCTGGTCGGTCTCCGGGTCGGGGAAGCGGGGCGCGCGCAGCAACGACAGCCGCACCGTGCTCGACGTGCCACCCGCGGGCCGCGCCACCCGCCGCACGTCGTGCCCGTAGGTGGAATCGTTGGCCAGCGCGACCCCGTACCCCGGCTCGGCGACCCGCACCCACCGGTGCGCGCACACCTCGAAGCGGGCCGCGTCCCACGACGTGTTCTCGTGCGTCGGGCGCGACAGGTGCCCGTACTGCGTCTCGAACCGCGCCCGGTCGGTGTGCACGTCGATCGGGAACGCCATCTTGAGGAACTTCTCGCGCTCGTGCCAGTCGACCTCGACGCGGAAGTCGACCCGGCGGGCGCCGGCCGGCAGCGTGATCTCCTGCAGCATCGTGGACGCGCCGAACGTGCGGGAGACCCGGACCGTGCCGTCCGCCAGTGACATGTCGGTCACACCGTCCACATCGGTCACCAGGTCACGGTAGAACGGGTCGACGTCCCAGGCGTCCCACCGGTTGGGCTCATCGCGGTGGAGTTGCGGCAGGTTGGCCGGACCCGCCAGCACCTCGCGGCCGGCGACCAGGTCGAGCACCGACACCAGCAGGCCGCGGGCGTCGACGGTCACCCGGAGCAGGCCGTTGTCGAGGATCCAGCCGCCGCCGAGGAGCGGCTCGGCGTGGACCGCGCCGGCGATCGGCGGCGGGTGCCCGGCCCCCAGCGCGGGCAAGCCGTCGCGGGCGAACGGCGCGGCATTGAAGGAAACCTCGCCGGCGGCCGGCGGACCGGCGAGCCGGCGCATGGCGTCGGCGATGAGCAGCTCCAGCAACGCGGCCACCCGGACGTAGGTGTCCCGGGCCTCGCGGTGCACCCAGGCGATGGACGACCCGGGCAGGATGTCGTGGAACTGGTGCAGCAGCACGCGCTTCCACAGGTCGTCGAGTGTCTCGTAGGGATAGTCCACACCGGAGCGCACCGTTGCCGTCGTGCACCACAGCTCCGCCTCGCGCAGCAGGTGCTCCGCGCGCCGGTTGCCCTGCTTCATCGCGGCGTGCGAGGTGTAGGTGGCCCGGTGCAGCTCGAGATAGAGCTCGCCGACCCAGACCGGCGCGCGCTCGCCGTACTCCTCCTCCGCCGCGGCGAAGAACGTGGCCGGCGCCTCGATCGCGACCCGCGGCGCACCCTCCAGGTCGGACAGCCGGCGGGCGCGGGCGAGCATCTCCCGCGTCGGGCCGCCACCGCCGTCGCCGTGCCCGAACGGCAGCAGCGAGCGGGTCGCGTCGCCCTTGTCGCGGAAGTTGCGGACCGCGTGCGCCACCTCCGCGCCGGTCAGCTCGCCGTTGTAGGTGTCGGCCGGCGGGAAGTGGGTGAACACGCGGGTGCCGTCGATGCCCTCCCACCAGAACGTGTGGTGCGGGAAGCGGTTGGTCTGGTTCCACGAGATCTTCTGCGTGAGGAACCAGCGGGTCCCGCTCAGCTTCACGATCTGCGGCAGCGCGGCGGAGTAGCCGAACGAGTCGGGCAGCCACGCCTCCCGGGTCTCGATGCCGAAGGTCTCCAGGAACCAGCGCTTCCCGTGTACGAACTGGCGGGCCAGCGCCTCGGAGCCGGGCAGGTTGGTGTCGGACTCGACCCACATGCCGCCCACGGGGACGAACCGGCCCTGCTGGACGTGCGTTCGCACCCTCCTGAACACCTCGGGGCGGAACTCCTCGAGCCAGGCGAACTGCTGTGCCGAGGACATCGCGTACACGAGGTCCGGATGGGTGTCGAGGAGGTCGGCGACGTTGGCCGCGGTACGCGCGACCTTGCGCACGGTCTCCCGCTGCGGCCAGAGCCAGGCGGTGTCGATGTGCGCGTGGCCGACGGCGGTGATGCGGTGGGCGCTGGCGTGCGCGGGGCGCGCGAGCACACCGGCCAGCTCGACCCGGGCGGCGGCGGCCGTGCCGGGCAGGTCGGCGGGGTCGAGCGCGTCCATCGCCCGCGACAGCGCGCGCAGGATCTCGTGGCCGCGCGGCTCGCCGACCGGCAGCTGCGCCCGTAGCTCGGCGAGCACCTCGAGGTCGTGCACGAGCTCGGCGAGCTGCTCGTGACGGAACGTGACGTCGGCGCGGACAAGGCGGTAGAGCGGGGCGTCGCCGGCGGTGGCCGGGTCGCCGAGCGGGGTGGGCCGGAAGTCGACGAGCACGGTCGGGTTGGCGGCGGCCTCGACGTAGAGGTCGACCGGGCCCGCGCTGACCGGGATCCAGTCGTTGCGGGGGTGGAGCCCCTTGCGGGGCTCGCCGTCGGGACCGTAGACGAGGCCCTCCGCCTGGAAGCCCGGCGAGGAGGGGTTCCAGCCGAGGTCGACGACGATCTCCGCGGTCGTGCCGGGCGGCGGCTGCGGGACCGTGCCGGTCAGGTGGAACCAGGTCGTGCTCCACGGCGGGCCCCAGGCGGTGCCGATCGGGAACGGCGCGAAGGTGCCCTCGGCCAGGGCGACGGCGGGCGGCACGGGCTCGCCGTCGACGGGCCAGGCGGCGACGTCGAGGGTGCCGACCACCTGGTGCACGGCCGGCCGGAGCCGGTCGGACAGGAGTCGGGCCAGGCGATCTTCGACAACGGTCCGGTCGTCATGCACGGGGGTAGCTTATCGATCTCGTACGCTGCGGCATTTGGCCATTTTCGCCTGTTAAGTCGGCCTAGCGTCGGTGGCGTGCAGGTGTGGAACACGCCGCCGGACCGGCTGGGCATGGAGTGGCGGATCGAGGTGCGCGACGCCGGGCGGGTCAGCGTCTACCGCCGCACGGGGCGCCGGGTCTGGAACACCCCGCTGCGCCGTCCGCGCGACCTGTACGAGCTGGGCGGCTGGCTCGTCGACCGGGGCATCGACCCGGATTCGCTGCGGGCGGCGTGACCGACATCGAGGTGACTCGTTTCTCAGTGGGAAAACTTGCCCAGAGCGCAAGATCCGGAGCATGCTGAAGGCGATCGAAGACTTCGGAGGATCTCCTCGCATGAGTGCCACCACCACTACGGCCCGCCCCGCCGGCGAAACCGGGCAGATGAGTCATCGGCAGACGCTGGAAGCGCTGAGCGGGCTGCTGCTCGTGCTGTTCGTCGCGCTGGTTTCGAGCACGGTCGTCTCGACGGCGCTGCCCCGGATCATCGGGGAGCTCAACGGGTCGCAGACCCAGTACACCTGGGTGGTCACGGCGACCCTGCTGACCGCGACGGCGACCACGCCGATCTGGGGCAAGCTGGCCGACCTGTTCAACAAGAAGCAGCTGATCCAGATCTCGATCGTGATCTTCGTGGTCGGGTCGGCGATCGCCGGGCTCAGCCAGAACGCGGGCCAGTTGATCGCCGCCCGGGCGTTCCAGGGCATCGGCGTCGGCGGCCTGCAGGCGCTGGTCCAGGTCGCGATCGCGGCGATGATCCCGCCGCGCGAGCGGGGCCGTTACAACGGCTACCTGGGCGGCGTGATGGCGCTGGCCACGGTCGGTGGCCCGCTGCTCGGTGGCCTGATCGTCGACACGTCGTGGCTGGGCTGGCGCTGGTGCTTCTTCGTCGGCGTGCCGATCGCGATCATCGCGCTTGTGCTGCTCCAGGCGACGCTGCGGCTGCCGACCATCAAGCGCGACAACGTGAAGATCGACTACCTGGGCGCCTCGCTGATCGCGGCCGGCGTGAGCGTGCTGCTGATCTGGATCTCCTTCGTGGACGGCACGTTCGCCTGGCTGTCGTGGCAGACGTTCCTGATGGTGGGCGGCGCGGTCGTCCTGCTCCTGCTGGCGGTCCTCGTCGAGGCGAAGGCGGCGGAGCCGGTGGTGCCGCTGGGCATCATCACCCAACGCACGACGGCGCTGTCGATCATCGGCAGCCTGGCGGTCGGCATGGCCATGTTCGGCGGTGCCGTGTTCCTCGGCCAGTACTTCCAGATCGGCCGCGGCTACTCCCCCACCGAGGCGGGCCTCCTGACGATCCCGATGATGGCGGGCGTGCTCCTCTCGTCGATCGTCGCGGGCCGGCTGATCACCCGCAGCGGCAAGGTGAAGCCCTACATCGTGGTCGGCTCGATCGTCCTGGTCGCCGGCTTCGCGATGCTGGGCACGATCGACCACGCGACGTCCCTGGTGTTCGTCGGCGCGGGCATGCTGCTGGTCGGCATCGGCGTGGGCATGACGATGCAGAACCTGGTGCTCGCCGTGCAGAACAGCGTGCCCCTGAAGGACATCGGCGCGGCCAGCGCTTCGGTGGCGTTCTTCCGCTCCCTGGGCGGCGCGATCGGCGTGTCGGTCCTGGGCGCGGTGCTGGCCCGCCGGGTGACGGACCAGATCACCCACGACCTGACCGCGGCGGGCGTCCCCGCCGGCGGCGCGTCGTCGGGCACCAGCGCGCTGAACCTCAACGCGCTGCCGGACACGGTGCAGCACATCGTCCGCGCCGCCTACGGCGACGCCACCGGCCACATCTTCCTGATCTCGGCCGCGATCGGCGTGGTCGGCGTGATCGCCGCGCTGTTCCTGCGCTCGGTCACGCTACGCACGAGCCTGGACCTGGGCGACCGCGAGCGCGGGGTCGCGACGGCCGCGAGCGCGATCGACGGCGTGGCCGACGCCGAGGAGCCGGTCACCCACAACGGCAGCCGACCCTCGGGCCGGTGACGCCACGCCGGTCGTCGGGGTCCCACCTCCCTCGGGACCTCGCCGACCGGCGCGCGTCAGGCGTCGGCCTCCACCCGCGGGTCGTCGAGGCCTGGCGGCCAGCGGACCCTCCATCGTGCGGCGACATGTCGGCGGGAGAGCCGCGTCGCGCGGCCGAGCGTCACCCGGCCGTCGCCGGTCGCGGTCACGGAGCGGATCACCCAGGGGCGGTCGTAGGTCATGAACGGAACGCTAGCCCCGGGGTACGACAGTTCTACCCCCGTCGCGGCGGCGGGGGGAACGGCGGGTGCACGTACCCCGGCACCCAGAACGGCGGGTAGCCGTAGTACCCGTACACGTCGCCGTAGTAGTCGGCCTGGTCCGTGAGCTCCGGGTCGTAGCGCGGCGCCCCCGCCACCCGGTCCGACGACTGGTCGATCAGGACCGCCTCGTCGAGAACGGCGGTGACCGCCTCGACGGGTACGAACGACGGCGTCGCGCCGAACCCGAGTATCCCGCCGTGCTCGACCCGCAGGAACCGCACCCGGCCCTCGTCGGCGTCGACCAGTAGGTCCGCGACGGTGCCGATGTCGGTGCCGTCGCTGTCCTTCACATGCTTGCCGCGTACGTCCTCGCGCGGGTCCGCGACCGTCCGCCCCGTGTCACTCAAGCGCACCAGAATCCTGTTGTCCGCCATGGTCACAGGCCTACCCGACCGGTACGCACGGGAAACGTGAGCGGTGATCGCCTAACGTGGCCCCTACCCGACATCTGGAGGTCCCATGGGGAAGGTCGACTACGACGCCCGCCTGCACGCCGTCTACGACGCCGGCCGGCGCATGTCGCGGGACTCGCAGCGGACGTGGACGGACGCGTTCGCCCGCCACCTGCCGGACACGCGGCCACTGGCGTGGCTTGACCTGGGATCGGGTACGGGTCGCATGACCCCGGTGCTGGCCGATGCCTTCGGCGGCCCCGTCCACGGCGTCGAGCCGTCGGACCGGATGCGCGAGCGGGCCACCGCCGAGGCGAGCCACCCGGCCGTCACGTACGCGGCCGGCTCCGCGGAACAGATCCCCCTGCCGGACGCCACGGTCGACGCGGCCCTGCTCTTCTACGTCTGGCACCACGTGGTCGACCGCGAACGCGCCGCCCGGGAACTGCACCGGGTCGTCCGGCCGGGCGGTCGGCTCTTCGTACAGGCCAACTTCGCCGACCGGATGCCGGACACCTGGTGGTTCCGCGTCGTGCCGGAGTGGAAGGCGATCGACCAGAAGCAGTTCCGCACCGAGTCGGAGGTGACCCGCGACTTCACGGCCGCCGGCTGGCACCTGGTGGCGAGCGACGAGGTGACCTGGCTCCGCGCGCCGAGCCTGGCCGACGACTACGCACGCCTCAAGCTGCGCTCGGTCTCGATGTTCGAGCTCATGACCGACGAGCAGGCGGACGAAGGCTTCGCCCGCATCGAGTCGGCGCTGTCCACCCTCGAGCGCGGCCCGCAGCACGAGACCAGCGCCCAGTTGGTCTTCGCGCGCCGGTAGTCCGTGGATCCGTGGCCGGCGCTCACCGGCCACGGATCGGGAAAGCTCAGCCCGCCGGGGGGAACGGGTCGTCCTGGTACGTGTACTCGGTCTCGATCTTCCCATCGGTGTTGTGCACGACGAGCTGGCTGGGCTGGCTGCCCTTGGCCACCTTCCGCCCGGCCGCGATCGCGTCGTCCTTGGTCGAGTGCGTGCTGTCCACAGACGACCCGTGCTCCACCCGCCAGCCACCACCGTCAGGCACAACGTGGAACTGCGTACGCGAGGTCATCTCATCCTCCATGGGTTGGCCGGCCGGTCGCCGGCGTCGCTGCCTCCACTACCCAGACCCGGTATGGTCAGTCATCTGAACCAGAAAGTGGTGTCCGCCAGACCC
>NZ_BONE01000146.1 GCF_016862555.1 Asanoa siamensis | reverse complement strand
CGGCGGCCGGCCCGTCCCGGAATGGGGCGGGCCGGCCGCCGGAGCCGAACTCCGTGGTCGCGTACATCATTCGGCGCCTGTTCGGGGCCGTGCTGACTCTGATCATCGTCAGCATGATCACCTTCGGCATCTTCTACCTGGTGCCGCGCTGGGCCGGCGGCACCGCCGAGGACCTGGCCTCCCGCTACGTCGGCCGTACGGCCAACCCGGAGCAGGTGCGCGAGGCGGCCCACGGGCTCGGCCTCGACAAGCCGTTCTTCTCCCAGTACTGGGACTGGTTGCAGGCCATCTTCGTCGGCCGCGACTTCTCGTTCGGCTCGACGCAGGCGCACTGCCCCGCGCCGTGCCTGGGTTACTCCTTCATCGGCCGTAACCCGGTGTTGCCGGACATCCTCGACCGCTTGCCGGTCACCGCGTCCCTCGCTTTCGGCGCGGCGATCATCTGGGTGATCTTCGGTGTGGCCACCGGTGTGCTGTCCGCCCTCAAGCGGGGCAGCATCTTCGACCGCCTCGCCATGGGCGTCGCACTCGGCGGCGTGTCGCTGCCGATCTTCTGGACGGGCCTCGTCTCGCTGGTCATCTTCAGCTACACGCTGCACTGGACCAAGCCCGGTGGCGCGTATACCCCGATCGAACAGAATCCGGGTGAGTGGGCGTACAGCCTGCTGTTGCCTTGGATCACGCTCGCCCTGCTGTTCTCCGCGGCGTACGCCCGGCTGACCCGTGCCGGCATGCTCGAAACGATGGGTGAGGACTACATCCGCACGGCGCGGGCCAAGGGCCTGCGGGAGCGGACGGTCGTCACCAAGCACGGCCTGCGCGCGGCGCTCACGCCGATCGCGACCATCTTCGGCCTCGACCTCGGCCTGCTGATGGGCGGCGCGGTGCTCACCGAGAGCACCTTCTCGCTGCCAGGCATCGGCAAGTACGCGATCGACGCCATCAACGCCAACGACATGCCCAAGGTGATGGGTTTCGTCATCTTCGCCGCGGGCTTCGTCGTCATCGCAAACCTGATCGTGGACGTGGTGTACGCGGTCATCGACCCGAGGGTGAGGCTGGCCTGATGCCTGCTCCAGATGCCTTCCTCGATGTGCGGGACCTGCGCATCCACTTCCCGACCGACGACGGCCTGGTCAAGTCCGTCGACGGCCTGAACTTCTCGCTGCAGCGGGGCAAGACGCTCGGCATCGTCGGCGAGTCGGGCTCCGGCAAGTCGGTGACCAGCCTCGGCATCCTCGGCCTGCATAACAAGCGCAACGCCCGGGTGTCCGGCGAGATCTCGCTCGACGGCGTCGACATCGTCAACGCCGACCCGGAGGTCGTGCGCAAGATGCGCGGCCGCCGGATGGCGATGATCTTCCAGGACCCGCTGTCCGCGATGCACCCTTATTACACAGTGGGCCACCAGATCATCGAGGCCTACCGGGTGCACAACAACGTGTCGAAGGCCGTCGCCAAGAAGCACGCCATCGACATGCTGGGCCGGGTCGGCATCCCGCAGCCGAACCGCCGGGTCGACGACTACCCGCACCAGTTCTCGGGCGGTATGCGGCAGCGCGCGATGATCGCGATGGCGCTGTCCTGCGACCCGGAGCTCCTGATCGCCGACGAGCCGACCACCGCGCTCGACGTGACGGTGCAGGCGCAGATCCTCGACCTGATGCGCGACCTCCAGCAGGAGTTCAACTCCGCGCTGATCATCATCACCCACGACCTGGGTGTGGTCGCCGAGCTCGCCGACGACGTGTTGGTCATGTACGGCGGCAAGTGCATCGAGTACGGCTCGGCCACCACGATCTTCGAGGAGCCGGAGCACCCGTACACCTGGGGTCTGCTCGGTTCGATGCCGCGGCTCGACCGCGGTGTGAGCAACCGGCTCCTGCCCATCAAGGGCAACCCGCCCTCGCTGATCAACGTGCCGTCGGGCTGCGCGTTCCACCCGCGTTGCGCCTACGAGCCGCAGACCGGCGGGCTGGGTTCGACCAAGGTTCCGGAGCTGGTCGAGTCGGGCCGGGGCCACCTCGTGCGCTGCCACCTTCCCTCGGCAGAGCGCAAGCGGATCTGGCAGGAGCAGATCCGTCCGACGTTGGAGGCAACATCATGACGGAGAGCATCGCCCGGGAAGGCGTCGCCACGCAGACCCCGAAGCAAGAGGCGCTGCTCTCGGCCCAAGGGCTGCAGAAGCACTTCCCGATCACCAAGGGTCTGCTGAAGAAGCAGGTCGCCGCGGTCAAGGCCGTCGACGGCATCGACTTCGACGTCTACAAGGGCGAGACCCTCGGCCTGGTCGGCGAGTCGGGCTGCGGCAAGAGCACCACGGGCCGACTGCTCACCCGCCTGGCGGAGCCGACCGCCGGCAAGATCGTCTTCGAGGGCACCGACATCTCGCACCTGAAGACGGGCGCGATGCGGCCGTTCCGGCGCGACATGCAGATGATCTTCCAGGACCCGTACTCCTCGCTGAACCCGCGGCACACCGTCGGCACGATCGTCGGCGCGCCGTTCCGGATCCAGGGCGTGCAGACCGAGCACGGCATCAAGCGCTCGGTCCAGGACCTGCTCAAGCTGGTGGGCCTCAACCCGGAGCACTACAACCGCTACCCGCACGAGTTCTCCGGCGGCCAGCGTCAGCGCATCGGCATCGCCCGCACGCTCGCGCTCAAGCCGAAGCTGATCATCGCGGACGAGCCGGTCTCGGCGCTGGACGTGTCGATCCAGGCGCAGGTCGTCAACCTGTTGGAAGACCTGCAGGACGAGCTCGGCCTGACCTACGTGGTGATCGCGCACGACCTGTCCGTGGTGCGGCACATCTCGGACCGGGTCGCCGTCATGTACCTGGGCAAGATCGTCGAGATCGCCGACCGCGAGTCGCTCTACACGAACCCGCGGCACCCGTACACGGTGGCGTTGATGTCGGCGGTGCCGGTGCCGAACCCGCGCCGGCGCGAGTCCAACCAGCGCCAGCGGGTGCTGCTGACCGGCGACGTGCCGAGCCCGATCGACCCGCCGTCGGGTTGCCGGTTCCGCACGCGGTGCTGGAAGGCGCAGGACATCTGCGCGACCACCGAACCGCCGCTCGTCGTCCGCGAAGGCGACGCCCCCGGCCACCAGACCGCGTGCCACTTCCCCGTGGCCGACGGCGAAGAGGTCGCAGGGCGCAGCGCAGCGTAAGCAACGGTCCGTTGTTAACTCTTTCCGTAGAGGAACGGCCCGTTATTAACAGCCGTCGGTCCAGCGATGGAGCCGCAGCGTTAATAACGGGCCGTTCCTATGCAGAAACCGTTAATAACGGACCGTTCCTTAGCCCGCAGGGCGGTTGAGGAGGGCTAGCGCGATCGTGTGGACCGCGGCGAGGTCGGCTGGGTCCTCCAAGGTGGCTTTGCCGCCCGTGACCGCGTACCACTCGGCCGCGTCCTTGTACTGGACCCTCAGCACCACGTCGCTGCCCGAAAGCTCCGTGCGCAGCGTCAGGTCCCCGGTGATCACGCCGACCTCGTCGGTCATCACGCCGCCGGGGCCGGCGGTCAGGTCGGACTGCTTGGAGTTGCTGTCGGTCATGGGCAGGTCTCCAACAGGTCGGCGAGCGCGTCCTTCTCGGCGGTGGTCACCGTCAGCTTCCAGTGGTGCTTGACCGTGATCCAGTCTTGCGCGTACTCGCACCAGAAGTCGCGGTTCGCGGGCTTCCACTGCGACGGGTCCTGGTCACCCTTTGCCCGGTTGCTGCTCGCCGAAACCGCGAGCAACTGCGGCCGGTCGAGGTCGTTGGCGAAGTCACCCCGCTGCTCGTCGGTCCACTCGTCGGCGCCCGACCGCCACGCGTTGGCCAGCGGCACCATGTGGTCGATGTCGACGTCGAGCGGATCGGTGAACGTGCGGTTGTCGTAGACGCTGTCCCACCGGCCACCGACCACGTTGCAGCCGCTCACCTCGACCCCCGTGCCGTCGCGGCCCAGCACCGTGTCGCGGACGTCACAGTTCTTCCCGGCCTTGCGCCAGTGCGGGAACCGGTCGCGGCTGTAGCCGCTCATCGAGCCGGACCGGGCGACGGTCAACTGGTCGAGCAGCCGGGTCGTTTCGGTCGCGGTCGGCCCCGTCGAGGTGTTTCGCGGTCCGGCGGAACCGGGTTCAACCGGGACACAACCCGCGGCACCGGTGACCACGAGGACGGCGGCGAGGACATTGACGAAGACCCGAGGCGTACGCACGTCCTCAGCGTGCGCCCCGCGCGCCACCCAGGCCAGAACCGCGATGCTTTCGGCGATTCGGTGGTAGTCCGTGATCGCGCGGGGCAGATTGGGCACATGACCGTGCCCTCACCCCTGCGGCTGAAGTCGTCCGCCGGACGCGGGGTCCTGTTCGCCACCATCCTCGCCTCGGGGATGGCGTTCCTCGACGGGACGATCGTCAACGTCGCCCTGCCGCACATCGGCGCCGACCTCGACTCGAGCGTCGCGGGTCTGCAGTGGACGATCAACGGCTACCTGCTCACCCTGGCCGCGTTCGTGCTCCTCGGCGGCTCGCTCGGCGACCGGCTCGGGCGCCGCAAGATCTTCATCATCGGCATCGTCTGGTTCACCATCGCTTCGCTGCTGTGCGCGATCGCGCCGTCCATCGGCACGCTGATCGGCGCCCGCTTCCTGCAGGGCGCGGGGGCGGCGCTGCTCACCCCGGGCTCGCTGGCGATCATCCAGGCCTCGTTCCAGGAGGATGACCGCGGCAAGACGATCGGCCTGTGGTCGGGCTTCTCCGGCATCTCGACGGCGCTGGGTCCGTTCGTGGGCGGCTACCTGATCGACGCGCTCTCCTGGCGTTGGGCGTTCCTGATCAACCTGCCCCTGGGCGCCGTCGCCGTCCTCGCCGCGCTGCGCTGGGTGCCGGAGAGCCGCGCCCCGCGCGAGGAGAACACCAGGTTCGACGTCACCGGCGCGGTGCTCGCCGCACTCGCCCTGGCCGGCGTCACGTTCGCGCTGATCGAGGCGCCCGACGACGGGTGGGGCTCGGCGCTGGTGATCGGCGCGCTCGGCATCGGCGTGGCCTGCGCGGTCGCCTTCGTGGTCGTCGAACGCCGCAAGGGCGACGCGGCCATGACACCGCCCGCGCTGTTCCGCAGCCGCGTGTTCTCGATCCTCAACCTCTACACCGTCGTCGTGTACGCGGCCCTCAGCGGCCAGAGCTTCTTCCTCGCGGTGACGCTGCAGAACGTGGCGGGCTACGACGCCTTCCAGGCCGGGCTCGCCACCCTCCCCGCGACCGTGCTGATGCTGCTGCTCTCGGCCCGCTCGGGCGACCTCGCCACCCGGATCGGCCCGCGCTGGCAGCTCACGCTCGGCCCGATCGTCGCCGCGGTCGGCGTGATCCTGCTGCGCCGGGTCGGCCCGGACACGAGCTATCTGACCGACGTGCTCCCCGGTGTGCTGCTCTTCGGTCTCGGTCTGGTCATCCTGGTGGCCCCCCTGACGACGGCGGTCCTCGGCGCGGTCTCCCAGCAACACTCGGGCATCGCGAGCGGAGTCAACAACGCCGCGGCGCGGGCCGGCGCACTGATCGCGATCGCCGCGCTGCCGCTGCTGGTCGGGCTGAGCGGCGAGTCGTACGAGGTCCCGGCGGAGCTGACAAGTTCGTTCCGCTCGGCCATGCTCTGGTGCGCGGGCCTGATGGTCGCGGGCGCGGGCATGGCCCTCGTCTTCTGCGGCCGCCTACCGAAGGTGCACTGGCACCGCGCCGTCACGACGATGACCACGCCGACCCACTCGGCCCACCCGGTCCACGAGACGACGGAAGCCTGAGCGGTGCGGTCAAGGGCTGAGCACAGGCCGGAGCCCGGCACCCCACCGATTGTGCGGGGGTGCCGGGCTCCGGTCTTTCCGGGATCGCCGGTTACTTGCGGGCGCGGTTGACCGCGCTGGTGATGGCTCGCATCGAGGCGTTGACGATGTTCGGGTCGAGGCCGACGCCCCAGACCGTGGTGTCGTCCACGTCGCACTCGATGTAGGCGGCCGCTCGGGCGTCGCCGCCCGAGGACATGGCGTGCTCGGCGTAGTCGAGCAGGCGGACCCGGATGCCCAGGGACTGGATCGCGTTGACATATGCGTCGATCGGGCCGTTGCCGACCGCGGTCAGCACCCGCTCCTCGCCGGCGAACTCGACCGTCGCGAGCACCTCGACCTTGTCGTCGACCGTCGCCGTCGCGTACCCGATCAGCGTGATGTCGTTGGTCCGCGGCGTCAGGTATTCCGCCGCGAAGATCTCCCACATCCGCTCGGGCTCGACCTCGCCGCCCTCGCTGTCGGTGTGCGACTGCACCACGCCGGAGAACTCGATCTGCAGCCGGCGCGGCAGGTCGAGGTTGTGCTCCTCCTTCATGATGTAGGCGACGCCGCCCTTGCCGGACTGCGAGTTGACCCGGATGACCGCCTCGTAGGTGCGGCCCACGTCGCGCGGGTCGATCGGCAGGTAGGGGACGCCCCAGGCGAAGTCGTCGATCGGCACGCCCGCGTTCTTGGCGTCCACCGCCAGGGCGTCCAGGCCCTTCTTGATCGCGTCCTGGTGCGAGCCCGAGAACGCGGTGTAGACCAGATCGCCGGCGTACGGGTGGCGCTCGTGCACCGGAAGCTGGTTGCAGTATTCGACGGTGCGCTTGATCTCGTCGATCCGGCCGAAGTCGATCTGCGGGTCGACGCCCTGCGAGAACAGGTTCAGACCCAGCGTGACCAGGTCGACGTTGCCGGTGCGCTCGCCGTTGCCGAACAGGCAGCCCTCGACCCGGTCGGCGCCGGCCAGCACGCCCAGCTCGGCGGCGGCGACGGCGGTGCCGCGGTCGTTGTGCGGGTGCAGGCTCAGCACGACGCTGTCCCGGCGGGGCAGGTTCCGGTGCATCCACTCGATCGAGTCGGCGTACACGTTGGGTGTGGCCATCTCGACGGTCGCCGGCAGGTTGATGATCAGCGGGCGGTCCGGCGTCGGGTCGATGACGTCGATGACCGCCGAGCAGACCTCGAGCGCGTACGACAGCTCGGTGCCCGTGTAGGACTCCGGCGAGTACTCGTAGAAGATCTCGGTGTCCGGGGTGTGGATTTCCGCGTACTTCTGGCAGAGCCGCGCACCGCTCGTGGCGATGTCGGTGATGCCGTCCTTGTCGAGGCCGAACACCACCCGGCGCTGCAGCGTCGAGGTCGAGTTGTAGAAGTGCACGATCGCGCGCTTGGCACCGCGCAGCGACTCGAAGGTGCGGTCGATCAGGTGCTCGCGACACTGGGTCAGCACCTGGATCGTGACGTCGTCCGGGATCATGTCGTCTTCGATGAGCTGCCGGACGAAGTCGAAGTCGGTCTGGCTGGCCGACGGGAAGCCGACCTCGATCTCCTTGTAGCCCATCTCCACCAGCAGGTGGAACATCCGGCGCTTGCGCTCCGGCGACATCGGGTCGATCAGGGCCTGGTTGCCGTCCCGCAGGTCGACGGCGCACCAGCGGGGCGCGGTCTCGACGCGACGGGTGGGCCAGGTGCGGTCGGAGAGATCGACACCGAACTGCTCGTGGTACGACGCGTAGCGCTGGAACGGCATCTGGCTGGCACGTTGGCGGGCGATGGGATTTTCGGACGGTACGTCAGACATCGCGAAGAAGCTCCTGTGGCGAGAGTCGTCATGGGCGCCGCCGGGCGGCTGGTCAACTGTTCGAATGCGGTGCAGCAACAGGACGGCGCGACTCAGCTCCGCGACGGGGTGCCGGCCTAGAGGGCCCCGTCGCGGCAAGGAAGCAGGAGCTGCCGGTGCCACATGACAACGATCACCCTACGTGACCTCGTCCCATCCTTGCCAAGGACAGTCCGGACTCTGAGACACAGGTCTCGTTATGTCGTCGGCTGCGCACTGCCGGTGACGGTCGGCATCGGGGTCGGCGGGGCCGCCATGCCGAGCGGCCGGCCGTCGGTGACCGGGCCCGGCATGGCCACCGTGGCGGGCGCCGGGCCGGGCGGGCCGGCCAGGACGAGTTGGCCATATTCGAGGCGGGCCCCGGTCAGCGTGCCGTCGGCGTCGTAGCAGTAGATCCCGACGTCCAGGGCCGCGTTGACCGAGGCGGTGGTGGTCTCGACGGCGTAGCAACTGCCGCCGGCGCCGGCCAGCGGAGCCGCGGCCGAGACCGCCAGCGGGGCGCGCGGGTCGGTCAGCACGTGGCGGACGGTGACCAGGGCGCGCTGCACCTTCGGGTCGATCGCGTCGGGCACGTCGGCGTCGGGGCCGCCGATCTTCACGCAGTTGGGCGTGACCGCCTGCTCGGCGGAGGGCAGCGCGCACTGGAAGAGGCCGATCTCGTTGTGCACGATCGAGATGTCGACGGTGGCGCCGAGGGCCAGATCGGGGACGTCGACCCGCCAACTGCCGTCCTTGGCGACCGTGGCGGAGACGCTGCGCTCGCGGCCGTCGGCCGTGAAGGTGTAGATCGCGGTCAGCGTGCGGTCCTGGGCGGCGGCGGCGAGCGCGGCGAGTTGGTCGCGGGCGTCGGCCTCGGCCGGCGGAGGCGTGGTCGGCGTCGGCTCGGTGGGCGGTGGTGGCGGATCGCCGCCACAGCCCGTGAGGAGCAGCACGCCGGCCAGCGCGCCGGCGAACCACCGGCGCGGGCTCACCCCGTACGCCCACACGGGGTTCATTGTGGGGCTCTTGCCATGTAGACCGGTCCATGCGTACCGGCGTGTCTCGCGTCGGGTCGAACTTCCGGTCGAACTTCTTTATGTGAACGGTGCGTGACGGTCCGTCAGATGGTGGGATCGCGACTCCCCTCACACCGTGGCCGCCGGTACCCTGACGGGGGAAAATCGCGCGCCGCCGGCGGCAACCCGGCGGCGCTGGCACGTCTGAGAGGGAGCGACCCGCGGTGGCGCTTGTTGTGCAGAAATACGGCGGCTCGTCGGTCGCCGACGCCGAGCGGATCAAGCGGGTGGCCGAGCGCATCGTCGACGCGCGCAAGGCGGGCAACGACGTCGTGGTCGTGGTGTCCGCGATGGGCGACACCACCGACGAGCTGCTCGACCTCGCCCACCAGGTCAGCCCGCTGCCGGCCGGCCGCGAGCTCGACATGCTGCTGACCGCCGGCGAGCGCATCTCGATGGCGCTGCTCGCGATGGCGATCCAGAACCTGGGCTACGAGGCGCGGTCCTACACGGGCTCGCAGGCGGGCGTGCTGACCACGTCGGTGCACGGGCGCGCGCGGATCATCGACGTGACGCCGGGTCGCCTGCGCGGCGCGCTCGACGAGGGCGCGATCGCGATCGTGGC
>NZ_BONE01000145.1 GCF_016862555.1 Asanoa siamensis | reverse complement strand
AGCCCCGGCCGGTGCTCGACCCCGCGAAGCTGCGCGAGTTGCAGGCGCGCAACCGCCGCGTCTTCGTGCACCACGCGATCGCGGAGTACGTCGTCCGCCTCGTGCTGGCCACCCGGGAACCGGCCCGGTTCGGCCTCGTCGAGGTGGCCCGGCACCTGGCGTACGGCGCGAGCCCACGCGCGACGCTCGGCCTGGTCGCCGCCGCCCGGGGGCTGGCCCTGCTGCGGGGCCGCGACTACGTGGTGCCCGACGACGTGCGAGAGCTGGCCACCGAGGTGATCGCGCACCGGCTGGTGCTCTCGTTCGACGCGGTCGCCGACGGCGTGTCCGCGGAGTCCGTCGTGGACAAGCTCGTCGACGTCGTACCGCCGCCCCACCTCGCGGCCGGTCCCGACGCGGAGCTTCGGGGACTGGCGGCGGCATGACCCACCGGGCGGCCGGCACGACCGTGCGGCAGCTCGCGCCGGAGGAGCGGCTGCGCCGGCTGGAGCTGCTCGTCACGCGGCGCCTCGACGGGATGCTGCAGGGGCAGTATCTCGGCCTGCTGCCCGGCCCGGGCTCGGAGTTCGCGGGCTCGCGGGAGTACCGGCCCGGTGAGGACGAGGTCCGCTGGATGGACTGGGCGGTCACCGCCCGCACCAACGTGCCGCACGTCCGCGAGGTGGACGCGGACCGCGAACTGACGACCTGGGTGCTGGTTGACGGCTCGGCGAGCATGGACTTCGGCACCGCGGAGGTCGAGAAGCGGGAGCTGGCGGTGGCCGCGGTGGCGGCGGTCGGCTTCCTCACCGCGGGCGCCGGCAACCGGCTCGGGGCGCACGTGCTGCGCCAGGACGGGGTCCGCCGGGTGCCCGCCCGCACGGGCCGGGTGCACCTCCAGGCGGTGCTGCGCGACCTGCTGGACGCGGAGCGGGAGCCGGCCGGCGCGGAGCCCGTCGGGCTGGGCACCGCCATCGAGGGCCTCCAGCGCACGGCGATCCACAGGGGACTCGCCGTCGTCGTCTCCGACTTCCTCGACGAGGGCGAGTGGGAAGGGCCCCTCAAGCGACTGGGTGCCCGCCACCAGGTGCTCGCCGTCGAGGTGACCGACCCCCGCGAGCTGGAGCTGCCGGACGTCGGCCTGATCACCCTCGTCGACCCGGAGACGGGCCGGCGCCGCGAGGTCTCGACGGGCAACCGCAAGCTGCGCGAGCGGTACGCCGCGGCGGCGCGCGAGCAGCGCCGGGCGGTGGCCGACGCGCTGCGCCGCAGCGGGGCCGACCACCTTCCACTGCGGACGGACCGGGACTGGGTCGCCGACATCGTGCGCCACGTGCTGAGCCAGCGCCGGCGGGCGGCCGCGGCGCCGGCCCGCCGCCCGCCCGCGGGAGGTGGCCGGTGAACAGCACGCCCGACGTCGCCTTCCTCAACCCGGGCCGGCTCTGGCTGCTGGTCGGCGTGGCCGCCCTGACGATCGCCTACGTCGTGCTGCAGCGCCGGCGCAGCCGGTACGCGGTGCGGTTCACCAACCTGCGCCTGCTCGACAAGGTGGCGCCCAGTCGCCCCGCCTGGCGCCGGCACGTACCCGCCGGGCTCTTCCTGGCCATGCTGGCGCTGCTCGTGGTCGGCTTCGCCCGGCCCACCGACGAGGTCCAGGTCGCCAAGGAGCGCGCGACCGTGATGGTCGCGGTGGACGTGTCGGCCTCCATGCTCGCCACCGACGTGCCGCCGGACCGGCTGCGCGCGGCCAAGGACGCCGCCCGGGAGTTCGCCGACGAGTTGCCCCGCCACTTCAACGTGGGCCTCGTCGCGTTCGCCGGCAACGCCACGGTGGTGGTGCCCCCGAACACCGACCGGGACGTCTTCAAGGCGGGCGTCGACCGGCTCTCCGAGACCACCGCCGGGCTCGGCGGCACCGCGATCGGCGAGGCGATCACCACGTCGCTGGACGCCATCCGGAGCATCGACGCCCGCGCCGACAAGGACCCGCCGCCGGCCCGGATCGTGCTGCTCTCCGACGGCGCCAACACCTCCGGGCGCGATCCGGACGAGGCGGCCAACGAGGCCGACACCGCCGGCGTGCCGGTGGACACGATCTCCTTCGGCACCACGGCCGGCGAGATAGCGCGCCGGGGCGGGGTGGCGATGTCGGTGCCGGTCGACGGCGACACGCTGCGCGGCGTGGCCGAGAAGACCGAGGGCACCTACCACGAGGCAGGCTCCAAAGAGGAGCTTCGCGCGGTGTACGCGGACATCGGCACCTCGGTCGGCTACGTCAAGGAGCGGGCCGACGTCTCCGCGCGCTACATCGGCGTGGCGCTGATCGTCGCCATGCTGGCCGCGCTCGCGTCGATGCTCTGGTTCTCGAGGATTCCGTGAGGAGGGGGCAATGACGACGACCCCGACGACTCCGACCCCACCCGGGCTCGGCGAGCCGCGCGGTCCCGAGTACGTCTCGCCCGACCTCGACCTGCTCGACGGCCGCGGCGGTGGGCCGCCCGGATCCGGGAAGCGGCGGGGCTTCTCGACGGCGGGCTGGCGCAAGGCCGCGCTGACGGGCGCCGCGGTGGTGGTGGTCTCCGCCCTCTCCGGCGGCCTGGCCGGCGGTCTGGTGGCCCGGGAGGAGGGCGGCACGGGCGCCCAGCCGACGCCGACGCCGAGCGCGGCGGGTGGCGTGCCGGGCACGATGATCGCGGCGGCCAACAACACGCTCGCGGGCGTGGTCTCGGTGGAGGTGCGGGCCGCCGACGGCAGCGCGTCGGCCGGGTCGGGCTTCGCGATCGACGGCAACCAGAACATCGTCACCAACGACCACACGCTCGGCAGCGGCGAACCACGCGCGGTCTACGTGGAGACGCCGTCCGGGCGGCGGATACCGGCCACATTGGTCGGTCGGGACCCCGACCGTGACATCGCGGTGCTGCGCGTGCCGCCGGCGACCGGGCTGCGCCCGCTGCCGCTGGCCAAGACCGGCACCACGCAGGTGGGCGAGCCGGTGATCGCGGTCGGCACCCCGCTGGGCCTCTCCGGCACGGTGACCGCGGGCATCGTCAGCGCGCTGGACCGTGAGGTGAAGCTGCCCAAGGGCCGGCGCCAGACGGCGATCCAGACCGACGCCTCGATCAACCCCGGCAACTCCGGTGGCCCGCTCGTGAACGGGCGCGGTGAGGTGGTCGGGGTCAACACCGCCATCGCCTCGCTGGAGGGCGGCGGCTCGATCGGGATCGGGTTCGCGATCCCGATCGAGCAGGCCTCCCAGGCGGCCGACCGGATCATCGCGGGCGGCGGCTAGGTCTGATCCACCGGATCGGACCTAGGGGTTCAGCCGATCGTCGAGCCAGGCCGCGCGGTCGGCGCGGGCGGTGGCGTCGAGCTCGTGGCCCGCGTCGGGGTAGAGGCGGTAGTCCTTGGGCCGCTCCGCGAGCGAGACGAGCGTGCGCCGGGTCGAGTCGGGCACGAAGAAGTCGGGCTCGGCGTACTGGAACAGCACGGGCACGCCCCGCCGCTGGGTGACGAACCGGATCGGGTCGACCGGCTCGAAGAGCTTCTCGTAAGCGATCGTGGCGTCGCCGCCGAGGCCGAGGAAGAAGGTCGCGAACCAGTTGCTGAAGGTGGCGTCCACGTTCATCGCCACCACCGCGCTGATCCGCTCGCGGTCGGCGGAGGCGAGCAGCAGCCCGTACATGCCGCCGTAGTCGTGGCCGACGACGGCGACCCGGGAGCGGTCGACGCCGGGGCGGGTGGTCAGCAGGTCGAGCCCGACGCGCAGGCGGACCGTCTGGGCCACCACGTTGGCGACGTCCCGGCGGTCACCGACCACGTCCACCGACCAGGGGAAGGTCAGGTCGGGCAGGAGCGCGACGGTGCCCTGCCGGGCCCGCTCGACGGCCTCGTCGAGGAACTCCAGGCGGCTGCTGGTCGGGTTGGGTGGCTCGAACCAGTGCAGGTAGAGCACGGCCGGGTAGTGGCCCCGCCGGGCCGGCTCGACCAGGTAGGCGCGCACGGGCTCACCGGCGCGCCCGGTGTAGGTGATGTCGCGGACCAGCACGCCGCCGCGGTCCTCCACGCCGTGCTGGGTGACGGAGACGGGGCCCCGCTTGTAGGCGAACGGCTCGGTGTCGCCCGCGGTGGCCGCTGAACCGGTCAACACGACGGCCGCGACAAGCCCGGTGGCGGACAGGGTGCGAAGGGAGCGCATGGTCCTCCTAACGAGCGTGATGTCAAATACACGTTAGAACGGTACGGCGGCCGCGTTTAACAGGTCAAGGCCCCTAGACTCGTTAGAGTGTTGAGCGTCGAACTGCGGCCGGCCCGGCCCGTCGCGCACGCCCTCGGCGGCCGGCTGTCGCTGGCCCTGGTCAACAGCGTTCTGTGGCGGCGCTCCGCCGACCCGATCGAGCGGATCGGCGACTACCACGCGCTGGCCGGCTACCTGCGCGACGCGGGCGGCCTCGACGACGCGGCCCTGGCGGCTCTTGAGGCCGAGGCGACCGCGAGCCCGCCCGCCGCGCGCACGGCCCTGGAGCGGGCGCTGACGCTGCGCGAGGCGCTGTTCCGGCTCTTCTCGGCGGTCGCGGCGGGCACCGAGCCCGACGGCGCCGACGTCGCGGCGCTGGACCGGGTCTTCCGCGCGGGCCTGCGCCAGGTCCGGCTGTCCGTCGGTGACGGCCGCGGGTTCCGTCCGGCGTGGACGGGGCTGGACGTGCCGGCCTGGGAGGCCGCCGCCGACGCGGTCGCCGTGCTCGGCACGCCGGACGCGCCGCCGCTGCGGCAGTGCCCGGGGGAGACCTGCGGCTGGCTCTTCGTCGACGAGAGCCGCAACCACAGTAGACAGTGGTGCGACAGCCGGATGTGCGGCAACCGGGCCCGGGCCCGCCGCCACTACCAGAAGCAGCGCGCCGCCGGTTAGAGCTTGTCGATCGCCGCGACGAGGCGGGCGCGCAAGGGTGCGGCGCGGTCCGCGAAGGCGCGCTGGGCCGTGGCGTACTCGGCCCGGCCGGCCGGCGACTCGATGCGCACCGGCTCGTAGCCCAGCGCCGCGAGGTCGTACGGGCTGGCCCGCATGTCCAGGGTGCGGATGTCGCGGGCGAGGGCGAAGCAGTCGGCGACGAGCTCGCCGGGCACCAGCGGCGAGAGCTTGTAGGCCCACTTGTAGAGGTCCATGTTGGCGTGCAGGCAGCCCGGCTGCTCCAGCTCGTGCTGGCGCTCCCGGGTCGGCGTGAGCACGTTGAGCGGCCGGGCGGGCGCGGTGAAGAAGCGGAAGGCGTCGAAATGGCTGCACCGCACGCCGCGCTCCTCGACCACGGCCGCGGTCCGGGCGGGGGAGAGCCGCAGCGGCCATGAGTCGTGCCGGACCTCCGCCTGGGTCTGCCGGTAGACCATCGCCCACTCGTGCATGCCGAAGCAGCCGAGCTGGGCGGGGCGGGTCGCGGTGCTGGCGAGCAGGGTGCGGATCCAGGCGATGGAGTCGGCGCGCCGCGCGCGTACCGCCGCGGTGTCGACGGTGACCCCCGCGGGCCCGGCGGTGTAGTCGCGGCCCATCTCCTCGAGCGTGGCCCCGGCCAGGACGACGCCGGCGCCCGGATGCCAGCGGCGCAGCTGCGCGGGCCGGTGGGAGTAGTAGGTGAAGAGGAAGTCCTCGACCGGATGGCGGCCCCCGGCCCGGCGGCGCTGGAGATGCGGCCCGACCCACCCGTCGACCCGCCGCTCGTGGGCGGCCCGCCGGGCGACCCATTCGGGGCGCTCCAGAACCGTCATCAGCCCAGCGTAGCCAGCGGTGGCGCCGCGCCCTCCGTGCCCGCGGCGCCACCGGTGGCGTGCGGTGGTCAGCCGCCCAGGGCCGACCGGATCTTGTTGATCATCGCGGTCTCGTTGGAGCTGACACCGCCCTGCGCCTTCGCGACCTGGTCGCAGGCGCTCATGATCGTGTTGCGGAAGTTCTGCTGGTCCTGCGGGTTCTTCGACAGGATCTGCATCGACTGCTGCAGCATCGACATGACGTTGTTCTCCATGTCGGCCGCAGAGCCCTTGGGCATCTTCGGCATGCCGCCGCCACCGCCCTTGAAGATGTCCTGCATCTCGGGGGATGCGCTGCGGAGCGCCTTGGAGCCCGCGAACATCTCCTTGATCGTGCCCATGATTCCGGGATCGGACTTCGAGACGAGCATCATCGCGCCCATCGCCGAGTTGCGCATGGTGTCGCGCTCCTGGTCGGTGTAGCGCATGGTTTTGTCAGTCATGCCCAGATCCTGGCGTGGCCGGATGCCCTCGGGTGCGGAAACCGAGCAAGGTCTATAGGCCGGCCTTCCGGCCGAGCCCGCCGTACCATCCCGCCGGCGTCCGCGGTGTCCGTGGCGCCGCCGGATGCCAGCGGTCGACCGCCACCAGGCCCGGGCCGACCAGCTCGAACCGGCCGAAGATCGCGCCGATCTCGGCCCGGCTGCGCGGGCGCAGGGCGATCCCGGCGTCGGCGTAGAGCCGCCCGACCCGGGCCGCCCGGTCGGGGGATTCGTCGGCGCTGCCGTGGGTGACGGCCAGATAGCTGCCGGGCGCGACGTGGTCGTAGATCACCGCGGCCCCGGCCGCGGGCTCCTCCACGTCGGGGACGAGGTGGTAGACGGCCAACGCCAGCACCGCGACCGGCCGGGCGAAGTCGATGTAGTGCCGCACGTCGCGGTGGCGCAGCACGAGCTCCGGGTCGCGCAGGTCGGCCTGGACGACGGTGGCGTCGGGGTTGCCGACCACCGCGACCCGGTGGTGCAGCACCGCCAGCGGGTCGGTGTCGACGTAGACGACCCGGCTGCCGCGGGCCAGCGCGTGGGTGTCGCACCCGGTGGGCAGGCCGGCACCCAGGTCGACGAACTGGCGGACGCCCAGGTCGACGAGATGGCGCACGACCCGGCCCAGGAAGGCCCGGTTGGCCCGGGCCGCCAGCGGCACCTCGGGGCAGGCCGCGGTGACGGCGTCGGCGAGCCTCCGGTCGGCCGCGCAGGCCCGGTCGCCGCCCAGGTGGTAGTCCCACATGCGGGCCACATTGGGTTGCTCGTCACGCACCGCCGACCTCCCCGTCGCCCGCTTAGCATGCCAAGGCCGGCGCCGGGGATGGGGACAGGCTGTGCGACGGCTAGATTTGGGACGTGCGTATCGCTTTGTTCGCCCATTCCAACGGGCAGTCCTTCGGCGTGGTCGAGGGTGAGTCCGGCGCGGGGCCCGACGCGCTGACCGTCGCCGAGATCGAGGGCCTCCCCTTCGGCGAGATCAAGTTCACCAACCGCCGCTGGGCGCTCGCCGACGTCCGCCTCCTGCCGCCGATGCTGCCCCGCAAGGTCATCGCGGTGGGCCGCAACTACGTCGAGCACGCCTCGGAGCTCGGCAACGAGGTGCCCAAGGAGCCGCTGCTCTTCCTCAAGCCGCCGTCGTCCGTGATCGGGCCCGGCGACGCGATCGAGCTGCCGATCCAGTCGAAGCGGGTCGAGCACGAGGCCGAGCTGGCCGTGGTGATCGGCGTGCAGGGCGCCCGCCGCGTCGACCGGGCCGGCGCGCAGCGCGCGATCTTCGGCTACACCTGCGCCAACGACGTGACGGCGCGGGACCTCCAACGCAGCGACGGCCAGTGGACCCGGGCCAAGGGTTTTGACACCTTCTGCCCGATCGGCCCGTGGATCGAGACGGACCTCGACGTCAGCAACCTGGAGGTGCGCTGCGAGGTCGGCCGCCCGCCGGAGGAGCTCGAGGTCCGCCAGCTCGGCAACACCCGCGACATGGTCTTCGACATCCCGACGATCGTGTCGTACGTCTCCCACGTGATGACCCTGGGCCCGGGCGACATCATCCTCACCGGCACGCCGGCGGGGGTCAGCGAGATCCTCGCCGGCGAGACTGTGTCCGTCCGGATCGAGGGCATCGGCGAGCTGGTCAACCCGGTCCGAGCCATCGACTGAGATCGAACAGGGGGTGGTGGATTTGGCGGCCGCCACCCCCTCCGGTAAAGTTCTCACTCGGCGCTTACAGCGCCATTGGGGTATGGGGTAATTGGCAGCCCAACTGATTCTGGTTCAGTTAGTCTAGGTTCGAGTCCTGGTACCCCAGCAACGATGCCGAGATGGCAGCGGTGTTGGACTCTGGTAGAGTTCGGCTCCGTCGCCACCGCGACATCGGAAGTCCTGGCCCCGTCGTCTAGCGGCCTAGGACGCCGCCCTCTCAAGGCGGTAGCGTGGGTTCGAATCCCATCGGGGCTACACAGGAGCACCCCTCGAGGAGACTCGGGGGGTTTGCTTTATTTGCAGGTCAGAATCTTTGGGCTTTCCCGGGTCCGTGGTGGTCCGGACCGTCGCTCCCGCCGGACACCGCTCCGCTGCGCTCCGCTGCCAGGCACGCGGCGGGTCACCCATCTGTCCACTGTGGGTGATTGGCCGACCGCCGTCCGTCAGCGGCGGACCATTCGCTGGAGGCCTGGAGGCCTGGAGGCCTGGAGGCCTGGAGGCCTGGAGGCCTGGAGGCCTGGAGGCCTGGAGGCCTGGAGCCGGCCCAGCCAAGGCGACAACCTTTGGGTCGCGCCGCCGAGGATGAGGCGCAGAGGCCGGAAGGCTGCAGGGCTAGAGGGCCTACAGGGCCAGACCGTCTAAGGGCCAGACCGTCTAAGGCCGGACGGCCGAACGGCAGACGGCCCAGAGGGCGCGACGGACGGTCTAGCGTCCCAGCGGCGGAGCAAGAGGCCTCGCGGGCTACTGGCCCAGAGGGCGAGGCCCAACGGGCCCAGCAACGGAGGCCCCGACGGTCCGGACGCCCAGGCATCGGGCCGAAGGCCCGGGACCCCGACGGGCTCGGGCCTATGAATGGAGGACGGGAGGCCAACCGGTGGCGTCCCTCCACCGCCGCCTCGTCCAGCGCAGCACGTTCGCCGTCACCGCCACCTCGGCGGAGGCCAGCAATGCCGCAAGGGAATTGCGGGCGTCGGCGTTGCCCGCCAGCACCACCGGCACCGGCCACCGCCCGCGCGCGCAAGCCACCGCGCTAAGCCCGGAGGCCTGGCGGCCCAGCGGGCCAGGCCGACAGGGCTGGAGGCCCGGTGCCCCCCGACTGCCTGCAGGACCAGATAGCCCGGGGCGCCGACGGCCTAGGCGGTCAGAGACCCCGCCGCAGCGGGCATAGACCCCGCGGGACAGACGCTTGGAGAGCCACCGAAGGCCAAAGGAAGATAGCCCGGAGCGGCTGTCTAGGTCCCCGGAAGGCGCGGGCCGGAAGGCTTGACGGCCGGGGGTTAGGGGCCCTGCGTGGCGTCGCGGGGAGCTGGCGGGGCAGTGGGCCGAAGGTACAAGGGTCC
>NZ_BONE01000144.1 GCF_016862555.1 Asanoa siamensis | reverse complement strand
GCGCCTAGGTCCTGTCCCACCAGGCCAGCACCCGCAGCGCGCGGGCCGTGTTGAGGCGGCTGGCTCCCGGCGGCTCGAGCGGGAACCACTGTTTGCCCGGGTAGGCCGAGTAGGTCGACCAGCGCCCGCCCCGCCGCGCCCGCCGGACGACGTCCACGGCGTCGGCCAGGCGCTCGTCGGGCTCGCCGGTGTCGGCGAAGTACTCGAGACCGCGCAGGACGTCGAAGTGCCATTCCGGGAACGCCGGGAACTTCGTGCTGCCGCGGATCGCGACGGCGCCCGTGCGGTGCGAGCGGTAGAGGCGGTGGTCGAGGAAGAACTCCCGACCGCGCCGGGAGGGCGGCTCGGCCGCGCGGCCGGCGGCGGCCAGCGCCTCCAGCGCCATGACGCTCGTGTGGAAGGAGCTGTGCCGGGCGCGGTCGCCGCGGGCGGCGCAGTTCCAGCCGCCGTCGTCCTGCTGCTGGTCGAGCAGGAAGGCGACCGCGTCGTCGACCCGCGCGTCGCGGTAACCGAAGGCGCGGGAGACCCGCACCAGCATCGCGACCACGCAGGTCTCCGCGACGCGCTTGCGGTCCTGCCATTCCCACAGCCGCGCGCATCCCCGCAGCGCCGCCGGCTGGCCCGGGGGCAGACCGAGCCAGAGCAGATGCAGCAGCGTGTACGTGGTGGAGGTCCACTTCGGCGTGTAGACCCCGCCGCCCCAGTTGCCGTCGGCCGACTGCTCGGCCAGCAGGCGGGCGCCCCAGCCCAGCTCGGCGACCCGGGCACGTTCCCGGGTCACCTCCGGCTCGCCGGCGCCGGTCAGGTCACGCAGGACACGCCAGCGGACCGCCGGGTCGCCGTCGAGCAGCCACGCGCGCAGCTCGTCGTCGATGCGTCCAGGCTAGGTCCTATCCGGTGGATCAGTGCGAGCCGAGACGGAGTCCAGGCGTCGTCTGGTGGTGGCCCGGACCTAAGCCTTGTGTCGTTGGGCGGTGACCAGCGCGGCCAGGCCGGTGGTGACCGGGACCGCGGCGACCAGGCCGATCGTGCCGACCACGCTGCGGACGATCTCGTCCACGATGAACTCGCTGGTGAGGATCGTGCCGGCCGACTGGCCACCGATGATGACCAGGAGCAGCAACGGGAGGGACGCGCCCGCGTACGCCAGGACGATGGTGTTGACCGTCGAGGCGATGTGCGCCCGGCCGATGCGGGTCGCGGAGCGGTAGAGGCCCCTGGCGCCGAGCGACGGGTTCGCGGCGGCCAGCTCGCCGACCGTCGCCGCCTGGGTGACCGTGACGTCGTCGAGCACGCCGAGCGTGCCGATCACGATGCCGGCCAGGAGCAGGCCGCGGGGGTCGATCTCGCCCAGGAAGACCGCCAGGAGGCCGGTGTCCTCGCTGCCGAAGCCGGTCAGGTGCAGGGCTTCCGTCGCCGCAACCGCCAGGCCGCCGGTCAGCGTCAGGCTGACCAACGTGCCGAGGACGGCTACCGATGTCTGCACGCTGAATCCGTGCGTCAGGTAGAGGACCGCGAACATGATGGCGGCGGCACCGACGATGGCGACCAGGAGCGGCGGCTTGCCGACCGCGATCGCCGGCAGGATGAAGGCCAGCAGGATCGCAAAGCTGACACCGAGCCCCACGAGAGCGGCCAGGCCCTGCCAGCGCCCGAACGCCACGATGACCAGCGCGAAGAGGCCGAGCAGGATCCAGAGTTGCAGGCCGCGCTGGTGGTCGAGGACGGCGTACTGCGGTGGTCCGCCGGGCGCCTCGTTGTCGCCCACGATGATCTTGTCGCCGGGCTCGACCACCGGGGAGCCGGGGCCTTCCGGGATCGTCGCGGTCACCGTCTGGCCCGACTGCGGCCCGCTGGTCAACCGGACCGTCACCGACCCGCACTGGCGCGACGTGCGCTGCGTGCACGGCTGCGGCTGCACGGCGGTCACGGTCGCGTCGCGCCGCGCCGGCTGGTCGGTGGCGATGGTCTGGGGGCCGGTGTACGGCCAGAGCACGGCGAGCCCGATCACGGTGAGGGTCGCAAGCGGAACCAGAATCCAGGCCATGATCCACCGCGTACGCGACGGAGCCGGCCCCACCGGTCCGTGCGCGTGTGCCATGCGGTCGAGGCTAGATCGGACTCACCCTTTATGTCTGGTTTATTCGAGTGTCCAGGTTGTCCGCAGCGGGTTGACCCACGGCGCCCCGCGTGTCGCCATGGTGGGATGACCGTCGACGCCGTCAGCCTGGCCGGCGTCGCGGCGATCGGCTTCGCGTCGGCGTTCCAGCCGTTCACGCCGGTGGAGGTCTATCTCGTCGGGGTCATCGCGACCACGAGCCTGGCCCCGGTGCCGGCCGGCCTGGTCGCCGCCGCGGGCCAGACCGCCGGCAAGGCGGTCATCTTCCTGGCCACCCGCGGCCTGCTCCGCGGGGCACTCCTGCGCCGCATCGTGGAGCGGCAACGGGACCGCGAGCCCACCCGCCGGTCGGCCTTCCGCGACCGGATGGGTTCCTTGGTCGCGCTCCTGGACCGCCCGCGCTACGCGGCGCTCCTTCTGTCCGCGAGCGCGGTCACGGGCATCCCCCCACTGATCGCGGCGACGGTCTACGTCGCCCGCACGCCGATGTCGCTGCCGACCTTCGCCGCCCTCTGCCTCGTCGGCCGCTGCATCCGGTTCGTCGTGGTCGCACTGGCCCCGACGCTGGTGCTGCCACCATGACGCGCCGGCTCGCGACCCTGCCGCCGCTCCGTCGTAATCGCCCCGGCCCCGGGGCTGCCGCCACGACGCGGCGGCTCGCGACGCTGCCGCTGCCTCCTCGTGGTCGCGCCGGTCCCGGCCGTGGTGCTGCCGCCATGACGCGCCGCCTCGCGACGCTGCTGCTGCTCCTCCTCGCCGTCGGCTGCGCCTCGCCGCCGGAGCAGAGCCTGGCCGCGGACGGGGTCATCGGGTGCGCGGAGGTGGCGGCGTGGGGCCGAATCGAGTCGGTGACGCCCGACGATGGCCGCCTCCGCGTGACACTGCGACCGGAACGCTGGCTGACGGCGCAGCCGGCCGGGCCCACCGTGGAGTTCCGCGCCGACGACCCGGCGGTCGAGGCCAACGCGCCAGCCTGGCGGGTCGGCGACGAGGGCCTGCTGATCCTCAGCGCGGCCGCACCGCCCGCGCTCTATCCCGCCGACGCCGGCGCGGACCTGGAGGACGCCTGGCGCAAGGCCGTCGCCCGACGGCCGTCCGATTGCCCCTAGCCACCGGCCGCCGGCAGCGTCGACCGGCGACGGTCGCCGACGCGTCCGGCGGCAGGCCGCGCTCCGCCGCGACCGGGCGTCAGCGCCCCGCCTCGTCGCGAGCGCCGAAACGGATGCCGGTGCCCGTGCAGCGATTCACGGCGATTGACTTTGATGTATGCGTCGTGCCACGCTGGGCCCGCGTTGCGGGAGTGATGTGGTGGAACGGGAGCGTGGGCGGCTTCCGGCCTCGACTCCTGGAGATCTCATGCGCCTCGTTCGACTCCTGGCGGCCGCGTTGATCGCGCTCGCCGCCGTGATCGTCGTCGTCCTACCCTCTTCGCCCGCCGCCGCGCACGGCAGCGTGATCAATCCCGCCTCGCGCAACTACGGCTGTTGGGAACGGTGGGGTTCCCGTTTCCAGGCGCCGGAGATGGCGACCGAGGACCCGATGTGCTGGCAGGCCTGGCAGGCCAACCCGAACGCCATGTGGAACTGGAACGGCCTCTACCGCGAGAACCTCGGCGGCAACCACCAGGGCAACGTCCCCGACGGCCAACTCTGCAGCGGCGGCCGCGCCGAGGGTGGTCGCTACAACGCGATGGACACCGTCGGCAACTGGCGGCCCACGAACGTCGGCACCTCGTTCTCGTTGCGCCTGCAGGACCAGGCGAGCCACGGCGCCGACTACATCAGGGTGTACGTGACCCGCGCCGGCTACGACCCCACCACCCAACCGTTGCGGTGGAGCGACCTGACCCTGGTCAACCAGATCGGCAACACCCCGGCGTCCCAGTGGCAGCCGGCCCCGCAGGGCGTGCAGATCGACATCCCGGTCAGCGTGCCGGGTCGCACCGGCCGCGCGATGTTCTACACGATCTGGCAGGCCAGCCACATGGACCAGTCCTACTACTTCTGCAGCGACGTGAACTTCGGCGGCTCGGGCGGCAACCCCACGAACCCGCCCACGAACCCGCCGACGAACCAGCCCACCAACCCGCCGACCACGCCGCCCACCACGCCGCCGGCCGGGCCGGGTAGCTGCACCGCGACCTACTCCCAGGTGGGTTCCTGGTCGGGCGGCTTCCAGGCCGACGTCCGCGTCACCGCCGGCACGGCGGCCATCCGAAGCTGGACGGTCACGCTGACCTTCGGCGGCGGCCAGCAGGTCGCCCAGGTCTGGAACGCCAGCGCCACCACGAGCGGCTCGACGGCGACGGTCCGCAACGCCGCCTACAACGGTGCCCTGAACGCCGGTGCCAGCACCACGTTCGGCTTCCTCGGCTCCGGCACGAGCGGCACACCGACCCTGTCCTGCACCGCGACGACCTGACGACAGGCACCCGCGTACGCGTCGGCACCGTTTACTTCGGACGGTGCCGCCGCGTGGCCCCGAGCTGTAGAGTTCGACCAATGTCGACGGACAGTGGCAGCGGCAGCGCCTTCGCCGGCCAGGTGCGGGCGCTGGCGAGCGCCGGCCGGCTCGACCTGGTCGACCTCGACCCGCAGGTGCTCCGCCTCGAGCCCGACGAGATCAGCGCGTACGCCGTGGAGGCGACCAACGCCGCACTGGCCGGCTCGATCCCCCGCGCACCCGACGACGCGGCGCTCGACCCGGCCGCCCTCGACGCCGCGCTGCGGCCGGCCATCGAGTCGGGCGCCGCGATGATGCGTACCGTCTCCGACTCTCTCGCCGAGGTCATGTTCCGGCTGCGCGAGCGCACCGGCATGGACGGCGACCCGGGCACCCACGGGTTCGCCGCCCTGCTGGACGAGACGAGCGACCTGCTGCGGATCGCCCGCGGCACGATGCCGGCGGAGCACGAGCAGACGTTCGACGGGGGCCTGGTCGTCGCCACGGTGGCGGCCGGGCCGCGCGTGGTGGCGCTGGACATCCGCGACCGGACGGACGGCCTCGGCGCGGAGATCCTGGTGGCGGTCAACAGCGCTCTCGACGAGCTCGCCGACGCGGCCCGCGACCTCGCGCCGACCGATCGGCTCGACGCGCGGGTACGCGAGCTCCAGGACGCGAGCCTCGCACATATGAACGTTTACACCGGTGCGCTACGTACCTTGCTGGGCAGCATCTCAGGTCCCCCGGCACGGGAACGGAGCGACGATGAGTGACCTCGACGTGAATTCGGGCGGCATACGCCGGTCAGGCTCGGGCGTGGGCTCCTCGGCCGAGGAGATGGCCCGGCGGTTCACGGCCTTCCAGACGGAGCTCGCCACGCACGGGCAGCCGTGGGGCAACGACGACCTCGGCTCGCTGATCGGCGCCGCGTACGAGACGGTCCGTGAGGTCGCGATGGACTGCATCATCGACAACCTGGAGGGCCTCGCCGGCGACGGGTCCGGGCTGCTGGAGGTGGCCGACACCTACGACGCGGCCGACGAGACGATCGAGGCGGACGGCCGGGCGTTCGGCGAGCGGCTGGCCTGAGCGATGGGACTGCAGCTGCCCGGCGAGCTGACCTCGCTGCTCGCGACGCTCGGCTACACCTGGCCCGAGGCCGACGAGACCAAGCTCTTCGAGCTGGGCCAGACCTGGCTCCGGTTCGGCGGCGCGATGCCCGGCGACCTCCAGGCCGCCCACGCGTACGCCCGGCAGGTCTGGACCACCAACACCGGCGAGGCGATCGAGGCGTTCGAGCGGGCCTGGTCGCACCCGGAGTCCTTCTCGACGAACCTCGACGACGCGGGCGTAGCGGCCTCGATCGTCGGCGCGGCCCTCATCGCCTGCGCCGGCATCGTCGTAGCCCTGAAAAGCAACATCATCATCCAGTTGGTCCTGCTGGCCATCCAGATCATCCAGGCGATAGCCGCGGCGGCGATCACCTTCGGCGCCTCCCTCCTGGCGATCCCAGCCTTCAAACAGCTGACAGGCCTGTTCCTGAACCAACTCACGAACCTGGCCACCCAGGCAGTCCTCAATGGCTAAACGCGGCCACGCCGGCCTCTTCGAGCCGGCCCTCCGCTGGATGCGGAAGAAGGTCAAGGCGAGCGGAAAGCACCACCACGTCTACCGCGGCGAGGTCCGCAGCAGCCGACGCACCGGCCTGCGCGGCACGGGCTGGCACCACCGCTTCATGGGCCAGGACCCACCGGACCGCAAGGTCATCCGGATCACCAGCCGCGGCATCGGCGGCACCTACACGGCCGACGTGGCGATGCGCGGCGGGACGACGAAGAACACGTGGTACATCAAACCGGGCGGCAGCTCGTTCTTCCCGGACAACTGGACCCCGCAACGAGTGAACCGCGCGATCAGAGAGGCCTACGCGAACAGCACCCCGGTCCCGAACACGAACAACCGCCGCTGGCGCGGCGTCAGCAACGGCCTCCTCATCGAAGGCTCCTACAGCCGCAAATCCAAGACCTGGGACTCAGCATGGCCAATAGTCCAGCCGCTCTAACCTTCCACCGCGACGCCCACGGCGGCCCCGCCTTCACAGCACAAGACGACACCTACAGCGCCCTAGGATCCATGCTCACAGGCGACATCCAAAACGTCCAAACCTGGGCCGAAACCCTCCTGGCCTACATAGACGACGTAGAGTCCGGCCGCTCAGAACATGAATCCTGGCAAGGCAACTCGTGGGAAGTAGAGATCACCAAATCAGGAGTACACCTCCAAGACCTCTACTCAGACGACTGGACAGGCACCCACACGCTGAAAGAGGCCCGCACGGCCCTACAGGACTACCTGAGCTTCCTCAACCGCGCGCCGTAACCACCGACCGCAACCACCCACCGCGGGGCCTCCGGGGGCTCGGCCCCCGGAGCGGAATAACAAGTGGCCCCGGTCCGCGGTGTCTGCGGACAGGGGCCACGTGCCACTTGTGGAGGTGCCGGGAATCGAACCCGGGTCCTTCGGCGTGTTGTCAGGGCTTCTCCGAGCGCAGCTCGCTATGTCCTTACTCGGCCCCACCGATCACACGAGCGAGTCGGTGAGACGGGCCCAGTCGCTGATTGATCTCGCCGCGCGGCCCCCGCGACCGGGGCCGGTTGGCCAGCCTTCTAGCTGATGCCGGCTAGCTGGGTCGAAGGCGATCCCAGGCCGACAAGTTCGCTACCCGCCTCAGGCGGCGAGGGCGAACTGAGCGCGATTCTGCTTGGCGCTTTTTGTTTTCCAACGACCGATTATCGAGACGACGTTGGCTTCCTCGGCTCGCTTCCCCTGTCGCTACGGACGAAGTCGAAACCAGTCACCCCCTCGTGCTGCGCCTGCCGCAGCCACTACAGATTAACGTGCCCCGCCAGTCGTTTCTTCCCCTGGGCGAAACCGCCCAAGATGGGACGAATCACGTCATGCCCTTGCCGCGCCGGCCGGCCGCCCGCTGGATCTCCCGGTCGGCGTCCCGCTTGGCCAGGTCCTGCCGCTTGTCGTAGGACTTCTTGCCCCGCGCCAGGCCCAACTCGACCTTGGCCCACCCGTCGTTGAAGTAGACCGACAGCGGCACCAGGGTCACGCCGTCGTCCTTGAGCTTGCCCAGCAACCGGTCGATCTCGAGCCGGTTGAGCAGCAGCTTGCGGGTGCGGCGCGGCTCGTGGTTGGTCCACGTGCCCTGGGTGTATTCCGGGATGTGCATCCCGTAGAGAAATATCTCGCGGCCCTTCTCCTGGGCGAACGCGTCGACCAACGACGCCCGGCCCGCGCGCAGCGACTTGACCTCGGTGCCGGTCAGCGCCATCCCCGCCTCGTAGGTGTCGAGGATGGCGTAGTCGTGTCGGGCCCGGCGATTGGACGCGACGACCTTGCGGCCTTTTTCCCGCGGCACGACCTCGACCTCTTTCGCTCGGACAACTGTGCAATGCTACCCGCCGGTCGCGCCGTCGACATCCGGGTTTCGCGCGACGAAACGGGCCCGCGCCACCAGGACGCGGGCCCGCTGCGAGAGTCGGAGCTAACAGAGACAGGGCCGCAGGTACGGCAGTGGGTTCACCGGATCGCCGTTGAGCCGGACCTCGAAGTGCAGGTGGTCGCCGGTCGACGCGCCGGTCGTACCCACGCGCCCGATGATCTGTCCACGATCCACCTGTTGTCCTTCGTGTACGAGGATCTCGGACTGGTGTCCGTAGCAGGTCGACATCGACTTGCCCTGGTGGCGACCGTGGCTGAGGCACGTGTAGTTGCCGTAGCCGCCGTTCCAGCCCGCCATGATCACCTTGCCCGCCGCAGCGGCGCGGATCGCCGTGCCACCACCGGCCGCCAGGTCGACCCCCGCGTGCAGTTGCCAGACGCGGTAGTACGGGTCGAACCGGTTGCCGAAGTCGCTCGACTTGAAACCGTGCACCGGCGTGAACAGCCGCCCCGCGGACAGCCTGGCCTCCGCCGCCGCCCGCTGCTTGGCCTCCCACGCCTTGAGCGCCGCCGTGATCTTGGCAGCCTCCGCCTTGGCCTCCTTGTACTTCTCGAGGCTCGCGGCCCGCTCCTCCTGGGCCACCCCGAGCGCCTCCTCCTTCTGCCGGACGAGTTGCGCGACCTCGCGTACCGCGTCCTCGGCCCGGTCCTCGGCGTCCGACGCCTCGTCGAGCGCGGCGTCCGCGTGCAGCATCGCCTCGTCGGCCGCGACGCGGGCCACCGTGGCGTTGTTCTCCTCCAGGCGGGCCACGGCGAGCACGTCGATGTAGCTGCGGACCGTCCGCTCCTGGTCGGCGACCACCCGGTCGACGAAGCGCAACCGGTAGAGCGCCTCGCTCGGGCTGCCCGAGTCCATCAGCAGGTTGAGGTTGGCGATCCCACTGCCCTTGTACGCGGAGGCGGCCAGCGCCCCGATCCGCTCCTGGGCGGCGCGGCGCTCGCGGTCGGCCGCCGCGAACCGCTTCTGCGCGGCCGCGATCGCCGCCTGCGCGTCCTCGGCCTTCCGCTGCGCCGTCTCCGCCTGCACCTGCGCGGCGACGACCTGGCCCTTGCTCTCGATCACCAACTCCTCCGCGGCCGGCATCTTCGCCGACGCCGCGGCCACCTGGCGGGCCGCGGCCCGGGCCCGGTCGGTGGCGCCTTCCAGGATCGACGACGCCCGGGCCACCTCGGCGTCGATCCGCTTCTTGTCGTCCCTCGGGTCGGCTCGCGCGGCGCCGGCCGGCTGGATCGCGGCCACCACGACCGCGGCCAGCAGCACCGCCACCAGCTTCGGAATTTTCCTGCGATAGGAGTACATCTCGCACCCTTCACCCGCACGTGGACTTGACGCTACCCACGTCACAAAGGACACAAGACGGATTCCCGATAACAGGGAACACAGCGAAAGCGCCCGCCACGCCGCTCTCGCGGCATGACGGGCGCCTCGTACGTACCCGCTAAAGCGCTAGACCC
>NZ_BONE01000143.1 GCF_016862555.1 Asanoa siamensis | reverse complement strand
CAGGCCCGCGACTCCGGCAGCACGGGCGGCACCACCTACGGCGCCGCCGCACCCACGACCTACGGCCGCGCGGCCGAGGGCGGCACCTACGGCGGGCGGGCCAGCAGCGGCGCCGGCTACGGCGGCGACACCGGCTACGCCAACGACGCCGACGACGATCGGGCGGCGCAGCCCGCCATGGCATCGACGTCGCGCACCTACGGCGCCCCCGCCGACGCGCCGGGCGACCGCGGCGACACGCCCCGACCGCCGCGCGCCCGGGTCCCCAGCGGCGTCGTCCGGCACACCGAGACGGTCCAGGTCACCACCCGCCACACGGTGGTCGACGGCCGCGGCGGCACCGGCGGCTACGGCACCGGCGAGGTCTACGGCGACGGCGACCGCTACCGGGGCGGCACCCGACGCGACGACTACCGCGACGACGACCGCCGGTCCGGCGGCTGGGGCGACGAGCCCGACGGCCGGCGCGGCCGCGACGAGGGCACCGACTACCAGGACGGTGGCTACGGCGGCGGGCGCCGCCGGCGGGCCGACGACGGACCGTCCTGGAACGCCCCGTCCGGCGACGGCGACGAGTCGTTCACCGACCGCCGGCTCCGCGAGCTGCGCGGCGACGATCGGCCCGCGATCGAGCGCGGCGACGACCCGGCGTACGACGACCGCTGGTCCTCGGCCCGCGCCGGCGACCGGTGGGCCGCGGTCCGTTCCGACGACCGCGGCCGCGAGCTGCGGGTCGGCGAGCGGCGGGCGAGCGTCCGCAACGACGAGTCCGGCACCGAATACCGGGTGGAGGACCGCTGGGCCGCGGTGCGCCGCGACGACGACCGCGAGCGCGGCGGCGGGCCGGACGCCTGGTACGAGGGCGCCTGGTCCGACAACGACGCGCGGTCCGGCACGTACGGCGGCGGTGGCGGCGCCGGCCAGGGCGGCGGCGGCACCTACGGCACTGGCGGCACCTACGGCAGTGGCGGCACCTACGGCAGCGGTGGCGGCTCCAGCTACGGCGGCCGCGGTTACGACGAGCGCGGCGGCACCGACCGGGAGGCGTCCTGGGGCCGCGGCGGCTACGACGACCGGGGCGACGACCGCGGGGTCGACGACCGCTGGCGCTGACCGGCGCCTACTTGTCGATGTCGCCGACCACGAAGAACATCGAGCCGAGGATCGCGATCAGGTCGGGCACCAGGCAACCCGGCAGCAGCGTGGTCAGCGCCTGCACGTTGGCGTAGGACGCGGTGCGCAGCTTCATCCGCCACGGCGTCTTCTCGCCCCGCGACACCAGGTAGTAGCCGTTGATGCCGAGCGGGTTCTCGGTCCACGCGTACGTGTGCCCCTCGGGCGCCTTGACGACCTTGGGCAGCCGCACGTTGACCGGCCCGGTCAGCCGGTCGACCCGGTCGAGGCACTCCTGTGCGAGGTCGAGCGACACGTACACCTGGTCCAGCAGCACCTCGAAGCGCGAGTGGCAGTCGCCGGCGGTGCGGGTCACCACGGGCACCGACAACTCCCCGTACGCCAGGTAGGGGTCGTCCCGGCGCAGGTCGAAGTCGAGCCCGGAGGCGCGCCCGACCGGCCCGGACGCGCCGTAGGCCGCGGCCTGCGATGCGGTCAGCACGCCCACCCCGACCGTGCGGGCCAGGAAGATCTCGTTGCGCCGGATCAGGTTGTCGAGGTCGGGCAGCCGGCGCCGGACCTCGCCGATCGCCTCCCGGGCCCGCCGGGTCCAACCCGCCGGCACCTCCTCCTTGAGGCCGCCGACCCGGTTGAACATGTAGTGCATCCGGCCGCCGGAGGCCTCCTCCATCACCGCCTGCAGGGTCTCGCGCTCGCGGAACGCGTAGAAGACGGGCGTGATCGCGCCGATCTCCAGCGGGTAGGAGCCCAGGAACATCAGGTGGTTGAGCACCCGGTTGAGCTCGGCCAGCGCCATCCGCAGCCAGACGGCCCGGTCGGGCACCTCGATGCCCATGAGCCGCTCGACCGCGAGGGCCACGCCGAGCTCGTTGCTGAACGCCGACAGCCAGTCGTGCCGGTTCGCCAGCACGATGATCTGCCGGTAGTCGCGCACCTCGAAGAGCTTCTCCGCGCCGCGGTGCATGTAGCCGACGATCGGCTCGCAGGAGATCACCCGCTCGCCGTCGAGCACCAGCCGCAGCCGCAGGACGCCGTGGGTGGAGGGGTGCTGCGGGCCGATGTTGAGCACCATGTCGGCGGTGTCGAGCCCGGCACCGGTGCCGACGGTCACCTCACGGAGATCCGGCATGCCCGCCATCGTCCCACGTCCAGCCGTCGATACCCACCGGCTGCAGCAGCCACCAGTGATCGCCCAGGCCACCGGGCGCCGTCAGCTCCGCCGCGGCGGACGCGGCCGCCAGCGCCCGCACGTATCCGGCCGGATCCGACCCTGCCAGCGCGATCGGTGGTCGCCCGCCGTCGGCACCGAGCGCGCGCAGCGCCTGCCGCTGGGTGAGCAGCCGGTACGGGCGTCCGGCGACCGCGGAGCCGGCCAGGGCGGCGGCGTCGACGGCCACGTGGGCGGTCACGTCCGCGCTGCCGTCCGGGACCGGGGGCACCTGCCGCCCCGCCCGGTAGCCGGTCAGCGTCCCCCCGAGCGGGCGCCGATCGATGAGGTGCCCGTAGTCGACGGCGACCGCCAGCCCACGCTCGAGCGCACCGACCGCGCCGGCCCACGCCTCGTCGCGGGCCCGCCCGATCTCCCGCCGCGGCCCGTCCGCCCACCAGCGCCGGAGCCAGGCCGCGTCGTCCGGGTCCACCGGCCCGCCAAGGGCCTCGGCACCGGTCGCCGGGTCGACCTCGACGTAGCGGTCGCCCTCGACCACGTCGAGCGGCACGTTGTCGAGCCACTCGGTGGCGATCACCAACCCGGTGATCCGCTCGGGCGGGGCGTCATGCCAGTCGATCTCCGACGGCAGGAACGCCGGCCGCGGCGCGAGCTCGACGGCGACCGGGTGCAGCCGGTCCCGCAGGTCGGGGTCGGCGCCGGCCAGCACGCCGGTGAGCAGCTCGCCCCGGCCCGCGCCGACATCGACGAAGTCCAGCCTGGCCGGCCGCCCGAGCGCCGCGTCGACCCGGTCGAGCAGGCGCAGCACCGCGGCGGCCAGCACGGGCGAGGCGTTGGCGCTGGTGCGGAAGTGCCCGGCCGGCCCGGCGCCGGAGACGAAGAAGCCGTGCGGACCGTAGAGGGCCCGCGACATCGCGGCCGACCAGCGCATCACAGCAGGTTAAACCTGCCCGTGAAAGTCTTCACAAGTGCTGTGTCCGGTCTGTCGGCGGATCGCATACTTGATGTTGACCGGTACCTACCCTACGAGGACTGGATCAGCATGAGCGCTCTACCGCGCCAGACCGTCGGCATCATCGGCACCGGCCGGGTCGGAGCCGTGCTCGGCGCCGCCCTCCGCGCCGCGGGCCACCACGTGGTCGCCGCCTCCGGTGGATCCGCCGAGGCCAAGGGTCGCCTCGCCCGCCTGCTGCCGGGCACCCCCGTGCTCCCCACCGAGCAGGTCGCCCGGGCCGCGACCGACCTCCTGGTGGTCTCCGTCCCCGACGACGCGCTGGCCGGCGTCGTCGACGAGCTTTCCGCTGCCGGCGCCCTGCGGCCGGGCCAGGTCGTGCTGCACACCTCGGGCGCACACGGGCTGGCCGTGCTCGCCGGGGCCGCGATCGCCGGTGCCCGACCCCTGGCGCTGCATCCGGCGCTGACGTTCACCGGCACCGCCGCCGACCTGGAGCGGTTGCCCGGCATCTCGTACGGGATCACCGCGCCGGCCGACCTCAAGGCGTACGCGGAGGACCTGGTGGAGGACCTGGGCGGCCAGCCCGAGTGGGTGGCCGAGGGCGAGCGCGCGCTCTACCACACGGCGCTCGCGCACGGGGCGAACCACCTGGTCACGCTCGTCAACGAGGCGATGGACCGGCTGCGCGACGCCGGCGTCGTCTACCCCGAGAAGGTGCTCGCCCCGCTGCTGCACGCCGCGCTCGACAACACGCTGCGGATGCGCGACGCCGCGCTGACCGGGCCGGTGGTCCGGGGCGACGCCGGCACCGTGGCCCGGCACGTAGCAGCGCTGGAGGCGACGGCGCCCGACTCCGTGCCCGCGTACGTGGCCCTGGCCCGGCGCACCGCGGACCGGGCCATCGCGGCGGGCCGGCTGCGCCCGCACGACGCCGAGGCCCTGCTCGACGTGCTGGCCAGCGACCGCCCGGAGCGGGTGGCGTGAAGGTCGTAGAGACGCGGGCCGACCTGGCGGCCGCACGGGCGGCCCTGCCGGGCACCGTGGCGGTCGTGTTGACGATGGGCGCACTGCACGCCGGCCACGAGGCCCTGCTGCGGGCCGCCCGAGCCGGCGCGCAGTCCGTGATCGCGACGATCTTCGTGAACCCGCTCCAGTTCGGGCCCAACGAGGATTTCGACCGCTACCCCCGTACCCGGGAAGCCGACCTGGAAATGTGCCGGCGGGCCGGTGTCGACCTGGTCTTCGCGCCCGACCGCGACGAGATCTACCCGGGCGGCGAGCCCCAGGTGCGGGTCAGCCCTGGGCCGCTCGGCGAGTTGCTCGAAGGCGCCAGCCGGCCCGGCTTCTTCCACGGCGTGCTGACCGTGGTGCTCAAGCTGTTCCACCTGACCCGCCCTGACCTGGCGTTCTTCGGCGAGAAGGACTACCAGCAGCTCACCCTGATCCGGCGGATGGTGCTCGATGTCAACCTGCCGATCGACGTGCGCGGCGTCCCGACGGTGCGGGAGGCCGACGGCCTGGCGCTGTCCAGCCGCAACCGCTACCTGACCGAGGCGGAGCGGGTCGCGGCGCTGCGGCTCTCGGGCGCGCTGCGGGCCGGTGCCGCCGCCGCGGTACGCGGGGCCGACGCGGACGGCGCGCTGGCCGCGGCCCATCAGGTCTTCGCCGACGGTACGACCGGCGTCCAGCTCGACTACCTGGTGCTGCTCGACCCCGACCTCGGGCCGCCGCCGGGGCACGGGCCGGCCCGGATGCTGGTCGCCGCCAAGGTCGGTGGCACCCGGCTGATCGACAACATGCCGATCGATCTTGGCTGATCGATAACCTGGCGTGACCAGGCGGTTGCGCTCCGCCGTGTGCTTGTGGTCCGCTTAGGACGCAAGGCCGTGGAACGCAACGCTTGGGTCCCGGGGAGGGCGCGATGCGTCGATGGACGGCAGCGGTCGTGGTCCTGGTGCTGGGCACCGCCGCGTGCGGCAGCGACGGTGGTGGGGGAGGCGGCTCGGCCGCGCCGGCGCCGACCGTGACGGCGAGCCCGGAGCCGCCGCGCTGCCACGCCCAGCCCGCCGCGCGTACCGCCGCGGCTCTGGACGGCACGGTCGACTGCGCCGCGCCGCACCAGGCCGAGACCATCCACACCGGAGAGTTCACCGGGGCGGCTGCGGCCAAGGCGTCGGCCAGCCCCGCGGTCTTCGGCGAGTGCGACAAGGAGGCCACGGCGGCGCTGGGCGACGACTGGCGCACCGCCCGGCTCCGGCTCGACCTGGTGCTGCCCGCCGGCGCGGCCTGGACGGCCGGCGACCGGTGGTTCCGCTGTGACCTCGTCGAGCTGACCGGTGTCGGCCCGGACGGCGAGGTCGTCGCGCGTTCCGGGACCCTGGCCGGCGCGCTCGAGGCGCCCGACGCGCCCCTGCGGCTGCGCTGTGCGCTGGTCAAGCTCGACAAGAAGCAGAACATCGACACCGTCGCCGACAGCCCCTGCGACGTCCGGCACGAGGGTGAGTTCGCGGGCGTCTGGACGGCCCCGGCCAAGGTCGCCTACCCGAAGAAGGACCGCGACTACGTGCCGTTCTACGAGGGCTGCCTGAAGACCATCGCGGAGTACGTGGGCGTCGCGTACGAGCCGGGGTTCAACACCCGCACCGGCTACATTCCCGTGCTGGCCGACGAGGCCACCTGGGCCCTGGGCGACCGCGGGGTGCGCTGCTTCGCCTGGATCCGGTTCCGGCCGCTGACCGAGTCGGTCAAGGGGGTCGGCGAAAAGGAGTTCCCGGCCAACACCGGACAGCCGAGTTAGTCAGCGCACGTTTCCGCCCTCCGGGCGGACACCTGCCGATCTGACGGGGTTCACTGAACGGATGGACCCCCGTGTCGCGGAGTTGCCCGAGCTGCCCCGCCGCCTCGCCGGCCCGGAGCCGGGTTGGGCCGAGTCGACCGACGTCGTCGTGATCGGCTCGGGGATCGCCGGCCTGACCGCCGCGCTGCACCTGCGCGCCGCCGGCCGGCACGTCACGGTGGTCACCAAGGAGAACATCGACGACGGCTCGACCCGCTGGGCCCAGGGCGGCATCGCCGCCGTGCTCGACCCCTACGACACCCCGCAGGCGCACGCCGCCGACACCGAGGCCGCGGGCGTCGGGCTGTGCGACCCGGCGGCGGTCCGGGTGCTCGTCGAGGAAGGGCCGATCCGGGTCCGCGAGCTGATGCGGCTCGGCGCCGAGTTCGACCGCCACCCCGACGGGTCGCTGATGCTGACCCGCGAGGGCGGCCACCACGCCAACCGGATCGTGCACGCGGGCGGCGACGCCACCGGCGCCGAGGTGCAGCGGGCCCTGCACGCCGCCGTGCGGCGCGATCCGTGGATCCGGGTCGTCGACCACGCGCTCGTGCTCGACCTGCTCACCGACGCGACCGGCCGGGCCTGCGGGATCACCCTGCACGTGCTGGGCGAGGGCACCGAGGACGGCGTCGGCTCGATCCTGGCCCGCGCGGTCGTGCTGGCCACCGGCGGGATGGGCCAGGTGTTCGCCTCGACCACCAACCCTGTGGTGTCCACGGGCGACGGCGTCGCGCTGGCCATTCGGGCCGGCGCCGCGGTCACCGACGTGGAGTTCGTCCAGTTCCACCCGACCGCTCTGTTCCTGGGCGACGCCGCGCGGGGCCAGCAGCCGCTGGTCAGCGAGGCCTTGCGGGGCGAGGGCGCGCACCTCGTCGACGCCGACGGCAAGCGGTTCATGGTCGGCCAGCACGAGCTGGCCGAGCTCGCGCCGCGCGACGTGGTCGCCAAGGGCATCCACCGGGTGCTGCTGGCCAACGGCACCGACCACGTCTACCTCGACGCCCGGCACCTCGGCGGCGAGTGGCTCGAGCGCAGGTTCCCGACCATCGTCGCGTCCTGCCGGGCCGCCGGCGTCGATCCGGCCACGGAGCCGATCCCGGTCGCGCCCGCCGCCCACTACGCGAGCGGCGGCGTCCGCACCGACCTGCACGGTCGCACCTCGATCCCCGGGCTGTACGCCTGCGGGGAGGTCGCCTGCACCGGCGTGCACGGCGCCAACCGGCTGGCCAGCAACTCCCTGCTCGAAGGCCTGGTGTTCGCCCGCCGGATCGCCGACCACATCGCCGGTGAGCTGCCCGAGCAGGCCGAGCCCGCGCCCGCGACCGGGCCGGCCTGGGTGCTCGACCCGGGCGTCCGCCCGGCCCTGCAGCGCGCGATGACCCGCGGTGCCGGGGTGCTCCGGTCCGCCGCCTCCCTGGCCGCGACCGCCGGCACGATCGTGGGGCTCGGCGCCACCCGCGGCCGGCCCTCCACCGCGAGCTGGGAGGCCACCAACCTGGTGACCGTGGCCGCGGCGCTGGTCGCGGCCGCCACCGCCCGCGAGGAGACCCGCGGGTGCCACTGGCGCGAAGACTTCCCGGCGGCCCGTGACGAGTGGCTCGGCCACCTGTTCCCCGCCCTCGACGGGGCCGGGACCCCGACCCTCACCTGGGAGGCGTGATGCTGCCGCAGTGGATCTCCGATGACCTCACGGGCAAGGGGCTCGACCCCGCGGTGGTGGAGCGGGTGGTCCGCGGCGCCCTCGACGAGGACCTGGGTCCGGCCCGCCGCGACGTGACGAGCGAGGCGACGATCCCCGCCGACCAGGTCGACACCGCCGACGTGATGGCCCGGGCCAACGGCGTCGTGGCCGGGCTGCCGGTGGCGGCGGCCGTGTTCGCGCTGGCCGGCGACGGCACGCCCGAGATCGCCCTGAAGGCCCGCGACGGCGACCGGGTGTCCGCGGGCGACCTGTTGGCCACCATCACCGGGCCGACCCGGGCCCTGCTCACGGCCGAGCGCACCGCCCTCAACCTGATCAGCCGCCTCAGCGGCGTGGCGACGCACACCCGGCTCTGGGCCGACGCCCTGGCGGGCACGAAGGCGATGGTGCTCGACACCCGCAAGACCACACCGGGCCTCCGGGCGTTGGAGAAATACGCGGTGCGCGCGGGCGGCGGCACCAACAAGCGGATGGGCCTCTACGACGTCGCCATGATCAAGGACAACCACAAGCTCGCGGCGGGCAGTGTCGCCGAGGCGTACCGCCGGGTCCGGGAGACCTTCCCGGACGTGCCGGTGCAGGTCGAGGTCACCACGGTGGAGGAGGCGATCGAGGCGGTCGAGGTCGGCGCGAGCTTCCTGCTCTGCGACAACATGTCGCCGGCGGTCCTGCGCGAGGTGGTCGCCGCGGTCGGTGACCGGGCGGAGCTCGAGGCGACCGGGGGGCTCACCCTGGAGGTCGCACCCGCGTACGCCGCCACCGGCGTCGACTACCTTTCCGTAGGGGCCCTGACGCATTCGTCACCTATCTTGGACATCGCACTCGATCTTCGCCCGCCGCACCTGAGCCGGAGCTGACCCCACATGCTGCTGTGCATCGACATCGGTAACACCAACACGGTGCTCGCCACGTTCGACGGCGACAAGTTGGTGCACAACTGGCGGATCAAGACCGACGCCCGCTCCACGGCCGACGAGCTCGGGCTGATGTTCCGTGGCCTGCTGGCCGGCGACGCCGTGGAGATCACCGGCGTGGCCGCCTGCTCGACGGTGCCGGCCGCGCTGCGCTCCCTGCGCACGATGCTGGCCCGCTACTACGGCGACCTGCCCAACGTGATCGTCGAGCCGGGCGTGAAGACGGGCGTGCAGCTCGCCATCGACAACCCGAAGGAGGTGGGCGCCGACCGGGTGGTGAACACGCTGGCCGCGTACACCCTGTTCGGTGGCCCCTCGATCGTGGTCGACTTCGGCACGACGACCAACTTCGACGTGATCAGCGCCCGCGGCGAGTTCCTCGGCGGTGCCTTCGCGCCGGGCATCGAGATCTCGTTCGACGCGCTCGCCGCCCGCGCGGCCCAACTGCGCAAGGTCGAGCCGGCCAAGCCCAAATCCGTGATCGGCAAGAACACCGTCGAATGCCTGCAGGCCGGGCTCTATTTCGGCTTCGCGGGCCAGGTCGACCACATCGTCGACCGGATGACCGAGGAGCTCGGCTCCGTGAAAGCGGTCATCGCGACCGGCGGCCTGGCGCCGGTGGTGCTCGGCGAATGCCGCACCATCACCCACCACGAGCCGATGATCACGCTCATCGGGCTGCGGATGGTCTACGAGCGCAACGTCGACGCGCGATAGACCATCGTCCGGTACGGCAGCGGGAAGGTTTCCCGACCTGCCAGATCGGGATGTGTCCGCGCGAGGTCCGCGAGGTCTGTCTCGAACCGTTTCCTGGTGTCCGCATCGGCGGTCAGGTAATAGGAGCGGGTGGTCATCATTTCCACCAGATGGGCACCGGTGAGCGACGTCTCGTGCGTGAATTCGCGGTGCTCCACAGGCGCGAACCGGTCGCCGAACGAGGTGGGCCGGCCATGGTCCTGATCGCCCGCCGCCCGCGCGATCAGGTCGAGTGCCGCGACCCATGGCTCCCGCCGGTCACGCAGGTTCCACACCGCCGCGAAATAGCCACCGGGCCGCAGCACCCGGGCGGCCTCCGCGTGCGCGGCGGCCGCGTCGAACCAGTGGTACGCCTGGCCGGCGACGACCGCGTCGACACTTCCGTCGGGCAATGGAATGTCTTCGGCGCTGCCCGCCAGCGCGGTTGCCCCGGCGGTGGCGGTCGCCAGTCGCGCGCGCATTTCCGGGTCGGGTTCGACGGGGACCACCTCGTAGCCGGCGGCGACCAGCCCGCGGGTCAGGATGCCGGTGCCGGCGCCGAGGTCGACCACCCGGCGCGGTGGCGGCCCGCCGACCGCCCATTCGAAGGCCGCCCGCGGATACGGCGGGCGGAATCGGTCGTAGCGCTCGGCGGCGGCGCCGAACGACAGAGCGTTGCGCTTCTTGGCTTCCATCGCGGCTGAGCGTACCGGCTCTATTCGTGACCCACGGCAATGTGACGGCCACCGATCCGAGCAGTGTCAATGGATCGGCGGTGGCGGCGCGCTGTGGCCCGTGGTCACCCCGCGTGTCGGCGCGGTCCGATCCACGAGATTTCGATCAGCGTGACGTGGCTAACAACAAACCGGGTCGCGGCGGGTCGGCCGGAGACCGGCAGGTGGATCGTCCCATGGTTCACCGCGACGGCGCGAATCCACCACGCTCTGTCGTGTAATCGGGAATCGCGGCGCCCGAACCCGGGGTGGCGATTAAGGAAAGAACAAGACTCGGCCGGAATTTTGCGATCCTATTGACCGATCGTGCAGCCAAGGAGCTATTGTGCTCTTGTTTGTGGGAGGGACCGCGCGAAAGGACAACGGCCCGTGGCCAAG
>NZ_BONE01000142.1 GCF_016862555.1 Asanoa siamensis | reverse complement strand
TCTGCCGCACGGGGCCGCAGCGCGGCGGCGACGAGGTGGGCCTCGACCGTGGCGGCCGGCCACCCCGCCCGAGCGAGCGTGGTCACCAGGTCGTCGGCGCCGCGCCCGGGCGGCGGCGCGCCCGACCGGAGCCGGGCCTGCAGCAGCGTCAGGCGGGCCAGCGCCGCCCACTCCACGCGGTGCTGCGCCGCGAACTCCCGGGTGGCGACGCGGGCCTGGTCGGCGGCGGCCCGCCAGTCGCCGGCGGCGGCCGCCGCCTGGGCGAGCAGCAGCCGCGCCTCGGGCTCCTTGAGGCGGTGGCCCTCGCGGCGCAGCATCACCGCGGCCCGCTGCGCGGCCTGCCGTGCCTCGGTGGCCAGCCCGGCGGAGAGCAGCAGCACGCCGCGGTCGTACACCGCCAGCGCCACATGGCCCCCGTTGGCCGCGATCAGCCGCTCGGCGCGGTCGATGTGGGCCAGGGCGGCCGGTACGTCGCCGCGCAGCGCCTCGGCCACGCCGAGGTTCTCGACGATGATGCCGACGGCCAGCGGCCGCCGGAGCCGCGTCGAGATGGCCTCGGCCTCGCGCAGGTCCTGCACGGCGGCCGCGAACGCGTACCGCTGGGTGTGCAGGACGCCCCTGTTCGTCAACAGGCGGGAAACGGCGATCTCGTCGCCGGACGCGCGCAGGCCGGGCAGCGCGGCCTGGTAGTCGGCGAGCGCCTCGTCGTGCCGCCCGATCTCCGTGAGGATCACCGCGCGCTGCGCCCGCGCGCGGTCGGCGGCGACACCGGTCAGGGTGCGCAGGGCGGCCTCGACCTCGGCCAGCGCCTGGCGCGGCCGACCGCGCATGACCAGGGCGTACGCGAGCTTGCCGCGCGCCTCACCGGCCACCGTGGTCAGTCCGGCGCGGCGGCTGTGGGTGATCGCGGACCGCAGGTGGCGGATCGCGTCGTCCATCTCGCCGGTCTGCAGCAGCGCGTGACCCCAGGCCCGCTGGGCGATCGCGGCGGCGGCCGGGTCACCGGACCGGCGGGCGGCCGACAGGGCCCGCGCCGCCAGCGGCGGCACCCGCCCCGGATGGGTGTCGGCGAGCAGCGCGACGGCATCCGCCTGGGCCCGCGCGTCCACACCCTCATCCTCGCGGGGCACGCGGCCCGTACTCCAGCGAATTTGGCCGAGGGTGTATCAACCCCGACCGATAGTGTGTCCGTGGGTCGACCCGTTCGCTCCCCTGGAGGAACCGTGAACGACTTCATCGAACCCTCGGACGACCTCTCCGCCGGCGGCCTCGTCGTCGACCTGCCCCACCGCGACCTCGTCCTGCGGCGCCTCCACGAGACCGCCCGCCCGCTGGTGCGGGTCGGCCAGGTCGCCCAGCACAACGGGCTCGACCTGTGCCGGATCGGCCTCGAGAGCGTCTCGGCGGACGGCGACATCAGCGACCTCGGCAGCGACGCGATCCTTGCCGTGCTCGACGACCTGCGGCGCGGCTTCGCGGCACAGTTCGACGGGTGGGCCCCCGAGATGGAGGCCGACCCCGAGGTGACCGGCATCGTCGGGTTCCTGCACACCAAGCCGATGTCCCTCACCACCGAGCTGCGCACCGCCCGCGGTGCCGGATTCACGGCGATGGCCGCGCCGGACGCGGGCGCGGGCGTCCGGGTGGCGGTGCTCGACGTCGGACTGGTCAAGCATCCCGACCTCACGAACGTGAGCGCCGCGGCCGACGGCCTGGTCTCCGCGGCCCCGCCACTCGAGCCGTGGATGGGGCACGGCACGTTCGTCGCCGGTCTGATCGCCCAGCGGGCGCCCGCCTGCGACATCGTCGTGCACAAGGTGCTCAACCTCCGCGGCAAGGCCACCACCTGGCACACGGCGGTCGCCCTGGCCGACCTGGCGATGCCGACCGACAGCGAGCGACCGTACGACATCGTCAACCTCTCGCTCGGCTGCCGGATCGGCGGTCCCAGCGGTCCGCTGGCCCTGCGCCGGGCGGTCCAGCTGCACGCCGGGCGCAGGCTGCTCGTCGCGGCGGCGGGCAACCACGGCTTCACGCCGCGGCCCGCGACCCCGGTCTGGCCGGCGGCCTTCCCCGGCGTCGCCGCCGTCGGTGCCACCCACGTCGACAGCACGGGCACGGCGGTGCTCTCCGACATCACCCCTCGGCTGCCGTGGGTCGACTACCTGGCGCTCGGCTCCGGCGTCACCTCGACGTTCCTGCCGGACACGCTCACGGACGGCGTCGACTACGACGGTTTCGCGACGTGGAGCGGCACCTCGTTCGCGGCCGCGAACCTCAGCGGTGCCGTCGCCGCCGAGCTCTCGAAGGGTGGGACCCCCTTCGCCGCACTGGATCGTGTGCTCAGAAACCCGGGCTACGGCGTCACACGGTTCGACTGGCGGGCGACCGATCATGCGAAATGATCCGTCGGTCATCGATCTCGTCGAACGGGCCCGGGACGGCGACGCGACCGCCTGGGACGCGCTCGTCGATCGTTACGCGCCGTTGGTGTGGGCGATCTGCCGGCGGTACGGGCTGAATGGCGCGGATGCCGAGGACGTGGCCGCCAGCGTCTGGTTGCGGCTCGTCGAGCGGCTCGGCACCATCAGGGAGCCGGCCGCGCTGCCCGGCTGGCTGGCCACCACCGTCCGGCACGAGTGCCTGGCCCAGCTGCGCACCAGGCGCCGGCACCTGCTGGTCGGTGACGAGGCCGGTCTGGACACTGTGGACGAGCCCGCGTTCGAGGAGCTGTTGGTGACCCAGGAGCGGCACGTCGCCGTACGTGCCGCGTTCGAGAACCTGCCCGAGCACTGCCGGCGGCTGCTGTCGCTGCTGTTCGGTGACCCGCCGACGCCCTACACGGAGATCAGCAGCAGCACCGGCACCCCGGTCGGCGCGATCGGGCCGACCCGCCGGCGCTGTCTCGACAAGCTGCGGAGCGACCCGGCCCTGGTCACGGTCGCCGGGGCGGAGCGGACATGAACGACCAGGAGCTCATCGCCGCGATCGCCGCCGCCCGCCGGGAGGCCGCGGAGGTGCCGGAGCGGATCCGGGAGATCGGCCGGGCCGCGTTCGCCTGGCGGACCGTCGACGCCGAGCTCGCCGCCCTCGCCACCGAGGCGCCGGCCGGCGCCCGGGCCGAGCCGGCCGCGGTCCGGGCGCTGACCTTCGCCGCCCGCGACCTGACCATCGAGGTCGAGATCACGGACGACGCCCTGCACGGTCAGGTGGTGCCGCCGCGCGCCGGCGAGATCGAGCTGCGCGACCGCACGGGCGTGGTGGCGGTGGCGCGGGTCGACGAGGTCGGCTGGTTCGTCCTCGGCCCGGTGCCCCGCGGCATGTTCCGGCTGCACCTGCGTGCCGGCGACGCCGTCGTGGTCACCGAGTGGATCACGATCTAGTCGCAGTCGCGGCAGAGGACGTCGTCGATCGTCTCGCGGCGGACGACGACCCGGGCCACGCCGCCGCGGACCGCGATCAGCGGGGGGCGCCCGACCAGGTTGTAGTTGGACGCCAGCGGTAGGTGGTAGGCGCCCGCGCCCGGCGCGGCCAGCAGGTCGCCCGGGCGCAGGTCGGCCGGGAGCGGCACCGAGCGGGCGAGCACGTCGCCGGCCTCGTCATGACGGCCGACGATCGTGCTCGACACCGCGGGACCGGTGCCGGCCCGGCCGAGCAGGACGGCCGTGTACCGGGCGCCGTAGAGGGCCGGCCGGGGGTTGTCGCTCAGCCCTCCATCGATCGCGACCAGCTGTGTGCCCTCCGGCTCGCGGCGAACCGCCACGACCCGGTACAGGGCCACACCGGCCCTGGCGACGACGGCCCGACCCGGCGTCACGACCAGCTCCGGTTCCGGCACGCCCTGGCGTTCGCAGGCCAGGCCCAGGACGACCCGGGCCCGGCCCGCGAACGCCGCGACGGCGAAGGGGGACTCGCCGTCCACGGCGGGGGCGGCGTGACCCCCACCGATGTTGATCTCCCGAACCAGGACTCCCTTGGTACGGGCGAGATGCCCGGCCACGGCGACGAGCCGCTGGATCGCCCGCTCGTAGCCGCCGAACCGGCTGATCTGCGAGCCGACGTAACAGTCCAGGCCGACCAGCTCCAGCTTGGGCTGGGCGATGATCCGGTCGACCAGGTCGTCGAACGCCGCGCTGGGTGCGACCACGCCGAACCGGTCGCAGTCGTTGGGCGCCGGGAGGCCGGCGACGCCGTCGAGCAGCGCGTCGTGCGCCGGCAGCACCCGGATCAGCACACGCTGCGGAGTCGTGGCGAGCGCGGCGAGCCGGGTCACCTCGGAGGCCGACTCGATCACGACCCGGCCGACCCCGTAGTCGAGCGCGGCCCGCATGTCCGCCGGCGTCTTCGCGTCGCCGTGCAGGATGATCCGCTCGGCCGGGAAGCCGACCGCGGCGGCCACCGACAGCTGCCCCTCGGAGTAGACCGACAGCCCGAGCCCCTCCTCCTTGACCCAGCGCAGGACGGCCCGGCTGGTCAGCGCCTTGGCCGCGTAGACGACCCGCGCCTCGCCGAACGCCGCGGCGTACTCCCGGCAGTGGTCGCGTACCTCTCCTTCGTCGATCACGTACGCGGGAGTGCCGTGCTGCTCGGCCAGCGTGGCGAGGTCGACCCCGCCGACGCTGATCGCGCCGTGGCCCGTGTGCCGGGTCGACGCCGGCCAGATCTCAGTGCACAGCCGCTGTGGCGGCAGCGAGGTGCGCAGGGACGGGATGAGATCCGAGAGGCTCATGTGAGCTCCTAGATAGGTGCGGCTCGAACGGGCGCAGCACGAGATGGGTCAGGGTGCGCCCGGCCCCGGCGTGGTGCCGGAGCCCACGGACGAGGCCGTCGAGCGCCGCCATGTCCCGGCACCTGACCCGGACGACGGCATCGGAATCGGCGGCGACCCACCAGGCGTCGACCACCTCCGGCCGGCGTGCCAGGTAGGCCTCCAGGCAGGGCGCGTCCTGGGTCTGGTTCAACCAGACCAGGACGACCGCTTCGACCTCTCCGCTCATGGCACCGATCGTGCGACCCGGAAGGGGCGCGGTGCACCCTCCTTGACGCCATCGCTACGCGCGGACCCGCGCATCTGACTCGTCCTTGACGCCCACCGATCCTGCTGGGCGTGGGAAGGGGGTGTGGCGGGACGCCGCCGTCGCCAGGGACGCGACGGCGGCGTCGCTCAGGCGGGGGCTTCCAGCGAGGAAGGCGCGAAGACACGCGGAAGCGTCATGGCGTCAACCCCCCGTATGGTGACGAACCAGTACGGAGAGCCTGTGACCGCGTCAGCCGCCTCCGTGCTCGCGTCTTCCAGGACGGGCGGGTCGGCCGTCGACGTCCGCGACCCGCCCGGACAGGAAACTCCTCGGCTGCACTTCGCAGTCGGGCAGCCCGGGCGCCGCCGCCCTGGCGCGGCTCGCCGACACGATCTGAGATCGTCGGCGGCCGGCCGGTGGGCGACGGGCCCGGGCCTTCAGCGGATCAGTCCCAGTTCCAGCCACGGTCGGACATGACGATACCCCCGTTCATCAGCCGTATTTCCTACACGATGCACTGTCCAATGTGGCGCCACTGGCGTGCTGACTCCGAGTATTACCCCGACCCCACACCCTTGTCTGTCCCGTCGCGCATTCCTGGCACGACCAGACCCGACTCGTACGCCGCCACCACCGCCTGCGTCCGGTCGCGCAACCCGAGCTTCGTCAGCATCCGGCTCACGTGTGTCTTGACCGTCTCCTCCGTCACCACCAGCCGCGCGGCAATCTCCGGATTGGACAGTCCCTCCGCGACCAGCCGCATCACCTGCGTCTCCCGCGGCGTCAGCGACGACAGCGCCACCGGCGCCGGCGGCCGGTGCTGCAGCGCGAATTGACCGATCAGCCGCCGCGTCACCGTCGGCGCCAGCAGCGCCTCCCCGGCCGCGATCACCCGCACCGCGTCGAACAGCGCCTCGGCCCGCACGTCCTTGAGCAGGAAACCGCTTGCCCCGGCCCGGATCGCGTCGTACACGTACTCGTCGAGGTCGAAGGTCGTCAGAATCAACACCCGCGCGTGCGCCCGCGACGCGGTGAGCTGCCGGGTGGCCTCGATCCCGTCGATGCCGGGCATCCGCACGTCCATCAGCACCACGTCCGGCGCCGCGGCCGCGCAGACCCGCACCGCCTCCGCCCCGTCGGCCGCCGTGCCGACCACGGTGATGTCGGGCTGCGTGGCGAGCAGGCCCGCGAACCCGCCGCGGACCACCTCGTGGTCGTCGGCGACCACCACTCGGATCATCGAACCTCCTGATCGGGTACGGGCAGCGTGGCCTCGACGACGAACCCCCCGGCGGCCCCGGCCACCCCGGTCCGCAACCGGCCACCGACCGCCGCCGCCCGCTCCCGCATGCCGTGCAGGCCATGCCCACCGGCGGCGGACGGATCGGCGGCAGCGCCCGGCCCGTTGTCCCGGATCCGCAGGCACACCCCGTCGGCCGCATACGTGAGCTCCACGTCGACCGCCGCCCCGGGCGCGTGCCGGCGGGCGTTGGTCAGCGCCTCCTGGACGATCCGGTACGCGGCGAGCTCGACCCCGGGATCCAGCGGCACCGGCGGCCCGCGCAGGATCAGCCGCGTCCCCGCTCCCGACGCCGACCGCGCCTCGTCGAGCAACGCGGCCAGCTCGCGCAACCCGGGCTGCGGCGCCCGTTCCGGCGCGGCCGGCGCGTCCGAGCGGAGCACCCCGAGCAGCCGCCGCATCTCGGTCAGCGCCGCCCGCGCCGTGCCCCCGATCGCCGCGAACCGCTCCGCCCCAGCCGCCGGCAGCCCCGGCGTGGTCAGCCGCGCGTTCTCCGCCTGCACCGAGATCATCGAGATGTGGTGCGCCACGACGTCGTGCAGCTCGCGGGCGATCCGGGCCCGCTCGCCGCGCGCGGTGTGCTCGACCAGCGTCCCCGCGAACGCGTCGCGGGCGGCGAGATGCGCGGCGTCGGCGCGGCTGACCCGCAGCGCGACCCCGGCCAGCGCGCACAGCGGCACCAGGCCCGCCAGGAGCACGGCGACGGGCGTGACGAACGCCAGCACGAGGTACGGCAGCCCGAGCGCCACCGCCACGACCAGGGCGCCGGCCCGACCGACCAGGTACGCGGCGGCGAGCGCCCCGGCCAGTCCGGCGACGGTCCAGAGCCGGAAGCCGGCCAGCGCGACCACGACGGCCGCGGTGACCACCAGCGCGGCCGCGGTCGGGCGGCGCACCGCGGCGAGCGGCGCCGTCGACGCGACCGCCAGCGCGCCGACCAGCACCAGGAACGGCCCGCCGGTGACGTCGGACGCGACGTACCGCGCCAACGCCTCGACGACCGCGGCCAGCGCGAGCAGGGCCGCGGCCGTCCGATGCCAGGCGGGACGACGCACGCTGCCATTCTCGCCGCACCCCGCGCGACGGTCGTCCCTCGCGCCAGGGATGCCCGTGCCCCTCCCGCCGGGGATCCCGAAGATGGCTCCCACGCGGGACGACCCGGGGCGCCGCGGTTCGTAGCGTGAGCTGTCATGGAAGCCACCATCGAGGTCAACGGCCTACGCAAGGCGTACGGCCGGACCGTCGCGCTGGACGGCATGACGTTCACCGTCACGCCGGGCCGGGTCACCGCGTTCGTCGGGCCCAACGGCGCCGGCAAGTCCACGACCATGCGGGTCGTGCTCGGTCTCGACCGGGTCGACGCGGGCACCGCGCTCATCGGGGGCCGGCCGTACCGCAGCCTGCGCACGCCGCTGCGGCACGTCGGCGCGCTGCTCGACGCGTCCGCCCTGCACCCGGCCCGCAGCGGCCGCGACCACCTGCTCTGGCAGGCCCACTCCCAGCGCCTGGCCGCCACGCGGGTCGACGAGGTGCTGCGGCTGACCGGTCTCGCCGAGGTCGGCCGGCGCCGGGCCGGCGGCTACTCGCTCGGCATGCGGCAGCGCCTCGGCGTCGCGGGCGCGCTGCTCGGCGACCCGCCGGTGCTGATGCTCGACGAGCCGTTCAACGGGCTCGACCCGGAGGGGATCCGGTGGATGCGCGGGTTCCTGCGCACGCTGGCCGCCGAGGGCCGCGCCGTGCTCGTGTCGAGCCACCTGATGAGCGAGCTCCAGGACACCGCCGGCCACCTCGTGGTCGTCGGTCGCGGCCGGGTGGTCGCCGACACCGGCGTCGCGGAGCTGATCGCGGCGGCGTCCGCCGACCGGGTCACCCTGCGTACGGCCGCCCGCACCGAGGCGATGACCGCCCTGGCCCGGGCCGGCGCGACGGTCGCGGTGACCGACAAGGACACGCTGACGGTCGACGGGGTGCCCGCCGACCGGGTGGTGACCGTGCTCAGCGAGGCCGGCGTGCCGTTCTCCGAGATCTCGGCGCACCGGGCGACGCTCGAGGAGGCCTACATGGAGCTGACCCGCGACGCGGTGGAGTTCCGGGCGTCGGAGGTGACCCCGTGACGGGCCTGATCCGTGCGGAGCTGACGAAGTTCCGCTCCGTCCGCGGCTGGGTCGTCGGCTGCGGCGTCGCCGCCGTGCTGATGGTCCTGTTCGCGGTGCTGGCCGGCGCCGGCACGAGCGACACCGGCGGGCCGCGCGGGGGTGGCTCGCTGCCGGTCGGCCCCGACGGCACACCGGTGGTCGACGGCCTGACGCTCGTGCGACAGCCGATGGCCGGCGACGGCACCCTGACCGTACGGGTGGCCGCCCTGACGGGCACCGCCCTGCCGCCGCCCCAGCCGGGCGACGCGGCACCACCCGGGCCCGCGTCGCCGACGGAATCCGGGCCGGCGGCCGCCGAGCCGTGGGCCAAGGCCGGCCTGATCGTCAAGGCCGGCACCGCGCCCGGCTCGCCCTACGCGGCGGTGTTGGTGACCGGCGACCATGGCGTACGCATGCAGCACGACTTCGTTCACGACCTGGCCGGTCCCACCGACGCGCGCTGGCTGCGGCTGGTCCGGGCCGGCGGAACGGTCACCGGGTACGCGTCGGTCGACGGCACCGCGTGGACGAGGATCGGCAGCGCGCCGCTCCCGGCCGGCGAGGTGTCCGCCGGGATGTTCGTCGCGAGCCCGCCCCACGAGGAGTTCGACCAGTTCCTCGGCGGCACCAGCAGCATGGGCGGCAAGGTGATCGCGACCGGTGTCTTCGACAACCTCACGGCAGCAGGCCTGCCCACCGGCGCCGACTGGGAGACCGTCACGTTCGGCGACGACCCCGCCGCCGACCGGCCGGACATCGGCTCGACCCGCACCGGCGACACGTTCACGGTCAGCGGCGCCGGCGACGTCGCGCCGGCCACCGCCGCCGCCGGGCCGAAGCTCGAGCAGACCCTCGTCGGCGGTTTCGCGGCCCTGACCGTGCTGGTCGTGCTCGGCGTCCTCTTCGTCACCACCGAGTACCGGCGCGGCTTGGTCCGCACCACGTTCACCGCGACACCGGGCCGGCTGCGGGTGCTGGCCGCGAAGGCGGTCGTGATCGGCGCGGTCACGTTCGCGGTCGGCCTGGTCGCGGCGACCGCCGCGCTGCTGGTCGGCACGGCCGTCCGCGGCAGCGGCGGCTACCCGGTCAGCACGGGCGTCCAGATACGGATCGTGGTCGGCACGGCCGCGCTGCTGGCGGTGGCGGCGGTGTTCGCGGTGGCGATCGGCACGATCCTGCGCCGGGGCGCGGGCGCGGTGGCCGCCGTCGTGGTGCTGACCGTGCTGCCGTACATCCTGTCGGTGGCGGCCGTGCTCCCCGCCGTACCCGCGCAATGGGTGTTGCGCCTGACCCCGGCGGCGGCGTTCGCGATCCAGCAGACGGTGCCGGAATGGCCGCAGGTGCACCAGGCGTACACCCCGGCGTTCGGCTTCTTCCCCCTCCCCCCGTGGGGCGGCTTCGCGGTCCTCTGCGGCTGGACCGCCGCGGCCCTGGCCGTCGCCGCCGTGCTGCTGCGCCGGAGGGACGCGTGACCGCCGCCCTGCACGCCGAGTGGACCAAGTTGCGCAGCGTCGCCGGCCCGTACTGGCTGGTGGTGACGGCGGCGGTGCTGACCGCGGCCCTGAGCGCGGCGACGGCGGGCGCGGTGACCTGCGCGGCGGCCGGTTGCGGGGTCGACGCGCCGCGGATCGCCCTGACGGGCGTGCAACTCGGCCAGGCCGTGGTTGCCGTGCTCGCGGTGCTGGCGGTGGGCGACGAGTACCGCACCGGGATGATCCGCGTGACCCTGGCCGCCGTCCCGTCGCGGGTGACACTGCTCGCGGCGAAGGCGACGGTGGTCGCGGCCGCCACCCTCGCCGCCGCCGTCCCGGGCGTCCTCGGCGCCTACCTGGCGGCCCGGCTGATCCTGCCGGGCAACGGCTTCACCGCCGCCAACGGCTACCCGCCGCTCTCCCTGACCGACGGTGCGACCCTGCGGGCGGTGCTGGGCTCGGTCCTCTACCTGACGCTGATCGCACTGCTGAGCTTGGGTCTGGCGGCAGCGGTACGGGACGCCCCGACCGGTGTCGGCGTGGTGCTGGGGGTGCTCTACCTGGCGCCGATCCTGGCCTCGGTCGTCACGGACCCGGACTGGGAACGCCGCCTGCGCCAGATCACCCCGAGCACCGCCGGCCTGTCGATCCAGCACACGCTCGACGTGGCAGCGCTGCCGATCGGCCCCTGGCCGGGCCTGGGGGTGCTGGCCCTCTGGTCGGCCGGCACCCTCCTGCTCGGCGGGGGCCTCCTGCACCTCCGGGACGCCTAGGTTCTGTTTCGTGTCTGGGGTCGA
>NZ_BONE01000141.1 GCF_016862555.1 Asanoa siamensis | reverse complement strand
CGCTGGCGGGCCAGGTCGGCCAGACACCGAAGCTTTCCGGGATGTTGTTGCGCCGGTTTTCCTCATTGGCCTGCGCGGGCCCCTTCAGACATTCTCGGCCGGCGAGCCGGACGCCCTCCGACAGGACGTTGTCGCCGAGCGCGTACAGGCCGGCGCCGGGGTCCGGTCGATCGCTCGCCACCAGCGCGAAGGCGGCGACGATGACGGCCGCCAGCCCGGTCGCCGCGGTGAGCAGGTGCCGCCGGCGACGGCGTACCCGCGATGCACCGATGACCGCGACCACGCGGGCCCGCATCTGGTCGCGCCGATCCGCCGGGATCTCCCGCTCCCGCGGGAGTTGGTCGATGCCGCTCATCCTCTTCCCTCCGCCGCGTCCGTGATGATCGAGATGCCCGCCTCGTCGCCGCTGTTTTGGAGCAGCCGGGTCAGCCGGCCCCGTGCCCGGCTGACCCGGGCCCGCACCGCTCCCTCGGTGATGCCGAGCAGCGTGGCGGCGTCGGCATAGGAGACCGCCGACCAGACGCACAACATGAGCGCTTCGCGTTCGGCCCGCGGCAGGCGGCGGACCGCTCGGAGCACGGGCCGCATGCGCCGCATGTCGTCGACGCGGCCGGCCACGTCGTCGGCCATCCCGGCGGCGTCGTCACGATCCCAGGGCACGCGCAGGACCGCGGCGAGCCACCGCCGGGCGGAACGCCGCTCATCGCGCACGGCGTTGGTGGCCACGGAAAGCAGCCAGGGCAGAATCGAGCCGTCCACGAGCCGGGCGCGCTCGCCTTTGCGCCAGGCGGTCACGAACGTCGCCTGGGTGGCATCCTCGGCCTGGGCCCAGGAGGCGGTCAACCGGAAGCAGTGGTTGTAGACGGCCTTCGAGTGCCGATTGAAAAGCTCCTCGAAGGCGTCCTCACCGCCACCGACCGCGCGGGCCCACAGCTCACCATCGGAAGCGCGCGTCCTCACCGTCACACCTCTTCATGGCCGGCGGCGACAAAAGCGTTGCACCGGTCCTCCAGAACCCCCAGTTCGGTCATCTGCGCCAGACTGAACCCGTGGCTGCCGGGGGTGACGTCGCAGAGACGGTGAAGCTCGCGGCGGCGGTCTTCGGGGCCGTCGTCGCGGCCACCACGATTCTGCGCGGGCTCGGCACCTGGTGGAAGGCCGGGCCGGGACGCCGTCGCGAGTGGATGCGCAAGTACCGGTTGCTGGCCCCGCAGGTACACATCGACTACGTGCGGGAGATGTTTGGTCAACCGGCTTTCCAGGAACGATCCAAGGAGGAGGGGAGCGCAGGCTCCATCGGATACGTGTGGTTTTTGGACCACGAGGGCTATCTCCACGTCCTGACCGACGCGGACGGCGAAGTCGTCAGTTACTCCATCACCACCAACAGCAGTCGGTTCCGGCCGCGGCTGCCGATCGGGTCACTGCCGAACGGCAAGCCCGCGTTCACCGTGAAACTCGGCGTCACGCGATTCGCCGACATCGGGCGGTTCGACAACTGCGCGGCGGTCTACCACTCAGTGGGCGCTCGCCGGTACGAGTATCGCGAGCTCTACTACTTCGGGAATCCGGGAGGCTACTTCGACTGGGTCTGTGCGCACAACGACGCCGGGCGTGGCCCGTTCAAGCCGCTCTTCTGGGAGGAAGATCTTCCGGCGTGGTGGCCCAGAGGCGACTTGTCCGCCTGGCTCGACACATTGGACAGCGCAGGGCGTGCGCGGCTGGACGCCGCACGCCAGGGCACCGTCGTGAACACGGTGACCATCAGCAGCGGCCTGGGCGGCGATGCCGGCCCGTACGGCCCGGACCACGACCGGGTGCGGATGGTGGCGCGGAGACGGCCCGTCGCTCAGCGGCTCACGCTCCGGCGTTGACCGGCGGTCAGCCGCGCAGCACCGCCGGGACGGGTAGGGCGAGGTGGTCGAAGAGCGCCGCCAACTTGTGGTTGAGCTCCACGCCCACCTCCGCGATGTCGTCCGCCCCCACCGCGCCGAACGAGCCGAACGTCGCGCTCGGTAGCTCGATGATGAAGTGCGTTTCGGAGGCTCGGCTCGCGATCACTGCGCGCAACGGCGCATACAGCATCGCCGCCTGGTCGTAGCGGTACATGCGTTCCGCCAGGATGTGGTTGCCCATCAGGTAGACCACGCAGTCGCCTGGGTCGTGGGCCAGGCGCATCAGTGGGGCGTCGTCGCTCGACCAGTAGCGGAGGAAGCCCCACGGCGCCGCCGCTTCCACCTCGGTCGTGATCTCCGACCAGTCCGCGGAAGCGGCGATCCGGGCGTTCAACGCCGCGTAGTCGACAGCCGGCACCGCCGCCTCGTACCGTGCGCGGAAGGCCGCGAACGGCTCCGCCACCGGGATGCGGAGGCGGTGGGCCTGGTAGCGGCTCTCGGAGATCACAGCCATCACCGTCGACGCTAACAACTGGAGCGGGCAGCCTCCTGGAAAGAGCGGTAAAGGGACGGGTGTGGCCCGCGCGCCACCGGTGTCAGAGATGCCGGTAGCCCCCGTCGCGTGGCCTCGAAGCCCACGCTAGGACCGGTTACCACAGGATCCCTACACGAAATCTATAAACGCCTATCTGCCCGATTCTTCGAGTTCGCGCCGGAGCGGGCCGGCTTCCGGCGCATTCACTTCCTCGAACAGGGCCAGGGCGTGGCGCAGGTCGCGGCCGATGGCGACGAGTGCGCGCGCCTGCAGGCGCTGGTCGCCGGACTGGCGCGCCCGGTCGAGCGCCGCCTCGTTCGCCGCCAAAGCCAGGTCGGCCCGGCCCATCGCAGCGTGCGTCAGCGCCAGCTCCAGATGGGCGCTGGACATCGCCGTGTGCACCCCCTGCTCGTCGAAGGCCGCGCAGGCCTCGATCAGCACGGCGAGGGACTCGTCGAGCTCGCCGGCCGCCCGCAGCGCGGCGCCGTACGTGACCGCCGCCATCGTCTCCAGGTACCGGTTCTGGCCGCGCGCGGCCAGGTCGCGCGCCTGTCGCGCGTACACGAGCGCTTCTTCCGGTCTGCCCTTCAACAGCCACAGCTCCGCGAGCCCGTCGAGCGCCCGCGAGCGGCTGTCGTCGCTGTCCTGTTCGTCCATCAGGTCGAGCCCGGTGCGCATGCTGACCAGCGCGCCGTCCACATCGCCCATCCGCCGGCGCACGTCCGTGATCGCGACGGTGTGGACGTACGACTCGAAGACGCGCAGCCCGAGGTCGTGGAACGCGGCGCGGGCGGACTCGAGGTGGGTCAGCGCCTCGTCGGTCCGGCCGAGCTGGTCGAGGGACATCGCGAGGTTGGTCCGCGCCCGGGCCGCGTCGGCCGTCCGCCCGGCCCGCGTCCACGCCTGCGCGCACTCGGTATGCGCGGCCACGGCCCGCTCGTAGTCGCAGGTCACCCGGTAGGCGTTGCCGAGGACGTTGAGCACCTCGACCCGCACGTCGCCGTCTTCGCCGTGCCGTTCCAGCGTCGCCGCGATCCGCTCGACGACGCCCAGCCAGCTCGCGATGCCACCGGTCACCCAGCAGATGTGCCAGAGCGGACCGATGATCGCTCCGATGTACGCGGGGAGGTTGCGCTCGGCGGCGGTGTCCAGCGCCGCGGCGAGGTTGGCCCGTTCGGCCTCGAACCAGGCCCGCGCCTCCGTGACGCCCGCGAACGTCGGCGCCGCGGTGCCGGTCGACGTGGTCCGGTAGCCGGGGCGCAGCAGGTCGTAGGCGGCCGCGGCCAACCGCTGGTAATGACCCATGAGCCGGGAAAAACCAGCTTCGTCGAACTCGGGTACGAGCGACGCGGCGTACTCCCGGACCAGGTCGTGGGTCGTGAACCGGCCCCCGGGCAGCTCCTGCACCAGATGCGCCGCGACCAGGGTGGCGAGCGCCTCGTCGACCTTGACGTCGAGCACGGCCCCCACCGCGTCGGCGGTGAAGTCCTGGCCGGGGATGGTGGCCAGCGCCATGAACGCGTCCCGGGCCACCGGCGGCAGCGCCGCGACCGAGCGCCCGAGCACGGCGGCCAGCGCGTGGTGCTCGTCCTCCTCGACCCGCAGCAGCGCCACGCGACCCTCGGCGCGCAGCGCGGCGACGTACGCGGCGATGGTCGTCTCGGGGTGGTCGAGCAGGTGGGCGGCCGCGATGCGGATGGTGAGCGGCAGGCCGCCGCAGAGCGCGAGCAGTTCCGCCGCGTCGGCGGCCTCCGCCTCGTAGCGCCGCGCACCGACGAGCCGGCGCAGCAGCGTGGCCGCGTCAGCGTCGGGCAGCAGGTCGAGCACGACCCGTTGCGCGCCTTCGCGGGCGATCAGGCCGGTGAGCATGACCCGGCTGGTGATCACGACCTGGCACCGCGGCTCACCGGGCAGCAGCGTGCGCACCTGCTCGATGTCGCGGGCGTCGTCGAGGAGCACGAGCATCCGCTTGCCGGCCACCGCGGCGCGATAGCGGGCGGCCGCGTCGTCGACGTCGCTGGGCAGCTCCGCGCGCGGCACGCCGAGGCAGGACAGCAGATGCCGCAACGCCGTCGCCGTGTCGACCGGTGGGGCGTGCCCGAAGCCGCGCAGGTTGACGTACAGCTGCCCGTCCGGGAAGTGGTGTGTGACCCGGTGCGCCCAGTGCACCGCCAGCGCCGTCTTGCCCAGCCCGCCCAGGCCGCCGATGGTCGCGATCACCGTGACCGTCGACTGCTCCCCGAGCGTCTCACTGAGCTGCCGCAACTCCACGTCGCGACCGGTGAAGTCGCGCAGGTCGTTGGGCAGGAAGTTGCCGACGGGCCGCGGGTCGGCGGGGGCGCTGAGCCGCTCGCCGCGCAACACCCGCCGGTGCAGCGAGCGCACCTCCTCACCCGGCTCGACGCCCAGCTCCGTGGCGAGCGTCGCGCGCAGGGCCGCGTACACCTCCAGCGCCTCGCGGGTGCGACCCGACGAGTGCAGCGCGGTCATCAGGCTCGCGTGGATCGACTCGTTGAAGGGCCATTCGACGACCGCCGCGCGCAACCGGGGTACGAGCTGGTGGTGCCGCCCGAGGGCGAGGCCGGCGCGGACGCTCTGCTCGACCGCCGCGAGGCGCAGGTCCTGCAGGCGCGCGGCCTCCTCGGTCGCCGCGGCCAGCCCGGCGACGTCCTCGAAGGCCGGCCCTCGCCAGAGCGCCAGCGCCTCGTCCAGCAGGTCGGCGGCCACCTCGACCGGAGCATCGGCCGCCGACGCGACCAGCCGCTCGAACCGGGCCGCGTCGAGCTCCTCCGGCGCCAGCGCGAGCAGGTAGCCGCCGTTGCGGAAGCTGACCCGGTCGGGGTGGTCCAGCCGGCCCCGCAGGTGGTGGATGTAGACCTGGGTCGTCTTGCGCGCGGTCCGCGGCGGCTCGCCCGGCCAGAGCTGCTCGATGATGGCGTCGATCGACATCGGTTCACCGCGGCGGGCCAGCAACATGGCCAGGATCCGGCCGGGCATGCCATTGGGAGCGGGTACGACGGAAGCCCCGTCCACCAGGCGCAACGCGCCCAGCACCCCGAACTCCATCCCAGCTCCCAACCGTTCTCCAACCGCCTCCCCATACCGTCGAGAGGCTGGCGCCCGACCGACGCCGGCCCGGCACCATGCGGGGAGAGCACGCGTTGTTAGAGATTAGTGTCCTCGGTCAGGTGGACGTCAGTCTCGACGGCCGCCCGGTCGCCGTCGGGACCCCCAAGCAGCAGGCCGTGCTCGCCCTGCTGGCCCTGCGCAACGGCCAGCCGGTCGCCGTCGACTCCCTCGTCGACGACCTCTGGCCGTTGCGTCCGCCGGCGTCGGCCCTTGCCAACATCCAGTCGTACGCGTCGCACGTCCGCCGGATCGCCGGCGCGGCGCGGCTGGTCCGCCGGGGCACGACCTACACCTTGACGCTCGCGGAGCACGAGCTCGACCTGGCGCGGTTCAACCGTGCCCGGCGGGCGGCCGAGGTGGCCCGGGCCGCCGACGACGTGGCGGCGGAGCTGCGGCACCTCGACACGGCGGCCGGGTTGTGGCGGGGTTCGGTGGCCGACGGGTTCCGGCACGGGCCGGTGACGGCGGCGCTGTGCCAGATCATCAGCGACGACTACCAGGCGGTCGTCGAGCGGATGGCCGAGCTGCACCTGCGGGCGGGGGCCGCACCGGCCGCGGCGCGGCTGCTGCGTACGCACGTCCGGTTGCATCCCTTGCGGGAGAGTGCGTACGTGCTGCTCATGCGGGCCTTGCGGGCGAGTGGTGACAATGCGGAAGCGCTCGCGATGCACGACCTGGCCAGCAGCAATCTGGCGGCGCAGCTCGGCATCCGGCCGGGGCCGCAGTTGCAGGGGCTGCGGGCGCTGATCCTCAACGAGAGCCGCGCCTGACGTCTCAGGCGGGTCGGGCCTCTTCGGCGGGTTCGGGCTGTCGCGCGTCGGCCTCGGGCCGTTGCTGCCGCGGGTCGAAGATCGACGGTTCGTCGCCGTTGACCGCGTCGGGGCGCTGCCGTGGCTCGAACATCGACTCGCCGCCGTTGACCGGCTCCGGCTGACGCCGCGGCTCGAACATCGACGGCTCGCCACCACCGCTGACCGGCCGCGCGGGCTCGAACACCGACGGCTCACCACCACCGCTGACCGGCCGCGGCTGCGCGGGCTCGAACACCGACGGCTCACCCCCACCACTGACCGGCCGCGGCTGCGCCGGCTCGAAGACCGCCGCCTCGCCGCCGCCACTGACCGGCCGCGCGGGCTCGAAGTAGGGCTCCTCGTCGGCCTCGAGATCAGGCGCCGGGGCCGCCGCCGTCGGGATCTGGTCGGGCCGGATCGCGACCATCTTGAACTCGCCGGTCTGCTCGCTGATCGCCGCCGCCGCCATGACCGCGGCCGCCGCGCGGTCGGCCATCCGCTTGGCCTCGCGCTGCATCCGGGCCCGGGCCTCGAGCGTCTGCTGCTCGACCGCCTCGGCGCTCTGCCGCGCGTGCTCGAACCGGGCCACCTCGGCGTTGAGCTCCTGCCGGGTGACACCGAGCCGGTGCGTGAGTTGCGCGAGCTCCTGCTCGGTCGCCGCACCGTCGTGGCGGAGCTGACCGAGCTGCTGCTGGGCCTGCTCCTGCGCGTTGCGGAGCTGGGCCAGCGCCTGCTGGCGCGCGTCGATCTCCTTCTGCGCCATCGTCAGCTGCTGGTGGTGGGCCTGGATCTGCTGCTCGGCCTCGGCCTGCCGGGCCTCATCGGCCTCCTGCGCCGCCGTCCGGTGCTCGTTGATCTCCCGCTCGACGTCGGCGCGCCACTGGGTCAGCTCCTGCTGGGTCTGCTCGTGGGCGGACTCGATCCGCGCCCGCGCCTCGCCCTCGGCCCGCTCGATCGAGGCGACGCTGGCCTCGTGCCGGCGCTGGGCCTCCTGCTCGGCCGCTTCGAGCGCCGCCTGGCCCTCGTCGCGCAGCCGCTCCGCCGCCTCGCGGGCGGCCTCCATGACCTTCTCGGCAGCGGCCTTGATCTCGTTGGCCCGCTCACCGGCGGCGTCGATGATCGCCTGACCCTGCTTCTCGGAGAGCGCCAGGATCTCGTCGACCATCGACCCGAGGTGGCGGAAGGAGGCGCGGTCGAGGCGCGGCGGCCGGTCCCGCAACTCGCTCAGCTCGCCGTGCACCTGCTCGAGGTTGCTGGTGAGGTTGCGGATGTGGTTGTGCGCCTGCTCGCGTTCGGCCGCGAGCTGCGCGATCCGCTCCGCCGCTTCGGCGACATGCCGGTCGACCTGCTTCTTCTCGTAGCCGCGCATCGACGTGTCGAACGTCGGCGTGGCGTACACACCTTGAGACATGCGCCATCCTCCACTGCACGCGCTCGAACGGCGGGACTATACCGCTCAACCGTCGCCCTCCGACAGCAGCAAGTTGACGTCGCCGAACTCGTGCCATCGGTACCCGGCGCCCAGCGCCTCCTGGTAGGCGCGCCCGACCAGGTCCCGCCCGGCCACCGCCGCCAGCAGGTCGAGATGCGAAGCGCGCGGTTCGTGGAACCCCGTCAGCAGCCCGTCCACGACCCGCACGCCCCGCTCCGGCGTCACCACCAGGTCGGTCCAACCCCGGCCGGCCCGCCCGCCGGTGGTCTCCAACGCGCGTACCACCGTGGTCCCGACGGCGATCACCCGCTTCGCCCCGGCCAGGACCCGCGCGGTCGCGACCGGCACCTCGAACCATTCCGGGTACGGCCGCTCGTGCGCCTCCGCCGAGGCCACGCCCGTGTGCAGCACGATCGGCACCAGCAGGACGCCGGCGGCGACGAGCCGGGTGACGACGCGGTCGGTGAACGGACGGCCGGCACTGGGCATCTCCGCGCTGCCGGGATGCGTCGCGAACACCGTCTGATACGACGGCAGCGGCCAGGGTCGCGGCACGTACCGGTAGCGGATCGGCTCTCCGTGCACCGCGAGGTAGCCGCGGACGTCGCTCGCGAACGACACCTCGGCGATCCAGAGCCGACCTCGCGTGTACGGGCTGCGCAGCGTGACCGACCCGCCGCCGCGCAGGTCGAACCGTTGCCCTGCCACCGCCGTTGTCAGCGGCCCGGCGTTGTCGGCGCGCCGGGGTTCGACGAGCCAGGTGCCGTCCGCGATGGCCGTGGAGAAATGCACGACATTTCCGTCAAGAGTGGGTACGGCGGCCGGCAACGTCGCCGACGTGTTGACCACCAGCACGTCACCGGCCCGGAGCAGCGCCGGCAACTCGTGGAAGACATGATGCGACTGGGCTTTTTCGGTCGAGACGAGGAGCCGGACCCCGTCGCGGGGCACGCCGCGCGCCTCGGGCGGCTCGTGCGCCTCGAAATGCTCCGGCAGGGTGAAGTCGACCGTCGCCGTCACCATTGCGCGACCCGGACCCGGCCCGACTCCGGTCGCGCGGCCAGCAGGCGCAGGAACGCCGGCACGACCGACTCCGGCTCCGGGCGGTCGCTGATGTCCTCGCCGGGGAACGCTTCCTGCTGCATGCGCGTACGCAGGTCGCCGGGGTCGGCCCACCAGACGCGGACGTCCGGTTCCTCCGCGGCGAGGATGCGGCTGAGCTGTTCCAGCGCGGCCTTCGCGGACCCGTAGCCGCCCCAGCCGGCGTACGCCTCGATCGCCGCGTCCGAGGTCAGGTTGAGCACGGCTCCGCCGCGCTTGCGCAGCGCTGGGAGGGCGAGCTGGGTGAGCACGAGCGGCGCGTGCACGTTCACCTCGTACACCTCGCGCAGCACCTCGACCGGATAGTCGGCGAGCCGGGGTTGCGGCGAGGGCCCGAGAATGCCGGCGTTGTTGACGAGCAGGTCGGCGCCGCCGTACCGGTCCGCGACGTCGATCAAGGCCTTTCTGTGCACGCTGTCGGTGACGTCGCCGGCGACCGGGATGACGCCCGGCCCGAACCCGACCGCCGCGAGCGCCTCGGCGTCCCGGCTGTCGACGACGACGTTCCAGCCGGCGCGGGCGAGCCCGCCGGTCAGTGCGCGGCCCAGGCCCCGGGACGCGCCGGTGATGATCGCTGTTGTCATGCCTCCGACGCTAGGAGCGACGGCCGCCGATGCCATCGGACCAGGGACGGGGACCTTGGTCCTAGGACCATCGGCCGGGGGATCAGAAGCGGTCTGACGCGCTACGGTGCGAAGGTGGACGCGCGCGAAGAGCTGCGGGCGCTGAGCTCCGCCGTACTCGCCGTGACCGCGCGCCGGTCGGTGCGCGAGGTGCTGCAGACCATCGTCTCCGCGGCCCGGCGGTTGCTGAACGCCCGGTACGCGGCGCTCGGCGTGCCGGACGCGGACACGGGCTCGTTCGCGGAGTTCGTGGTCGACGGGGTCAGCGACGCCCAGTGGCGGTTGATCGGCCCGCTGCCGCGCCAGCACGGCCTGCTGGCGGTGCTGCTCCGCGAACCGGAGCCGCTGCGCCTGTCTGACATCCGCGCCCACCCGCGCTTCGAGTATTGGCCGAAGCACCACCCCGAGCTGCGCGATTTTCTCGGAATGCCCATCGTCCACGGCTCGGACATTCTGGGCGCCCTCTACCTGGCCAACAAGCGCGACGGCGCGTTCTCGCAGGACGACGAGGACCTCCTGCGAATCCTGGCCGGTCACGCGGCGATCGCGTTGATCAATGCCAGGTTGTACGAGCGGAGCCGCGAGCTGTCGGTGCTGGAGGAGCGCGACCGGATCGCCCGCGAGCTGCACGATTCGGTCGCGCAGAAGCTGTTCAGCCTGCGCCTGTCCGTGGACGCCGCGACGGCGCTGGTCGCCCGCGACCCGGGGCGGGCAACATCGCAGCTGGCCACGGTCCGCGCGCTGGCGGCGGAGGCGTCGGACGAGCTGCGCTCGATCGTGGTCGGCCTGCGCCCGGCGGACGTGGCGGCCGAGGGCTTGGACGCGGCGCTGCACAAGCAGGTGCGGCTGCTGGACCAGGTGCACGCGGCCAGGGTGACTTTGGAGGTCACGGACCCGGTGCCGCGCCTGTCGCCGGCATGCGAGGACGCCGCGTACCGGATGGCACAGGAGGCTCTGCACAACGCGCTGCGACATTCGTCGGCGCGTACCGTCGCGGTCCGCTTGTTCGCCGTGGATTCGTCTCTTGTCGTAGAGGTCTCGGACGACGGCCTGGGCTTGCCGTCGAGCGACCTGGGCTTGACGTCGATGCGCTCGCGAGCTGATGCGGTAGGCGGCCGCCTGGTGGTCTCCTCGAATCCTGGCACGGGCACGACGGTCCGCTTGGAGGTGCCGCTGTGATCCGCGTACTGATCGTCGACGACCACGCGATGGTCCGCCAGGGCTTACGCGCGTTCCTGTCGGTGCAGGACGACCTATCGGTGGTCGGCGAGGCCGCGGACGGGGCGACAGCGGTGACGCTGGCGGAGGAGCTGGTCCCGGACGTGGTGCTGCTCGACCTGCGCATGCCAGGCACGGACGGGGTGGCGGCTTTGCGGGCGATGACGGCGCTGGGCCTGCCGTGCCGCGTTTTGGTGATCACGAGCTTCACGGAGCCATCAGCGGTGCTGCCAGCGGTCCGCGCGGGGGCGGCGGGCTATGTCTACAAGGACGTGGACCCACCGGCGCTGGCGGCGGCGATCAGGTCGGTCCACCTTGGTCATACGCTGCTGCATCCGGAGGTGGCGCGGGCTTTGACGGAGGGCGAGGCGCTGGCTGACCCGGCCAGGTTGACGCCGAGGGAACGCGAGGTCCTGAGGGAAATAGGCCGAGGACACTCGAACCGCGAGATAGCCCGGGCGTTGGGTCTGGCGGAGAAGACGGTCAAGACTCACGTCAGCGCAATCCTGGCAAAGCTCGGGGTCCAGGACCGCACACAGGCGGCCCTCTACGCAGCCCGCGCCGGCCTGACCTGAGCATCGGCTCCGCCCGCGTCCCCGCGAAGCGGGCTATATAGCGTCAAGCATCGATGTATGCTGCTGGATACCGCCT
>NZ_BONE01000140.1 GCF_016862555.1 Asanoa siamensis | reverse complement strand
GTCCCTCCATCGCCGCGGCGTCGAGGACCACCGCCGCTCAAGCCCGCGACGCACGCCGGCACCCCACGCAGGCCGCGTCGGTCATACCTCGACGGGCGCGGACATTGCCAAAGGTGGCCCCAACCGATCTTCCGGTGGTTTCCGGCCCTGGATGCGGTCGAGGGCCCGCATCTGACGATGATGGCCCTCGATCCCCGTATGTTCTTGTGCCGCCTCGGCGGGTTCCCCCTCCGCACCGATCGGCGGCTTGCTCGCCCCGCAGCGCCCGGTCAGGCGACGACGCGGCGCTTCAGCTTGCGCCGCTCGCGTTCCGACAGGCCGCCCCAGATGCCGAAGCGCTCGTCGTGACCGAGCGCGTACTCCAGGCATTCGGCCTTGACGTCGCAGCGCGAGCAGATGCGCTTGGCCTCGCGGGTCGAACCGCCCTTCTCCGGGAAGAACGCCTCGGGGTCAGTCTGCGAGCAGAGCGCTCGCTCCTGCCACTCCGGCGCGTTGCCCAGCAGGTCGGCGACCTCGACACGGCCACCATCCATAACGTTGCCTCCTTTCGCACGCCGGCGCACGGCCGGCGTAACCCCCTCGCGGAAGGCCCACCTTTTTCGCCCGTACGGTCCGATTTGTCATGTCCCGTTCGAACGACCCCACTGAAATTACACGCGTGTAATGCGTGCGTCGTCAAGCGGAACCTGATAAATAGGCCCACTCACCGGCGCGCCGTGGGCGACTCGCGGACGGCGCCGTGGTCCTTCGGGTCCCTACCGATCCAGACCCCGGGCGAGTAACGCTCGATCGGCCACTTTCCCACCAGCTCCGCCGCCACAACCGCACATAAAGAATCAAACCATGACACACGTACCTTGATCCACCCGGGCTCCGCTAGTCCCCCAGTCGTGAGCGTCCCGCCAGGGGCGGATCTTGAGGTGCGGCGCGCCCGTGTACCCCGTACGGGCGCTTGCGAAAACCCTCCCGCGCGGCAGGGTCGCGACAGTGGGTCCTACGCACTCGCCCGCCCGGTTGATCAGGACGACGACGCCTCGTCCTACCGATCGAGCCAGCCCTCGAGTGGGCCGCACGCGTCCCGGCCGGGCACTCGCTCAGCGGAGCCCGAGCCTTTCTCTACTCGCCGTCCGCTCCGCGAAGCCCGCAAGGCCTTCCCACAGCCGCCGCCTGCCCAACGAAGCCGCAAGCCCTCCCGCAACCGGCGCCTACCCAACGAACGCCCGCAGCTTCGCGCACTCCGTCCCCGCCCAGCCGGAGACCGAACATCACCGCACGCCGGCGGCAGGACCGAAGGCTGCCGCGCCGGCACGCCGCGGTGCCGGTCCGGCTCAGCCCAAGGTCAGACGCCGGCGCGGTGCGCGCCGGCCCGGCTCACCGGAGGCCGTAAGCCGTCGTGCGCTCGCGGGCCGGGCGGCCCGCCGCCTTCGCGATCGACTTGAGCTGGTCGACCGTGCGTGACGAACCGTTGGCCGAGCCGGCCATCCGGGAGATCGTCTCCTCCATCAGCGTGCCGCCCAGGTCGTTGCAGCCGCCGTTGAGCATCGCGACCGTGCCCTCGTCGCCCAGCTTGACCCAGGAGCACTGGATGTTGTCGATGCGGGCGTGCAGCAGCAGGCGGGCCATCGCGTGGACGACCCGGTTCTCGCGCCACGTCGGGCCAGGGCGGGCGATGCCCGCCAGGTAGATCGGGGCGTTCGTGTGCACGAACGGCAGCGCGACGAACTCCGTGAAGCCGCCCGTGCGGTCCTGGACCGACGCCAGCACCCGGAAATGGCCCAGCCACTGGCGGGGGTGGTCGACGTGGCCGTACATCATCGTGGAGCTCGACCGGATGCCTAGCTCGTGCGCCGTCGAGACGACCTCGACCCACGTCGCGGCCGGTAGCTTGCCCTTGGTCAGCACCCAGCGCACGTCGTCGTCGAGGATCTCCGCCGCCGTGCCGGGGATCGTGTCGAGGCCCGCGTCGCGCAGCATCTCGAGCCACTCGCGGACGGGCATGCCGCCCTTCGCCGCGGCGGTCACGATCTCCATCGGGGAGAACGCGTGCACGTGCATGCCCGGCACCCGCTGCTTGATGGCGCGGACCATCTCGGCGTACGCGGTGACCGGCAGTTTCGGGTCGATGCCCCCCTGCATGCAGACCTCGGTGGCGCCCGCCGCCCAGGCTTCCTCGGCGCGGTCGGCGACCTGGTCGACGGATAGTCGGTAGGCGTCGGCGTCGCGTTCGCGCTGTGCGAACGCGCAGAACCGGCAGCCCACGTAGCAGACGTTGGAGAAGTTGATGTTGCGGTTGACGACATAGGTCACGTCGTCGCCGACCGTGTCGCGGCGGACGTCGTCGGCGATCCGGCAGAGCTCGTCGAGCGCCGACCCGTCGGCGGTGAACAGCGCCATGGCCGCCGCCTCGTGGCGCTCGTCGAGCAGCGCCGCCGGGTCCGTCGCGGCCAGGCGGAGGCCTTCGAGTACGTCGGACGGTTGGCGCTCGACCGCACCAGCGGGCGTGACGGCACCGCCGCTGTTCAGCTCGACCGCCTCGGGCGCGATGCGGTCGGCCACCTCGGACCAGTCGCCGTAGACGGAGTCGAAGTCGCCCCGGCGGTCGGTGGTGCGGCCCGTCGTGTCGATCGTCTCGTGCAGGTCGACGCGTCCGCCAGGGACGAAGGCCGCGTCGGGCTCCTGCCACGGCCGGCCGACCGGTAGCGCGCCCTCGGCGGCCAGCCCCGTCGCAGGCTGCGCGAGCGCTGCCACGTGCTCCGCTAGTCGCGGGTCCAGCCAAGGGTCGCCGCGTCGGACGTACTCGGGATAGATCGTCAGTCTTTCGCGCAACGTGAAACCGCTCGCACCCGATCGGGCGGCGAGTTCGTCGATCATCGGCCAGGGGCGTTCGGGGTTGACGTGGTCGGGGGTGACCGGCGAGACGCCGCCCCAGTCGTCGATGCCGGCTCGTAGGAGCAGGTCGTATTCGCCTTCGATCAGGTTGGGTGGCGCCTGGATGCGGGCGCCGGGGCCGAGGATGATGCGGCCGACCGCGATCGTGGCGGCGAGGTCGAGCAACTCGGCGTCGGGCATGCCGCGCATCGCCGTGTCGGGCTTCGCGCGGAAGTTCTGGATGATGACTTCCTGGATGTGGCCGTACTCGCGGCTCGATCGGCGGATCGCGAACAGCGAGTCGGCGCGTTCGACCAGGTTTTCGCCGATGCCGATCAGGATGCCCGTGGTGAACGGCACGCCGATCCGGCCCGCGTCGTCGAGCACGCGTAGCCGGACCGCCGGGTCCTTGTCGGGCGAGCCGAAGTGTGGGCCGCTCTTGTCGGACCAGAGCCGCGTCGCCGTCGTCTCCAGCATCATGCCCATGCTCGGCGCGACCGGCTTGAGCCGCTGCAACTCGGCCCAGCTCAGCACGCCCGGGTTGAGGTGCGGTAGCAGGCCGGTCTCTTCGAGCACGGCGATCGCGCTGGCGCGGACGTAGTCGAGCGTCGAGTCGTAGCCGCGCGCGTCGAGCCACTCGCGGGCGGCGGGCCAGCGCTCCTCGGGGCGGTCGCCGAGCGTGAACAGCGCTTCCTTGCAACCTTGCGCGGCGCCTTCACGGGCGATCGCCACCACCTCGTCGCGGTCGAGGAAGGCGGCCGGCAGCCGATGCGGCACCGTCGCGAAGGTGCAGTAGTGGCAGCGGTCCCGGCATAGGCGGGTCAAGGGAATGAAGACCTTGCGGGAGTACGTCACGACGCCCGGCCGGCCCGCGTCGCGTAGGCCGGCGTCGCGGATGCCGCCGGCGATGCGCAGCAGTTCGTCGAGCGCGTCGCCGCGGGCGGCCATGAGATCCGCGGCTTCGCCCTGGTCTAGCGCCTTGCCGTCGGCGGCGCGCGCCAGCGCCCGCCGGATGCTCGCCGCGGTCGGCGACGGGGGCGAGGTCGGGATCAGATCAGCCACCGTTGAAGCGTAGGCGCTCGGTACGACAGCTTCGGTGGCGGCGGTCACCGACCAGAAAATCTTGAAGCGGAGCGTGAACCTCGGGGGCACTTTCGGCTACCAACATGCATGAGCGACCATGCCCTGCCTCAGCCGACGGTGACCACCACGCGCGGTCCGTGACCACCGTCCTCGATGGTCTCCATCGTGGAGCCGAGCCCTTCGGCGGCGAGTGCGGCACGGAGCCGTTGCACGTCGATGCCGAGGGCGATGAGCGCTGCGCCGCCTGTGCTGTCGACCGGCCGGCAGACGATCTGGTAGCGGCCCGCTTCCCCAGACCCGGGCGCCGCTGGCAGGGCTTCGGCCGGGTCGGTCAGGTCGGTGGTCGGTGCAGTCAGCGCGGTGGGCGGCGCAGTCGGCCCGGCGGGCGGCGCGGGCCGCGCGGTGGGGGCTGCGGCCAAGTCGGTTGGCAGTGGGGCCAGCTCAGTGGGGGGTGCGGTCAGCTCGGTTGGGGCTGCGGTCACGTTGGTGGGTGCGGTCAGGTCAGTGGGCTGTGCGGGCCAAGCCTCGGACGTCGGGCTTGCCGTGGTCAGGCTCACGGAGAGCGAGTTCACGTCGAAGGTGGTCGCGGTCGTGACCGGGGCGATGGTCGCCAGCGCGCGGGCGACCGCCTTCGGGGTGTCGATGTCGTCGAGGATCGGGAAAGGAGGCTGGTTGGTGACTGTCAGGCGGGCCGCCGCGCGCAAGCCTTCGGCGCGGGCCTCGGCGGTGCCGAGGGAGAACAGGTCCTGGTCGGCACCGCGGACCAGGACGGCCGCGCCGAGGCCGTCGGCGGGTGGCAGTGGGGTGTCGAGGTAGCCGCGGACGACGGCTACCGGGACCTGGGCGCACTTGCCCTTGACCAGCTCCCCCGCCGCGGCCAGTTCGTCGACCACCGCCATCTGGGTGATGGAGAGCTCGTTGCCGTAGGGGTCCACCTCGCCGCGGTGGTCGCGGATGGCGGGGATGCCGGCGGCGCCGAGGGCTACGTCGGTGAGGCCGTTGCGCCATGGGCGGCCCATCGTGTCGGAGATCACGACGGCTACGTCGAGGCCATGGCGTTCGCGCAGCGTGGTGCGGAGCGCGCGGGCCGAGGCGTCCGGGTCCTTGGGCAGCAGCACCAGATGGGCGCGGTCGATGTTCGAGGCGTCGATGCCGGCCGAGGCCATGACGAAGCCGTGGTGGGTCTGGACGATGCGGGTCTGGCCGCGGCGGGCGACCTGGCGGGCGGTTTCCGCGCGGAGCACCTCGTCGCGGGCGGCGGCGCGTTCGTCGCCGTCGACCGGGACGTCGACCAGGCTGCCCTCCGCCTTCGACACGATCTTGCTCGTCACCACGAGCACGTCGCCGGCGCGCAGCCATGGTGCGGCGGCGGTGATGGCCGCCGCCAGGTCGTCGCCGGGTCGTACGTCGCCGATGCCCTCGACCGGCAACACCTCGAGCCGCATGCCCACTCCCCCGACACCCGCCGCTGGATCGTCCGCCGTTGTCATACCAGGTCGATGGCCGCGCGGACCATCTCGGCCGTCGCCTGCTCGTCGGTCATCCAGAGCGGCACCGCCGCCACCGCGACGCCGGGCACCGAGGCGCCCGCGTCGCCGCTGTCGACGAGCCAGCCGTCGAGGACGCCGCCGGTGCTGCGGGCGCCGTACAGCGCACCGACCGCGGCCGCCGTGCACGGCACACCGAGCACGGCCAGGCATTTGTCGGCCATGCCGCGCACCGGGCTGCCGCCGATGATCGGCGAGACGCCGACGACCGCGGCCGGGCCGCCGGCCAGCGCCGCGCGCAGGCCCGGCACAGCCAGGATCGGGCCGACGCTGACCACCGGGTTGCTCGGCGCGACCAGCACGACATCGGCGGTGGCAAGCGCCTCGAGCACGCCCGCGGCCGGCTTGGCCGTGTCGGCGCCGACGAACACGAAACGCTTGGTCGGCACCTCGCCGCGATGGCGTACCCACCATTCCTGGAAATGGATGGCCTTCTCGGCGCCGTCGATCTCGACGACCACGTGGGTCTCGAACCGGTCGTCGGTGGCTGGCAGCAAACGCACACCTGGTTCCCAGCGCTGGCACAGCGCCTCGGTCACCGCTGACAGTGGGTAGCCGGCGTTGAGCATCTGACTGCGTACGAGATGCGTCGCGATGTCCTTGTCGCCCAGCCCGAACCAGCTCGGCTCGGCGCCGTAAGCAGCGAGTTCGTCCTTCACCGCCCACGTCTCACCGACGCGACCCCAACCGCGTTCTGGGTCCGCGGCGCCACTCAGGGTATACATGACGCTGTCGAGGTCCGGACAAATCCGCAGGCCGTGCATGGTGACGTCATCGCCGACGTTCACCACCGCGGTCACCTCGGCGCCGGTGGACCGGGCATATGCCCGAACGCCGGTGAGAAAACGCGCCCCGCCGATACCGCCAGCCAAAACGACGATGTGCATCCCGCAATCCTTACCTACACTGCCGGTTTCCCGGCGTCCGGGCGACTACGCTCACGAAAGCCATCTTCCGTCATCGCCCCAGGGGGAGCCGTGACCACCCAACCCGAGGCCGGGTCGAATGAACAGACCTCGGCAAACCAGATCACCAAACCCTGGCGCGAGCTGATCGCGCTCGTCCTCGTCGGCGCCAACGCCGTGCTGCTGTTCGTGGGGCTCATCGATCTTCTCGTGCCGTATTCGGCGAATGTCGGATTCTCCAGCCGGGCCGGCGGAAGCTTCTTCGACTTCGTCGGCATCGAGGCGATCGTCCTGCCGCTGCTGGCCGTGCTGTTGGCCACACACCTCAAGCCGCCGGTGCCGCGCGCGAAGCTGATCACGCAGGTGGCCCTCGCCGAGTACGCCGTGTCCGCCGTGTTCGGCCTCATCGCGCTGCTGGCCTGGCTGTTCGGCTCGCTGGTCGACGGCGAGGTCCGGGCCGCGTTCACGGGCCTGTTGGTCCGGATCGCCTACACCGCCATCTTCGCCGCGGCCGGCTTCCTGATCTACAAGGTCTGGCGGACCCTCTACTACGTGCCACGCCCGAAGCCGCAGCCCGGCCTCTACGGCGCACCCGCGGGCTACCCGCCACCCGGCGGCGGCCCGATGGGCGGCCCGGTCCAGGGACAGGGTCAAGGTCAGGGACAGCAGGGGTACGGCGCACCGAACCCGTACGGCCAGCCCAGCTACCCGCCGCCGCCCGCGTACCCGGGTGCGGCCCCCGGCTTCGGCGGCCCCGCCGCACCGACCGCTCAGCCGCCGGCCGGCCCGGCCGCGGCACCCGGACAGCCCGGCGGCCCGGCGCCGTCAGCCTCGGCCGAGCCGTCGACGTGGCCCCCGGTCGCCGGCGCCACGGGCGCACCGCAGGCGACCCAGACGATCACCGCCCCGGCAAGCCCGGCCCCGACCACCACCGGCGTCCAGGTCGACCCGCCGACGGCACCGATCCCCACGCCGGAAGGCGAACGGACCCAGGTGATCAACCCGGCCAGCCAGCAGCCGAGCGCGGGCTCGGCCCCACCGCCGGCGGCCCCCACCGACGAGCCGACCCGGCCCGACGTGCGCTGACCAACCGCAAGAACCAACCGCAAGACCAACGATGGGCAGTAGGCCTGGCGCAAGCCGACCTACTGCCCATCGGCATATCCGGGACGGTCCCCGAAAGACCCACGCCAGACCCGCTGCCAGACGGCAACACGCACGTGCGTCCGGGCGCCCATCAGCGCATCCCACACCGCCAAGCCCGGCAAACCACGCCCGAGCCGCCACCAAGCGGCAAGACGCACCTGCGTCCGGCCCTCACCGCGCAGCACACTCCAGCGCCCGCCCCGGCGAGTCCCGCGCATCCGGCACGTCGCCGGCCTGGCCGAGACCGTCGCACCGCGTCGCGCAGCGAATTCCGGCACCGATGCACGCGGCAACCTGCGGCTTTCGATCCGGCCTGGCGCGCGGGTTGGGAGGGCGCGGCACCACCCGCCGTGCCCCCCAGCCGCGACGGGTGGTGCCGCAGCGCGGACCTGGGGAGGAAGGTCGACGCGCGGGCACGTCCGGCCGGCACCTCCACGACGCGAGTTCGCGGGCCCTCGTTGGTAGCCGGCCGGACGGCAGTGCCGCCCGCGGTATGTGGGCGTTAACACGAGCATGGCCAACCCGCACGCCGAACGCGACAACTTTCAGGCACCGCTGAAACATCGAGGTCAGCGGTACGCTCATCGGCACGGACGAACGCCGCAAACCCCCGGAGCGGAGCAGACGAGGCCGTGCTGCGGATCCACTTCACCCCAGACGACGTGGCGCGTACCCGCGTCGCGCCTCGGGCGGATCCGATTTGGGAATTGATCCTTAGTTTGCACCTCTTCCAGGCCCGGCGGCCCGAGCGCGATCCTTTGCTCGCCGGCTGGCGGCGGCGGGTCACCGACGGGCTGCGGCACGACCCCCGCCACGGCGACCGGCTGCTCTTCGCACTCAACCCGCCGCAGGGCTACTTCCCCGACTTCCTCACCCCGTTCGAGAGCCGCGCCGGCCTGTTGCCCGCGCTCGACGCGATCCGGGCCACCCCCGCCGCCAACCTGCGCCGCGACCTGACCCTGCTGGCCGCGGACAACCGGCTGCCCACCGGCGCCGCCGCGCTCGCCCGCGGTGAGACCGACGCGCTCTTGGCGCTGACCGACTCGATGGAGCGCTACCGCGGCCTGGCGATCGCGCCCTTCTGGAACCGCATCGAGAGCGCCGTCGAGGCCGACCGCGGGCAGCGCGGCCGGGCCATGCTGAGCGACGGCGCCGACGGGCTGCTGGCCAGCCTCAAACCGGCGATGCGCTGGGACGGCCGCATTCTCGAGGTCCGGCACTATCCGGTCAGCCGCGACCTCTACCTCGACGGCCGCGGGCTGCTGCTCGTGCCGTCGTTCTTCTGCGCGCGTACCCCGGTCACGCTTGTCGACCCTGACCTGCCGCCGGTCCTCGTCTACCCGGTGGAGCGGCTCGGCGGGCTCGACCAGCCACCGGAACCGGGTCGACGGGCCGCGTTGGCCGCGCTGCTCGGCAGGACGCGGGCGCGGGTGCTGGAGGTCGTCGACACGGGCTGCTCGACCGGCGAGATCGCCCGGCGGCTGCACATCTCGGCGGCTGCCGCCAGCCAGCACACGGGCGTGCTGCGCAACGCGGGCCTGCTGGTCAGCCGCCGCGACGGCAGCACGATGCTGCACACCCTGACCCCGCTCGGGCGGGCGATGCTCGAATAGCTAGTCGTGCCAGAGCGCGATGCGGTGGTCCTCGTCGGTCACGTAGATGTGCTCGCCGTCCAGCACCGCCAGGCCCTCGACGTTGTGGAACGGCGCCAGGTCCTCGACCACCTCGCCGGCCACCCGGGTGCCGGTGCCGAGGGTGAACCGCACGTGCGTACACATGATCTCGCCGCCCGTCGGATGGTCGTCGAGCAGCACCGAGCCCTTGCCGAGCGCGTCGATCGACCCGACCACGGCCTCGAAGCCGGCGTCCGTCGCGGTCAGGGCCCGGAAACCCGTCAGTGTGCCGGGCGGGGTCACACCCGTCAGCGCGTACGCCCGGACGACAGCGGGCCAACTGCGCGGGTCCGCGTCGAACATGCCCTCGACCCCGCCGATCTCGACCAGGATCGGCTCGCCGTCCTGGGTCACCGGGAAGCGCAGGCCCAGCAGCAGCGTGCCGGCGGGGGTGAACGCCGCGGCCTCCACGTTGACCGGCAGGTCGCCGGCCACCACCCGGTCGACCCAGCCCTTGGCCTTGGCCGCGCCGCGGATCTGGGTTTCCCGGATGAACCGCTGGTGCACCCGCTCGCCCGGCGGCAGCGGGTTGATGTCGGCCGCCAGCAGCGCGTCGTTGATCGCCCGGTGCAACCGGAACTGGTTGCGCACCACGTGCAGCTTGACCACCCCGCGGGCGGCGTCCGCCTCGCGGAACCGGGCGAAGAACGCGCGCTTGGGCCGCAGCGGGCCGGCCTTGGAGCCGAAGTGCGAGCCGACCACGTAGACCCAGCCGTCGCGGTGCGCCAGCGCCTCGCCGTCCTCGGTGCGGCCGGCCTCGTGCCCGGCGTCGAAGCCCTGGTGGTGCGCGGCCCAGGCGCCGTCGTGCCCCTGCACGAGCAGCGCGACGCAGGCCTCGACCGGGCCCTCGTCGAGCACCGTCCACAGGCCACGGCGGGCGCCGTGCGCCGCCAGCAACTCCGGCGAGAGCACCGGCAACAGGTCACTGGCCTCGTTGCCGGCGACGGACAACTCCACATGGCGCAACGGGGCGGTCATGAGATCAGCTTAAGGAACCCTGACGAGTCAGCAGAAACCTTCGTCGCCACGGGACTTGAGCTCGTCGACCAGCTTCTTCACTTCCTGGGAACGCTCGCGGGCGCAGACCAGGACCACGTCGGGCGTGTCGACGATCACCAGGTTCTCGACGCCGAGCGCGGCGACCAGGCGGCCCGACTGCGGCACGACCACGAGCCGGTCGGTGTCGCGGAGCAGCACGCCGGGCTTGTCGCCGCTGCCGCCGACCACCACGTTGCCGCGCGAGTCGCCGGGCAGCACGTCGCCCAGGGTCTGGAAGTCGCCGACGTCGGTCCAGCCGAAGTCGCCCGGCACGGTGCCGACCCGGCCGGCCGCGGCCGCGCCCTCCATCACCGCGTAGTCGACCGAGATCTTGGTCAGCGTCGGCCAGGTCGTGGAGAGGACCTCGTCGCGGTCGGGCTCGTCCCAGGCGGCGGCGACCCGGCACAGGCCCTCGTGCAGCGCCGGCTGCTGGCGGGCGAGCTCGGCGAGGAACGCGTCGACCCGCCACACGAACATGCCCGCGTTCCACAGGTGGTTGCCGTCCTCGACGTAGCGCTTGGCCACCTCGTACGCCGGCTTCTCCGTGAACGCCTCGACCATCCGGACCGGGCCGGGGCCGACCTCGTCGCCGCAGGCCAGGTAGCCGTAGCCGGTCTCGGGCCGGGTCGGCTTGATCGCGATCGTCATCAGCAGCCCGCGCTCGGCGCCGGCCACGGCCTCGCGGACCACCTCGACGAACCGGGCCGGGTTGGTGATCAGGTGGTCGGCCGCGAAGGCGCCCATGATCGCTTCCGGTGAGCGGCGGGCGATCAGCGCCGCCGCCAGGCCGACCGCGGCGCACGAGTCGCGGGCCGACGGCTCGACCAGGATGTTCTCCTCGGGCACCGCCGTGAGCTGCCGGGCCACCGACGCGGCGTGCGCGGCGCCGGTCACCACCACCGTCTGATCCGGGCCGGCCAGCGGCGCCACCCGCTCGACCGTCGCCTGCAGCAGTGACATCGGGCTGCCGCTCAGCGGATGGAGGAACTTCGGCTGATGGAGACGGGACAGCGGCCACAGTCGAGTGCCGCTGCCGCCGGCGAGGATGACGGCGTGCATCGGGCAATCATGCCCGAACGGGGCAACCACGGCTGCGCAAGGCTCTGTCTCGACATGGGGGCCGGAGCGAGGCGAGGCCCAGA
>NZ_BONE01000139.1 GCF_016862555.1 Asanoa siamensis | reverse complement strand
GAAGATGAGCAGGGCGCCCTGCTGCTGGGAAAGCTTGCGCAGGCCTTCGACGAACTCCTGCGTCGGCACGAGCGCCCCGACGTTGTGGGGGATCGGTTCGAGGATGACCGCCGCGATCCGGTCGCGGTGCGCGTCGAACAGCGCGGCGACCGAGTCGAGGTCGTTGAACTCCGCGATCAGGGTGGCGTCGACCGCCTGGTCCAGGATGCCCTTGGAGAGCGGGTCACGGCCGTACGCCCGCTCGGGCGTCGAGATGACGTTGCGGGCGACCGCGTCGTGCCAACCGTGGAAGCCGCCCTGGAACTTGATGATCAGATCCCGGTCGGTGGCGGCGCGGGCCAGCCGGATCGCCTGCGCCGTCGCCTCCGAACCGCTCATCGTGGCGATCATCGACTCGGCGGACGGGATCACCTCGACGATCCGCTGTGCCAGCCGGACCTCGCCCTCGGTGACGCCGATGCCGGTCAGGTCGACACCGCCTAGGGCGGCGCGGATCGCGTCGTTGACGACCGGCGCGTTGTGGCCGAGCAGGATCGCGCCGAACGCGGCGTGGTAGTCGAGGTAGCGCCGGCCGTCGGCGTCCGTGAGGTAGGCGCCGTCGGCGGCGACGAACGCGTACGGCGCGCCGATGTAGCGGGTCGAGGAGTTGACGCCGCCGGGGATGACAGCCGCGGCAGCGTCGGCGATGGCCTTGCCGAGCGGAGAGTCGTGGGACGACAGAGGGGTTGGCATGAGCGACCTCGTATCCAGTTGGGCTGGCGGAGCCGACCGTAAAACAACCCTCATCAACATGGCAAGGCGTTCCATGTTTTACGCGATCGACCTTGACACGACCCGACGGCCACCACAGGATGACCGAACATGAAACATCGTTCCGTGCCTGGGGAGGTCACGCCGATGGATCGCACGGGCATCGTGCTGGTGGGCGCCGGCTTCATCGCCGACGCGCACTGCGGTGCGATCGACGCGGACCCACGGGCCGAGCTCGTCGGGATCGTCGACGCCGATCCGGGCCGCGCCGCGGCCTTCGCCCGCAAGCAGGGCGGCATCCGTTACGAGACGGACCTCGACACGGCACTGGCCTGGCCCGGTGCCGACGCGGTCATCCTCTGCACCCCCAACGACACCCACGCGCCGATCGGGCTGCGGGTGGCCGCCGCCGGCAAGCACCTGCTGGTCGAGAAGCCGCTGGCCACCACGCTCACCGACGCGCGGGCACTGGCCGAGGCGTTCGAGGCGACCGGGCGCGTGCTGGTCGCGGCGCACACGCACCGGTTCTACGACTACGGCCGAGCCGTCAAGCAGACCATCGACTCCGGCGCCATCGGGCGGCCCCAGTTGGTGCGGCTGGCGATTCTCGGCGGCTGGATCTGGCCCGACTGGAGCGCCTGGGTCGGCGACCCGGTCCGCTCCGGCGGGCACGCGCTGCACAACGGCGTGCACCTGCTGGATCTGGCCACCTGGTGGCTCGGCGGCGAACCGACCGCCATCTTCGCCCGCGGCCGCAAGCAGACCGCGGCGGAGCTGCGCATCTACGACTACCTGGAGATGGTGGTGACCTACGCCGACGGCGCGACCGCGGTCTGCGAGATGAGCCGGGCGCACCGTCCCGGCTCGCTGGCCCAGCGCGAGCTGCTGGTGGCCGGCACCGCGGGGATCGTCGAGCAGGGCTGGGACGGCGAGAGCGCGCTGGTCTTCGGTGAGGCCGGGACGGCGACGCTGCCGGCCGCCGGTGGCAACGGCTTCGCGGCCCAACTCGGCGCCTGGCTCGACGCGATCGGCGGTGCCCCACCGGCGATGCCGGTCGCCGACGCCGTGCGGGCGGTGGCCCTCGGCGTCGCGGTCGAGGAGTCGATCGCGACCGGCAGGCCCGTGGCGGTGACGGCATGACCCGGGTCGCGCTGGTCGGCAACGGCGGCATCGGCACGCAGGACCACCAGACCGCCATGTACGAGCCGGCGTTCCGCCGCCACCCGGCGTTCGAGATCGTCGACAACCCCGACGACGCCGAGGTGTGGAGCATCGCGGCGCCGCTCGCGGAACGCGGGAAGACGATCGCCGAGGCGATCCGGTCGGGCAGGCACGTGCTGGCCGACAAGCCGCTGGCGGCGACGGTGGCCGAGGCGCAGGAGATCGAGCGGCTGGCCGCCGAGCACGGCGTGGTCGTCGTGCCGGCCCACCACCAGCGGCTCGGCGGTGCGTTGCGGTCCGCGATCGCCGCCGTCCGCGGTGGCCGGGTCGGCCTGCCGTGGAACGTGCAGTGCGACTTCCTCGTGGCCGGCGGCGATCCGGCGCCGGGCGGCGAGCTGGTCAACTTCGGGCTCTACCCGGTCGACGTGCTGCACGCGCTGCTCGGCCTCGAGGTGCGCCGGGTGCACGCGACCGGCTCGCCGGCGCTGGTCACGCTGCTGCTCGACCACGACCACGGCGTGACCAGCACGGTGGTCTGCGGCCGGCTGCCGGTCCTGCGCGACGTGCCGCCGGGCGGCCCGGCCGTGCACCGCTACCGGATCAGCGGTTCCCACGGCGTGCTCGCGGTGGACGCCACGAAGCCGGCGCTCTCGGTGCGGGGGACGAGTTTCACGGGTCCGGTGTGGACCGGCCCGGGCACGGTCGACGCGCTGCTCGACGTGCTGGCGGCGGGCATCGCCACCGGCCGGGCGGCGGTCGGCCCGTCCGACGCGGTGCGGGCGCAGCGCGTGATCGAGGCCGCGCAGCGGTCGATGGAGACCGGCCAGCCGGTCGAGACAGGGGAGTGAGCAACGATGCGACTCGTCACCTACCGCCGGGCCGGCGAGGTCCGGCACGGCCGACTGACCGACGACGACCGGGTGGTCGAGTACGGCGACGGTGACCTGACGGCGTTCCTGACGGGTCGGACCGGCGACACCGAGCGGCTCGACGTCGCGCTGGCCGAGGTCGAGCTGCTGGCCCCGCTGCTGCGCCCGGGCAAGCTGCTGGCCGCCGCCGCCAACTACCAGGACCACGTCACGGAGACCGGCGGTGACCCGCTCGACAAGACGCGGCTGAGCCCCCGGCTGTTCCTCAAACCGCCGACCTCGATCGTCGGCCCCGGCGCGAACATTCCCATGCCGGCGGTCAGCTCCGAGGTCGACTGGGAGGCCGAGCTGGGGGTGGTGATCGGCCGCCGCGTCCGCGACGTCACCGAGGCCGACGCGCTCGACGCGGTGGCGGGCTACCTGACGTCCAACGACGTGTCCGCCCGTTCGGTCGACTACGGGTTCCCGCGCGACACCGACGACAAGATGGTCTGGTTCTTCGACTGGCTGGCCGGCAAGTGGCTCGACGGCTTCGCGCCGCTCGGCCCGTGGCTGGTCACGGCCGACGAGGTGCCCGACCCGCAGGCCTTGTCGATCCACCTCGACGTCAACGGGGTGACGAAGCAGTCTGGTTCTACAAAGGACATGATCTTCAGCGTGGCGGAGCTGGTCGCGCACGCGTCACGACTGATGACCCTCGAGCCCGGTGACGTGATCCTCACCGGAACGCCGTCCGGCGTGGGCGCCGCGACGGGTGAATTCCTGAAGGCCGGCGACGTGATCACCGTCGTCGTCGGTCAGCTGGGCCAACTCCGCAACACGGTCGTCTAGCAGCGACCGCCCCCACTGAGAGGTCCACTATGTTCAGAAACCGGATACGGACGGCGGTCGTCGGGCTGACGGTCGCCACGCTGGCGGTCGCCGGGTGCACGGGGCCGTCGACCACCCCCTCGGGCGGCTCCGGCACGGCCGCCACCTCTCTCAACGTCTACCTCTACCAGGAGCCGGCCGGCGTGTTCAGCCCGCTGGCCCCGATCAGTGGCCCCGACGGCCAGGTCATGTCGTTCATCTACGAGCGGCTCCTCGGCGTCGACCCCAACTACAAGCTGCAGCCGCGGCTGGCCGAGAGCTACGAGGTGTCGCCGGACGCGACGACGTTCACCTTCAAGCTCCGCTCGGGTCTCAAGTGGAGCGACGGCACGCCCTTCACGTCGAAGGACGTGCTGTTCACCTACAACCTGATGGCGAACCCGAAGACGACGAGCACGACCGCCGGCAACTACGCCGGTGTCGCCGGCGTCAAGGACTTCGTCGACGGCAAGGCGACCAGCATCTCCGGCTTCTCCGCGCCCGACGACAACACCTTCGTCATCAAGGCCGCGAAGCCGAACTTCGGCCTCCTGGCGCTGATCGGCAGCGCGTGGATCCTGCCCGAGCACATCCTCGGCAAGGACGCCCCGGAGGCCGTCGCCAAGAACGCGTTCTTCCGCAAGCCGACAGTCGGCATGGGCCCCTACACGTTCGTCGACTACAAGACCAACCAGTACGTGCACGTCACGGCGAACCCGAACTTCTTCAGCCCCGCGAAGATCAAGGACGTCTACCTCAAGCCGATGACGTCCGACAACGCCACGGCGCAGCTCGGCAACGGCGGCATCGACATCGCGTCGTTCTCGCCGACCGACCTCGAGACGGTGGCCGGCTTCAACAACATCGCGACGCAGGAGAAGCCGGGCGCCGGTTTCGTCCGGATCGCGCTGAACCAGGCGAAGCCGTACTTCAAGGACGTCAAGGTCCGTCAGGCCTTCCTGTACGCCCTCGACCGCAAGCAGATCGTGCAGACCGTGCTCGCGGGCAAGGCCGAGGTCCGGCTCTCGAACTTCGCGAAGGCCAACGAGCCGGCCGGACTCAACGAGTACGCGCAGGACGTCGCCAAGGCCAAGCAGCTTCTCGCCGAGGCGGGCTGGGACGCCAACCGTGAGGTCCAGCTCCAGTGGGTGCACGGTCAGCGGGACCGCGATGCCACCGCGACCATCGTGCAGAACCAGCTCGCCGCGGTCGGCGTCAAGGTGAAGCTGGTCAACATCCAGGCCGCGGAGATCCCGAAGACCTACCAGGAGAAGACGTACGACATGGTGCTCTACGGCGGCGGCAACTACGCCGTCGACTCGTCCACCATCAACGGGATCACGTCGTGCGCCAACCAGTACCCGGCGGGCGGCAACATCAACTACTTCTGCAACGCGCAGCTGGACGACCTGATGGCGCAGGCCAACGCGACCGCCGACGAGGCGGCCCGCAAGGCGCTGTACGACCAGGCCGCGAAGCTGGAGAACGACCAGGCCGACCTGATGTGGCTGTACTCGCCGTACGGTCTCTGGGCCGTCAACAAGAAGGTGCAGGGCTTCCAGGCACCGGGTTCGCAGGACACCTTGTTCTGGGACCCGGCGAGCTGGAGCATCACGGGCTGACCCACAGCACCGCGGTCGGGCCTGTCAACGGCGACCGGCCCGACCGCGGTCCGTGCTGACGAAGGGAGTGAGCGTTGGCCGCTTTTCTGGTGCGACGGCTGTCGATCAACGTGCTGGTGTTCTTCCTGATCACCATCGCGATCTTCGCGCTGGTGCACAAGACACCCGGCGATCCGATCGCCATGCAGATCCCGGCCGACCAGCTCAACTCCAGCAGCGCCGAGTTCATCGCGCAGAAGCGGGCCGAGCTGGGCCTCGACCAGTCGCTGCCCGTGCAGTACTGGCACTGGCTGACCAACGCGCTGCAGGGCAACCTCGGCGTCTCGCTGCTCAACGGCCGCCCGGTGACCGAGGTGCTCGGTGAGCGGATCGGCCCGACCGTCGAGCTGATGGGCGTCGGCCTGCTGATCTCGCTGCTGATCGCGTTCCCGCTGGGCATCCTGGCGGCCCGCCGGCGCAACTCCTGGCTCGACTACGGCGCGACCGTGGTCAGCCTCGGCTCGGTCTCGATCCCCGTGTTCTTCGTGGCGCTGATCGTGATCTACGTGTTCACGCTGAAGTTCCAGTGGTTCCCGTCGTCGGGCATCTCCGACCCGACCAACCCCAGCCTGCTCAACACCCTGCACCACCTGGTGCTGCCGGCCGTCATCCTCGGTTTCGGCAACTCCGGACCATTCATGCGGTACGTGCGCAGCAGCATGATCACCGAGTTGGGTGCCGACTACGTGCGCACCGCCAACGCCAAGGGCGCGCCGCCGACCCGGGTCGTGCTGCGGCACGCGTTCCGCAACTCGCTGATCCCGGTGCTCACGGTGATCGCCGCCAACCTGCCGCAACTGCTCGCCGGCGCGGTCGTGATCGAGCAGGTGTTCGCCTGGCCCGGCATGGGCCAACTCGCCGTCAGCGCGGTCAACCAGCACGACTACTCGGTGATCGTCGGCTTCGCGTTGCTGATCGCGATCCTCGTGCTGGTGTCGAACCTGCTGGCCGACGTGCTCTATACCGTCGTCGACCCGAGAGTGAGGCTGCGATGACGTCCACGACGGTGGCCGCACCGGTGGGGCGCTCGCCCGCCCGGGCAGCCGTGCGCCGCTTCCGCAAGCATCCGGCGGCCGTGGTCAGCCTGGTGTTCATCGGTCTGGTCGTGCTCGCCGCCATCTTCGCGCGGCCGCTCTCCGGCCACGACCCGAACGCGATCGACCTGCTGTCGGCGCGCTCCGGCCCGTCCGGCGCGCACCTGCTCGGCACCGACTCGACCGGTCGCGACGTGCTGTCCCGGCTGCTCTTCGCCGGCCGGATCTCCCTCGGCGTCGGCATCGCCTCGGCCGCCATCGCGGTGGTCGTCGGCACGCTCCTCGGCAGCATCGCGGGGCTGCTCGGCGGCTGGGTCGACGGCCTGGTGATGCGGCTGGCCGACGTGTTCATGTCGTTCCCGTCGCTGGTCGTGATCGTCGTGGTGGCCGGCATCCTCGGCCCCAGCGTGCTCACGATGGTGATCGCCATCGGGTTGTTCCAGTGGCCGGTCTGCGGCCGCATCGTCCGCGGCGTCACGCTCTCGCTGCGCGAGCAGGAGTTCGTGCTGGCGGCCCGGGCGACCGGCGCGGGACCGCTCTGGTTGATGCGCAAGCACATCATCCCGGCTGCCCTGCCCCCGGTCAGCGTGGTGGCGACGCTCGCGGTCGCGCAGGCGATCGCCCTGGAGGCGACGCTGTCGTTCCTGGGCCTGGGCGTGCAGCCACCGGCGGCGAGCTGGGGCAACATGCTCACCGACGCCCAGAGCCTGACGGTCATCCGCAGCGAGCCGTGGCTCTGGCTCTCCCCGGGCATCGCGGTGGCCCTGACGGTCCTCGCGGTGAACTTCATCGGCGACGGCCTCCGCGACGCGGTCGACCCGAGGTCGGCGTCATGAGCGATGGGATGTTGGCAACGGACCGTTCCTATGCGGAAAGCGTTAACAACGGACCGTTGCTTCGGGTTGACGGGTTGAGTGTCGACTTCCACACCGAGGACGGGGTCGTGCACGCCGTCTCCGACGTGAGCCTCAACGTCCACGCCGGACAGATCGTGGCCGTCGTGGGTGAGTCCGGCTCCGGCAAGACCGTGACCGCCATGTCCGTGCTGCGACTGCTGCCGAAGTCGGCCGAGGTCATGGCCGACGCGATCGCCTTCCGGGGCACCGACCTCCAGGCGATGTCACCCGCCGAGCTGCGGAAGGTGCGCGGTGGGCCCGTCGGCATGATCTTCCAGGATCCGATGACCGCGCTGAACCCCGTGATGACCGTGGGCGCGCAGGTGGCCGAGGCCGTGCTGCTGCACCAGCGCAAGCCCGACAAGAAAGCCGCCTGGGCGCGGGCCGTCGAGCTGCTGCGGCTGGTCGGTGTGCCCGACCCCGCGCAGCGGGTCAAGCAGTACCCGCACGAGTTCTCGGGTGGCATGCGGCAGCGCGCGATGATCGCGATGGCCATCGCCAACGACCCGGATCTGATCATCGCGGACGAGCCGACCACGGCGTTGGACGTGACGATCCAGGCCCAGGTGCTCGCGCTGCTCAAGAAGGCGCAGGCGGAGACCGGCGCGGCGACCATCCTGATCACCCATGACCTGGGCGTCGTCGCCGAGCTCGCCGACGCGGTGGTCGTCATGTACGCCGGCCGCGTCGTCGAGACCGGCGGGGTCCAGGAGCTGTTCGCGAACCCGCGGCACCCGTACACGAAGGGTCTGTTGGCCAGCCTGCCGCGGATGGACGTCGAGGTCGACCAGCTCGACCCGATTCCCGGCAACCCGCCCAACATGGCGGACCCGCCCGCCGGATGCGCGTTCCATCCCCGTTGCCCGCTGGCCCGTGCGCGGTGCGAGACTGAGCGACCGCTGCTGCGCGACGTCGGCGCCGGGCGGCGCAGCGCCTGCCACTTCAGTGAGGAGCTGGCATGACGAGCCTGTTGAAGGTGGAAGGGCTGCACAAGCACTTCCCGATCCGGCGCGGCGTGTTCCGCCGGCAGGTCGGCGAGATCCGCGCGGTCGACGGCGTCGACCTGGAGATCGACACCGGCGAGACGTTGAGCCTGGTCGGCGAGTCCGGCTGCGGCAAGTCGACCACCGGCCGCCTGCTGGTCCGCCTGCTGGAGCCGACCGCCGGGAAGATCCTGTTCGAGGGCGCCGACCTGGCGACGCTCTCCCAGCGCGAGCTGCGCGCCAAGCGCCAGGCGTTCCAGATCATGTTCCAGGACCCGTACGCGTCGCTGTCGCCGCGGATGACCGTGCAGGAGATCGTCGCGGAGCCGCTGCGGGTGCAGGGGCGCTACGCCGACGGTGGCCCGGACCGCGTCCGCGAGCTGCTGGAACTGGTCGGGCTGCGCCCGGAGCACTCCCGGCGGTACGCGCACGAGTTCTCCGGCGGCCAGCGGCAACGGATCGGCCTCGCCCGCGCGTTGGCCCTGGATCCGCGGCTGCTGGTGCTCGACGAGCCGGTCAGCGCGCTGGACGTCTCGGTGCAGGCGCAGGTCATCAACCAGCTGCGCGGCCTGCAGGACCGGCTCGGGCTGGCGTACGTGTTCATCTCGCACAACCTCTCGGTCGTGCGGCACATCTCGCACCGGGTCGCGGTCATGTACCTGGGCTCCATCGTGGAGACCGGGACGCGCGCCGACATCTTCAGCGCGCCCACCCACCCGTACACCCAGGCGCTGTTGTCGGCGATCCCGGTGCCCGACCCCGCAGGCCGGGACGAGCGTGAGCGGATCACGCTGGCCGGAGACGTACCCAGTCCGAGTAACCCGCCGTCCGGTTGTCGGTTCCGCACGCGGTGCTGGAAGGCTCAGGATGTGTGCGCGGAGGAAGCGCCCGCGCTGATCGATCGGATCGGCGTCGGACACCCCAGCGCATGCCACTTCCCCGAGGTTCCAGCCACCGTCGGCGGCGCGTAGGAGAGTCCACAATGCCGAGAGCCACCCGAGTTTCCGTCGACGACGCCAAGCCCGCGTCGGCGAACTACCACGCCAACGCGCTCGCCCGGGGCCTCGCCCTGCTGGAGATGCTGGCCGCCGCGCCGGAGCCGCTGACGCTGACCGAGTTCAGCGACGCGACCGCACTGCCCAAGAGCACGCTCGTACGGCTGCTCGCCGTGCTGTCCGAGATGGAATATCTCGTCCGCGTCGACGACCGCCCGTCCTACCGGCTGGGCCACAAGGTGCAGCGGCTCGCGGCGGCGTATGTGTCCACCCTGGACCTGACCGTCGTCGCCGAGCGCTACCTCCAGCCGGTCGCCGAGAGCACCGGGCAGACCGCCAACCTGGGCGTGCTCGACGGCGACCAGGTGCTGCACATCTGTGTCGCCGAGCCGGACCGGCCGCTGCGGTTCACCACCGCGCTCGGTGCCCGCGACCACACCTACGCCACGGGGCTGGGCAAGGTGCTCCTCTCGGAGTTGCCCGACGACCAGTTGCCCGCGGCGGTGCCGGCAGAGCCGTTCCCGACGTTCACCGAGAACACCCTGACCACGCTGGCCGACCTGCGCAAGGACCTGAAGAAGGTGGCCCGGCGGGGCTTCGCGCTGGACGACAACGAGCGCAGCGCGGGCTTGCGCTGCGTCGCCGTGCCGGTGCGGGTCGACGGCGACTGCCTGGCCGCGGTGAGCGTGTCGGGCCCGGCGGGCGAGTTCAGCACGGCCCGGCAGCAGGCCTACGTGGCCGCCCTCGACGAGGCGGCCAAGGCGGTGACCGACGACCCGGACTTCGTCACGGCGCTGCGGATCGTGCACCGGTCGTTGCGGGTCGTCGGTCGCCCATGATTCCGCTAGCCGACGTAGGCGATGGCCTCGATCTCGACCCGGACGTCCTTGTGGCCGAACGCGACCACGACGGTCGTCCGGGCCGGCGGGGCCTCCGGGAAGCGGCGGCGGTAGATCTCGTTGAACGGCGCGAACAGCAGGGCGCTGGACAGGTACGCGCCGATCTTGACGATCTGGTCGGGCCGGGCGCCGGCCGCGGCCAGGATCGCCTCGACGTTGTCCAATGTGGTCTCCACCTCGCGGGTGAAGTCGCCGACGTAGACGGTGCCGTCGCGGTCGGTGGCGACCTGGCCGGAGACGAAGACGAAGTCGCCCGCCTTGGTGGCGGGGGAGAGCGGAACGGGCGGCGGCGGGAACCCCTCGGGGTGGAACCTCTCGATCATCGCAACATGGAACCACATTCCATGCGGGTTGCCCATGTCTGAGGACCTGCTGCTCGCGGGCGGCCTCGTGGTCGACGGCTCGGGCACGCCCGCGGTGCGCGCCGACGTGCTGGTGCGCGACGGCCGTGTCGCGGCTCTCGGTGCCGGGCTCACCGCCGCGGTGGTGCGGGACGTCACCGACCGGGTCGTCTGCCCCGGGTTCGTCGACATCCACACGCACTCCGACCTGACGCTGCTCTCCGACCCGCGCGGGCTCAGCAAGGTGCACCAGGGCGTGACCACCGAGGTGGTCGGCAACTGCGGGCTGGGCGTCGCACCGCTGGCGCCGGGCGCGCCGGTCGCGTTCGTCCGGCAGGCCGTCGGCTATCTCGACCTCGATCCCGCGGTGGACTGGTCGTGGCCCGACCTCGCCGGCTATCTCGCGGCGCTGGCGTCGGCCGGACCCGGGCTCAACGTCGCCTCGCTCGTCGGGCATCTCGCCCTGCACGCCTCGGTCGTGGGTTTCTCCGACCGGCCCGCTTCGCCGGCCGAGATCGACCGGATGTGCACGCTGCTGGGCGACGCGCTGGACGCGGGAGCGGTCGGGCTGTCCACCGGGTTGGTCTACGCGCCGCTGCCGTACGTCCGGGAGGACGAACTGCTGGCCCTCGCGCGCGTCGTCGCGGACCGGGACCGGATCTTCACGTGGCACGTCCGCAACTACGACGACGACCTGCTCGGCTCGGTCGACCAGGCGGTGCGGGTGGCGCGGGCGACTGGGGCGCGTACCCAGATCTCGCACCTCGCCGCCGTCGGACGCCGCAACTGGGGCGCGGTCCGGCGCGCCCTCGACCTGGTCGACGCGGCCAACGCGGACGGCTTCGACGTCGGCGTCGACATCTACCCCTACCTGCACGGCAACGCGCCGCTCTCGCAGTTGCTGCCGGCTTCGACGCAGGAGGGTGGGCCGGCGGTCTGGGCTTCGGCGCTGCAGGACCCGGCCGTCCGCGCCGCGGTGCGGGCCGCCTGGGTCGACCGGCCGACGGGCTGGGACGAGATCACGGTTTCGTGGACCAGCCGGCCGGCCCCGGATCCCGT
>NZ_BONE01000138.1 GCF_016862555.1 Asanoa siamensis | reverse complement strand
GACAACGGCAAGAAGGTCGTCCCTTCGTACCTGCTGCCCGTCGAGACGGTCTACAAGGATGACATCCAGAAGTCCCTGATCGACTCGGGCTACTGGACGGCTGACGAGGTCAAGGCCGGCCAGGCCAAGAACTGAGCTGGCTTCGAGGGCGCGGCGCAGTCAGGCGGAAGGGGTCCCTTCCAATCGGTTTCCGATTGGAAGGGACCCCTTCCTGACACTTACGACGCTGAGCGCCACCGTCGTTCGTCAGACCCGCGCCCACCGTTGGTTGGCGGCGGTGTGGCAGGTCCACACGATGACCGCGGTGCCGTTGGTGGTCGCTGCCCCGTTGACGTCGAGGCACAGGCTGGGGAACCGCACGCTGCTGATGGTGCCGTTACTGTTGAAGGTCCACTGCTGGTTGTTGCCACCGTTGCAGTCCCACAGGTGGGTGGCGGTGCCCGCGGTGGCGGTGGCCGACACCTCCAGGCACTTGCCGAGCACGCGCAGCGTCTGGCCGCTCTGCGTGAAAGCCTGGTTGGCGTTGGAATGGCAGTCCCAGATCACCATCGCGGTGCCGTTGGCCGTCGCCGCCCCGTTGACGTCCAGGCAGCGCCCGGACGCCTCGCCCCGCAGCCGGAACGTGGTAGGCGTAGGTCCGGTGGAGCCGCCGCTGAGCCGATATACGACGGTGCCGTGCGCCGGGACGCTGGCCGAGATGGACGATGTCGTGGTCGTGGTGGCGTTCGTCCATGCGTCGCGCAGGCTGAACGACGAGCCGGTCTTGCCGACGGCCGCCGCCGTCGTAGAAACGGTGGTCGTCGAGGATCCCTGGTTGAACAGCGCGACCGCCACGTCACCGTTGGCCAGCCGCTTGGCCAGGACTCGCCGGGTGCCGTCGTTCGACACCTGGGTGGCCTGCAGCCCGAGCGAATCCTGATTGATCGCGACCAGGTTCTGGTTACGCAGGATGGCCAGGGTGGCCGCGTTCGCGTTGCGGACGTCGTTGCCGGCTATCAGCGGCGACGCCATGACGGACCAGAGCGCGAAGTGGCTGCGCATCTCGGTGTCGGTCATCCCGCCGTTGCCGACCTCGAGCATGTCCGGATCGTTGAACGAGCCCGGCGCCGCGTAGGAGGCGAGCGGGACGTTCACGTTGACGATGTTCTGGATGCCCATCGGATAACCGTTGGTCTGACCGGTGTTCCAGGCGTTGGTGATGTCCTCGGTCGTTCGCCAGATGTTGGCGACATCGCCCCAGTTGCGCAGCGGGCCGGTCTTCGCGTGGATGCTGTTGGAGTTGATGCTGTAGAGGATCGGGCGTCCGGTCGCGGCCAACGCGTCACGCATTCGCGCGAACGCGGTCACCTGGTCGTTGATGGTCCCGTTGGGCGAGCACCAGTCGTACTTCAGATAGTCGACACCCCAGGCGGCGAACTGACGGGCGTCCTGGGCCTCGTGGCCAAGACTGCCGGTCGAGCCGGGGAACGCGTCGAAGTACTGCGCGCACGTCTGGTCCATTGGTGACTGGTAGATCCCGAACAGCAGCCCGCGCGCGTGCAGGTAGTCGCCGAGGGCCCGCATCCCGCTGGGGAAGCGCGTCGGGTGTGCCTGCAGATTCCCCTGCGCGTCCCGGTCGGGGTTGAACCAACAGTCATCGACCACGACGTAGCGGTATCCCAGGTCGCGCATGCCGTTGGCGACGAGGGCGTCCGCCGTTTGGCGGATCAAGGCTTCGCTGATGTTGCAGCCGAAGGTGTTCCACGTGTTCCAGCCCATTGGCGGAGTGCGACCCACCCCGTTGTTGAGTGCCCATGCGGGCGAGGCCGGTCCGCTGATCACCGCCCCGGCGCCTGCCACCACCAGCGCCAGCGCGATCAACAATCTGATTGTCGTGCGCATCCATCCTCCGTCCGATGTGCGGGACGTAGCCGTGACGCGATGGGAATCGTTGCGCGACGATTACGCCCGTGTTTCAAGACATGTTAGCGATAACATCCACCGATGTACATGCAGGATGTTTCGCTCAGGACGGACTTGGCGGCTCCGCTCGCTCGAGCTGACCGTCGCAGAGCCGGTGCACCACGTCGCAGCGCGCCGCGATGATCGGATCATGGGTGGCGATGACGACCGTGGTGTGGCACTCGTCCCGCAAGCGCAGCAACAGGTCCATGATGGACGCGCTCGTGCGCGAATCCAGATTACCGGTTGGTTCGTCGGCGAGCAGAAGTCGCGGCCGGTTGATCAGTGCGCGGGCGATGGCCACCCGTTGCTGCTGCCCACCAGAGAGACGGGAGGGCAGGGCGTCGGCGCGGTCGGCCAAGCCCACGAGTTCGAGTAGCTCCCTGGCGCGCGCGCGGGGGTCGTAACCGGTGCGGAAGGGGAGGACAGGTGCTGCCACGTTGTCGACCGCGGTCAATGCCGACAACAGATGGAAACGCTGAAACACAAAACCCACGGAACGGCGGTAGGCGGCCAGGCCGCGGCGGGACAGGTTGCCGACATCATGACCGGCGACCTCGATCGTCCCTCCGTCGAGGCGCTCCAGTGCACCGAACAGGTGCAGCAGCGTCGACTTCCCTGCGCCACTCGACCCGGTGAGCGCGACCGTCGCGCTCTCTTCGATGTCCAGGCTGACCCCGTCGACGGCCGAGAAGCGGCCGCCGTCCGGCAGCCGGAAGACCTTCCGGGCCGCCACAGCGCGGACAATCCTCTCGGTCACGCGTGCTACTCCTGGGCCAGAAGCTGGGCGGTGGGCAGCCGACGGAGGAGGACCACCGGTACGACGACTCCGAGGATCGACACCCCGACACTGACCGTGAACGCGGCACCGGCGATCAAACCGATCATGCCCGTCGCACCTCCGGCGAAGAGAGCGGCTGCACCAAGCCCGGCGCCGGCGCCGACCGCACCTCCGACCGCTCCCATCACGACCGCCTCCACGAACACCAGGCGCGCCAGTGCGGCGTCCGGCCATCCCACAGCGGCGAGCAGCGCGAACTCGGCGGCACGCTCGGAAACGTTGAGGTAGAGCACGTCGGCCACGGAGACGACTCCGAGGGCGATCGTGACGGCCACCGCAAGGTAGTCGACTGTCCGGGCCTGCAGGACCACGGCCTCGCCGAGCAGCGTGCCGGCGACGGCGCCACGGAAGGCGAACGTGATCGACAGCAGCACCGTGAGCGCGGTGATCCCGATGGCCAGGCTCAGAGCTCCGAGTACCGTGCGGCCGGGGGCGCGAGCGACGTTCGCCAGCGCCAGCCCCACCACCCGGCGTGGCCGGTGCAGGCGGGCGGCGCGTGCAGCCACCGCTGGACGCAGCAGGGCACCCGGATCGGACCGAGACGCCCGCCAGGCCGGCGCGGCTCCAGCGAGCAGAGCGAGCACGACCGCGATGGGAATGGCGAGCAACGCTCGCGGCCAGCTGACCGCGAGGTCGAACGCCAGCGCGATAGGCACGGTCACCAACGTCCCGGTCACGCCGGCGGCCAGGCCGATCCCCGCCAGTTCGGTACACAGCAGCCGCAACAGCTTGCGCCTCGTCCACCCCAGACAGGCCAGCACAGCGAGCTCGGTGCGTCTGGCCCGGGTCGCGGCGGCCGTGGCGTTGAGGATCGCGACCGCGCAGACCGCCAGCACAAGGACGGAGAGCAGCACGCTCTTGCGGTCGGCGGCCTGCACGAGGACAGCGGCGACACCCTTCCTGACCCACGGCTGCCCAAGCGCCAGCGCCGGTCGGCCGAATTCGCCGGCCGGATTGTGGACTGTCACGGGGGTGGGGGAGGATCCGAGCGTGATGTCGACCCGCAGACCGGTCACGTCAGCGATGCGTTCCGCCACGAGGCGCACCCGCTCGCGGGAAAGCGCGTCCATGCCAACCTCGCCGGGGAGGCGCACCCGCACCATGCTGATCGGTGCCTCCTCGTCGAGTTGGAGTTCGGGATAGGCGGGCGCGGTGTTGTACTGACCCGCTCCGAAGATCTGCGGCAGTGCTGCCATCGTGGTCAGCACCAACGGCGGCTGACCAAGCAGACCGGTGACGTTGGCATTCGGCTCCAGGAGTCGCCCGCCCAGCGCCTGCCGTGATGGTTCGTCGGCTCCGCGCGCACCCGGGTTGAAGTAGGTGTCCATCGGCACGGCCGAAAGTGGGCTGCCCAGTGTCACACGGGTCGGGTCGAAGGTGCCGACCGCGTCCAGCGTCACGTCCGGCATCGCGATGTCCCCGATGGCGTGTGGACCGCCGAGGTTGCGGTGCACGGCGAGGCCACCGCGCACACCGGTGTCGGCGAGCTCCATCGGCACGGAATGGGCGACGTCACCGGAATCGCCGCCAAGGCCCCAGCTCTTCCGGTCGGTCGGCGTCCGCTCGGCGCGCAGGCCGGAACCGTCCGGGGTCAGCTCGGCCGGCCCAACGGTCCAGAACTGCTCAAGCCACATGGAATTCGGGTACGCCCCGTCCGAGCGGCGGTCGGGCGAGGGGTCGAGCATCTCCCGCACCATCTCGCGGTAGGGCGCTTCAACCGCGATGGACCGGGTCGCTACGGGTGTTCCCGTCCGGGTCGCCAGCGCGGCGCGCAGGCCGCGACTGTCGGTCGGGTTTCTGCGGATCAGGTCGACGGCGCCGCCATCCAGGCGAAGAACATCGATGTCCAGCCGTGCGTCGACCTGCGGTCGATCGGCGATGAGGATCGGCAATGCCGCATAGGGGTAGGGCATGCCCGCCAATCGACGTTCGGCCGGCGCCTCCGCGGGATTGAAGTAACGACCGGTGGAGATGGCGCCGTCCAGTCCCGCGAGTGCGGCCTCCTGCACCGGGTCGACGGCCGCCATCAGAAACGGAACGGTCCACGCGAAAGTGAGGGTAGGGGTGGTCGGATCGCCCATGGCGGTGAGCGATCCCGGACCTCCGGTGCACGTCAATGATGACCGGGCGCTGGCGTCGGTCGGGTCGACGAGGTCACTCTCACCGATGAACGGGACGAGTGGGCAGACCGGACGTCGTGTGCCGTCCGGGTAATTCTCGGTCGGCCCCACGGCGCGTTCGCCACGGCGGAGCTCGGTGAATGGTTTTGCCCGCAGCACGTTCGACGTGGCGTATACGAAAGCGGGGCCGTCCGGTATGTGGCTCAGTCCGGCGTCGGTAACCCAGGTGGGCTGGACCCGCAGGACCTGTTGCCGTGCGTCGGGATCGAGCTGGTCGCCGACGTCGATCCGGATCGGGACAGTCCGCATGATGTAGCCGATGACCGCGACTGGTGCCGCGACCGCCACGTCGTCCAGGCTTTGGATCGCCTGCCAGTCCTCGACGCTGATCCCGCCCCGCATGCCGGCTAGCTGGCCCGACTGGACGAGGTCGCGTTCCCGCTCCAGCGGCAGCACCTCGGCGTCCGGACGGACCAGGATGTCGTACGCGGGACGGAAGTTGGCCCGCACCGTGCCGACCGTGTCCAGTCGCGCAGTGACCGCAGCGGAGGTGAGCAGCGTGAATCCGGTAACGGCGATGGCGATTATCGACAGCAAAGCGGTCGAGCGCCGCGCACGCACCCGCCATTGCGCTAATGCGATTCTCAGCATGGCGTCCCGCCATGAGTGCCCATCGCGCTCGGCTCCAGTCGTCCAACGGGATGAGTCGGCCTCCACGAGGGTACGACGAGGCGACTCCAGAAGCTTGAGGTGTGAACGCTAACACGATATCGTGCGAGAGACCGCCTCAACATCAATCCACTCTCGACATAACGATCCACTTCTCCGTTCTGGAATTGGTTCCTTCATGCGACCACACCGCCTCGGGTGCTGCCTTGCCAGCCTCGCGTTGGCAAGCGCGGCCGTCGGGTGCGGCACCGATGGTGATGGCACAACGCCCGGCGGGCCACCGGTGACAACCCCTTCGGACACCTCGGTCGGCACGGGTTTCCTCGATGTGGGAGACCTCCGTGACCCGCCCATGCCCGGCCATTTCACCGGTACACCCGTCGAGCTGGAGGCGCGACTCGCTCTGCGTGCCAACGGGTGCGTCACGGTTGTCATCGGTGGCGTCGAGCGCGTGCCGCTCTGGCCCGACGGCACCGACGTGGTCGAGGAGACCACCGACCCCCGCCGTTATGTCGTCAGCCTCCCCGGTGGCCTCCGACTCACCGTCGACACCGGCAGAGCGGACACGTTCGTGGCGCGGGGCGTCGTCGATGGCAGCTCGCGGCCCTTCGAGGTCGAACCCGGCCTGCCGACGGCGATCTCGTCCTTTCTCGCCTTCTGCAAAATCGTTGCCCAGCCGGTCGCGTTTCCTGACGCTGCCTCATTCACTGTCCCGAAGCCTTAGCTCCGCGCGGCGTGGAAGGCGGCGGCTGAGCGGTACTTCTGACCTCGTGCGTCCTCGGTTAAGACGAACGGCCGGGCGGGATCCTTGGCGTCCCGCCCGGCCGGAATCTGGTGCCGGGGTGGCTTGAGCTAGCCCATCCGTACCAGTTGCCATTGCTGGTTGTTGCCACCGGAGTCGGAATACTGGGTGACGTTGGCCCCGTCGGTGGTGGCCGCCCCCTGCACCTCGACGGCCTTGCCGCTGTTGCGGTTGATCAGCCGGAGATAGCCCCCGGCCGAGGTGGCGATCCGGAACTGTTGGTTCGTGCCGTTGTGGTCGGCCCATTGGACGATTCCAGCGCCGTTAGCGGTGGAGAAGTTGTAGACGTCCAGGACCTTGCCGGAGTGGCGGGATTTGATCCGGTAATAGCCGCCACCCGAGTCGACGAACTGCCATTGCTGCCAGTTGCCGTCGTTGCGCGTCCATTGCGTGACGCGGGCGCCGTCGTTGGTGGCGAGGTTGTAGAGGTCGAGTGCCTTGCCGCTGTTGCGGTTGGTCAGCACGTACCAGGCGTTGACATCGACCGGCCCCGGCTGCGGGTTGGAACTGCCACCGTTGAGCGCCTCCAGCGCGGCCGTGTAGGCGGGCTTCTTGTTGCCGTTGCCGTCGAACAGCAGGGGGTTCTGTCCGGTGCGCCAGGAGTCCGTGTCGCGGATGCCCCACACGGTGATCCCCGTGCAGCGCGCGACGGCGAGGCAGGCACGCACGACCGTCGAGTACACGGCGGCCTGGTTGGCCCCCGCGATGTCGAGCTCGGTGATCTGCACGTCGACGCCGAGGCTCGCGAAGCGCTGCAGGTTGGCTTGGTAGTCACCCGGCACGGAGTTCGTCAGATGGGACTGGAAGCCGACGCAGTCGATCGGCACGCCGCGGGCCTTGAAGTCGACGACCATGTTGTAGATGCCGGTGGACTTCGCGTTGATTCCATCGGTGTTGTAGTCGTTGTAGCAGAGGCGGGCACCGGGGTCGGCGGCGCGAGCGGCGCGGAATGCCGCTTCGATCCAGTCGTTGCCCGTGCGCTGGAGGCTGGAGTCGCGGCGGCTGCCGCGCCCGTCGTCCGCGAACGCCTCGTTGACCACGTCCCACGAGTGGATTCGGCCGCGGTAGTAGGACGCGACCTGGGTGACGTGGTTCATCGCGGCCGACCGCAGCGCGCTGCCGGACATGCTCTGGGCCCAACCCGGTTGCTGAGAATGCCACAACAGGGTGTGACCACGAACGTTCATGCCGTTGGCGCGGGCGTGGTTCACGATGCGGTCGGCGTTCGTGTAGGTGAACCGCCCCTGAGACGGTTCGGTCGCGTCCCATTTCATCTCGTTCTCGGCCGTGACCGAGTTGAACTCGCGGTTCAGGATGCCGACGTAGGTGCCGTCGCCGAGCTTGTTGGCGCCCACGGCCGTGCCGAAGTACCGGCCGTGCTCCGCGGCTGACGCGCCCAGCGTCGAGGCGGCGTGCGCGGTTCCGGCCATGGTCACGGCGGCGCTGAGGCTGAGAACGGTCACTGCCAGCGGCACAAGGGTGCGAGACCAGCCGTGCCCTCGACGCGGGGTGGTGCGAGGTGGCGCTCGCCACATGGTTCGACTCCTTTCGGAGAGCCGCGCAACCGCTCGCTGAGCGGCCCGCGTCCGGTGCGCGCCCGCCTCCGTGAGATCACGATTGTTATCGCTAACAGGAGACCACGAGGCCCGGCGCGGTCGCTTGTCATCGGAGTCGGAACGCGGATCGATCGGGAAGTTGCCCTCGTCGCGTGCCCATATGGACTGTGACCGATGTTTCAGGAAGGGTCAAGAGTGTTGCGAAACGGTTTCGGACCGAATCGATTGCGGCGACCGGCGTGTTATCGCTAACGGAGGGAGTCGGCGCGTGGTTGCGAGCCGGCCGCCCCGCGGGCGGCCGGCTCGCCTGACTTTTCTCGGCGGCGTTACTGGACCGAGACGTCGTCCACGTAGAACCCGTCGGTGCCGGACGTGGTCTCGACGTAGAGCGTCGCGCTGGTCAAAGTCCCGCTCCACGACACCGGCACGGTGCCGGTCAACTGTGTCCACGCGGTGGAGCTGACCGGCGCTGCGGGCGTCAACGACACGTAGTTCGTTGTTCCGTTGGCGGTGACCGCCAACGTGACCTTGGCGGTCGGCGTGCCGCTCTGCGTCCGGACCCAGGCGCTGGTGGTGTAGGATCTGCCGTTGGTCAGCTTGGCCGTGAGGTCCTGGCTCGGTCCGTTCCACGAGCCGGTGCGACCGGTGATCGCGAGTGACCGCGAACCGCCGTGCACCACGCTGGTGTTCGACGCGAGCGTGCCGGCGCCGAACACGCCCCAGCCCGTCGTGCCGCTCTCCAGGTCGCCGTTGGTCACCAGGTTCGTGGCGCCGCCCGCGGCGGTGAACCGCCACCAGTTCAGGTTGAACAGGTTCCCGCTGCCGCCGGTGAACCGCAGGTACAGATCCTGCGTTCCGGTGGCGCCGCTGACCGCGCAGGTGGCGTTCGTCCAGGTCTGCCAGCCACCCGTGCCGCCGACCGTGCAGCGGCCGACCTGCGTGCCGGTCGGGCTGCCCAGCCGGATCTCGATCGCGCCCCCGCTGGCCCCTGACGCCACGCGGGCGGTGAACGACGTTGCACCGGCGCCGAACGCGACCCCCTTGATCTTGACGTAGTCACCGTTCCCGACGAAGCTCAGGTTTCGACCACCTTCGGTCGACGGTTCGGTCTCGACGCCTGAGGACCACGCGGCCGTCTCGGCCTCCTGGGTGACGTACGGGTTCAACGTGCCCACCTGAGGCGCGCCCGCGGTCGTCATGTTGATCGTCGGGATCGTGCCGTTGGCGTTGTACGTGAACCGTTCTACGGCGACGGAGCGGGTGAAGCCACCGCCGCCCGGCAACGCGCCGTTGTGGTAGAAGAAGTAGGAGTTCCCGTTGAAGTCGACGATCGCCGGGTGGTTGGTGAAGCTGCTGCCCTGCCGAGGCATGACCGTGCCGCGATAGGTCCACGGTCCCGTCGGTCCCGTCGCGGTCGAGTAGGCGATGAACTCGGAGCAGCACTCAGCGGCGAACACGTTGTAGTAAAGCCCGTTTCGCTTGTAGACCCAGGGCGCCTCTTCGTAGAGGGTCGGCCGGCTCGGGTTCCCGGTGCGGGTGCCGAAGCCGGCCGTGGTCAGTGGGATCTGCGTCGAGCTGCCGGAGTAGGAGATCATGTCGGCGTTCAGCCGGACGTACCACAGATTCGGGTTCCCCCAGTAGAGGTACGCCTGGCCGTTGTCGTCGATGAACGCGTGCGGGTCGATCTCGCCGTTGGCGACCAGCGGACGGCCGAGCGCGTCCCGGAACGGGCCTGTGGGGCTGCTCGAGACCGCGACGCCGATGGCCATACCCCCACCGCGCTGGCGTACGGGGACGTACCAGTAGAACTGGCCATTGCGGTAGACGGTCTGGCCCGCCCAGGCGTTGGCGTCGGCCCAGCTGAACGTGGCTAGGTTCATCGGGGTGCCGTGGTCGGTCCAGTTGACCATGTCGGCGGAGGACCACACCCGCCACTCGCGCATGGTGAAGTTGGTGGAGCCGTCCTCGTCGTGACCTGTGTAGAGATAGACGCGGCCGTTGTGGACCAGGGCCGCCGGGTCGGCGGTGTAGATGGTCTGGATGATCGGGTTGTCGGCCTTCGCGGGAACGGCGAGAGCGGTGCAGATCAGCAGCGGCGACAGCAACATGGCGAGCCAGCGGCGCGCGCGGATCGAAGGGCGGGGGACGTGCACGTTCACCTCCTGGATGAGTCGTGCGTGGAACACGGGGGTGGGGACGGTGGGGTCGCATAGATGGAAATCTCCATCCTGTTAGCGCTAACACACGTTGTCAAGGCATAGTTCATCAACTGTCGGAGTTGGAGGGGAGGTCGGCCGCCCCGACGATGCTCGGGACGGCCGCGGTGCGGTGGGAGCGGGTTCGCGTCAACTGGCCCAGGCGGAGCTCGCGACCCAACTGACGTCATCGGCCAGCGAGCTTCCGTCGTTGGTGTTCAGGTAAAGCTGGTAGTTCTGATGCCGCAGGAAGCTGCCCGGCGTGTTGCGCGACTCGAGTGACACGCAGGAGCTGTTCGACAAGCCGGCGCGTACGGTCCAGGACGCATTGCCCTTCTCGGTCGACGAGCTGGCAGCGTTGACGACCGAGGTGGTCACGCTGCTGCCCGAATGGCTGAGGTATCTCGTCGTGCAGCACGCGGTCGTCGCCCGCAGCGACACCGCCGAACCGGGCGTCAGTAGCCCGCCACCTGGCGTGGATGTGCCGTAGCCGGCCGCGAGGATGTTGGACTGCACCGCGTTCTCCGTGGCGTCGGACGGATAGCCAGAGGTCATCACTCCCTCGTAGAAGGTGCCCGCGGACCCATGACAGTTGTCCCCGCCGATGCCGAGGATGATCGCCCCTTCTTTCTTCATCGGGTTGTATCCCGGAGCGTTCGGCCGCGGTCCGTTGTAGAAGGTGGACAACCCACCGGACTGTGCGTTGCCCGCGCGAATGGCCCAGTGGTTGGGCTCGCCCTTCACGATGGCGGTCAGGAACCGGTGGTTGACCGTCGGATCATTGGCGTTGTAGCCAGGGTTGACCCCCGAGAACAGCCCGTTTTCGAGGTCCGCCATCACCCACGGACCGTTTCGGTGCCGTACCCCCACACCTTGATGTTGCCGAAGTAGATCGCTTCCATGGTGCCGTTGCCGTTGCCGTTGTCGCGGCTGTTGGTTTCGGCGTTGCCGTAGTCGAAGCAGCACCCGCCGTTGTAGTGGGTACCGTCGAAGATGGCGTACATACCCTCCGGCTGGTCGCCCCGGGCGACGCCGTTGGTGCTGTTGTTGCGGTAGCCGGTGCCCGGTGCCACGAAGACGCCGTAGGCCTTGTGGCCACCGACCGTGATCGGCGCGGCCGTCGCGTTGGCGAGGTTGTCGTACCCGCCCGGAGCCGGCCCGGCGAACCCGCGGGGGGCGCCTGGGTCAGGTGGTTGCCGCGACCGGACTGGTCGTAGATGACGGTGATGAGGCAGGTCGTGCCGGCGCAGAACGAATCCTGCGTCGCCGCGTTGGCATAGCCCCCCGCGCTGAGTACGCCGACGTCCCGGGTGGTGTTGTCGGACGCGCGCCGCACCTGGTATAGCGGGCCGTTGTAGGTGCCGTACAGCGCCAGCGTCGTGCTGTGCGCGGCGACGCAGGGCGTGCCGCCGCCGGCGTAGATGTCACACGATTGAGAGGTCGCCGCCAACGAGGTGCCGGCTCCAGCCAGGACACCGAGGAGGAGGATGGTCGCCGCGGCGGCCACCAGGACAGGCGTGCGCAGACCTCGATGGTGCAGGAGGCGGTCCAGCGCTCAGAACTCCGCCAGCCTCGCACCGGTCTCGCTCGTGGCGGGCTCACCGCGGATGAGGCGATCGCCGTCAAGCGACTCGTCATTCTCGAACCTGTCGTGCCCGTGGTGCACTATCAGCAGTCGGTCCGCAGATGAGGAGCGAACTATCGCGGATTTGCGGCGGTCTGCCGGCCTGGCCGCGTCGAGATGACCGCCGCGCCGGGCTTGAGCGGAACCGCGCGGTCGAGCTCAACCGGCTTGAGGCAGGGAGTACTGGCTCGAGGTCCGCGATCGGCGCGCCGCTGCGGGTGATCCGATGCCCGACGTGGACGGTCCCGAGCTCGGCGCCGAGAATACTGGACTCGCCGTCGAGTTTGGCAGCAAACTTGCGACGATCCGCGGTGTCGAGGACACCGTCCACCGGCTGCCCCTGTTGCCTT
>NZ_BONE01000137.1 GCF_016862555.1 Asanoa siamensis | reverse complement strand
AACAACGGTGTCAAGGTCGTGCCGTCGTACCTGCTGCCCGTCGAGACGGTCTACAAGGACGACATCCAGAAGTCCCTGATCGACTCGGGCTACTGGACGGCTGACGAGGTCAAGGCCGGCCAGGCCAAGTGACCGGAGTGCGGGCCCGGTGAACCCACCCTGCGGGGGCACCGGGCCCGCACCCACCCCTACGCACGTACGACCCCTGACCGCGAAGGAGGGCGGATGACCGACGTGCTGCTGGAGATGCGTGGCATCACCAAGACGTTCCCTGGTGTGAAGGCGCTCGAGGACGTCACGATCACCGTCCGGCGTGGCGAGATCCACGCGATCTGCGGCGAGAACGGCGCGGGCAAGTCGACCCTGATGAAGGTGCTCTCCGGGGTCTACCCGCACGGCTCCTACACCGGCGAGATCGTCTTCGACGGCCAGCCGGTGCGGTTCGGCGGCATCCGCGACAGCGAGGCCCAGGGCGTCGTCATCATCCACCAGGAACTGGCGCTGGTGCCCTACCTGTCGATCGCGGAGAACATCTTCCTCGGCAACGAGAAGCGCGGCCGCGGCGGTCTGATCGACTGGAACCTGGCCAACGCCGAGGCCGCCAAGCTGCTCGCCGAGGTCGGCCTCGACGAGAACCCGGTCGCGCCGGTGATCACGCTCGGCGTCGGCAAGCAGCAGCTCGTCGAGATCGCCAAGGCACTGTCCAAAGAGGTCAAGCTGCTCATCCTGGACGAGCCGACCGCCGCGCTCAACGACGTCGACTCGGCCCACCTGCTCGACCTGCTGCGCCGCCTGCGCGACCGCGGCATCACCTGCATCATGATCTCGCACAAGCTCAACGAGATCACCGCGATCGCCGACTCGACGACGGTCATCCGCGACGGCCGCACCGTCGAGACGATCGAGATGAAGTCGAAGGACGCGGCCCTCGATACTCCGTCGCAGAACGCGACACAGGCCCGGATCATCCGCGGCATGGTCGGTCGCGACATCGACAGCTTCTACCCCGACCGCGAGTCGACGCCGGGCGAGGAGGTCCTCCGGATCGAGGACTGGACCGTCTGGCACCCGACCCAGGACCGCAAGGTCGTCGACGGCGCCGCGCTCAACGTGCGCGCCGGCGAGGTGGTCGGCATCGCGGGACTGATGGGCGCCGGCCGCACCGAGCTCGCGATGAGCGTCTTCGGCCGCTCGTACGGTCGCGACATCAGTGGCAGGATCTTCATGCGCGGCAAGGAGGTACGCGCCCGCACGGTCGCCGAGGCGATCGGCAACGGCATCGCGTACGCCACCGAGGACCGCAAGCGCTACGGCCTCAACCTGATCGCCGACGTCTGCCGCAACATCTCCGCCGCCGCTCTGGGCAAGCTGTCCCGCGGTGGCTGGGTCAACGGCAACGAGGAGGTCAAGGTCGCCGAGCAGAGCCGGCGCGACATGAACATCAAGACCTCGACCGTGATGGCGACCGTCGGCACGCTCTCGGGCGGCAACCAGCAGAAGGTCGTGCTGTCGAAGTGGTTGTTCGCCGACCCCGACGTGCTGATCCTGGACGAGCCGACCCGGGGCATCGACGTCGGTGCCAAGTTCGAGATCTACACGATCATCAACAAGCTGGTGGCCCAGGGCAAGGCGGTCATCGTCATCTCGTCCGAGCTGCCCGAGCTGCTCGGCATGTGTGACCGCGTCTACACCCTCTCGGCCGGCCGCATCACCGGGGAGCTCCCGGTGCGCGAGGCCACCCAGGAAAGCCTCATGGCGCTCATGACCAAGGAGAAGGAGCTCGCCGGATGACCGCCACCAAGCCCCCCGAGACGCAGGAGTCCGGTGGCGCGTCCGCCGCCGCCCTGCACACCGGGACCAGCGACCCGCGTACGCTGCTCATGCGCAACCTGCGGCAGAGCGGCATCTACGTCGCCTTCGTCGTCATCGTGGGCCTGTTCGCGATCCTGACCGACGGCGTCTCGCTGAGCCCGGGCAACATCACGAACATCGTCCTGCAGTACTCGTACATCCTCGTCCTGGCCATCGGCATGGTCATCCTGATCATCGGTGGCCACATCGACCTCTCGGTCGGCTCGGTGGTGGCGCTGACGGGCGCCGTCTCCGCGGTCCTCGTGATCCAGCAGGGCCTGCCCTGGTGGGTCGGCGTCGTCGCCGCGCTGGCGGTCGGCCTCGCGGTCGGTGCCTGGCACGGCTTCTGGGTCGCGTACATCGGGATGCCCGCGTTCATCGTGACGCTCGCCGGCATGCTGCTCTTCCGCGGCCTGACGCTGCAGGTGCTCGACAACATCTCGCTCTCGCCGTTCCCGGCCGAATATCAGAAGGTCGCCAACGGCTTCCTCAACGGCCTCATCGGCGGGCAGGGCTACGACGCGTTCACGCTGCTGATCGGCGGCATCGCCGTGGCCGGCTTCGCGATCAGCGGCTACCGCACCCGGACCGCCCGCATCAACTACCAGCAGTCGGTCGAGTCGTTCCCGCTGTTCGTGCTGCGGGTCCTGCTGGTCGGCGCGGTCGTCATGTACTTCGCCTGGCAGCTCGCCCACGCCCGCGGCCTGCCGATCGTGCTGATCATCCTCGCGGTGCTGGTGCTCATCTACGGCATGGTCACCCGTCGCACGGTGTTCGGCCGGCAGGTGTACGCGATCGGCGGCAACCTGTCCGCGGCGCAGCTCTCCGGCGTCAAGGTCAAGCAGGTCAACTTCTGGATGTTCGTCAACATGGGCTTCCTCGCGGGCCTGGCGGGCGTCATCTACTCGTCGCGCTCCAACGGCGCCCAGCCGGCGGCCGGCAACATGTTCGAGCTCGACGCGATCGCGGCGGCGTTCATCGGCGGCGCGGCCGTCGCGGGCGGCGTCGGCACCGTGGTCGGCGCGATGGTCGGTGGTCTGATCATGGCCGTGATGAGCAACGGCATGCAGCTCATGGGCATCGACCAGTCCGTGCAGTCCGTCATCAAGGGCCTGGTGCTGCTGTTCGCCGTCGCGTTCGACATCTACAACAAGCGCCGCGTCGGCAACCGCTGAGCCCACGATGGACACTCCCACCGCGGACGCCGCGCCGACCCGGCCGCTGGCCATGTCGGACGTCGCCGCCCGCGCGGGCGTGTCGCACCAGACCGTGTCGCGGGTGATCAACGAGCACCCCAACGTGGCCGTGGCCACCCGCGCACGGGTCCTGGCGGCGATCGAGGAGCTCGGGTACCGCCCCAACGGGGCGGCCCGGGCCCTGGCCACCGGCTCCACCCGGACCATCGGCCTCGTCACCGGCAACATCAGCCAGTACGGCCCGGCCCAGACGATGGTCGGGCTCGAGCGGGCCGCCCGGGAGGCGGGCTACTTCCTCTCGGTGTCGGTGCTCGACGACTTCGGCGCCCGCTCGATCACGGAGGCGATCGACCGGCTGGCCGCGCAGTCACTCGACGCGATCATCGCGCTGAGCACCTACGACGACGCGGTGCGGGCGCTGCGCCAGGTGCAGACCCCGGTGCCGCTGATCACGGTGCGGGCCACGGCCGACGGGCTCGGGCCGGCGGTCTGGGTCGACCAGGAGGCGGGCGCCGCGCTGGCCACCCGGCACCTGCTCGACCTCGGCCACCACACCGTGCACCACGTCAGCGGGCCGGCCGGGTCGATCGAGGCCGCGCTGCGCGAACGGCGCTGGCGGGCCGAGCTCGAAGCGGCCGGGGCGCCGCTGCCGTCGGTGCTGCACGGCGACTGGTGGCCGGCCTCCGGGCACGCCGCCGGCCGCGAGCTGGTCGCCCGCCGGCGCGGTGGTGAGCGGGTGACGGCGGTGTTCGTCGCCAACGACCAGATGGCCTTCGGGCTGCTCAACGCGTTCCACGAGGCGGGCCTGCGGGTGCCCGAGGACGTCAGCGTCGTGGGGTTCGACAACGTGCCCGAGGCGCCGTACTCGATCCCGCCGCTGACCACGATCCGGCAGGACTTCGTCGAGCTGGGCCGGCGGGGCATGCAGCTCGTGCTCGGGCTGCTCGGCGGTGAACAGGCGCGGCCGCGACCGGTCGCGCCGCAGTTGCTGGTGCGGGGAACCACCGCGCCGCCAGCTCGCGGCGGGGGCCGCGGGGAAGGGTGAGCATGACGTACGTCGTTGGGGTCGATTTCGGCACGCTGTCGGGCCGGGCGGTGGTCGTCCGGGTGTCCGACGGTGCCGAGCTGGGCAGCGCGGTCCACGCCTACGAGCACGCCGTCGTCGAGGACCGGCTGCCCGCGACCGGCGCGAAGCTCCCGCCCGACTGGGCGCTGCAGATGCCGGGCGACTGGCTCGCGGTGCTGCGCACGGCGGTGCCGGCGGCCGTGGCAGCCAGCGGCGTCGACCCGGCCGAGGTGATCGGCATCGGCACCGACTTCACCGCCTGCACGGTGCTGCCGACGCTGGCCGACGGGACGCCACTGTCCGCACTGGACGAGTGGCGCGAGCGGCCACACGCGTACCCGAAGCTCTGGAAGCATCATTCGGCGCAGCCGCATGCCGACCGCATCAACGAGTTGGCCGCTCTCCGGGGTGAGACCTGGCTGGCGCGCTACGGCGGCCGGATCTCCAGTGAGTGGGAGTTCGCCAAGGCGCTGCAGGTGCTCGAGGAAGATCCCGAGGTGTACGCGGCGACGGAGCGGTGGGTCGAGGCGGCCGACTGGATCGTCTGGCAGCTCTGCGGTCGCTACCTGCGCAACGCCTGCACGGCCGGCTACAAGGGCATCTACCAGGACGGTTCCTATCCGTCGCCGGAATATCTGGCCGCGCTCAACCCCGGCTTCGCGTCGTTCGTGACCGACAAGCTGGAGCACGAGATCGGCCAGCTCGGCGCTTTGGCCGGCGGGCTGTCCGCCGAGGCCGCTTCGTGGACCGGGCTGCCCGAGGGCATCGCCGTGTGTGTGGGCAATGTGGACGCGCACGTCACGGCGCCCGCCGCCCAGGCGACCCAGCCCGGCCAGATGCTGATGGTGATGGGCACCTCGACCTGCCACGTGATGAACAGCGACACGCTGGGCGAGGTGCCCGGCATGTGCGGTGTCGTCGACGGCGGGATCGTGCCGGGCCTGTACGGCTACGAGGCGGGCCAGAGCGGCGTCGGCGACATCTTCGCCTGGCACGTCGACAACTTCGTGCCGCCGTCCTATGTGGAAGAGGCGACCCGGCGGGGCGTCACCGTGCACGACTACCTGACCTCGCTCGCGGCCGAGCAGGCGGTCGGGCAGCACGGTCTCGTCGCGCTCGACTGGCACGGCGGCAACCGCTCGGTGCTGGTCGACCACGAGCTGTCCGGCGTGCTCGTCGGCACGACGCTGGCGACCCGGGCCGAGGACGTCTACCGCGCGCTGCTGGAGGCGACCGCGTTCGGCACCCGGACGATCGTCGAGGCGTTCGAGCGCAACGGCGTCGCCGTCGCCGAGCTCGTCGTCGCCGGTGGGCTGCTGCGCAACGCGTTCCTGATGCAGATGTACGCCGACGTCTGCCGCCGCCCGCTGTCGGTGATCGGCTCGGAGCAGGGCCCGGCCCTGGGCTCCGCCATCCACGCCGCGGTGGCCGCCGGGGCGTACCCGGACGTGCACGCCGCCGCGGCCGCGATGGGCAAGGTGCGCCGCGCGGTGTACGTGCCGGACGAGGAGCGGGCCGCCGCCTACGACGCGCTGTTCGCGGAGTACACGCTGCTGCACGACCACTTCGGCCGCGGTGGCAACGACGTGCTGCACCGGCTGCGCGACATCCGCCGCACCGCGGTGACCGGCTCGACGTCGAAGGAGGACGCGTGACCATTCCCACCCAGCGTGGTCTGCACCAGGAGCGGCGCGCCCACGTGGCCGCCCTGCACGGAGAGCTCGTCCGCTACGCGCTCGTCGCCTGGACCTCCGGCAACGTCTCCGAGCGGGTGCCGGGCGAGGACCTGTTCGTCATCAAGGGCAGCGGCGTCTCGTACGACGAGCTGGACTGGGCCGGCATCACCGTGTGCGACCTGGACGGCAACGTCGTCGACGGCGTCCGCAAGCCGTCCAGCGACACCGCCGCGCACGCGTACGTCTACCGGCACATGCCTGCCGTGAACGGTGTCGTGCACACGCACAGCCCGTACGCCACCGCCTGGTCCGCCCGCGGCGAGGCGATCCCCTGCGTGATCACGGCGATGGCCGACGAGTTCGGCGGCCCGATCCCGGTCGGCCCGTTCGCCCTGATCGGCGACGACTCGATCGGGCAGGGCATCGTCGCGACGCTGGCCGGCCAGCGCTCGCCGGCCGTGCTGATGCGCAACCACGGTGTCTTCACCATCGGCGACAGCGCCCGGTCGGCCGTCAAGGCGGCCGTGATGTGCGAGGACGTGGCCCGCACGGTGCACCTCTCCCGGCAGCTGGGCGAGCCGATCCCGATCGAGCAGGCCGCGATCGACTCGCTCTACGAGCGGTACCAGAACGTCTACGGGCAGCGCTGAAAGGACACATCGTGATCGACGACCCCTATGCCGGCAAGGAAGTGTGGTTCCTGACCGGCAGCCAGGGCCTGTACGGCGAGGACACGCTCGCGCAGGTGGCCGAACAGTCCCAGCGGGTGGCCGCCGCGCTCGCCACCTCCTCGGCGGTGCCGGTCCGGGTGATCTGGCAGCCGGTGCTGACCAGCTCCGACGCCATTCGAGAGGTGATCGGCCGCGTCAACTCGACGCCGTCGGTCGTCGGTGTGATCACCTGGATGCACACGTTCTCGCCGGCCAAGATGTGGATCGCGGGCCTGGACGCGCTGCGCAAGCCGCTGCTGCACCTGCACACCCAGGCCGACGCCGCCCTGCCGTGGGCGACGATCGACATGGACTTCATGAACCTCAACCAGGCGGCGCATGGCGACCGGGAGTTCGGGTTCGCGCTGACCCGGTTGCGGGTGCCGCGGACCACGGTGGCGGGCCACGTCAGCGACCCGGCGGTGGCGGCGCGGATCGGCTCGTGGGCGCGGGCGGCGACGGGTGTGGCCGAGGCGCGCTCGCTTCGACTGGCCCGGTTCGGCGACAACATGCGCGACGTCGCGGTGACCGAGGGCGACAAGGTCGAGGCCCAGCTCCGGGTCGGCGTCTCGGTCTCGACGTGGGGCGTCAACGACCTGGTGTCGGTCGTGGACGGTGTGTCGGACGCGTCGATCGACGCGTTGGTGTCGGAATATCTGGACCTCTACGCGCTGGCGGACGACCTGCGGCCCGGCGGTGACCGGCACGAGAGCGTGCGCTACCAGGCGCGGATCGAGGCGGGCCTGCGGGAGTTCCTGGCTACGGGCGGGATGCGGGCGTTCACCACGAACTTCGAGGACCTGGGCGGGCTGCGCCAGCTCCCCGGCCTCGCGGTGCAGCGGCTGATGGCCGACGGCTACGGCTTCGGCGGCGAGGGCGACTGGAAGACCTCGGCGCTGCTGCGGGTCCTGAAGGTGGTCGGCCACGGCCTGCCCGGTGGCACGTCCTTCATGGAGGACTACACCTACCATTTGGCTTCGGACACCCCGAAGATCCTCGGCGCGCACATGCTCGAGGTCTGCCCGACGATCGCCGGTGAGCAGCCGCGAGTGGAGGTGCACCCGCTCGGCATCGGCGGCCGCGCGGATCCGGCGCGGCTGGTCTTCAACGCCACCACCGGCCCCGGCGTGGTGGTCGGCTGGTCGGACCTGGGCGACCGGTTCCGCTGGGTGGCCAACGACATCGACCTGGTCGAGCCGGACGAGCCGCTGCCGAACCTGCCGGTGGCCCGGGCGGTCTGGACCCCGCGCCCCGACTTCTCGACGGCGACGGAGGGCTGGCTGACGGCGGGCGGCCCGCACCACACGGTGCTCTCGACCGCGGTGACGGCCGACGAGGTCGGCGTCATCGCCGAGCACCTGGGCATCGAACTGGTCCACATCGACGCCGACACGACCCGCCGCGGCCTGGCCAAGGAGCTGCGCTGGAGCGCGGCGTACCACCGGTTGGCACAGGGGATCTGACACCGCACGCGGCCGGGACGAAGCGTCGTCCCGGCCGCGTCCGCGCTCAGGCCACCGCGGTCGAGCGGCTGAGCTGCTCCCACGCGGTGACCTCGGCCAGCAGCGCCTCGTGGTGCGCGCGTAGGCCGTCGACCGCGTCGCCGCCGAGCAGCAGCCGCAGCGGCGGGTGGGGGCTGTCCACCGCCGTCAGGATGGCCGCCGCGCCCTTGACCGGGTCGTTGGGCTCCGCGTCGGTCAGGTCCACCGTGAGCTGACGGGTGGCCCCCGCGGTGTCGCGGTAGGCGGCCAGCTCCCGGGTCACGTGCTTGTTGTCGTTGAACGCCGTACGGAAGGCGCCGGGCTCGACGATCAGCACGTGGACGCCGTGCGGGGCGACCTCCGCGGCGAGCGTCTCGGAGAAGCCCTCCAGCGCCCACTTGGCCGCGTGGTAGGCGCCGAAAGCCGGGTAGGTCTTCCGCCCGCCGAGCGAGCTCATCTGCACGATCGTCCCGCTGCCCTGCGCCCGCATGAGTGGCACGACCGCCTTGGTGACCTCGGCGGCGCCGAAGAAGACGACCTCGAGCTGCTGGCGCAGCTCGGCCATCGTGAACTCCTCGACCGCGCCCAGCACCAGCGAGCCGGCGTTGTTGACCAGGACGTCGATCCGGCCGTACGCGTCGAGGGTCTCGGTTACCGCGGTCCGGATCGAGTCCGGGTCGGTGACGTCCAATGTGGTCGCCCGGATGCCGTCGTGCCGGGTGAGCGGGGTCAGGGTCTCGGGCCGGCGGGCCGTGGCCATGACGCGGTCGCCGGCGGCGGCCGCCGCGAGGGCCAGCTCACGGCCGAAGCCGGAGGAACATCCGGTGATCAACCAAACTCTGTTCTGCATGTGACCGATCCTGCGGTCGACGGGTTCGCGACGGCCAACACCGGTTACCTGGCGTAGCGGTAGGTTCAGGCTGTGACCCCAGATCTTCGGCAGTTCCGGTACTTCGTGGCCGTCGCCGAGGAGTCCTCCTTCACCCGGGCCGCCGGCCGGTTGATGATCACGCAGCAGTCGTTGTCGCAGCAGATCAACGCGCTGGAACGGATTCTCGGTGCGAAACTGTTCGACCGTGACAGCCGGGGCACCAGGCTGACCGCTACCGGGACATTGTTCCTGCCCGAGGCGCGGGCCGTGCTGGCCCGGGCCGACGACGCCGTCGCCGTCGTCCGGCGCGCCGTGCGCGGCGAGAGCGGCGAGTTGCGCCTGGCGTTCCTCGCCAGCACCGCCAACCACCTGCTGCCACCCGTGGTCCGGGCCGTCCGGGAGCGGCTGCCCGACCTGCGGGTCAGCACCGCCGAGACCGCGATCGCGCGGCTGGTCGAGGGCGTCCGGGACGGCGACTTCGATGTCGCGTTCACCCGGCCGCCGCTGGTGTCCGGGCTGGCCGAGCGGACGATCGCCACCGAGCAGGTCTGCGCCGTGCTGCCGGCCGGGCACCCGCTGGCGGGCCGGGCCTCGCTGGACCTGGCCGACCTCGCGGGGGAGCGGTGGGTGATGACGCCGCGCGACTCGTGGGAGCCGTGGCACCGGGCGTTCGACGAGAGCTTCCGGCGGGCCGGGTTCACGCCGGACGTCGTCGCGTCGGACGCGAGCGTGCAGGGGCTGCTCGGCCTGGTCGCCGCCGGCGTCGGCATCACCCGGCTGGGTGCGTCGGCGCACAGCCTGCGCCGTACCGGCGTGGTCTTCGTGCCCCTGGCCGGCGAGGTCATGCCGACCGAGATGGTCTGGCGGCGCGACAACACCTCGCCCGCGCTGCGCCGCCTCGTCGACGTGGTCGCGGACCTGGCCGGCGCCACGGACCTCACTGCCGCGGGCTGACTGTTGCCTTGACGTCGGTGGCAAGGTCTAGCGTCGGGTTCATGCTGATCGGGGAGCTGGCCGAGCGGGCCGGTACGAGTGCCCGGGCGCTGCGGTACTACGAGACGCACGGGCTGTTGCGGGCCGGGCGGTCGGCCAACGGCTACCGGGTCTACGACGACGCCGAGCTGCGGGTCGTGCGGGAGATCCGGGCGCTGCTGGCCGTCGGGTTCGGGCTCGACGACATCCGGCCCTTCGTCGACTGCCTGCGGGCCGGGCATCCGTCCGGGGACGTGTGTCCGGACTCGGTGGCCGTGCTGCGGCGGAAGATCGCCGAGGTGGACGCCGGCATCGAGCGGATGCGTGAGGTGCGCGAGCGGCTCCGGGGTCAGCTGACCATCGCCATCGAGAGCCGGGAGAGCACATGCTCCAGCAGGATCTGCTAGTCACCGTCACCGACGAGAGCTTCGCGACCGCGGTGCTCGCGTCGCCGACGCCGATCGTGGTCGACGTCTGGGCGGAGTGGTGCCCGCCCTGCCACGCCATCTCCCGCAGCCTCGCCGAGCTCGCCGAGGAACTGGACGGGAAGATGGTCGTGGCCACGCTGGACGCCGACGAGAATCCCGCGACCTGCCGGGTGTACCAGGTGCGGTCCTTGCCTACGCTCCTGATCTTCCGTGGTGGCGAGCTCGTCAGCGCCACCGTCGGCGCGCGGCCCAAGTCGGCGTTGCGCACCCTGCTCACCGAGCATCTGTAAATCGGTTGCCGGCCCCCACCGCGGGCTGGTGAGCTGGAACCCGAGACCACGAGAGGAGATCCCCGAGATGCGTGCAGCTCGCGTGTTCGTTCCGTCGGCCCGTTCCGCCTTCGCGAAGGACATCGCCCTTGCGCACGCTCAATCTCGGGATCCTCGCCCACGTCGACGCCGGTAAGACCAGCCTCACCGAGCGGCTCCTGCACGCCGCCGGGGTGATCGACGAGGTCGGCAGCGTCGACGCCGGCACCACCCGGACCGACGCGCTCGACCTCGAACGGCAGCGCGGCATCACCATCAGGTCCGCGGTGGTGTCGTTCCCGATCGACGATCTCACCGTCAACCTGATCGACACGCCCGGCCACCCCGACTTCATCGCCGAGGTGGAGCGGGTGCTCGCCGTCCTCGACGGCGCGGTCCTCGTCGTCTCCGCCGTCGAGGGCGTCCAGCCGCAGACCCGGGTGCTGACCCGCGCCCTGCGCCGGCTGGGCGTCCCGCTGCTGGTCTTCCTCAACAAGGTCGACCGCCGCGGCGCCCGGCCGGACGCCCTGCTCGGCGACCTCGGCGCGCGGCTCGGCCTCACGCCGCAGCCGATGAACGCGCCGGGCACCGCTTTCACCCGGGGCGAGGCCGGCCTCGCTGACCTGCTCGCGCACAGGTCCGAGGCGGTCCTCGCCGCGTTCGTCCGGGACGGCGGCGTCGCGCCGGACGTGCTCCGCGCCGAGCTCGCGGCCCAGACCGCCGCGACCTGGGTGCATCCCGTGTACGCCGGCTCCGCGGTCACGGGCGCCGGCGTACCCGAGCTGATGGCCGGCATCCGCGACCTGCTGCCGGCGGCGGGCGGCGACCCGGCGGCCGCGCCGTCCGGGACCGTCTTCAAGGTCGACCGTGGCCCGGCCGGGGAGAAGCTGGCCTACGTCCGGATGTTCGACGGCACCCTCGCCGTCCGCGACCGCCTTCCCGCCGGCCGCGTCACCGGGATCGACGTGTTCGAGGACGGCGCGCGGGTGACCCGGCCGTCCGTCGAGGCGGGCCGGATCGCCGTGCTCCGCGGCCTGGCCGCGGTGCGGATCGGTGACGACATCGGCGTGCCCCGGCACGGCGCCGGCCGCCAGTTCGCCCCGCCCTCGCTGGAGACCGTCGTAGTGCCGGACAGCCCGGCGCACGGCGGCGCCCTGCACGCGGCGCTGGCCGAGCTCGCCGAGCAGGACCCGCTGATCAACCTGCGCCGCGACGACCTGCGCGACGAGACCTCCGTCTCGCTCTACGGCGAGGTCCAGAAGGAGGTCATCCAGGCGACCCTGGCCGACGCGTACGGGCTGGCGGTCAGCTTCCGCGAGTCCACCACCATCTGCGTGGAACGGGTGCTGGGCACGGGGGCCGCGTACGAGCTGAAGCACGAGGCGCCGTTCCTGGCCACCGTCGGGTTGCGCGTCGCGCCCGCCCCCGAGGGTGCCGGCGTCACGTTCCGGCTCGGTGTCGAGCTGGGCTCCATGCCGCCGGCGTTCTTCGCGGCCGTCGAGGAGACGGTGCACGAGGTGCTGCGCGCGGGCCCGCACGGCTGGCAGGTGATCGACTGCGTGGTGACGATGACGCACGCGGGCTACTACGCCCGGCAGAGCCACGCGCACGGCACGTTCGACAAGAGCATGTCGAGTACGGCCGGCGACTTCCGCAACCTCACGCCGCTGGTGCTGATGGCCGCGCTCCGGCAGGCCCGTACGGTCGTGCACGAGCCCGTGCACCGCTTCCGCCTCGACCTGCCCGCCGACCTGCTCGGCCCGGTCCTGCCGGCGCTGGGCAGGCTCGGCGTGCTGCCGACCGCCACCACCGCGCACGGCGGCACGGCGGTGGTCGAGGGCGATCTGCCGGCCGCCCGCGTCCACGAGGTGGAGACGAGGCTGCCGTCCCTGACCCGCGGCGAGGGTGTGCTGGAGAGCGCCTTCGACCACTACCGCCCGGCACCGTGCCCGTGGCCGGAACGGCCGCGCACCGACCACAACCCGCTGGACCGGCGTGAGTACCTGCTGCACGTGCAGCGGCGGGTCTGAGCGCGGGCGGGCCGCGACCGACGCGCGGTCGCGGCCCGGCTCGGGGTGCCTCAGCCCCGCCACTCCTCGATCGTCTCCACGGCGCGGCGGG
>NZ_BONE01000136.1 GCF_016862555.1 Asanoa siamensis | reverse complement strand
GGGGGCGCCGGTGCGGTCGCCGGGGGTGCGCTCGTCGGTGCCGCCGCCGGTGCGGTCGCCGACAGCGCGCTCGCCGGTGCAGCCCCCGGTGCGGACGCCGACAACGCGCTCGTCGGTGCCGCCGGGGGTGCGCTGGGCGGTGTGGCCGGGTGGTCCTCGTCCGAGCGGTCGCCGGAGGCGCCGCTCTGTCCTCGGCTGCTCGACGAGCGTTCCCGCGGCCCGCGCCCCTGCGTAGTCGGTCGGCCGTTCGGCGCCGCGGCGTTGCCCGCGGAGTCGCGGGTGGCGGCGGGTCGTTCGGGCGCCCGCTCCGGCGCCGGCCCGGCTCCGCGCTGGTCGCCGGCTACCTCGCAGCGGATCTGCCAGCGCTCGCCCAGCACCTCGTAGATCGCTTCGAGCAGCGGCTCCGGTTCCTTCGACAGGTTGTTGGCGTGGAAGGAGTGCCGGAAGGTGAGTACCAGGGTGTCGCCGTCGATGTCGCGGACCGTGGCTTCCGTGGCCAGGGCCGCGATCCGCTTGTGGTTGACCCGGACCATGGCCACGATCTCGTCCCATACCCGCCGCACCGAGGCCGCGTCCTGCGCGCCCGGGGTCGCCTGCGGGATGACCGGCTCGGGCGTGGCCGGGTCGGCCATCACCGCCTGCGGCGGTACCCGCCTCCGGTCGCCGTCGGTCGCCGCAACCGGCTCGTCGGCGGAGTCGCCCGGCTCGTCGCCCCACTCACCGCCGTCGGTGCCGCCCGCCGCGCGCCCCGACCTGGAAATCCCGGCCTCATCGCCCGCGGGTGCACCTGACCCGGCGGCGTCACCGCGCGTCGCAGCCTGGCTCGCGGACTCGTCCGGCCCGACCCGCCCAGCGGGCTCAACCGATCCGGACTGACCCCGCGCCGGGCCCGCGGACTCATCCGATCCACGACCGGATCCATCTCGCGCCGCGTCAGAACCGACGCCAGACACGCCTCGCGCCTGAACCCCGCCCGCCGACTCGTCTGATCCACGACCGGACTGATCCCGCGCCGCGTCAGGGCCGGGCCCGGACTCATCCGGCGCGGCGACGTGTTCGTCGTGCGCCGACGGCCGGCCGACCGGCTGATCCGGCGGAGCAGCGCTCGCCGACTCGGGTGCGTTGGCTTCCGTCCCCCGGCCAGCCCGTGACTCGACCCGGCGCGCGTTGCCCGACCGGGTCGCCGCGGCCGCCGCCGCGGCCCGGGCCGCAGCCGCGCCGCCACCCGCCGCCGGCCGCACCGCCTCGCCGGCGGGCGCCGCGTCGTCCGGCCCGTCGCCCGACGGGGCGGGCCGGGACGCGGCGGGCGCGGGCGGTGCCAGCACCGCCGGACCCGCGTAGTCGTCATCAAAATCGGCGCCGCGGGCCAGGCGCTGTTCCATGCGTTCGACCCGCTGCCGCAGGCCGCCCTCGTCGCCCGCCGGCAGCAGCATGCGGGCGGTGATCAGCTCGAGCAGCAGCCGCGGCGCGGTGGTGCCGCGCATCTCGATCAGGCCGTTGTGCACGATGTCGGCGCACCGGGACAGCGTCGCCGGGCCCAGCCGCTGGGCCTGCGCGCTCATCCGTTCGAGCTGGTCGGCCGGGCCGTCGATCAGGCCCTTGGCCGCCGCGTCGGGGACCTGCTGCATGACGATCAGGTCGCGCAGCCGCTCCAGCAGGTCCGACGCGAAGCGGCGCGGGTCGTGGCCGGCCTCGGCGACCCGGTCGATCGTCGCGTACGCCGCCGCGCCGTCGCCCGCCGCCAGCGCGTCGCACATCTCGTCGATCAGGGCGGCGTCGGTCACGCCGAGCAGGGCGACCGCGCGCGCGTAGCCGACACCCTCGGGCCCGGCGCCGGCGATCAGCTGGTCGAGCACCGACAGGGAGTCGCGGGCGCTGCCACCGCCCGCCCGGACGACCAGCGGGAAGACGGCCGGCTCGATCTTCACGTTTTCGGCGTCGGCGAGCTGCTCGAGATAAGGCCGCAGAATTCCCGGCGGAATCAGCCGGAAGGGGTAATGGTGCGTACGCGATTTGATCGTGCCGAGGACCTTGTCGGGCTCGGTCGTCGCGAAGATGAACTTGACGTAGTCGGGCGGCTCTTCGACCAGCTTCAGCAGAGCGTTGAAGCCCTGGGTCGAGACCATGTGCGCCTCGTCGATCACGTAGATCTTGAAGCGGCTGGCCGCCGGGGCGAAGAAGGCGCGTTCGCGCAGCTCACGGGCGTCGTCGACGCCACCGTGGCTCGCCGCGTCGATCTCGATCACGTCGATCGAGCCGGAGCCGTCGGTGGCGAGCGACCGGCACGACGCACAGACCCCACAGGGCTCGGGAGTGGGCCCACGTTCGCAGTTGAGCGACCGGGCGAGGATGCGCGCGCTGGACGTCTTGCCGCAGCCACGCGGCCCGGAGAACAGGTAGGCATGGTGCAGCCGACCGCTCCGCAACGCCTGCGACAGCGGCTCGGTCACATGCTCCTGGCCGATCACCTCGGCGAATGTCCGGGGCCGGTATTTGCGGTAGAGCGCGAGCGCCACGATCCCCCTCCCAACGGCTAGGCCCTGTCTCGGAGTGGGGGCCGAAGCGAGGCTAGGCCCAAGCGTCGGCTGGGGCCGCGCCGGGCGCGCCCGGATAGCGGTGTCGTTTCCGGGTGTGACCGGCGTGGTTCCAGGCGGCGGCTGGGTCCGGCGTAGCCCGGTCACCACTTCGAGACAGGGCCTAAGCCTCTCACGCCGGTACGACGGGATGCCCGCCCCATAACGGTGATCCGGACGCCACCAACAGTGATCGGCGACGCCCGGACATCGGACGAGGTAGCCGGCGCAGTTGGGGGGTGAGGGGCCTGCGCCGACTTCGCACACAGTGGCACACGCACGACAGCGGCGGGACGCCCCGCTTGCGTCGTATTTAGGTCATGGCGCATACTCGCCAGCGCTTGACCTGGGGGAAGTAACACCGTGACCGACACCTCGCCGCTCGCCGCGCTCGGGCTGCGGCCCATCGAAGAGGCCGCCTACCGTGAGCTGGTAGCCCGCCCGGCGGCCACCACCGAAGAGCTCGCCGCCGCGCTCGACACGACCCTGCCCGAGGCCGACGCGCTCCTGGCGGGCCTGCACGGCCTGGGCCTGGCCGCCCGCTCCGGCGGCCGCTACATCGCCAGCTCCCCGACCTTCGCCCTGGGCCCGCTGGTCACCCAGCGCCGCGACCAGCTCCGCCGGGCGGAGCTCGAGCTGGCCAACCTGGCCGCCCGCTACCGCGCCGCCGCGGCCGACCGCGCCGCCGGCGACCTGGTCGAGGTCGTGACCGGCGTCGACGTGATCGGCCGGCGGTTCGAGCAGCTCCAAACGACCGCGACCGACGAGGTGCAGGCCCTGGTCACCGCGACCACGCTCGCCGTCAGCCGGGCCGACAACCAGGCGGAACGGGAGGGCCTGCGCCGCGGCGTCCGCTACCGCGTCGTCGTCGAACGCGAGGTGCTGGAGCAGGACGGCGGCACGGCCGACGCCATCGAGGCCCTGGGCGCGGGCGAGGAGGTACGCGTCGCGGAACGCGTACCCATCAAGCTGGTGATCGCGGACCGGGCGATCGGCGTGCTCCCGATGGCCGACGAGACCAACCTGCCCACCGCCATCGTCGTGCACCGCAGCGGCCTGCTCGACGCCTTGCAGGCCCTGTTCGACGCGGTCTGGCAGCAGGCCCGCCCGCTCACCCTGGCCCCCGACGGCGCGCTCCACGAGCAGCCGGCCGACGGGACGCTCTTCCCGGTCGACCGCCAGGTGCTGGCTCTCCTGCTGGCCGGCCTCACGGACGCCGCGATCGCGTCGCAGCTCGGCATGTCGATGCGCACGGTGCAACGGCGCGTATCGCGGATGATGGAGCTGGCCGGGGTGCGGACCCGCCTGCAACTGGGCTGGTACGCCGCGCAGTCGCACTGGGCCTAGAGAAAGTAAAGGCCCCTCGTGCACCCGCCAGAGCCCGCTTATCCTTGCTGCCTTCCGGCCCTGGGGAGGTTCACAGGATGTACGCCGCACGAGAGGTTGCACCCAGCTTACCCGGACCGACCCGACGCCGGGTTTGGGGTGGCCTGGAACGCCGCGGGCGGACCTGTATCCTGTGCGACGGAGGATTCGCCTAGAGGCCTAGGGCGCACGCTTGGAAAGCGTGTTGGGTTAACACCCTCACGAGTTCGAATCTCGTATCCTCCGCAGGAATCCAGCGACATTCCCGAACGGGCCGGTCCATCACGGGCCGGCCCTTCGTCCATTCCGCGACGACCATGCGGGAGGCCGTGGTGAGCCAGCGGCAGCGGGTGCTGACGGCCCTGGCGGACGCCGCGCTCGCGGTGGAGCGCCCGCATCCCGTATGAGTGGCGGTCGACGGCTGCTCGGCCGCCGGCAAGAGGGCCGTCGCCGTCCGGACCAGGTTTCCGCGGGACTCCCCCGAGAGCTACTACCTGGACTCGTGGGACAACGACGGGATCCGCGACGAGCTGCTGCTGCCGCTCGGGCCCGGCGGGAGTCGGCGCTATCGCGCCGCGCTGATGGACTTCGCCGCACTCGAGCGGAGCGACGAACCGGCCTGGAAGGCCACGGACGACGCGGTCCTCGTCGCCGACGGCTGTTTCCTCCAGCGCCCCGAGCTCGACCCGCACTGGGACCTGCGGATCTTCGTCGACATTCCGCTGGACGAGGTGTTGCGCCGGGGCATCGCCCGCGACCAGGCGTGGATGGAGTCGGCGGCGGAGGCCGAGCGGCGCTACCGCACCAAGTACATCCCGGGCGAGAGCCGCTATCTCGACGAGGTCCGCCCGCGCGGCCGCGCCGAGCTGGTTGTCGACAACCGTGACTTCGCCGACCCCCGGCTGACGGATCAGCGCGTCGACCGCAGCGCGTAGGCCCAGGTCAGCCCGCTGCCCCTCGTACACACGTTCTATCCACACGCTGTGGATAAACCTGTGGATAAGGACTACGTTGTGTGCTTGGGAGGTCACATGAAGCCACGGTTCGTCCCCCTGGTCATCGTTGCGCTTGCCCTGTTCGCGCTCTTCGCGGGCTATGCGGTGACGCAGCGACCGTCGCCGGCCTACGCCAGCCCGACCGCGTCGACCGCTTCCCGGACCTCCGGCACCGTCGACTTCACCGGCGTCAGCGACGTCCGCCTCGGCGCCAGCGATACCGACCTGACCAGCCAAGGTGCGCTGGCCAGGCCGGTGAACGCCTGCGGTCCGGTCCTCACCGAAGCCGACTCCCGGGCGGCGCACCCGGTCTTCGCCGACGGCCGCCTGGTGCTCCTCTGGGTCAACCCGCCGCTGACCACGCCCGAGGGCGTCGGTGTCGGCACCCCGCTCGCGACCGTCCGCGCGGCCTATCCACAGGCGACGGCGATGGTCGCGCCGGCGGGCAGCTACCAGTTCGACGGGCTGATGGTGACGAGCGGCGACCGCGCGTACCTCTTCATGCACGACGGGCAGACGGTGCGCAAGGCCGTCGTCGGCTACACCGCCGACGTGCAACGCCTCTTCACCTACGGCGTCGGCAACTGCTGACGCTCGCGACGACGTCCCACACCGCGATCACGATCGTCACCACCACCGCGATGGTGGCCACCCGGTCGAGGTGCGCCGGCTGGCTCAGCCACTCGAACCGCGCCACGAAGTCGGGGTTGAGCAGGCGATCGCGCAGCAGCAGCCAGACTACCGGCACCGCGAAGGCGACGTTGAGCACCGCGTTGACGCCGACCAGCGGCCAGGTCCAGCCCCCGGCGCGATATTTCGCGATCTCCAAACCGGCGGTCAACACCAGCACGACCATCAGGTACGGCAGCCAGAAGGTCCACAGCGCCGGGTCCAGGATCGGCAGGTTGGCGCCGTCGGTGGTGGTGACGAACGACCGGAAGTGCTGCACCGGCAGGTACGCGACGAGCAGCGCGAGCACACCCACCGAGGCGACACAGTCGGCCAGGCGCGACTGTCGCTCACCGCTCGTGTGCTCGGGCAACCGGTCGACGCTCCACGCCGGCAGGTTCAGCGGCGTGTTGGTCCGCTCGAGCACCGCGAACGTCAGCGTCACCCAGAACGCGACCTGCACCGCGACCTCGATCGCCGTCCCGATGCCCTCCCCGATCGCGTCGCCGGCGCGGGCCCCGTCGGCCAACTCGACGAGTCCGGCCACGATGCCGACCACCGCGGGCACGAACGCGAGCAGCAGCTTCAGCAGCCGCAGCCAGATCAGGTAGTAGGCCGGCCCGATGAGCTGCAGCCGGCGGTTGGCATAGCGGGCGGCCAGCACGGCCGGGTCGCCCATCTCGGTCAACACCTCGCGCTCGGCGGTGGCCGCGGCGTGGCCGTCGGCCACCTTGCCCTCGATCATGTCCTCGATCGAGCCGCGCAACTCGCTGGCGATCTCGTCGCGGCGCGCCGCCGGCACCGACCCCAGGGTCGCGGCGAGGTAGCGGTCGGTCAGGGAACTCATCGGTCCACTCCTTCGATCAGGCCTGTCATGGAGGTCTGCACGGCGGCCAGGTCGTCGAGCAGCGTGCCCAACACCGACTCGCCCTGGTCGCTGGTCCGGTAGAACTTGCGCGGCCGGCTCTCCTGCGTGTTCCACTCGCTGGTCAGCAGCCCCTGGTCCTCGAGGCGCCGCAGCAGCGGGTAGAGCGTGTTGGCGTCCACCGGGAAGCCGTGACCGGTGAGCCGCTGCAGCAACGCGTAGCCGTAGTCGGGCTCGCGCAACGCGATCAGGCTCGCCACCACGACCGTCCCCCGCCGGAGCTCCTGGAGGTGGGTCCGGAGGATCTCATCGCTTCCCATGAGTGAAACAATAGTGTGTGCCACACACTGTTGTCGAGATCTACGGCATCGTGCGACCACGCACGATGTGTAAGAAGGGAGACAGCACAGAAAAACGCCCGCCGGTCCGTACGGACCAGCGGGCGCTCAACGGCGGTGGTGGCGGGATTTGAACCCGCGGAGGGCGTAAACCCTCACACGCTTTCGAGGTCTGGACCCAGGATTCGGCACGGTTCCAACTCGGCCAACCCGCTGCTCGGAGCCACGCCTGAACCCCCTCGAACGCGGTCGTACGTCAACGAACGAGACCAGAACTGAGACCGAGCCCCGGCGGCCCGATGACCGCGACGGGTGTCCGACCAGCATCCGACGACCGACCAAGCCCCCAACCCGATCGTCCAGGGCCAAGATCCTGATTGCTGAGCCGACCGCCCCCGGATGGCTGGGCCATGTCAGGGCGATCGGCTCATGGGAATGATCGCCAAACTCCGATACTGCGAACGACTCTCATGAGTAGCTTCCGTACATTAGTGCTAACAGCAAGCGGCGCCCCCGGAATCCGTCGACGGCGGTAAGATCGTGTCCCCAGAATCCAATAGCCAAAGAGGTGCCCCAAATGGCTGCAGCCTCATCATCAAAATCGCCGGATACCCCGCGAGAGCAGGGGGCGAGCTTCCCGTGGCATCCGCTTCCTGAGGTCGTCGCGCTAGTCAAAGCGGCTGGGGCTCACGGCCGGAACCATTCAGCTCAGGCATTGGCCGGTTACGCTGGCCACCGATCGCACACTAGTGGCCCGTTTCGCCAAAAGATCGCCTCACTCAAGGACTGGGGCTTCATAACCGGGAAACTCGAACAGTACACCCTGACCGATACCGCGATGACGATTGCGCATCCGCCGTCACCCGAACAAGAGGCACAAGCCCTTCTCGAAAGCTTCAAGGGAAGCGGACTCTTTTGGAGGGTGTACCAAGACTCCGCCAAGGAACGACCAGTTGACTTCACCTTGGTCGGGAACTCCGCCGTAGGAAATCATAAGGTGGCGGGTTGGCTCAAAAGATCGTTTCGTGAAGAGCCTCGTAGAAAGCGCCGAGATGGTAGGACTTGCTGAGAAAGTCGGTGCCGACAAATTCAGGTTCCTGCCGGACCGATCGGCCGCGTCCCTAGATCCGCATGAGCGAATCGATACGCCGCATATCCCCCACCAGCCGGCGGACCGAGGCCACGCCCGACCGACCCCACCAGAGCAGCCACAAAAGATGCCGGTACTTAGGCAGTCGCTTCCAATAGCCGGCGGCGAGATCTTGCTCCAGGTGACGATGGAAGGAGCCCTGCCGCCAGCCGCGTTCATTCAAGTCGGCAAGGTGATGGAGGAGCTTCAAAAGCTGGTTGAAATCCTACCGTCGAGTGCTGAGGTAGTCGATGGCGATCTACCCGACTAAGGCTTGGGTCAACTACGAAGCTATCCTCAAGTCCATTGGTGAGAAACGGGCAGTAGCGGACAGCGACAGCAGGTTCCTGTCGGCGATAGGCCTTGTTGACGGCGACGGCTCGCTGACCGAGAGCGGAACAAAGTACTTCACGGCCAAGTTCGTTCAAAGAGATGAAGATTCCGCTCGGGCCGCCCTTCAGGCGATTTTGATCGACTACCCGGCAGTCGGTGTGATCTGCCAGTTCCTTAGCGGTGTCCCGAACGCCGATAAAGGGAACGCGGAATCGATTTTGCGAAATCAGGGGATGGGCGACGGCCTGACCGATAGATCCCTTGGATCTTTGCTCACACTCATGTCAACAACTGGGGTCATCCGTTACAGCAAGGGCACAATCGAAGTGTTGATCCACCCGGCACAGATGGAAACGGTGCCGGCCAGTGTTTTTGTCAGCCGTGCCACTCCCTTCGGCAACAGGGCATGGCTCCGGCGGATTCTTCGCGAGTGCGACGGATTCATCTACTGGCTCGACAAGCACTTTCTCCCAATTGCGCTGGAGAACCTGTGGGAAGTTGCGGACGGGAGGCAAATAGCTGAAATCAGGATAATCTCGCTCAAGCTACAGCAGAACTCTGGTCGAAAGGCGCTTCGCGACTACCACGATTTGGTAGCCGAGCTTGCTCATAAGAGCATCAGTATCGAGTGGCGCGCGATTGACAGTAAGCTCATCCGCGACACTCATGACCGGTGGATTATCGGATCATCGACCGCCAGGAACGTGCCGGACGTGGGGACGATCTATTCCGGCAATCATTCAGAGCTGAATCGAAGTGACCAGGCCGTAGAATTGCGTGCCCTCTTTGAGGGGTACTGGGCTTCAGCCACCCCCATCGACCAATAACCCCGCAGGGACTTCAGTGCACTAAGTCGCAGTGACAGTCGCTGGCCCACCTCGGGCGGTGGCTCCACTATCGAGACGTCAATTGCCTCGCCTACGCCGAGTGGCCGGCGGCCCAGTCGACGAGTTGGTCCGCCTTCCAGGTGTTGACCACGCGGTCCGCGGACACGCCGCACAAGGCCGCGCGTTCGCAGCCGAAGCGTTGCCAGTCCAGTTGGCCCGGCGCGTGGGCATCCGTGCTGATCGTGAAGACGCAGCCCGCCTCCAAGGCCTGGCGGATCAGGCGCTTCGGCGGGTCCTGCCGCTCCGGGCGCGAGTTGATCTCCACGGCCTTGCCGTGTGCGGCGCACGCCGCGAACACCGCCGCCGCGTCGAAGTCCGATGGTGGGCGCAGCCGCTTGCGGTGGCCCCGGTCGCCCGGGCCTTCGGCGCCCGCAGGGCGGTTGGCGACCATCCGGCCCGTGCAGTGCCCCAGCACGTCGAGGTGTGGGTTCTCGATCGCCCGGAGCATTCGGCGGGTCATCCGGGCGCTGTCGTCGCGCAGCCCGCTGTGTACCGAGCCCACCACCACGTCCAGCCGGCTCAGCAGCTCGTCGGTCTGGTCGAGCGACCCGTCCGCGAGGATGTCGACCTCGATGCCCGTGAGGATCCGGAAACCCTGCGGCAGCGCGGCGTTGACCGCGGCCACGTAGTCGAGCTGCTTCTTCAACCGGTCCGCGGTCAAACCTCGCGCCACCTTCAGCGACGGCGAGTGGTCGGTCAGCACCACGTACTCGTGGCCCAGCTCGACCGCCGCCAGCGCCATCTCCTCGATCGGTGAGCCGCCGTCGGACCAGTCCGAGTGCGTGTGGCAGTCGCCCCGCAGCGCCGAGCGCAGCGCGGCCGCCGCGTCGTCGAGGTCGACGCCCTCGGTCGCGAGCAGGCGGCGCAGGTAGACCGGCTCCTCGCCGGCCAGCGACTCCGCCACGCAGCGGGCGGTGACGTCGCCGACGCCGGACAGCTCGGTCAGCGTGCCGGCCGCCGCGCGCTGGGCGACCTCCTCGGCCGGCAGGGCGCTGAGCGTCTTCGCCGCGGAGCGGAACGCCCGTACGCGGTAGGTCGCCTCGTTGGCCCGTTCGAGCAGGAACGCGATGCGCCGCAGATCGGCGACGGGGTCACGCGGGGTCGTCACGCCTCGAACCTACCCACCTGTGTGCCCGGCCACCGCCCCCGGACACGGCCGGCTTACTGACCTAGCGTGGGAGTCATGCGCACGATCGACTGGGTGGACGGGGCCGTCGAGCTCATCGACCAGACGCTGTTGCCGGGGCGGCTCGAGGTTCGCCGGATCGCGACCGTGGAGGACCTGGTCGACGCGATCCAGACCTTGGCGGTACGCGGTGCGCCGGCGCTCGGCGTGGCCGGGGCCTACGGCGTCGCGCTGGCGGCCAAACAGCACCAGGGCGACGGCCTGCGCGCCGCCGTGAACCTGGTGACGAACGCCCGGCCGACGGCGGTCAACCTGGCCCGCGGTGCCCGACGCGCGGCGGCGCGGCTGCCGGAGGGTTTCGACGCGGTGCTCGCCGAGGCCGACGCGCTGCGCGACGAGGAGATCGCCGCCTCGGCCGCGATGGCGACCCGCGGCGCCGACCTGTTGACGGAGCTGTGCGGCGCGGCGCCCCGGGTACTCACCCACTGCAACACCGGCGCGCTCGCGGCCGTCGTCGGCGGCACGGCCCTGGGCGTCGTCGCCGAGTTGCACCGCCGGGGCACGCTCGGCCCGGTGATCGCGAGCGAGACCCGGCCGCTGCTGCAGGGCGCCCGGTTGACCGCCTGGGAGCTGGGCCGCCTCGGCGTCGACTTCCGGGTCTCGGTCGACGGGGCCGGACCCTTCCTGATGGCTCGGGGCGAGGTCGACGCCGTCGTGCTCGGCGCCGACCGGATCTGCGGCAACGGCGACACGGTGAACAAGGTGGGCACCTACGCCCACGCGCTGGGCGCCCGCCGGGCCGGCATCCCGTTCGTCGTCGTCGCGCCGGAGTCTACCGTGGACGTCGACACCGCCACCGGCGCCGACGTGGAGATCGAGGACCGCGCGGGTGCCGAGGTGATCAGCGGCGCGCCGGCTGTCAACCCGGCGTTCGACGTGACGCCGCACGACCTCGTGACCGCGATCGTCACAGATCGTCGAACAATTCGTTTGGACCGTGGGGAGCGGGTCTGACGACGGTCACCGTCGCCCGGTCGGGCGCGACGGCGCGCACCCAACCTCCGGCCCGGCCCAGCCGGAGCAGGGCGTCGGGGCGGGCCGGGATGTCCAGCGGCGCGGCGAGCGGAGCCGGCCAGCCGGTCCGCTGCGCGTGACCGGGCGCGAGCCACGGCGACAGCGCCGCGATCGGGTCGGGCGCGTCGAGCGCGGCGCGGGCGTCCCGCAGGGCCGCGATGATGCCGTCCAGGGCCGGCCCGACGGCCGGCGCGTTGCCGCCGCACATCGCCGCGATCAGTTCCGGTCGGGTCGCCGCGACGCGGGTGCCGTCCCGGAACGACCCCGCGGCCAGGGCGCCGGCGAGCGGGTCGGCCGCCGCGGCGGCGAGGGCGGTGGCCAGCAGATGGGGTACGTGGCTGACGGTCGCCACCGCCCGGTCGTGCTCCTCGGCCGTGGTGGGCACCACCCGCGCGCCGAGGTCGATGACCAGTTCGGCGAGGTCGAGCCAGTCGGCCAGCGAGGTGCTGCCCGGCTCGAAGCAGAGCACCCAGGCGCAGTCCCGGAACAGGTCGGCGTCGGCCGCGGCGAACCCGGATGTCTCCTTGCCGGCCATCGGGTGACCGCCGACGAAGCCGGCCAGCCGCTGGTGGCGGCCCTGCAACCGCTGCTCGACCAGCAGCCGCACCGGGGTCTTGACCGAGGTGACGTCGGTGACCAGCCCGCTGTAGCCGGCCGCGGCGATCTCGTCGAGGACCCGCGGCAACGCCGTCAACGGGACCGCGACGACCACCAGGCGGGCGCCCGCGACGGCGTCCCGGATCGTGCCCGTGACCTGCCAGCGGGAGTGCTGCGGCGCGCGGGCGGCGGCGGTGCGCGCGGTGGCCCGGGTGGCCGGGTCGGCGTCGTAGCCGAGGACGCGGTGCCCGCGGGACGCCAGGGCGCGCAGCGCCGACCCGCCGATGAGACCGAGACCGATCACCGCGATGTCCACGCGAGCGACTCTCGCACACCGGGCGCGGCGGTGACGGCGTGGCGACGCCGTTCGTGTTTCGCGCGGCGGATCAGCGGAAGTTGCTAATCCCCCATATACCTTGTTTCTGTGAAATTACTGGGCAAAGTTGCTGGTCTCCTCGCGTCTGTCGCCGCCACCGCGACGCTCCTGTTGCCGGCGTCACCGGCACTGGCCGTGGTCGCCAAGGTCACGCCCGACCCGCTGCCGACCTTCAACGGCACGGTGCAGGCGACCGCGTACTCCGGCGACACCCTCTACGTCGGCGGTGACTTCACCAGCGTGACCTCCGGCGGCCGCACGTACGCGCGCAACCGGCTCGCCGCGGTCAACGCCCGCACCGGTGCGCTGCTCGGCTGGGCCCCGGCGGCGGACAACTCCGTCCGCGCGATCGCCGTCTCCGGCCGCGCGGTCTTCGTCGGTGGCGCCTTCACCACGATCAGCGGGGTACGCCGCGACGGCCTGGCCCGGATCGACGGCGGCAGCGGGGCGGTGCACAACTCGTTCAAGCAGTCGCTGACGGGCGTGCCCTACGCGCTGGCGGTCGCCAACGGGCGGCTGTACGCCGGCGGGTCGATCACCAGCGTGAACGGCGAGGCCATCCACCAGTTGGCCGCGTTCGACCAGAACACCGGGGCGGTCACGGGTTGGCGGCCGCGGGCCGGCGGCACCGTGTACGCGGTCGTCGCGTCCGGCCGGCGGATCTACGTCGGCGGCAGCTTCAGCTCGATCAACAGCGCCTCGGGTACGCGGCACCTGGCGGCCGTCACGACCAGCGGTGCCGTCGACACCGGCTTCACCTCGCGGGCGAGCGACATGGTCCGCGGGCTGGCGATCGGCGCGTCGGGCGTCTACGCCGCGATGGGTGGCCCCGGCGGCCGGCTCGGTGCGTTCAGCACGTCGGGCGCGGGTCGGTGGACGCTGACCATGGACGGCGACGCGCAGGCCGTGGCGGTGCTCGACCGGGTCGTCTACATCGGCGGGCACTTCGACAACGTGTGCAAGTCGGCCCGGACCGGCGACAAGGGCTCCTGCGTCGACGGCAACACCCGGCGGGTGAAGCTGGCCGCGGCCAACGAGGCGGGCGGCGCGCTGCTGCCCTGGGCGGCCGACGGCAACGGCTCGAGCGGCGTGCACGCGATGGCCTCCAGCGCCCGGCTCCACAAGTTCGTGGCCGGCGGGGCGTTCACCACGATCCGCGGCGCGTCCCGGGCCCGCCTCGCCCAGTTCGGCTGACGTCCTACCCTTAGGGCCTGTCTCGAAGTGGATGACCGGGCTGCGGCGGACCCAGG
>NZ_BONE01000135.1 GCF_016862555.1 Asanoa siamensis | reverse complement strand
CTGCTCCAGCAGGTGCAGCGCCCGACCCGCGGCGCCGGCCGCGTGGGCGGCCTCGGCCGCCCGGACCAGCCGGGCCGCCCGCCGGTGTGGGTCGTGGGACAGTTCCGCGGCCTTGGCGAGGAAGGCGGCCCGGGCGGCGTGGCCGCCCCGCGCGCCGGCGCGGCCCGCGCCGCGCTCCAGCTCGCCGGCCACCGACTCGTCCGGGCCGGTCGCGGCGGCCGCGAGGTGCCAGGCCCGACGGTCCGCGTCGATCCCGGCGTCGGTCACGGCGGCCAGCGCGGCGTGCACGGCCCGCCGGTCGGCCGGTGCCGCGCTGCCGTAGACGGCCGACCGGACCAGGGGGTGCCGGTACTCGACCGGCGGCGACCCGGTGACGAGCCGGTCGGCCTCTGCCGGCGCGGCGGCCGCGGCGGTGAGGCCGAGTCGGGCGGCGGCGGCCACGGTCGTGTCCGTGCTACCCCCGTTCGCGGCCGCCAGCAGCAGCCAGGTCCGGGTGGGCGCGGGATACGCCCGGACCCGGGCCGAGTAGTGCGTCTCCAGGCGGCTGCCGATCGGGACCGGTTCGGTCAGCGGCGCCGACCCGTGGAGCTGGGCCGTGGTCAGCTCGCGGGCGAGGTCGGTGAGGGCGAGCGGGTTGCCGCCCGTCGCCTCGGCGATCCGGCGCGCCAGGTCGGGATCGACCGGCCCGCCGACGATTTCGGTGAGCAGGTCCACGGCCGGCTCCGCGGGCAGCCCGCGAACGTCCAGCACCGGCAGGCCCGCGAGGACGCCGGCGTCGGCGGGACCGGTCCGCAGACCGAACAACAGCACGAGGCCTTCCGCGTGGAGCCGGCGGCCGACGAACGCCAATGCCCGCAGTGACTCCTGGTCGAGCCACTGGGCGTCGTCGACGACGAGCAGTGCGGGGGCGCCGCTGCCGGCCAGCAGGGTCAGCGACGCGAGGCTCACCAGGAACAGGTCGGCCGGGGGGCCGTCGGCGAGACCGCAGGCGACCTCCAGGGCCGCCCGCTGCCGGTCGGGCAGGTGGTCCCGGCGCGCCAACAGCGGGAGCAGCAACCGGTGCAGGGCGGCGTACGGGAAGTCGGCCTCGTGCTCGACACCGCTGACACCGTGCGCCGTGGGTGCCGCGCCTCGCGCGTACCGCAGCAGGGCGGTCTTGCCGACACCCGGCTCACCGCGCAGCACCAGCGCCGCGCTGCGCCCGGACCGTGCCTCCGCGAGCAGCCTGTCGAGCGCGGCGCACTCGAAGTCCCGCCCGAACAGCCCCACGGCGGCAGCCTATCCAGCCCGCACCCCGCTTCCGCCCCGACGCCGCGGTCGGTCGATGCGCCGCAGGAACGGCGCGACCAGCAGGGTGGCCAGTCCGGCGGCGGCGATGGCCACCGCGGGGGTGGTCACCTGCGCCGCGGCGCCGACGAGCAGCGGGCCCGTGCCCTGGAACACCATCACGCCCGTGGCGAGCAGCGCGAAGACCTGGCCGCGGCGGTCGTCCGGGGCCGCGGCGAGGAAGCGGCGTTGGAGGCCCACCTCGTAGGCGAAACCGGCGCCGGAGAGCACCAGCAGCCCCGCGGTCACCACCAGCGGAGGTGTGGCGGCCAGGCCGAGCAGTGGGGCGCCGAGCAGGAACAGCAGGGTGCCCGTGTGCCGTTCGCGTACCGCGGGGCGCAGGAGACGGCCGGCCACGGCGTTGCCGAGCAACATGCCCGCGGGCGGGGCGGCCATCAGCAGCGCGCCCGCCCCGCTCGCGAAGCCGCGGCTCGCCGCGTACGAGACGAGCAGGGCCTCGGCGCCGACGACGAAGCACAGCGGCAGCCACTGGGCCAGCAGCAGCCGGCGCAGGACACGATCGGTGAGCAGGCCGCGGGCGCCGGTCAGGCTGTCGCGGACCGCGGAGCCGCGCCTGGCACCGGTCACGGCCTCGGCGGGCAGTCCGAATCGGACGGTGACGGCGGCGAGCAGGTGGCCGGCCGCCGCGACGAGCAGGGCGTTGCGCGGGCCGAGCGCGGCGACGGCGACGCCGCCAGCGGCCAGCCCGAGCAACTGCGCGGCGGAGGAGGACATGGTGGAGACGGAACGGCCGAGGACGTACGCGTCGCCGGTCAGCCGGTCGGCGATGACGCGCAGGGCCGACCCGGCGAACACGGGGGTGCCGACGGCGACCAGGGCGACGAGGGCGAGGCTGGTCGCGACCGGGAGGTCGGCGAGCGCGAGCACGCCGGCGAGGGTCATCTCCACGAGATAGCCGGCCACGATCAGCGGTCGCGGCGGCAGCCGGTCCGGGAGCGAGCCCAACAGCAGGCCGCCGACGAACTGGGGCAGGAAGCCCGCGCCGAACGCGACGGCGCTGAGCAACGGCGAGCCGGTGGCCGCGTAGACCAGGACGGACAGCGCGTAGATCTGCAGGGAGACGGCGCCGACCGCCAGGGACTGGGCCGCGAAGAGGGCGCGGAAGGACGGCTCCGCGAACACCTCGCGGTACGTGGCCGGGCGCTGCGTCGCGGTCATGGCGCCGAGCCTGCGGCAGCGTCGTTCGCCGGCACACTGTTTCGCCGGGGGACGTAAGGTCGGGCGATGACGCGGTTCGCGGTGGGCACCGAGGACCTGTTGCGCACGCGGTTCGCGTACTCCCCCGTCCTGGAACTGGAACGGCTGCTGCGGGCCCTGGCGGATCCCAGCCGCAGGGGCGTGCCCGGGTCCTGGCTGACCCGGCTGCGCCCGCGGTTCGCACCGCTGCGCACCACGGCGGCGATGCAGGCGGTCCTCACCCTGCAGTTGCCCCGGTCGGGCGCGACGTTCCTGGTGCCGCCGCCGGCCCGGCTCGGCCAGACGATCGAGGACGACCTCGCCGCGCTGCGCGCCGCCCCGGCCGACGCCGTGCGGGCCGAGATCGACTTCTACCTGCGCCGGCGCCTCGACGCGACACCGGCCGCCCGGGCGGTGCTGACCGCGCCGGACGTCCTCGACCAGATCGCCGCCGCGTTCGCCGGTGCCTGGGACGCGCTGCTCGCGCAGGACTGGCCGGAGCTGCGGCAGCTGTGCGAGCGCGACGTGACACACCGCGCCGGGCTGCTGGGCTCGGGTGGCTGGGCGGCCGCCCTGGCCGGGCTCCATCCCGGGGTCCGCTGGCGCGACGGCGGCATCGACCTGGTCGACGACGACGGGCCCACGGTCGCGCTGGGCGGCGCCGGCCTGCTGCTGGTGCCCTCGGTGTTCGTCTGGCCGGAGGTCGGTGTCTTCGCCGACGACCCGTGGCCCAAGGCGATCGTCTACCCGGCCCGCGGTGTCGGCACCCTGCTCGAACGCGGCCGGCCCGAGGCACCGGACCAGCTCGCGGCACTGCTCGGCCGCTCCCGCGCGCTGCTGCTCACGTCCCTGGCCGACCCCGCCAGCACCAGCCAGCTCGCGACGGCCCTGCGCATGTCGGTCGGAGGCGTCGGCGACCACCTGGCCGTGCTCCTGCACTCCCGCCTCGTCGAACGCACGCGTGCGGGCCGCTCGGTCCTCTACCGCCGCACCCCGCTCGGCGACGAGCTGGCCGCGGACCGGACATCGACGGACGAACCTCCCAGGGCCGGTTAGTTGATCTGGGATCATTGGCGCATGGGGTTCCTCGACAGCGCCGCGGCCGGCGACGGCTCCATCGTGGACAACTGGCGTAGCTGGTACCACCGGCACAGCACGCGGTTCTACAAGCCCAACCCCCGCAACTCCTGGCTCAGCTGGATCGGCGAGGAGCACATCGCGGTCGGGAGCCTGCCGACCGGGCGCACCCTGCCGCTGCTGCGGGACGCGGGCGTCACCCACGTGATCAACTGCCGCGCCACCAGCCAGACGTGGCTGTCGCAGGATCTCGCGGCCGAGCGGGCCGTGTTCGGGCCCGCCCGCGTCGTGCACGCGCCCATGTGGGACTTCGGGCAGCCGCAGCATCCGCGGCTCTGGTCGGCGGCCGCCCGCTACGTCGCGGACGTGCTCACGGAGGAGCCGGGCTCCGGTGTCCTGGTGCACTGCCATCAGGGGCGCCGGCGATCGGTGCTGATCACCTACGCGGCGCTGCGGCTGCGGGGCCACGACGCCGACGCCGCCGCGGCGCTGATCGCGACCCACCGCACCGAGGGCGTGCTCGTCAAGGCCTACGCCGGCAGTGTCGAGCGGTGGCTGGACGCCGGCGCCGTGCCGATCGGTCGCCTGCGACTGCGCTGAGGCGGGCAGGCTGAGGCGCGCAGGCTGAGGCGGGCAGGCGAAGGGCCGGGGGTCGACCCCCGGCCCTTCGAGCCCTCCGCTAGCGGGTCGCCAGGCGACCACCGCCACCGCGGTGCATCATCCCGCTCATCCCCATCCGGGACCCGGCCCTGGACCGGCGCGCGAGCTGACCCGCGGCGCCGAGCAGGCCGAAGAAGATGATGAAGCCACCGACGATGATGTCGCTCCAGCCGGGACGGCCGTTCGAGCCGAAGTGCGCGTACCCGAACGCCCACGGCGACGCCATCATCCAGCCGCCGGCCACCATGGCGACCACGTCGACCATCGGGTTCGACCGGTACGCGGACATCCGCACCAGCGCCAGGATCGCCACCGCGATGCCGATGACGACGCCGTTGAGCACGCCGCCCGCGGTCGAACCCGCGAGCGGGTAGTCGAAGACGAAGCGCGAGATGATCAGCCAGACACCGGCGATCAGCAGCAGCGCGTTCGGCACCGAGATGGCACTCTGCTGAACGCGTTCGCGGGGATCGGGTCGGCCCGCGTACGCGCCGGCGCCCGCGGCGGGCAGGCCCTCGTCCGGGTAGGCCTGCGACTCCATCCGTGTCTGGCCGCCCTGGGTCGCCATCGGGTCCGCGGCATGCCGGCCGGTCATCGCGTCGCTGGTCATCCCGTTGCCGGAGGTGCCGCTGCGGTCCGTGACCCCGTCACGGACCGGTTCGTCCGGCCGTGAGCTGCGTGGGTTGGACATTGTTCCTCCAGGTGCGTGTAGTTACCTCTCGCACCCGGTCGGCTACCCCGTGCAACTAGCCGCAAACCGCCACCAGCTAGTCACGAACCGGACTTAGTGCGATAAGTCACACGTCGGGCCGGTCGGCCCAGCGCATCGTCGCGCCGATCCCGTGCTCCAGCGGCACCTCGTCCGGGCCGACCAGCACCAGCGCGGCGTCCGTACCCGTGATCGCCCGCAGCAGTGCCTGGTCCGCGCGTACCCGCAGCGGGTCCTCGACGCCTTCGGCCCGCAACGTCTCGGCGTCGACCGCGACCAGCGACGGGTCGTCGCGCCCGACGAACAGCGTGTCGGTCGAGGACAGGTCGTTGACCAGCAGCACCGTCTCCACCTGCCGTCGCTGCAGGGCGGAAACCACGCCGGGCAGCCCGCTGGCCGCCACGTCCTCGGCCCGCTGCACCTGGAAGCGGTCGATCGCCTCCTGCGTGTGCCGGTCGGCCACGTCCGCGATCGCCTGGATGGTCACGTCGTCCAGCGCGCCCTCGTCGGCGCCGGCCGCGCGGGACCCGGCGTCGGTCCGGACCGTCCGCTCCTGCCAGCGCCGCGGCAGCTTGTCGACGAACATCGGGATGGTACGGACGTCGCCGCCCACCACCACGACCTCGGCACCGACCGCCTCGGCCAGTTCGGCCGTGGCCCCGGCGACGTCGCCGGCGTTGCGCTTCCAGATCTCGGAGACCCGGTTGTTGTCGCCCATCCGGTCCTCACCGCCGATGTGCGCCTTGTGCAACGGGTACTGCTCGCGCCCGCGCACCTCCCGGTCGACCTCGCGCAGCCGCGGCGTGGTCGCCACCGCGAGGCCCTCGAGATCCGCGCCGGCCCGGTCGACGACGACCCGGACATACGGGATGTCCTCGCCACGGAACGCCACGAGGGGCATGGCGTGGGCGATCTCGGTATAGCGGGCCTCGTCCGCCGCGGGCGGGGCGTTCATCGGCTCGACCAGGGCGACCCGCCCGGCGCGGGCGAAGGCGGCCAGCCCGTACCGGCCCTCCTGGGTCGGGTAGCTCGCGATCGTGTCACCGATGACGTCGATCGTCGGCTGGTCCGCGCCCTGCTCCGCGAGCTGGTCGGCGAGCGCCCGCCAGCGCAGGTCGACCTCGCGGCCACCGCTCTCGTCGCTGCGTGAGGCATCGAGATAGACCGAGGCCCAGGGTCCGGGTTGCGCGAAGATCGGCCGCAGGTAGCTGAGATCCATGCCCCGGCATCTACCCACGATGGTCGGCTTCTCACGGCCGGAGGTCAGTGCCGTGGCGCGATGTTGTGGTTGATGCGGAACATGTTGTCCGGGTCGTACTCGTCCTTGACGTCCACCAGGCGCCGGTAGACGTCCGGCTCGTAGGCCTTCGCCACAGCGTCCACTGTGGTGTCGTAGCCCGTCAGGAAGTTGGCCTGCTTGCCGCCCGTCGCCCACGGCGCCAGCGCGTCGGTGAGCGCCGCCAGCGGCGCGCGGAACTCCTCCTCCCGGCCCGGCTCGCTGAAGGTGCCCGCGAAGAGCTGGAAGCTCGCGTCCCGGTGGCCGACCGCGTTGGGCACGTCCGGCTCGCGGGCCAACGCGCCGCCGAGCTGCCGGATCTCGGTCATCACCGACGGGGTGTCGGCGTCGGGACCGGCGACGTCGATCAGCGCCGCGGCCGCCTCGGCGGGGAAATCGCCGAGCAGGGCCGACACCTCGTACGCCGGGACCGGGTCGACGGGGTCCTGATGGATCGCGGCGATGCCGGTGAACGGCATCTCGGCCACCGAGTCGACGAGGGCGGGCGCGGCGGCCCGCAGGTCCGCGATGATCGCCTCGCCCTCGGCGGCGGGGCCGAGGTAGGCGATCCGGACGTGCACGGAGAACCGGTCGCGCAACGGCTCGGGCACGGACGGCAGCGCCGGCAGCCGCAGGAACGCGAAAGAGACCGTCAGCTCCTCGGGGGCGTCGTCGAGCAACCGCCGGTACGCGTCGAGGACCGCCTCGACGTGCTCGCCGCCGAAGTAGATGCCGCCGCCGTACAGCCGGGTCAGCGGTTCCAGGTCCATCGTGAGCGAGGTGACCACGCCGAAGTTGCCCTTGCCGCCGCGGACCGCCCAGAACAGGTCGGGCTCGTGGTCCGGGTCGATCCGGCGGAGCTCGCCGTCAGGCGTGACGATCTCGGCCGACCGCACGTGGTCGGCGGCCCAGCCGTAGCTGCGCCCGAGCGTGGAGCTGAGCCCGCCGCCCAGCGTGTAGCCGACCACGCCGACGTTGGGCGAAGAACCGGCCAGGAACGCCAGGTCCGCCTCGGCCGCGGCGCTGACGAGCTGCTCGGCCCTGATGGCGGCGCCCATGGTGGCGGTGCGCGCGTCCGCGTCGACGCTGACGCCGTCCATCCGCTTGAGGTTGATCATCAGCGCGCCGTCGGCCGGCATCGGCGCGCCGTGCCCGGTGGCGACCGCGCTGACCGGCAGGTGCTGCGCCGCGGCGAACCGGACCGCCGCCCGCACGTCGGCGGCGGACGTGGCACCGACCACGACGGCCGGGTGCTCGACCAGCGCCTCGTTCCAGGTCGCGGTCTCGGCGTCGTAGCCCTTGTCGTCGGGCGCCAGCACGGGGCCGGCGACCTCCGCGGCCAGCCGTCCCAGGTCGGCCCGGTCGATCACGTACGTCATCTCGTCGCCTTTCTGGTCTCGTTGCCCGCTTTCGCGGGCCGCGGGGCGCGAGACCAACGCTAGCCGCGCCCCGCCGGGTCAGGTCATCGTCGCGTCGACGTCGACGACCACCCGCCCGCGGCTCGCGCTGTGCTCGGCCAGGTCCTGCGCCCGGGCGATCTGCTCCAGCGGGAACCGCGCCGCGATCGGGTAGCGCAGGTCGCCGGCCACCAGCGCCGCGGTCAGGTCGGCCGCCGCCGCCTGGTTGGCGGGCTCAGGGAAGTCGTCGTTGCTGAGGAACCGGACGGTGATGTTCTTGAACCCCAACGACCAGTACGGGACGGTCGGCTCGGCGTTCCCGGTGGCGTAGGTGGCGATCACGCCGCCGTACCGCAGGATCTCGGTGTTGGTGTCCATGTTGGCGTCGAAGGCGAGCTCGGCGACCCGGTCGACGGGCTCTCCGCCGGTCAGCGCGAGGATCCGGGCGGCCACGTCACCGTCGGCGGTGTCGAGCGCGTGGTGCGCGCCCGCGTCGAGCGCCTGCGCGACGTGCTCCGCGCCGCGGACGGTGCCGATCACGGTGGCCCCACCGCGGCGGGCGACCGCCAGCGCGGCCCGGCCGACCGCGCCGAGCGCCCCCGTGACGACCACCCGCCGGCCCGTCACCGGGCCGTCGGCGAAGATCGCCCGGTGGGCGGTGATGCCCGGGATGCCGAGACCGGCCGCCTGCTCGTACGGCACCTCGACGGGCAGCGGCACCGCGTGCTCCGCCGGCACCACGGTGTACTCGGCGGCCGTGCCGAAGGGCCGGTACGACTGGGCCAGGTAGACCCAGACCCGCTCGCCGACCCGGGCCTCGTCGACGCCCGACCCGACGGCGTCGATCACCCCGGCGCCGTCACCGTGCGGGATGACCCGGGGGTACGGCATCGTCGACCCCCACCAGCCCTGCCGCTTGCCCAGGTCGCCGACGTGGATGCCGGAAACCGCCACCCGGACGCGGACCTCGCCGGCGCCGGGTGACGGGTCGGGCAGCTCGCCGACCTGGAGCACCTCGTCCGCCGGACCCTGCCGGTCGTACCAGGCCGCCCGCATCACGGCACCACCGGATCGGTCGTGGTGCCCTCCTCGGAGCTGACCAGCTCGCCGATCAATCCGAAGAACGCCTCGATGCCGGGCCGGTTGGCGCCCTTCTGCCGGGACTCGGCGAAGTCGCCCGGCGCGCGCCAGTAGACGATGTCCAGCCACTCGTCGTCGGTCACCCGGATCAGCCGGGCACCGAGGAAGCCGGTGCGGTCGGTCGCGAAGTCGCGCAGCATGGCCGGCCGGGCGGCCAGCAGCGCGTCGGCGCGTGCCGCGGGCACGCGGAACCGGGTGATCTCGACGGTGGTGGTCATCGCTCCTCGATCCGTTCGGTCGTGCGGTGCACGCCCAGCATCAGCCCGAGCTGGGCCAGCAGGACGTCGCGGAACTCGGTGGGTGCGGGCGTGGGATCGTGCTGCGCGCGCCAGACGATCAGGCCGCTCAGGGTCGAGAGCAGCAGGCTGGTCACGACCTCCGCGTCGTGGACCGGGGCGAACTCGCCGCGCTGGACGCCGTCCCGCACCGCGGCGAGGAAGGGCTCCCGGTAGCGCGCCGACACCTCCTGGCCGTAACCACGCAGGTCGGGGTCGCGCATCGCGGACCGCCAGAACTCGACGAGGATCCGCCGGGTGCGCACGCTGTTGTCCAGGCTCCGGTCGACCAGCGTGACCAGCCGCCGCCACGGGTCGGCCTCGGCGGCCGCCACCTCGGCCTGGGCGGCCACCTCGCGGTCGGTGAAGACCGCCATGGCCTCGATCACCATGTCCGCGCGGGACCCGAAATAGTTCTGCAGCGTGCTGATCGCGACGCCGCTGGCCGCCGACACGTCGGCGAACCGCGTGTTCTCGTAGCCGCGGTCGGCGAGCACGTCGCCCACGGCCTCGAGGACGGCGGCGCGCCGGGCGCCGCCCGCCCGCCGCCGGCTGATCCCCATGGCGGTCATGCGCGGGGCGGGATGTTGTAGTTCCACCGGAACATGTTGCGCGGGTCCCAGGTGGACTTCGCCGCCGTGAGCCGGGCGTAGGTCTCCTGGTCGTAGGCCAGCCGCACGTGCCCGGCGGACGCGTCCGCCGGCGACAGGTAGCTCGGGTGCTTGCGATCGTCGAGCCAGGCCAGCCGGCGGGTCAGCTCGAGGCCCCGGTCGACGGCCAGGTCGCCGCCCGGGGCGACGGTCAGCGCGAGCAGGGCGAAGGCGACGTCGCGGCGCACGGCGTTGGGCGTCGCGGGTGGCCGGGCGAACGCCCCACCGAGCTGCGTCAGGGTGACCAGCGTCGGCCCCTCGGCCGCGTCCGGGCCCGCGACCTCGAGGATCGCCTTCTCCGCGGCCGGCGACAGCTCGTGCAGCATCGCGAAGTGCTCGACGGAGGTGCTGGGATCGCTCGGGTCGTTGCTGATGGTCGCGATCTCGGCGACGGGCATCGGCCGTACCGTGTCGACGACCACCGGCGCGGCGGCCCGCAGCGGCGCGACCAGCGCCTCGCCGTCGCGCACCTGACCCAGGTAGGCGAGCCGGACGAGGACGGTGAGCTTGCCGCGCATGGTCTCCGGGACGAACGGCAGGTCCGGCGCGCGGAGCAGGACGACGGACGAGGTCAGCTCGTCGGGCGCGGTCGCGGCCAGCGACCGGTAGGCGCCCAGCACCGCCGGTGCGTGCTCGCCCGCGAACTGCAGGAACCCCGCGTACAGCTCCTCGACCGGGAACAGGCTGAACTCCAGTGCCGTCACGACACCGAAGTTGCCCTTCCCACCGAGCACGGCGGAGAACAGGTCGGGGTCGGACCCGGGCGTCACGTGCCGGAGCTCGCCGTCGGCGGTCACCAGGTCGACCGCCTTGACGTGGTCGGCCGCGTAGCCGAACGCGCGCCCGAGCGAGACGCTCACGCCGCCGCCGAGCGTGTAGCCCACGACGCCGACCTGCGGCGACGAGCCGGCGAGCGGCGCGAGCCCGACCTTGGCCGCCGCCTCGACGACCTGCCCCCAGGTGGCGCCGGCCTCGACCCGCGCGGTCCGGGCGCGCTCGTCGACGCGTACGCCGGTCATCCGCCGGGTGGTGATCAGGACGGCGTCGTCGGAAACGGACAGTGCTGGGCCGTGGCCGGTGTTGAGGACCGCGACGGAGCGGCCGCCCTCCCGGCCGAAGCGCACGGCCGCCTGCACGTCAGCGGCACGGGTGGCACCGACGATCACGTACGGGTGGTGGGTGACGGTCGTGTTGAAGACCGCCGCTTCCTCGCTGAACCCGATGTCGTCGGCGAAAAGCACCGGGCCGTGCACCGAACCCAGCGTCTGTGAGGGGTGGGACATGGTCGAGCCTTCCTGGCGTGGTCACCGGCGGGGCACAACGCCGCCGGCATGGAAATACGGTATCGCCGTACCGGATCTCCTGTGGCGACTTCGTCACCGAGTGTGACTCGACGCACGGGAACTCCGCCGCTGATCTTGTAGCCTGGTGTGACCTGGGTAACTGCCGTTCATGGGGAGCGGCGGCGGCTCGTCTCCCGTTGGTGAGCCCAACCGAGGAGGCGTTATGAGGATCTTCGTCGCCGGTGCGTCCGGCGCCATCGGTGGTCAGCTCGTGCCCCAGCTCGTGGCACGGGGGCACGACGTGGTCGGCACGACCCGGTCGCCGGAGAAGACCGGGGCGCTGCGGGCCCTCGGGGCCACCCCCGTCGTCGTCGACGCGCTGGATCCCGATGCCGTGGCCGACGCCGTCGCGCGGGCCGAGCCCGAGGTGGTCGTCCACCAGCTCACCGGGCTCAGCGACCCCGCCAGCCTGCGGCGGCCGGCGCGGGCCATGGAATCGACCAACCGGTTGCGGGTCGAGGGCACCGACCACCTGCTGGCCGCCGCGCGGGCCGTCGGGGTGCGCAGGTTCGTGGCCCAGAGCAACGCGCTGTGGATGGAGCGCGCCGCCGGGCCGGTCGCCGACGAGGACGTGCGGCTCGAGCCGACGCCACCGACCGACGCCGAGCCGCTGGTGGCCGCGCTGCGCCATCTGGAGAGCGCGGTGACCGGCATCGGCTGGGCCGACGGCATCGTGCTGCGCTACGGCGCGTTCTACGGCCCCGGCACCGACCTCAGCACCGAGCCGGGCGCGATGATGACCGAGCAGGTCCGCAAGCGCCGGCTGCCGATCGTCGGCGACGGCGGCGGCACGGCGTCGATGGTGCACATCGCGGACGCCGCGTCGGCGACCGTCGCCGCGATCGAGCGTGGCGCGCCGGGCATCTACCACGCGGCCGACGACGATCCAGTCCCGTTCCGGGTGATGCTGACCGAGTTGGCCGCCGTGCTGGGCGCCAAGCCCCCGCGGCGCGTACCCGCGTGGCTCGTCCGCCGGCTGGCCGGTGAGTTCCCGGTGGACATGATGACCCGCGCACCCGGCATCTCCAGCGGGAAGGCGAAGCGGGAGCTGGGCTGGGCGCCGCGGTACGCGAGCTGGCGCGCCGGCTTCCGGGAGGGTCTGGCCTAGTGTCCACATCGGAGCTGTACGGCGAGCTGCGGCCGCGGGCGGTGGCGATCGCGTACCGGATGCTCGGCAGCGTCAGCGAGGCCGAGGACGTGGTGCAGGAGGCGTTCCTGCGGATGCACCAGACGATGGAGCGCGACGAGCCGATCACCTCACCACGCGCCTACATCGCCACGCTGGTCACCCGGATCGCCATCGACCAGCTCCGCTCGGCGCGGGTCCGCCGGGAACGGTACGTCGGCGAGTGGCTCCCGGAGCCCATGCTCACCGGACCGACCCCCGCGGACCTGGCGGAGACCGCCGACTCGCTGTCGCTGGCGTTCCTGGTGCTGCTGGAGAGCCTCTCACCCCGGCAGCGAGCGGCCTTCCTGCTGCGCGAGGTGTTCGAGTACCCGTACGACGAGGTGGCCGGCATCCTGGACACCGATGTGGACAGTGCCCGGCACCTCGTCGCCCGGGCCCGCGCCCACGTCCGGGAACGCCGGCCCCGCTACCACGCCGACCGCCGGCAGCGCGACGAGTTGGCCGCGCGCTTCTTCGCCGCGGTCGGCGACGGCGACTTCCCGGCGCTGGAGGCCATGCTCACGCACGACGTGGCGATGCACGGCGACGGCGGCGGCAAGGCACCCGCGCTGGCCCGGGCGGTCAACGGCCGCGAGCGGGTCGCCCGGATGCTGGTGACGGGGCTGGCGCTGCTGCCGCGGATGGGCGTACGGATGGAGCTGACGGACGTCAACGGCCAGCCGGGCGCGCTCGCGTTCGACCCGGAGGGCCGGCTGGTCGCGGTGATGGCCCTGGACATCACGGAGGACGGCCGGATCCAGGCGATTCACTCGGTCGTCAACCCCGACAAGCTGAGCCACCTCGGCGAGGTCGGCGACGCGACGGCCCTCCTGCGCACGACCCGGCGTAGCCGCTAGCCGCGCGGGCGGTGCAGCTCCGCGCGCCAGCCGAAGAGGGTCGCGCCCGGCTCGCGGATGTCCTCCACCCGGTCGACGACCAGGTCGTCGACCGCGAAGGCGTCGATCTCCGCGCGGGTCAGCGGCCACGGCGGCCCGGCGAAGTCGGTCTCCGGGTCGCGGCCCGTCGCGATCACCAGGAGCGTGCCGCCGGGCGCGACGAACCGGCCGACGAGTGGGATCGCCGAGGCACGCGGCGGGTCGGGCAGCGACTGCACCGTCATGCTCTCCACGACCAGGTCGAACGCCGCGTGCCACTCCCCCGGCGGGTCGAACAGGTCGGCCTGCCGGTAGTCGACCCGGGTGCCCGCGTGGCGTGCCCGAGCCGAGCGGATCGCGCTGGCCGAGATGTCGAACGCCGTCACCGCGAAGCCGAGGCCCGACAGGAACTCGGCGTCACGGCCGAGGCCCGCCCCCACGACCAGCGCGCGCCGGCCGTCGCCCCGTACGCCCCCGCGTTGCGCCCACCCGGCCAGCAGCGTGTGCGGCACCCCCTTGTCCCAGGGGACGACGGCCACCCCGTCGGCCGCGGCGCTGTAGAGCCGCTCGAACCAGGCCGTGGGCTCGCCGTCGGCGATCGCCTCGCCCGCCAGCGCCCGCGCGTAGACGTCCGGATCCATACGGACAACCC
>NZ_BONE01000134.1 GCF_016862555.1 Asanoa siamensis | reverse complement strand
ATCACCGACACGATCATCTCGGATACGGGGGTCAGCAAGTCCCGGGCCGAGCTGCTCGCGTCGGGCCTGGTCGGCGCGGCCGAGACGGCGGCGCAGTTCTGGCTCGCCGGCGGCCGCCAGGTGCCGAAGGCCGAGGCCGAGGCGTTGCTCGCCGCGCTCTCCTGGCGCGGCATCGCGAGCTTCCCGCTGCAGGGTGAGCCCCAGGAGGGTGCCTGGGCCGAAGGCGAACCCGCCTGACACGCAAGGCGTCTTCGTCGTTCACCCCCCGAATCGGATAGCCTTCCCACCGGCGCCGGTAACGACCGCGCGCCACGACAGGAGGGCTTCCGTGGAGGTCAAGATCGGCGTGCAGTACGCGCCGCGCGAGCTGGTCATCGAGAGCTCGCAGTCGCCGGCCGAGGTGGAGAAGAGCGTCACCGAGGCGATCGCGAGCGAGGGCACGCTGTCTCTGGTCGACGAGAAGGGCCGCCGGGTCATCATCCCGGTGAGCAAGCTGGCCTACGTCGAGATCGCCGAGGCCCAGCGCGGCACGGTCGGATTCACCGCTCGCTAGACCGGGCCTCAGTTGTTGAGGCCCAGCGCCGACATGCGGGCGCTGTGGGCGATCGTGATGCGCCGGAACAGCGCCTGCACCGCGGCCTGGTCGCCGCCGTTCGCGACGATCAGGGTGGTCAGTGCCGCCCGCTGCCCGGCCACCCGGGTCGCCTGCGACAGCACCTCGCCGACCAGGCGGCGGGCCCACATCGACAGCCGGTGCTTGGTCTTCGGGTCGGCCTCGATCGCGGCCCGGATCTCGGTGACCGCGAACTCGTCGTACCTCTTGTCGTGGATGACGTCGAGCACCAGTTGGTGGTCGGGCTCACCGATCAGCTTGGCCATCTCGTGGAAGAAGTCGTCGGCCACGCCGTCGCCGACGTACGCCTTCGTCAGCGCCTCGAGCCAGTCCCGCGGCTCGGTCGAGTCGTGGTACGCGTGCAACACGTCGACGTACGGCGCCATGGCGACCTCCGGGTCGGCGCCCAACTCGGTGAGCCGCGCGGCCAGCCGGCCGTAGTTGGCGATCTCCACCGCGGCCATCTCGCTCAGCGCCGCCCGCCGCCGCAGGTCGGGCGCGAGCCGGGCATCGGCCGCCATCCGCTCGAAAGCGGACAACTCGCCGTAAGCCACCATGCCCAGCAGGTCCACGAGGGCCTCGGTCGTGGCCGGCGGAGCCGCGTCGGCGGCCAGCTCAGAAGTCACGCCCGCAGGTTACTCCCGAGTTCTGGGAGGCGAGAGCTGCGCCACACGCCAGGCCCACGGGTCGCAGGCGCCTCACGTTCGGCACCTCTCGCAGGCCAATCCGGTAACATGGTCACGTTAGCCGTGGGTGACGTGCGGCTCCGCTCGACGGGGCATAGACAACCACTGGACCCGCGGCACGCGTGTGCGGCCCGCGACTCACGTCGCGTGTGGCCCGCGCCATACCCATATCGCGCCCTACGAGACGACGGGGCGCACCACGAGAGGGCACCCCGAAAACCACATGACTGACTTGATGGAACCCGCGGGCGACGCGCTCGTCCCGAACGCGCCGACCCGTTCCGACTCCCCCACCTTCGCCGAGCTGGGCGCCCGCCCCGAGACCGTCGAGGCCCTCGCCGCCGCCGGCATCACCCACGCGTTCGCGATCCAGGAGTACGCGCTCCCGATCGCGCTGCGCGGCACCGACCTGATCGGCCAGGCGCCCACGGGCACCGGCAAGACCCTCGGCTTCGGCGTCCCGCTGCTGGAGCGGGTCTTCGCGCCCGGCGAGGGCTCCGACGGCGTCCCGCAGGCCCTGGTCGTCGTACCCACCCGTGAGCTCGGTCTCCAGGTGGCCAAGGACCTCGCCGCCGCCGGGCGTACCCGCGGTGTCCGGGTCCTGCCGATCTACGGCGGCGTCGCCTACGAGCCCCAGATCGAGGCGCTGCGCAGCGGCGTCGAGATCCTGGTCGGCACGCCCGGCCGCCTGCTCGACCTGGCCAAGCAGAAGCAGCTCCGGCTCGACCGGGTGCACGCGCTGGTGCTCGACGAGGCCGACCGCATGCTCGACCTGGGCTTCCTCGACGACGTCGAGAAGATCCTGGCGATGCTGCCCGAGGACCGCCAGACCATGCTGTTCTCGGCGACCATGCCCGACCCGATCGTGGCGCTGTCGCGGCGCTTCCTGCGCCACCCGGTCACGATCCACGCCGGCCACACCGCCGAGACGGGCCCGTCGCCGCAGACGCAGCAGCTCGTCTACCGCACCCACTCGCTCAACAAGGCCGAGGTGGTCGCCCGCATCCTGCAGGCGAACGGCCGCGGCCTGACGATGATCTTCACGCGGACCAAGCGCGCCGCCGACCGACTAGCCGAGGACCTCGACTTCCGCGGTTTCGCGGTCGCCGCCGTCCACGGCGACCTCGGCCAGGGCGCCCGCGAGCGGGCCCTGCGCGCCTTCCGCTCGGGCAAGATCGACATCCTGGTGGCCACCGACGTCGCGGCCCGCGGCCTCGACGTCTCGGGCGTCACCCACGTGATCAACTACGACTGCCCGGAAGACCAGGACACCTACACCCACCGCATCGGCCGTACGGGCCGCGCCGGCGCCACCGGCGTAGCGGTCACGTTCGTCGACTGGGACGACATGCCGCGCTGGCGGATCATCGACAAGACGCTCGGCCTGGACATGCCGGAGCCGCCGGAGACCTACCACACCTCGGCGTGGCTCTACGAGGACCTGGACATCCCGAGCGACATCACGGGCACCCTGCCGAGCGCCGAGCGCACCCGCGCGGGCCTGTCCGCGGAGAAGGAGGAGGACCTGGGCGGCGGCCGCCGCCGGGGCCCCGCCTCCTCCCGGGCCGAGCGCCCGGCCCGCAGCCGCTCCCGCCGCCGCGGCGCCAAGCGCGACGACGAGTCGTCCGACGAGACCACGCCGGTGGCCACGGAGGCCGAGGGCGAGACGACCAAGCGCCCGCGCCGCCGCCGTCGCGCCGGCCAGGTGGTCTCGGGCGAGACCGAGGCGACGGGCACCGACCAGGCTGTCGTCGCGGTGGCCGACCCCGAGGCCGGCGAGGCGACGGCCGCCAAGCCGCGCACCCGCCGCCGGCGCCGCTCCCGCGGCAGCGGCGGCGCCACCACGGCGACGACCGAGGCCTGACAGACGGGTCACTGACGAAGAGGCAGGGCACATGCCCTGCCTCTTCGTCGTGAGGGCCGGGCGTCACTCGTGGACGGCCCCTGGACTTGACGGTTCGGCCGGGTCGCGCGGACGGTGGATGGGTGTCCGATTCGAGCCGGCGACCCCGCGGCTTCGCCGACCGACTGACCGCTCCGCTGCCGAGCGCCCGCGACGTCGCGCGGATGGCGCGGGAGCCGCGGCCGAGCGCCGCCGAACAGGCGCGGGCCGGCGCGGTCCTCGCCCTGCCGCCGCGCACCAGCCTGCCGCCCGTCGGCCCGGACACCACCGCCGTGACCTGGGTCGGGCACGCCACCTTCGTCGTGCGTACCGGTGGCCACACCATCCTCACCGACCCCGTCTGGTCGCGCCGGATCCCGCCCTTCATCGCCCGCTACACCCCGCCGGGCGTGGACTGGGCCGCCCTGCCCCGGATCGACGCCGTCGTGATCAGCCACAACCACTACGACCACCTGGACGCGCCAACGATCCGCCGGCTGCCGCGGTCGACCCCGATGCTCGTACCCGCCGGTCTCGCCCACTGGTTCCGCCGTCGTGGCTTTCGCGACGTGACCGACCTCGACTGGTGGCAGTCCCGCCGAATCGGGGCTCTGACCTGCACTTTCGTGCCGACGCACCATTGGAGCCGGCGCGGGCTGACCGACACCAACCGCAGCCTCTGGGGTGGTTGGGTGCTGGCCACCGACGGCGGCCCGACGATCTACTTCGCTGGCGACACGGGCTACGGTCCGCGGTTCGCCGAGGTCGCCGCCCGCCGGCGAGGTCTCGACGTGGCGCTCCTACCGATCGGCGCGTACGAGCCGCGCTGGTTCATGCGCAACCAACACATGAACCCTGAGGACGCGGTACGCGCCGCGGCAGACCTCGGCGTCCGGCGCGTCGTGCCGATGCACTGGGGCACCTTCGCCCTCAGCACCGAGCCGCTGTTGGAGCCGCCCGAGCGGCTGCGTACCGCCTGGCAGGCGGCCGGACGTGATCCGAGCGACCTGTGGCGGCTGGGCATCGGCGAGACGCGGACAATGTAGGTATGCCCGAAGATCTGTCCACCGCCCTCGCCGAGGTCCGCGGCCTGCTGCTCGACCCCAGCCTGACCCGGGCGGTGGCCGCCGGCCGGCGCAAGGGTGAGCTGCCGTCGGTGGTCCGGGCCGAGTTGCGCCCGGTCGCGCTCAAGGCCGGCCGCCGGCTGCAGATCGTCACCAACGACGGCGCGCGCCCGCACACCCGCAACGTGGCGCCCGGCCCCGAGGCCGACGCCGCGATCGACGCGTTGCTGGCCGAGCCGTTCGGCAACTGGCACGTGGAGAGCGCCGGCTCGACCGTGCAGCTCCGGGTGACCAAGAAGGGTGACGCCCAGGTGCACCGCCAGTCCGGCCCGGCCACCGCGACCACGCAGACCCACGATCGGGTACGCGAGCACCTGCTCGACCCCGGTGACCCGCTCTGGGACGTGATCGGCGGGAGTGCGGCCAAGCGGCGCCAGGTCGACGCGTTCCTGCGGGCGCTGGCCGCGACGCTGCCGATCGAGGGATTGCCGACGCCGTTGCGGGTGGTCGACCTGGGTTGCGGCAACGCCTATCTGACCTTCGCTGCCTACCGCTACCTGACCGCGGTACGCGGGCTCGACGTCGAGATGACCGGCGTCGACGTGCGGGCCGACCAGCGCGACCGGAACACCCGGCTGGCCAACCAGCTCGGCTACGCGGGCCGGCTACGGTTCGTCGCCGGCACGATCCTCGACGCGCCGGTGGAGCCGGCACCGGACCTGGTGCTGGCCCTGCACGCCTGCGACACCGCGACCGACGAGGCGCTGCACCGGGCGGTCGGCTGGGGCGCCGAGTGGATCCTGGCCGCGCCGTGCTGCCACCACGACATCGCGGCCCAGCTACGCCAGAAGCCGGCGCCGGGCGCGTACCAGCTGATCACCGCGCAGGGCATCCTGCGGGAGCGCTTCGCGGACGTCCTCACCGACTCACTGCGCGCGGCGTTGCTCCGCTCGCGCGGCTACCGCGTCGACGTGACGGAGTTCATCGACTCGGCGCACACGCCGCGCAACCTGCTGCTGCGGGCCCGCCGCACGGGCCAGCCCGGCCCGACCACCGAGTACGACGAGCTGGTCACGGCCTGGCAGGTAACGCCTCGGCTGGCGGAGTTGCTCGACCCACGGTGACGCCGGCGGGTGCCGCGGCGGTGGGTGACCGCCGCGGGCGCCGTTCGGGCGCGGACCTGGCAGCTAAGCGGAGCGAGCGGTGTCCGGCGGGAGCGACGGTCGCGCCCACGACGAGCCCGGGACCGGATCCTGCTCTTCGGTCCCTAGAAGTTCGGGAACCAGAGATTGATCTCGCGCTTGGCGCTGTCCGGGGAGTCGGACGCGTGCACGAGGTTCTCGCGGTTGGAGTTGGCGAGGTCGCCGCGGATCGTGCCGGCGGCGGCCTTGCGGGCGTCGGTGGCGCCGACCAGGGTGCGGACGACGTCGATCACGCTGTCGCCGCTGAGGATGAGCGCGACCAGCGGGCCGCCCGTCATGAACTCCTTGAGCGGCGGGTAGAAGGGCTTCTCGACGTGCTCGGCGTAGTGCGCGTCCGCGAGCTCCGCGTCCATCTCGCGCTTGACCAGCACGTCGATGGTCAGACCCTTGCGCTCGAAGCGGCTGAGGATCTCGCCGACCAGGCCGCGGCGGACCGCATCGGGCTTGATCAGCACGAGCGTGCGCTCGACCGGGCTGCTGGACACGTTGAACACCCTCCTGATGCTGGGGGATACAGCCTACCGATGGGCGATCACCCGCCTCCGGCCGGCTCTTCCCTCGGTGGGCGCACGGGGCCTAGCCTTGCCTTCTGGTGACTCAGGGGAGGTCCACTGTGGCGAACGGCAACCGCCGCCCGCTAGCACCGGTCCGGAAGCTGTTCGCCGCGGTGCTGGGCACCTGCGCGCTGTTCGTGGTCCTGTTCGGGATCGGGATGCAGAGCCTGGCCATCGTCGCGCTCGGCATCGCGCTGATCGTGCTCGCCGTCGGGTTGCTGCTGGTCAACGCGATCCGCGGCGGCGAGCGCGCCTGGGTCTCGGGCACCGCGCACGTGCACAGCGTCTCCGAGCCACCGGCGTCCGCGGTCTTCGGGCGCTGCGAGCTACAGGTCCTGATCGACGCGCCGGGCGTGCCGGGGCGGCTGGTCCGCATGCGCGACCCCCGGGTGCCGGTCGCCAAGTGGCCCGACGTGGGCGCCAGCCTGCCGATCACGGTGGCGATCGACGACCCGCGGCACATCCGCATCCGCTGGGACGAGGTGCTCACCCACGCCGAGGCGGCCGCGGTCCGCGACGACGACATCGGGCCGGTCGACGAGACGACCTGGATACGACCCGACAACGGGTACGCGGCCGAGCACGTCGAAACCATCGAGACCACCACCGCCGACCTCACCGACGAGCTGAGCGGCCTGCGCAAGCAGGAGCGGGTCGTACACGAGACGGCGAGCGGCACCAAGGTGCTCGACGGCGAGATCGTCGGCAGCTCCGACGATTCTCCGCCGCTGGCCCGCCGGGCGCGGCCCGATCCGAAGCGGACCCGCGCGGAGCGGTCCGGCCAGGCGGCGAGTGCGGCGGGTGCGGCTACGGCTACGGTGCCGCCGCCGGAGGTCGTGCCGGAGCAGCGGGGGGCGACCGGGCCCGAGACCGCGCGCCCGGACGAGGTGTTCGACCAGGACGCGGCCTGGGCTGAGCCGTTGTTCTCCGAGCGCCGGGTTAGCCGTCCGGCGCAGACGGGGGGCGGCGCGGGCGAGCCCGACCCGTCCGAAACTGGCGCTGAGACGGAGACACGGGCCGGCAGCGACCCGGTTACGACCGAGTCCGTTGCCGCTGACGCGACACCGCCGGCGACCGACGCGGGCGTGGCTGCCGGAAACGCCTCGGACCAGGTCCACGCCGGCGCGGCGACCGAGACACGGTCGGAAAGCGATCCGAACGCGGCTGACGCCGGCGGGACGCGGGCAACGACCGACCCGAGCCCGGCCGACGCGGCCGGCGCACGGCCCGAGACCGATGCGGCGACAGGCGACGGCGGTGGGACGGAGCCGGAAACTGGCGCGGCTGGATCGGGTGCTGCCGAGGCACGGTCGGGGGCGGTTCCGGACGCCCGCGGCGACGCGGCGCCAGCGGCCGGGTTTGATCCCGCGGAGCCCGATGACGGCGAGGGCTGGCGGGTGGGGCGGGGAGCCCCTGCCGTGGACCAAGGCGACGATGCCGGACCCACGCCGCCGGGTGCGGCCGGGACTGCCGGTGCGGCTCGGACTGCCGGTGCGGCTGCGACTGCGGCCGCCGCTGGTGCTGCCGCTGCAGCTGCCGCGAAGCCTGCGGACGCGAGGCCTGACGACCCTGCAGCGTCCGGTCGCCCGGAAGGGACGGCCGATTCCGGTCCGGCTGAGCCGGCGCGCGTAGGCCACAACGGCACCACCGCCGACGAGGACGCCGACGACTTCGCCGACCTGTTCACCGCGTACCCGAGTGCCCGCCCCGGCGACACCGGCGCCACCATCCACGGCGTCGGGCTGACCTTCCTGGTCCGCGACCTCCCCCGGTCGGTCGCCTTCTACCGCGACATGCTCGGCTTCCAGGAGATCGACAGCGGCGAGCACAACGCCGTGCTGGCCTCCGGCGACACCCGCATGGTGCTCCGCGAGATCAAGGACGCCGCGTCGGTCAGCCGGCGGCTGGTGCACCTCAACCTCGAGGTCGGCGACGTGATGTCCGTGTACGAGGACCTGCGCGCCAAAGGTGTCCGCTTCACCTACCCGCCCCGGGTGGTCAACCGCGGCGCGAAGCTGGAGCTCTGGGCCGCCGCCTTCCGCGACCCCGACGGCCACGGCATCGCGATCACCCAGTGGCGCGCCCGCGAGACGGCGTGACCGCGATGGCCCCCACGGTGCTCAACGTGGCGTTCGACTGCGCCGACCCGTACGCGTTGGCCCGCTTCTGGAGCGACGTCATGCGGGCGCCGCTGGCCGACGACGACTTCCCCGGCGACCCCGAGGCCAGCATCGCGCTGCCCGGCGGGCCGCCGGACACCGCCGGCGGGTGAGGACGGCGGCTGGGTGGTCTTCGCCGACCCCGAGGGCAACGAGTTCTGCGTGCTGCCCGCGGCGGGCGAGGCGCACCCCTAGCCGAGGATCGACCGCCGCACGTACAGCACGTACACCCAGACCAGACCGAAGATCACACCGAGGGCGAAGAGCGCCCAATGCAGAAAACCGCCGAGCAGCAGAGCGGCTTGTACGACGGTGCCCGCCGACCACACCCACGAGCGGCGCATCATCCCGCACAGCACGAAACAGACGACGGCCAGCACGACCGCTGCCCAGGCGGCCCCGGTGTGGGAACCTTCGCCGAGCACCCGGATGGGCTGGATCGCCAGCAGCAGGATGACGCCCTGCAGCCCGAGCGCGGCGGCGCCCATCCCCCGCACGGCACCGGCCGGATTCTTCAGCCCGGACCGCCGATGCCCCGGCGGCAACTCGTCCCCAGGCCCGTCTCCGGCACCGGGCCCGCCGCCGGCGCTGGCCTCCACCGGACCGGGACCGGCCGTCCCCGGCGAGCCGAGGCCCGACGTCCCTGCGGGACCGAGGCCCGACGTCCCTGCGGGACCGAGGCCCGACGTCCCTGCCGAGGTGGCGGCGGGGTTCGCTTCCGAACCCGTACCGGAGGTCCCTGCCGGACCACCACCAGCGTCGGAAGCAGTCGGGTCGGGGCCGCGCTGGGCCGGGGTGGCGTCCTCGTGCCGCGTGCTGTCGGTCATCGCTTCAACAACGTCCTTGCCTCGGCCACCGTGATGACCGAGCCGGTCACCAGCACGCCGACTCCGCTCAGTTCGCCCTGGACGTCGCTCTCGGCGAGCACGACGGCCGCCTCGATCGCGTCGGGCATCGTCTCCGCGGTCTCCACCCGTTCAGGGCCGAACACCTCGGCCGCCAGCGCGGCCAGCTCGTCCACCGGCATCGCCCGCGGCGAGTTGTTGCGGGTGACCACGACCGCGTCGACCACCGGCTCGAGCAGGTCCAGGATGCCGGCCACGTCCTTGTCGGCGAGCACGGCGACGACCGCGACCAGCTTGCTGAACGCGAACTCCTCCTGCAGCGCGGTCACCGTCGCGGCCATGCCGTGCGGGTTGTGCGCACCGTCGAGCAGGATCGTCGGCGCGCTGCGGACCCGCTCCAGCCGACCCGGCGACGACGTGGCGGCGAAGCCCTCGCGTACGGACTCGATGTTGAGCTGGCGGTCGGCGCCGGCACCCAGGAACGCCTCGACCGCGGCCAGGGCCAGGGCGGCGTTCTGTGCCTGGTGCGCGCCGTGCAGGGGCAGGAAGACCTCGTCGTACTCGCCGCCCAGGCCCTGCAGGGTCAGCACCTGGCCGCCGACGGCGAGCGAGCGGCGCAGCACGCCGAACTCCCCGCCCTCGCGGGCGATCGTGGCGCCGACCTCGGCGATGCGCTCCAGCAGCGGCTGCGCGGCGTCCTCGGGCTGCGCCGCGGTGATCACCGTGGCGCCCTTGTGGATGATGCCGGCCTTGGCCCAGGCGATCTCCTCGATCGTCTCGCCCAGCCACTCGGTGTGGTCGAGGCCGATCGGCGTGATCACGCAGACGCCGGCCTGGATGACGTTGGTCGAGTCGTCCGCCCCGCCGAGCCCGACCTCGACGACCGCGACCTCGACCGGCGCGTCGGCGAACGCCGCGAACGCCAGTGCCGTCGTCATGTCGAAATAGGTCAGCGGCTCCTCGTGGCGCTGGTCGACCAGCTCGGCGAGCGGCGCCACCTCCTCGTACACGGAGACGAACCGCTCCTCGGAGATCGGCTCGCCGTCGAGGGTGATCCGCTCGCGCACCGTCTCGAGGTGCGGGCTCGTGTAGCGCCCGGTGTGGATGCCGAACGCCCGCAGCAGCGAGTCGATCATCCGGGCGGTCGAGGTCTTGCCGTTGGTCCCGGTCAGATGGATCGAGGGGTACGCGCGCTGCGGCGAACCCAGCAGGTCGAGCAGCTCCTCGATCTTGCTGAGGTCGAACACCATGCGGATGTTGCCGCGCGCCTCCAGGGCGGCGTCGACCTCGCGAAACTCGGTCATGCGGAAAGCGCCTCCAGGGCCGCGCCGATCCGGGCCAGGTCGGCCTCGGCGGTCGCGAGCCGCTCCTTGATCTTGGTGACCACGTGCTCGGGCGCCTTGCCGACGAACGCCTCGTTGCCGAGCTTGGCCCGGCACTGGGCGGCCTCCTTCTCGGCGGCCGCGCGGTCCTTCTCGAGCCGGGCCCGCTCGGCCGCGACGTCGATCGCGCCGCGGGTGTCGAGCCCGACCCGCACACCGCCGGCCACGGAGAGCGTGGCGGACGCGGCGAACTCGGCGCCCGCATCGTCGAGTCGGGCCAGCGAGCGGATCAGCCACTCGTGCGGGGCCACGACACCGAGCCCGTCGAGCCGCGCGGCGACCCGCTGCGCCGGGCGCAGGCCCTGGTCGGAGCGGAACCGGCGGATCTCGGTGACCACCCGCTGCAGCGCCTCGATCTCGGCCTCGGCGGCGTCGTCGACCAGCGCCTTGTCGAGCTGCGGCCAGGCGGCCCGGGCCACCGTGCCGGTGCCGTGCAGCGCGATCCAGAGCTCGTCGGTGACGAACGGGATGACCGGGTGCAGCAGCCGCAGCAACTGGTCGAGCACGTGCCCGAGCACCCGCCGGGTGGCCTCCGCCGCGGGGCCGCCGGCCGCCAGCACCGGCTTGCTCAGCTCGACGTACCAGTCACAGACGTCGTCCCAGGCGAAGTGGTAGAGCACGTCGCAGATCTTGGCGAACTCGAAGCGCTCGAACAGCTCGTCGGCCTCGTCGATCACGTGCTCGAGCCGGGACAGGATCCACCGGTCGGTGGTGGACAGCTCGGTCGGCAGCGGGCCGTCGACGTGCGCGCCGTTCATCAGCGCGAACCGGGTGGCGTTCCAGAGCTTGTTGCAGAAGTTGCGGGAGCCCTGGCACCACTCCTCGCTGACCGGCACGTCCTGGCCGGGGTTGGCGCCGCGGGCCAGCGTGAACCGGGTCGCGTCGGCGCCGAAGCGGTCCATCCAGTCGAGCGGGTCGACCACGTTGCCGAACGACTTCGACATCTTCTTGCCGTGCTCGTCGCGCACCATGCCGTGCAGCGCGATCACGTCGAACGGCTGCTTGCCGTCCATCGCGTACAGGCCGAACATCATCATCCGGGCGACCCAGAAGAACAGGATGTCGTAGCCGGTGACCAGCACGCTGGTCGGGTAGAAGCGCGCCAGGTCGGGCGTGCGCTCCGGCCAGCCGAGGGTGGAGAACGGCCACAGGCCGCTGGAGAACCAGGTGTCGAGGACGTCGGTGTCCTGCTCCCAGCCCTCGCCCGGCGGCTCCTCGTCGGGGCCGACGCAGCGGACCTCGCCGTCCGGGCCGTACCAGACCGGGATCCGGTGTCCCCACCAGAGCTGACGCGAGATGCACCAGTCGTGCATGTTGTCGACCCAGGCGAAGTAGCGCTTCGACATGTCCTCGGGGTCGATCCGGACCCGGCCGTCGCGCACGGCGTCGCCGGCGGCCTTGGCCAGCGGGCCGGTGTTGACGAACCACTGGAGCGACAGCCGCGGCTCGACAGTGGTGCGGCACCGCGAGCAGTGCCCGACCGCGTGCACGTACGGGCGCTTCTCGGCGACGATGCGCCCCTGCTCGCGCAGCGCGGCCACCACCGCCGGCCGGGCCTCGAACCGGTCGAGGCCCTCGAACGGGCCGGGCACGGTGATCACGCCGCGCTCGTCCATCATCGTGATGCTCGGCAGGTCGTGCCGCTGGCCGATCTCGAAGTCGTTGGGGTCGTGCGCCGGGGTCACCTTGACCGCGCCGGTGCCGAACGCCGGGTCGACGTGCTCGTCGGCGACGACAGGGATCCGCCGGCCGGTGAGCGGGAGCTCGACCTCGGTGCCGATCAGGTGCTTGTAGCGCTCGTCGTCGGGGTGCACCGCGACCGCGGTGTCGCCGAGCATCGTCTCCGCCCGGGTGGTCGCGACCACGATCTCGTCGCTGTAGCGGATCGAGACGAGCTCGCCCTCGTCGTCGCTGTGCACGACCTCGATGTCGCTCAACGCCGTCAAGCACCGCGGGCACCAGTTGATGATGCGGTTGGCCCGGTAGATGAGGCCGTCGTCGAAGAGCTTCTTGAACATGGTCTGTACGGCCCGGGACAGGCCCTCGTCCATGGTGAAGCGCTCGCGGCTCCAGTCGACCGAGTCGCCGAGCCGGCGCATCTGCCCGAGGATCGCGCCGCCGGACTCGGCCTTCCACTGCCAGACCCGCTCGACGAACGCCTCGCGGCCCAGGTCGTGCCGGGACTTGCCCTCGGTGCCGAGCTGGCGCTCGACGAGGTTCTGGGTGGCGATGCCCGCGTGGTCCATGCCGGGCAGCCAGAGCGCCTCGTAGCCCTGCATCCGCCGGCGCCGCACGAGGGCGTCCATCAGCGTGTGCTCGAAGGCGTGGCCCATGTGCAGGGACCCGGTGACGTTCGGCGGCGGGATCACGATCGTGAACGGCGGCTTGTCGCTCGCCACGTCGGCGGTGAAGACGCCGTCGGATACCCACGCCTCGTACCGCCGACTCTCTACGTCCGCCGGCGTGTACTGCGCCGGCAGGGTCGGTGTCGAGATCGCGCTGGTCTCCGGTGTCTGGGTCACCCGTGAAGTCTACGGAGCGATCGGAGTGACCCCGCATGCGACCACCGGCTGTTCCGTTACGGTGGCGTGCATGTCGAACGACCCTTTTAAAGGGCAAAACAGCCCGGCCGCCGAACAGGACGAGCCGATCGATGTCACGCCACCCGTCTGGGCGGCGTCCCCGGACGACCCGGACGAACCGGAGGGCCCACGCCCCCCGCTTTCCCGGCGCCGGCGGATCGCGCTCGTCTCGGTCGCGGCCGTGGGCCTGGCCGGGCTGGCGGCGGTCGGCATCTGGGGTGGCCGGATCATGTCGCAGCAGGACACGACCTTGGCGACACCTTCGTCGGTGGCCGGCCTCCAACTCAACAACAGCGCCGACGCGGCCTCGACCGCGGAAGACCTGAAGGCGGCGTTCGCCGCCGGCATCGACCTGAAGTCGAGCGTGGGCGCGGTCTACACGGATCCGGCGGCCACCGAACGGAGCGTTCTCTTCTTCGGGGGTACGGCGTTGCTGTGGTCACCGTCGAAGGACCTCGACACGCTGTTCGGCCTGGTCGGCGACGAGTCGGGCGCGGTCGAGGGGGTGCACGAGGTAGCCGCGGGTTCGCTCGGCGGGGTGATGAAGTGCGGCAACACCGCGGTCGACGGTGGCGGCAACATGGCTGTCTGCGGCTGGGCCGACCACGGCGCGACCGGCATGGCACTGTTCCCGTCGCGCTCGGTCGACGAGGCGGCCGGCCTCATGCGCGAGATGCGCGACGCCGTACAGACCCGCGACTGAACCAATACACAAAGGCGCCCCGCTGCTCGCGGGGCGCCTTTTCCGCAATGGTGCCGGAAAACAACTAAGGGCCACCCCGTAGGGTGACCCTTAGTAGAAAGAT
>NZ_BONE01000133.1 GCF_016862555.1 Asanoa siamensis | reverse complement strand
GTCGCGCAGCGCGTAGATGGCCGCGTGCAGGTCGTTGATCGGAACCGTCAACCGCAGCGCGACCTCGCCCGGCTCGAACGGGTAGCGATGCCACCACCGCGGCGGGGTCTCGGCCGCCCGGGCGTCGCCGCCCAGCACACCGATGAGCTGCTCGGCGCGTTCGAGCACGTCGCCGCGGGCGCCCTCCAACAGCAGCGCCACCGTGCCCGGCCCCTGCTGGCTGCGCTGGCGGGGGATCATGCGCGCGCGATGCGCCGGTAGGTCGACCTCGATCGCCGACGGCGCCACCGAGGCCGCGATCGCCTGCCGGACCAGGTCGTGCACCTCGAGCGGCGTCCACACCGAACGGGTGACCCACACCCGTGCGGCCGGCGCCGCCTGGGTGCGGAGCGTCGCCGAGACCAGCAACGCCAGCGCGCCCTGCGAACCGCACAGCACCTGGTTGAGGCCTGTGCCGCCGGCGCCGCGCAGGGACCAGCCGTCGGCGTGCTGCAGGCGCCCCTCGGCGTCCACATAGCTCACCCCGATGACCTGCTCGCACGGCGTGCCGAAGCGGTGCCGCAGCGGCCCGGACTCGTCGGCCGCCAGGACGCCGCCCAGGGTCGCCCCGACCGATCGTGGGTCGCAGGCCAGCCGTAGGCCGCGCTGGCCCAGCGCCGCCTGCACCGCCCGCACGGGCGTGCCGGCACCCACCTCGACGCTCAGCTCGCCGGCGTCGCGGTGCCAGATGCCGGCCAGCCGGCCCGTGTCGACGAGCAGGTCGAGCCGGGCCGGTGGCGCGCCCCAATCGACCTTGGTCGCCGCGCCGCGCGGCACGACCGCCAGGTCACGCTCGGCGGCCAGGGACAGCACGGCGGAGGCCGCCTCGACCGTGCCGGGCGCGGCCACCCAGCGCGCGGGCACGCCGGCGACCTCGTCAGCGGGCCCGGCATCCCGCGCGAACTGAGCCCCGCAGATGGCTGCCAGGCGCTGCCCCACATCGAAGGTGCCCGGCGTCGCCATGCGCTCAATCGTACACATGTTCGAACGCCTCGCAACGCCCGCCCAACGCCCGACCAACGCCCTCCGGGTAGCGTGAGCGCGTGACCGACGAGTCGAAGGCCCCTGTCGCCAAGCGGGTTCCGCACGAGCGCACGCACCACGGCGACACCGTGGTCGACGACTACGCATGGCTCGCGGAAAAAGACGATCCCGACACGCTCGCCTATCTCAAGGCGGAAAACGCCTACACAGAGGCGAAGACGGCCCACCTCGCCGGCCTGCGTGAGCAACTGTTCGGCGAGATCCGCCAGCGCACCCAGGAGACCGACCTCTCAGTCCCGTACCGCATGGGTCGGTTCTGGTTCTACACCCGCACCGTCGAGGGCCAGCAATACCCGATCTACTGCCGCGTCCCCATGGCTGACCAGGCAGAGACCACACCGCCGGCCACCGGCGACGGCGCGCCCCTGCCCGACGAGGAGGTCCTGCTCGACGGCAACGCGCTCGCCGAGGGCCACGAGTTCTTCACGCTCGGCGCGTTCGACATCAGCCCCGACGGCAACCGGCTCGCCTACTCGACCGACTTCACGGGCGACGAGCGCTACACCCTCAAGATCAAGGATTTGCGTACGGGCGAGGTGCTGCCCGACGAGGTGCCCGACACGTTCTACGGCACCGCCTGGTCGTACGACGGTGGCACGCTGTTCTATCTCACGGTCGACGACGTTTGGCGCCCCTACCGGGTCTGGCGGCACACGGTCGGCACGCCGACGAGCGAAGACGTGATCGTCTACGAGGAGCCCGACGAGCGATTCTGGGTCGGCGTCGACCTGACCCGCTCGCAGCGCTACATCCTGGTCGAGGCGGGCAGCAAGATCACCAGTGAGGTCCGGGTGATCCCCTCCGACGACCCCACCGCCGAGCCCGCGCTGATCGCGCCGCGGCGCCAGGGCGTCGAATACTCGGTCGAGCACCACGGCCACCGCTTCCTGATTCTGCACAACGACGGCGCCGAAGACTTCGAGCTGGCCTACACGTCGGTCGACAATCCGACGGGCTGGGCGACGATGGTCCCGCACGAGCCGGGCATCCGCCTGGAGTCGGTCGACGCGTTCGCCGAGCACCTGGTCATCTCGCTGCGCAAGGACGGCCTCAGCGGCCTGCGGATCCTCCCGCTCGGCGAGACCGACGGCTACGACATGCGCTTCCCGGAGCCCATCTACAGCGTCAACATCGACGCGAACTACGAATATCAGACCGGTCTCGTACGCTTGCGCTACACGTCGTTGACCACCCCCGAGTCGGTGTACGACTACGACCTGGCGACCGGCGAGTTGCTGCTGCGCAAGCGCAAGCCGGTCAAGCCCGGCCCCGACGGGCGCGAGTTCGACCCGGCCGACTACGAGCAGCACCGCGAGTGGGCGCTCGCCGACGACGGCACCCGCGTGCCGATCTCGCTGATCCGCCGCAAGGGCACACCCAAGGACGGCTCGGCGCCGTGCGTGCTTTACGGCTACGGGTCCTACGAGTCCTCAATGGACCCGTGGTTCTCGGTGCCCCGACTGTCGCTCCTCGACCGCGGCATGGTGTTCGCGGTGGCCCACATCCGCGGCGGCGGCGAGATGGGCCGGCACTGGTACGAGGACGGCAAGCTGCTCGCCAAGAAGAACACCTTCAGCGACTTCGTCGCCTGCGCGCAGCACCTCGCCAAGTCGGGCTGGACGTCGCCGGACCGCCTGGTCGCCCGCGGCGGCTCGGCCGGCGGCCTGCTGATGGGCGCCGTGGCCAACTTAGCGCCGCACGCCTTCACCGCGATCGTGGCCGAAGTGCCCTTTGTGGACCCACTGACGTCCATCCTGGACCCATCGCTCCCGCTGACGGTGATGGAATGGGAGGAGTGGGGCAACCCGCTGGCCGACGCCGAGGTCTACGCCTACATGAAGTCCTACTCGCCCTACGAGAACGTGGCGCCGGTCGAATACCCGGCCATTCTCGCGGCGAGCAGCCTCAACGACACGCGGGTGCTCTATCACGAGCCGACGAAGTGGGTGGCTCGCCTACGCGCGACGGCCCCGGACGGGCACTATCTGCTCAAGACGGAGATGGGCGCGGGCCACGGAGGCCCGAGCGGCCGATACGACGCGTGGAAGGACGAGGCTTTCATCGCAGCCTGGATCCTCGACCGCGTCGGCCTCGCGACCTGAGCCGCCGCTGAGAATCCGCCGACTCGGCGGACCTGGCAAGCGGGTCGCGTCTGTCGTCTGGTCTCGCGCGGGGCAACTGGATCGCCAGGCACTACAGGCGGACCCGGATTCCTATTCGCTGGCGGAGGCCGGACGCGCGTCCGCCGGCATCCGCGGACCGGAGCCGGCACCAAATCGCTGACTCCGGCGGACGCCCAGGTTCTGTTTCGTATAAGGCGAGGCGGAGTCCAGGTGTCGACTGGGCGTGCGGCGGCTTTGCCCGGATACCGGTGTTGTATCCGGGTGAAGGCGCCGTGCGGCCAGTCGGCGGCTGGGCCCGCCGCAGCCCGGCTCCAGATACGAAACAGAACCTAAGCGCACAGCCACCGGCGCGAACCCCGAGACGCACGTGCGCCGGCAACAGCCCGGAACAGGGATCCGGGCCGGCCGGCAGTGCGCCGTTTCGCCTTTGATGGCAACGGTTCGAGCGAAGCGGCGCGCCCGCCGGCCCAGCCTCGACGCCGGGCCGGCGGGGCGGGCGTCAGTTCATCAGGGCCGCGTTGATGATGATGCCGAGCACCAGGCCGGCGACGCTGGCGCCGGCGGCGTACCAGCCCAGGGGCTTGTCGCCGAGCACCGCGCCCACGATCCCGAGGATCAGGCCGAGGATGCCGAAGATGGCCGGCGAGATGAGCACCGCGAGCACCGCGAAGACGAACGCGATGATGGTGCAGATGCGGGCGGCCGAGCTACGCGGCCGGGCGGCGGGGCTGGTCGGGTAGGACATGCCGTCACTCCTCGTGTTGTCGGACGGCGTGTCTGTACCCAATCAGGCCCGAGGATATTCAGGCCGACGCCGCGGCGGCGGCCAGGACCGCCGGATCCACATTGCCGCCCGAGATCACGGCGACCGTGCGGCCCTGCGGCATCTGGTCCCTGCGGAACAGGAAAGCGGCGGACGCGACGGCGCCGCTCGGCTCCACCACCAGGCGGGAGCGGCGCACCAGCAGCGACGTCGCCGCGGTGATCTGCGCTTCCGTCACCGTGATGATCCCGTCGAGCCGGGCGTGCAGGTGCGCGAAGGTCAACTCGCTCAACGGCACCCGCAGGCCATCGGCGCTCGTGCGGATCAGATCAGCCACGTCCCAGCTCACCATCGTGCCGCGGACGAGTGACTCGTGCGCGTCGGCGGCCAGGTCCGGCTCGACGCCGAAGACCTTGACGTCGGGCTTGCGCGCCTTGATCGCCGTGGCCACCCCGGACGCGAGCCCGCCGCCACCGACCGGGACCAGCACCACCTCGACGTCGGGGCAGTCGGCCAGGATCTCCAGGCCGACGGTGCCCTGACCGGCGATGATGTCGCGATGATCGTACGGCGGGATCAATGTCAGACCCCGCTCCGAAGCCAGCCGTCGCGCCCGCTCGGCTCGCTGGCTCGGCGCGACCATGATGATCTCGGCGCCGATGTCCCGTACCGCCGCGATCTTGATCTCCGGCGCCGTCTCGGGAATGACGACGACGCACGGCGCGCCGAACGCGCGGGCGGCGTAGGCCAGGGCGAGCCCGTGGTTGCCGGACGAGTGCGTGACGACGCCGCGGGCGCGCTGCTCCGGGGTCAGCCGCGAGACCGCGTTGGTCGCGCCGCGCAGCTTGAACGAGCCGACGGGCTGCAGGCTCTCGGGCTTGAGGTGCAGGCCGGGCGCCCAGGCGGCCGGCAGCACGGTGGTGCGCACCACCGCGCCGTCGATCGCCCGGGCGGCGGCTTCGATGTCGTCGACCGAGATCAGGTCGACGGTCACCCTTCGCTCTCCGGACGGGCGACGTAGACGCCCTTGCCCTGGCGCCCGTCGAGCAGGCCTTCGGTCTTGAGGACCAGCATGGCGGACTCGATGGTCTGGCTGCTCACGCCGTATTGCGCGCACATCTCGCGCTTGGTCGGCAGCTTGGCGCCGGGCGCCAGCCGACCGTCCTTGATCTGCTCGCGGAGGTCGTCGGCGACGCGTCGGTAGTCCGGCTTGTAAGGGGACATCGGCTCACTTCCGGGTTGGCCCGTCCAGTAGATCACCCCTGTTGCAATCTTGCAACCACAAGACGACTAACCAAAGTTGCGAGGCAATGTAGACGTGCCAGAGTTGCCCTGGCAGCATGGTTCCCGAAGGCGCTCGCTTCCGAGTTGGCCCTTGTTAACGGGCTCCTTCACCCCCGGTTCGGGCACCCGCCCGCGCCGAGCCGGGGCGGGCCAGGACCCCGTCACGACCCGCCCCGGCGCCTTCCACATGGCCGGTTGATCGCTTTTCAGGGGTACGCCCCAGCGTCATCGCGGGCTCGTCCGCCCGCACCTGACCAGCGACCGACGGCTTGCGGCGGCAGCGGTCCGCGAGGCGAGCTCCGGGCCGCTGCCTGCCCCAGGACAGGGCGGAGTCTCCACGATGCACTTCGGACAACGACCCGACCCGGCCAAGGTCGACGAATGGAACCGCACCTACCTCGAACACTCCCGCAGCTCCGACGACCCGACAAGCTGCGCGGTCACCGATTGTCTAGGCCGATTCCCCTGCGCCGCCCGCGTCGAGGTGGCCGAGTTGCTGATCATGGCCGGCCTCGGCGTGCCGCGCAGCGTTCGCGCGGATCCTGCCGCACCACGCCTTCCCGCGCCGCGAGCCCACCGGGTCCGACTGGCCGACCTGCAGAATCCCATCCGTGATCGTCCATACTTGGCGGATGTCGACGCCTTCTCCTGTTGATGCCGGCGATGTCGCTGACACGATCATCACCTGGTCGGGGTTCGTGCTCACCGCGTTCAGCCTTCTCCTCGCCGTCGTCACCGCGCTCCTGCTCATTGCCGGACTCTTCGGGTTGCGGGAGATTCGGAGCATTCGCGAGATGGGTCGTAAGGCCGACAAGGTCGTCCACGACGCCGAGGAGGTGCTCGACGAGCTGCGGGGGAAGATCGCCGGCATCGACAAGCGGATGGATTCCATGGTGGAGGTTTCCTACCTCTTCAACCAAGGCGAGCATGCCTATCGCGACGGGGAGTTCGCGAAAGCGGTCGACTATCTGAGCAGAGCCGCCACATTGGACCCTCAGAATCCGCGCGTGCTGTACCGGCTGGGCCGGTCGTTGACCAACCTGGGCGACGACATCGCGGCTCCGGAGCGGTTCAAGGAGATGCAGCGACTCGAACCGTCCGAGCATCTCGGTGACGCCGAGCGCGGGCTCGCGTTGGTCTATCGCTACACGAATCCCGGCCTCGCCCTGCAGTACGCCGAACAGGCGACGGCCATCGCCCCCGAAAGTCACCGGAACTGGAACACGTTGGGGCTCATCCTCCGCGACACGGGCGACATCGACCGGGCGTACGCGGCTCATCAACGCGCCGCCGAGTTCGACGCCAACTCGGCCGTCACGCCGTTCTACCGAGCGTTGCTGTTGGCTCATCGGGGCAGCAACGGGCCTGCGGTCGAGGAGTGCCGGTTGGCCGCCCGCCGTGTGGAGATCCAGTCCCGGCTCACCCCGATCAAGTCCCTGTGGGCAGCGATCATCATGTGGTCGCACGCGATCCTGCGCGACGAGTACGCCGACGCCGACGGCTTCACCCTGCAACTCGCCGACGCGTGCACGTCGCGGCGGCGGGCCCGGGAGATCGGCGGTCATATGGACTTCTTGTTGCGCGCGTTGGGAAAGGACGAACACCGCAACCGCTATCTCGGCCGGATCGAAGCACGGTGGCCACCGCTCCACTAATCTCGTGCTGTGCGTCGAGGGTTTCGGGAGAGCCCGGCCGTGGCCTGCCAGGAGGTCGCGAAGGGATCGCGCGTCTTCCTGACCGAGCACAGCGGCCCGCGCCAGCTCATGCATTCGGGCCGGCGGCTCTTCCGCTTCATGGACTCGATCTATCTCGACCGACCCTCGGAAAAGCTGGACAGAGAATCGATCCAGATCCTCAACGAGGTACGCCGCCCGCTGCTCGACCGCTCCGAGGTGGCCGGCGTCAACGCGCGCGTACGCCAGGCGCTGGCGGCCGGCGCACAGGCTGTCGCGGCGCGCAGCGTCCTCGAGTGGGGCTGCGGCTACCACCCGATGCACGAGTTGCTCGGCGACGTCGACTACGCGGCCGTCGACATCGACCCCGGCGTGGTGGCGCACGCCCGCGGGCTGGGCATCGGCCCTGTCCACCTCGCCGACCGCGACCTGGGCGACATCGCGCCGGCGGACGTCATCGTGAGCCCGTTCGTGTTCCACTTCCGCATCCCCCGCCGCCACATCGCGACGATGCGCCGCGTCGTGGGGCCAGCCGGCTTCGTCCTCGCCAACGTCTACCGGCGGTCACCGCGAGCCCGGCGCGAGCTGGAGAACGCCTTCCGCGACGCCGGCCTCCTCCTCGAACGACGGCGCGATCCCGCCCAGCTCTGCGTGGAGCACGAGTTCTGGTGCCTGTACGCGCCGGACCGCGCCGGCACGAACCAGGCCCGCGCGCGCGAAGCGCTGGAGGCGGTGACCGCGGCAACCGATCTTTGAGCCGTCCGGCGGACGGACGCGGCGGATCGGCCGACCTATATTCGCGCCCATGGCAATCATCGACTGGTTGCGCCGCTCGAAGCGGGAGCAGCCGCTGCACAAGACGGCGGCGCTCGTCGACGACGCGGTGGCGCACTCCCGCGCCGGACGGCACGACGAGGCCGTGAAAGTCTGCCTGCGCGCGGTGGCGGCGCTGGAGGCACACGCGAAGCGCGATCGGCGCGCGGTGGTGGGGATGTTGTCGCTGGCCTACCGCAACCTCGCCGAGTTCATGTGGGACGCCAGCCGCTCGCCCGAGGCGGTGGGCCACGCCGAGACGTCCGTGCGACTCGCCCGCGAGCTCTACACCGTGGACCGCGACGGTGACATGCTCGCGATCGCCCTCGGTGCGTACGCCCTCGGGCTGCTCAGCGGCGGCCGGGCACCGGAGGCGCTGGCGGCGGCGCGGGAGGCGCGGGAGCTGTCCGACTCGGACCGCGCACTCAGCAGGATTCTCAGCCCTTATTCGATGGCATTGGCCGCCACCGGTCAGGATGACGAGGCCTTGGCGGTCAACGCCCAGGAGCTTGATCTCCAGCGGCGGCTGGCGGACGGCCAACCCGTCGACTCCCAGCCCTACAGGAATCTCGGCTTCGCGTTGAACAACCACGCGAACCGGCTGCACCGGGCCGGTCGGTGGCAGGAATGCCTGGACGTCGGCGCCGAGGCCGTCGCGCACTTCCGCGCCGCGGCGGCGCAACGACCCGATCTGCTCTCCGGCGTCGCTCTGGCCTTGCGGAATCAGGCCGCTCACCTGGGCGCGGCGGACCGGCTCGCGGACGCTCTCACCGCGGCGGAGGAAGCGGTCGGCCTGAGTCGCGACCTGGCGGCCAACCGACCGGCAGCGCATCGCCCGCTGCTGGCCAGCAGCCTGCGCGCCTACGGCGCCCGCCTCGCCGCGCTGGGCCGCCGCGCCGAAGCCCTGGCCGCGACCGGTGAGTCGGTCGCGTTGTACCGCGAGCTCGCCGCGAGCGACCCCGGCGCCTACCTCGCCACCCTCGACGCCGTGGAGGCCAACCTCCGGGCCATCACCGAGGACCCGGACGACGACAGGGCACTGGCCGCGGAGGCGGTGCGGCGCTACCGCGAGTTGGCCGGCGCTGACCGCGGCACGCACCCCGACCACCGCGGCACGCACCCCGACCACCGCGCCGCGCACCCCGACCACCGCGCCGCGCACCCCGACCACCGCGCGGCGCATCGCGCCGCCCTGGCCACCGCAATCGCCGACCTCCGCGCCGTCACCGAGGATCCGGACGACCGTCTCGCATTGGCCGCCGAGGCGGTCGACCTGCGCCGCGAACTCGCCGCGGGCGCCCGAGCCGAGCACCTACCCGGCCTGGCGGCCGCGGTAGCGATCCTCGCCACGTCGCTCGTCGACGCGGACCGGCTCGACGAGGCACTGGTCGCCGGCGCGGAAGCGCTGGCCCTGGAGCGCGAGCTCGCCGAGACCGACCGCCCCGCGATCATCGACATGCACGCCCGCACGCTGCGCCAGCAGGCCGCCCGGCTCGATCGCGCGGGCCGGCCCGAGGAGGCGCTGGCCCTCGGCGAGCAGGCCATCGCGGCCGCCCGGGAGGCCCTCGCCGGCGATCAAACCACCGGCCACCTGACCCTGGCACTCGCGCTGGAGCAGCAGGCCGGACGGTTGCGGGTCGAGCGCGGCCGGGCCGCGCGCCGGCCGAAGAAGGCCGGGACCGTCCCGGTGCCGCCCAAGGGCCCGATGGAGGCCATGGCCCGCGAGGCGAGACAGCTGCGCGCCGCGCACCGCCAGCAGAGCTCAGGCCGGCGGGGCGGCCACGGCTAGTCGCTTGACCGCCGCCACGATCAGGGCCTCGGCCTCCGCGACCAGCAGCGGCGGCGACTTCTTGCGGCGGCGGACCGCCCACGTGTGGCTGAGGTCGTCGAGGAAGCGTTGGCGTTCCGCCAGGAAGGCCAGCTCCGGGTCGGTGCGGGCCTGGTCGAACAACAGCTCCTCGGTCGCCGCCAGCAGCGCCCGGCCCAGGTGGGCCCAGGCCAGCGGCAGGTAGGTCGCCTTCTCGACCCGCTCGGCCGCGCACGAGTAGAGGCAGGCGATCGCGTAGAGCGTGCGGGCGTCGGCCGCCGCCCTCGGCGGCTGCTCGCGCAGCTCGTCGGCGGCCACCGCGATCGCGGCCAGGTCGCCCGAGAGCAGGGCGCACTTCAGCCGGCGTACGCGTTGCCGCTCCCGCTCGTCGGAGAGCGACGCCTCGGCGTCGGAGCCGGCGTTGTCACCCGGGTTGGTGACCAGCCGCTGCTCGGCCTCGCCCCAGCTCTCGGCCGCGTCGAGGAACGCCCGGCGCGCCTTGGGCTCCAGGCTCTCGGCGCGGTAGGCGAACCCGATGCGCTCCTGCACCGCACCGCGGATCGCCGCCGGCCGGTGGTAGGCGCTCAGCGCCGCACCCACCTGGTCGAGGTCGTCGAGCGCCTCCGCGCCGAACGCCAGGGTGTGCTCCGCGTAGGCTTTCATCGCGTCGAGCGTGAGCGCCGCCGCCAGCATGCGCTGCAGCTCGAGGCGGGTGGCCGTGGACCGGCGCCGGCTCAGCCACGGCACCCGCAGCCCGCCGGCCGTGCGCGCCCGCAACCGGCGCGACACCAGCCGCAGCGCCACCCAGTGCGCGGCCGGCTCGATCAGCGTGACCAGGCGCTCCTGCCACGACTGCCCGGACGCGTCGGTGCCCGGCGGCTCCCAGAGCGTGGTCGCGGCGATCGGCGACCCGTCGAGGTCGTGCAGCTCGATGGCCAGGCCCAGCCGCTGGTTGCCGCTCTCGCCCCGCAGCAGGGGCGCGGTCTGCACCTGGCAGCCGCGCGGGTTGGGTAGTGCGGAGCTGAGCGCGCCGAGGATGCCGTCGGCCTGGCCGGGCGCGACGGCGCGCAGGCCGTTGGCCACCGTGGCCATCGTGTCCTTGGCGGCCGAGGTGATCGGGTCGGTGTCGTCGGTGATCGCGACCGCGGCGGGCAGCCGGTGCAGGCCCACGTCGCGCTTGAAGACGTCGTCGACGACCGCGCGGGCGGCAGCGGCCTCGTCGGCCAGCGCCGCCTGCACCCGCTGCCGCAACCACGGCGAGAGGGTCAGCGCTTCGCCCTCGCTGCCGGCGATCGCGGCCGGCAGCGGCGCGGTGTCGTTGATGACGAGCTGTTGCCGGAGCCGGTCACGGATCGCCCGGGACAGGCCGAGCAGGATCACGACGACAGCCACGACCGCGGCGGCGGCGAGCGTCGCCTTGCTGATCGTGTCGGCGAGCGCGCCGATGTCGTCGATGCTCATGTCAGCTCGGGCCGTTCCAGGCGGCGTCGGGCTCTTCCGCCGCGACGCCCTCGCGCACCAGCCGGACGAGGGTCTCGTCGTCGACCTCGATCACGCTGCCGGCCGGATGGGTGATGCCGTCGACGTCTGTCCACTCCTGATCGAGCCGCGCCCGCGCCATTGCATCTCCAATCGTCCCGGCTCAATCTAGAGAAAGCGGCGCCGCGCGGCGACCCCTGTGGACAGGAGGGATGGTGTCGGAAAACTTCCTACCGTCACGCCACGGGTTCACCTTCGACAACAGTTGGCCCGCGCAGCCCGCGGTCGTCGTGCCGACGCCGTTCGGCGACGTCCCGTTCGGCAAGGCCAACGGCGGCCTCTGCGGCGGCATGGTGTTCGCCGCGCTCGACTACTGGCACGCCGGCCGGCAGCCACCCGCCAACCGCCCGCCGCTGGGCACGCCGCTCTACTCGTTCATCGTCAGGCGGCTGCTCGAGTCCTGGCGCCTGCCCGGCGGGGTCGCGAAATACTACGAGTGGATGGGCATGCCCGACACCGACTCCCCGACGTTCCAGCTCTTCGGCCGCCCGTTGCTGACCCGGCGCGGCATCGCCTACCGCACCGTCAGCGGGGAGTGGCCCGGCATCCGCGCCGAGCTCGACCGCGGTGCCCCCGTGCCGCTGGGCGTGATCACCATGTCGTCGCGCCAGCCCAAGGATCTCGCGCTCAACCACCAGGTGCTCGCCTACGGCTATCAGACCCAGGGCGAGAGAGTGACGGTACGCGTGTACGACCCCAACCGCGGCCGCCGCGACGACATCGCGATCACCTTCGAGCCGCGCGGCACCTTCACCCACAACCTCGGCATCGGCGGTCGCGCCGTCCGCGGCTTCTTCCGCACCGGCTACCGCGCCCAGCGACTACCGGGCGGCTGACATCGCCTTGGCCAGCTCCGGCGCGGTCTCCTCGGGCCGGCTCGGGTTGACCAGCAGGCCGGTGGCCAGCTCCAGCCCCGCGTACGCGGTGGTCCGTGGCTGGATCTCGATGTGCCACTGCCACCACCTGGCCACCTCGCGATCCTCCACATCGGTCGGTCCAGCGTGGACGACCAGGTTGTACGCGGGATCGCCGAGCACGTCCGCCAGCCCGCGCAACAAGGGAGGCAGCGTTCGCGCCACGGCGGCGAGCCCGGCGTCGGAGGCGGCGGCGAGGGTGCCCGTCCCGTCGAACGGCACCAGCACGGTCTGGTGCGGCACCGACGCCGCGTACGGCTGGTAGACCAGCACGCCGTTGTCGGCGACGACCCGCTCCCCCGCCGACCGCTCGGCGGCCGCCAGGTCGTCGACAAGCCGCCGCCCGGTGTCGGTGTAGTGCCCCCGCGCCAGCCGCCAGCGCGAAACCAGCCCGGGCGGCGCCTGGTCGAGCGCCACGAGTTGGCTGTGCGGGTGCGGCAACGAGGCACCGGCCGCGGCACCGTAGTTACGGAACGCGACGACCGCGGCCGGCCGCCGGGACGCCAGGGCCTGGGCGCGCGACCGCAGGGCCGTCAGCACTTCGAGCGCCTCGCCCGTCGTGGCGAACCGCAGGTCGCGGGCGTGGTCCGGCGACTCCACCAGCACCTCGTGATCGCCGGTCGCCGGGAAGCGCGCGAACAGCCCCGTCGCCGTGACCCCGTCGCCGCCCGCGGGGCTCACGATCGGGTATTTGTTGGCGAACGCCCGGACCCGCCACGGCTCTTCGCCGGACACCGGCACCCGAAGCCGCGTGGGCGGTGTCTCCGCCTCGTGGCCCGGGCAGAAGGGGCATCCGGACGAGGCCGGCCCCGGCCGCTCGGCCCGCCGCGGCGCGCTCAGCCGCCACTCCCCGGTCTCCGCGTCGACCCGCGTCTCGGTGATCACGAAGTTCACGATAATGGATCAAGCACCGCGTTAGCACTCCTGTGCTAACCCGCGCTACGCTGCGGTTATGCACGGCATCGCGCACCAGCCCTCGATGTTCGACCTGGTCGAGGAGCCGACCCTCGGCCGGCTGGACGGTCACGTCCAGCGCACGACGCTCACCCGGGGCGCCTGGGTCGACCACCTGCCCGGCTGGATCGACGGCTCAGAGGTGATCCTGGAGCGGCTCCTCGAGGACGACATCGGCTGGCGGGCCGAACGGCGCGAGATGTACGAGCGCGAGGTCGACGTCCCCCGCCTGCTGCGCTGGTACGACGGTGACGAGGAGCTGCCCCACCCGCTGCTCACGGCGGCCCGCGAGCAGCTCAGCGCCTACTACGCCGCCGAGCTGGGCGAGCGGTTCGTCACCACCGGCATGTGCCTCTACCGCGACGGGCGCGACAGCGTCGCCTGGCACGGCGACACGACCGGCCGCTCGTCGAGCCAGGACACCCTGGTCGCGATCGTCTCGTTCGGGTCACCGCGGCCGCTGATGCTCCGCCCGCGTGGCGGTGGCGGCGACAGCCTCAAGTTCCCGCTCGGCCACGGCGACCTGGTCGTGATGGGCGGCTCCTGCCAACGCACCTGGGAACACGCGATCCCCAAGACCGCCAAGAAGGTCGGCCCCCGGGTCAGCGTGCAGTTCCGCCCGGTGGGCGTCAGCTAACTCTGCCGCCCGGTGGGCGTCAGCTAACTCTGCCGCCCCGTGGGCGTCAGCTGAAGCTGCTCTCCGTCAACTGCCCGCGCAGCTTCGTCAGCGCCCGGGTCAGCAGCCGCGACACGTGCATCTGCGACACACCGACCTGGTCGGCGATCTGCGACTGGGTCAGGTTGCCGTAGAACCGCAGCGTCAGGATCTTCTGCTCGCGCTCGTCGAGCGTCGCCAGAGCCGGCCCCAACGCCACCCGCAGCTCCGCCAGCTCGAACGACGTGTCCTCGGACCCGAGCAGGTCACCGAGCTCGGTCCCGCGCTCGCCGTCACCGGTCGGCGTCGACAGCGACACCGCGTTGTAGGCCCGCG
>NZ_BONE01000132.1 GCF_016862555.1 Asanoa siamensis | reverse complement strand
CCCGCCGCGCCCGCCGGCGCCAGGAGGAGCGGCTCGCCGACCTGGTGACCGACCTGCGGCGCAAGGGTCGACCGACCGAGCCCGGCGGCACGGCGGTCGAGGTCGTCGCCCACCACCGCGGCGACGACGGCCACCTGCTGAACCCTTCGACCGCCGCCGTCGAACTGCTCAACGTCGTGCGGCCGACGGTCGCGGTCGCCTGGTTCGTCGCGTTCGCCGCGCACGCCCTGCACCTCCGGCCGGAGCAGCGCGAGCGGCTGCGGGCCGGCGACCCGGGCTTCGCGGCCGCGTTCGCCCACGAGGTCCGCCGGTTCTATCCGTTCGCGCCGTTTGTCGGCGGGCGGGCCCCCGGCGACGTCGCGTTCGCGGGGCACCGGATCCCGGCGGGCGCGCTGGTCCTGCTCGACCTCTACGGCCAGAACCACGACCCCGCACTGTGGAAGGACCCCTACCGGTTCGATCCCGAGCGGTTCCTGGGCCCCGACGCCGCCGCGCTGGACCCCTTCACGCTCGTGCCGCAGGGAGCCGGCGACCCGGCCACGGGCCACCGCTGCCCGGGCGAGCCCAACACGGTCGCCCTGCTCAGTGACCTCGCGGTCCGGGTCGCCCGGCTCGACTACACCGTGCCGCCGCAGGATCTGGCCGTCCCGCTGGACCGCATCCCGACGCGTCCGCGCGACGGCATGCTCGTCAGCTGTCGCTGATCGCGTCGAGGAGGGCACCGACCGGCTTGTCCGGCAGGGCGCGGGCCACGTCCGCGACCGCGACGATGCCGACCAGGGAGTGGCCGTCGATGACCGGGAGCCGCCTCACCTGGTGGCTGCCCATCGTGCGGAGGATCTCCTCCGCGTCGTCGTCCGCGCCGATCGTGACCGGCTTGCCCTGGCCGAGCTCGCCCGCGGTGACCTTCTCGGGGTCGCGGCCGTCGGCGAGCACCTTCACCACGATGTCGCGGTCGGTCAGCATCCCCTTGAGCCGGTTGTCGGTGCCGCAGATCGGCAGCGAGCCGACCTTGAGCTCGGCCATCTTGCGGGCCGCCGCGGCCACGGTCTCGTTCTCGCCGACGCAGGTCGCGTCGGCCGTCATGATCTCTCTCGCGGTGGTCATGGCGTTCGGGTCCTCTCTTCTGGGGTGCCTGGGAGGTACCCGGGGCGGAGGGTGTCAACCGCGTGGCACCGCATAACCGAAGGGGCGTTTGGGAAGACTGTGCGCATGAAGCGAACGGCACTGCTCGCCGTCGCCGGAAGCGTCCTCGCGCTCGCGGGTTGCGGCGGTCCCGGCGGCCGTGAGGACGCGGCCGCCGCCGTCGCGGTCCGGCTGCTCGACTCCGTCGCGCGCGGCGACGGTGCCGGCGCGTGCGCGACCCTCGCCCCCGAGACGCTCGCCGACCTGGAGAAGTCGGCCGACCAGCCGTGCGCGCAGGCGGTCCTCGACGAGGACCTGCCGGCGCCCGGACAGGTCACGACGACCAATGTGTACGGACAGTGGGCGCAGGTCCGGCTCGACACCGACACCGTCTTCCTCGCCGTGTTCCGGGGCGGCTGGCGGGTGGTCGCGGCCGGCTGCGAGCCGCGCGAGGGCAAGCCGTACGACTGCACGCTCCAGGGGGTGTGAGATGCGGGTCATGTTCGCGTTCCTGCTGGTGTTCGTGACGCTCGGGCTCGCCTACATCATCGTGTTGGGGGTGCTGCACCGATGAGGCGCTTCCTGCGGGAGAACTCGCTCGGCCTGACGTTCGGCGTGCTGTTCCTGATCGTCCTCGTCGGACAGGCGTTCGCCGGGCACGCCAACTTCAACCAGGAGCAGGTCGCGGAGGGGCTCGAGCCGATCTCGCTGGGCCGCTACGTCACCTCGGCGAGCTTCGGCGTCGACGTCTCGGAGAACTGGCAGTCCGAATATCTCCAGTTCTTCCTCTACATCTTCCTCACCGTGTGGCTGGTGCAGAAGGGCTCCCCGGAGTCCAAGCAGCTCGACAAGGTCGGGCGTGAGACGCACGAGGACCAGAAGATGGGCGAGCACGCCCAACCGGAGTCGCCGCGGTGGGCCCGCGAACCCGGTCTCCGGCGCGGGCTCTTCTCCAACTCGCTCGGCCTGGTGATGGGCGCGATCTTCCTCGGCTCGTGGACCGCGCAGTCCATCGCCGGTGTGGCCGCGTACAACGAGGAGCAGCTCAGCCAGCTCGAGGACACCGTCTCCTGGGGCCGCTACCTGATCGAGCCCGACTTCTGGAACCGGACCCTGCAGAACTGGCAGTCCGAGCTGCTCGCGGTCGCCTCGATGGTGGTGCTCTCGATCTATCTGCGCCAGCGCGGATCGCCGGAGTCCAAACCGGTCGGTTCCGCGCACAATGCCACCGGCGTTGAAGGCTGATTTCCGGGGTATCCACCGGCCGTGCGATTACGGCGAAGCGACACGGGCCGGCCGGGCTACACGCGGCGCCGTCGTGGCAAGGGGTTCAGCTACCTCGACCCCGACGGCGCCGTCGTCACCGACCGCGCGACACTGGCCCGGTTCCGGGCGCTGGTGATCCCGCCCGCCTGGCGCGAGGTGTGGATCTGCGCCGACCCACGCGGACACATCCAGGCCACGGGTACGGACGCGGCCGGGCGACGGCAGTACCGCTACCACGACGCGTGGCGGGCCAAGCGGGACGCGGCGAAGTTCGACCACGTGCTCGAGGTGGGCGCGCACCTGCCGGCCATCAGGTCGGCCGTCGACACGCACCTCGCGGGGCGCGGCGCCACCCGCGAGCGAGTGCTCGCCGCCGCGGTGCGGCTGCTGGACGTGGGCTGCTTCCGGATCGGTGGCGAGGAGTACGCCAACGGCGCCGACGCGAGCTTCGGGCTCGCCACCGTGCGGCGCGAGCACGTGGCCCTCACCGACGGTCTGGTGCGGTTCTGCTACCCGGCCAAGGGCGGGCTCCAGCGCACCATCGACGTCCGCGACGACGACCTGCGCGCGGTCGTCCGCTCGCTGCTGGCCCGCCCGACCGACCAGCCGGAGCTGCTGGCCTACCGCGCCGGGCGGCGCTGGGTCGACGTGCGCAGTACCGACGTCAACGCGTACCTGCGGGAGATCGCCGGCATCGAGATCAGCGCCAAGGACTTCCGCACCTGGAACGGCACGGTGCTGGCCGCGGTCGCGCTGGCGGTCGACGAGATCGGGGCCCGCAAGCGCCGGTCGGCGACCGCGCGCAAGCGGGCGGTGCCCGCGGCGATCCGCGAGGTGGCCGACTATCTGGGCAACACACCCGCCGTCGCCCGATCGTCCTATGTCGACCCGCGCGTCGTCGACCTGTTCCAGGACGGCGTGACGATCGCGCCGGCGCTCGACGGTGCCGCGCCCGACCTCGACGACCGCGCGACCCGGGACCGGCTCGAAGCGGCCGTCCTCGACCTGCTGTCGTCCGGCTGACCGGTTCAGCCGCGCTGGACCAGCGGGGCGAGGCCCGCGACCCGCAGGCAGCGGGCGACCGTCGGGTTCGGGGCGACCAGGGCGAAGTCGACACCGCTCGTGTGCGCCACCCCGTACGCCCGGGCGAGGGCCGCCACCCCGGCCGCGTCGAGCAGCGGCACCCGGCGGAGATCGACCCGCACCCCGCTGCGGGCGTGCCGGCAGCAGTGCACCAGGGCGGCGCGCAACCGCTCAGCGTTGTCGGCGTCGACCTCGCCGCGCGGCGCCACCACCGTGACGTCGCCCACGCGGGAGACGGCCATGTCCAGCTCGGTGGCGTCCGGCTCGTCCTGGCCGGCCCACGGCGGCGGCTGGTCGCTGAGCATCGCCTCGCGCAGCCAGGCGAGCGTGCGTGACAGCAGCCGGGACACGTGCATCTGGGACAGGCCGGTGGCCGCCGCGATCTCCACCTGGGTCTGGTTGCCGTAGAACCGCAGGGTGAGGATCCGGCGTTCCCGCTCCGGCAGGCGGGCGATCAGCTCGCGGACCGTCAGCCGGTCGTCGAGCCCCTCGAGCTCGGAGTCGCGGACGCCGATCAGATCGCCCAGCTCGGCGGCGCCGTCGTCGCCCGACACCGGGGCATTGAACGACCGGGCGGCCTTCGCGCCGCTGGCCAGCAGCGCCGCGGTCACCTCGTCGCCGGAGACGCCGAGACGGGCGGCCAGCTCTGCCCGGGTCGGCGGCCGGCGCAGCTCGCGGGCGAGGTCCTCGACCGCCGCCCACAGCCGCAGCGTCAGCTCCTGGACCGCGCGGGGGACGTGGGTGTCCCAGGACGTGTCGCGGAAGTGCCGGCGCAGGGCACCGCGCACGGTCATGATCGCGTACGCGGTGAACGAGCCCCGGTCGGTGTCGAGCTGGTCGACCGCCCGGACCATCGCGAGCCGGGCCACCTGGCACAGGTCGTCGTAGGGCACGCCACGCCCCCGGTAGCGACCCGCCAGCCGGTCCGCGAACGGCACCAGCGCGCTGACGAACTCGTCCCGCGCCCGGCCCGCCGCCGCGCCGTCGTGGCCGGCCAGCTCGTATCGGCGCGCGGCGGCATCCAGCTCACCGTCCGTGATAGAGAGAGCACTCTGGGTTGACATCTGGGCACCTCCGCACGCCAAAAGTTGTCGACCGACAACTATGCGGCGTGCCCGGACTGTAACTCGCGGTTCGGCGAACCGCACATTATCGACGCAGCGACACGAACTCCCTGACCTCCCGCTTGAGCAGCTTGCCGGTGGCGTTCTTCGGCAGGGCGTCGACCACCCGCACCTCACGCGGACTCTTGTAGTCGGCGAGCCGCTCCCGGCAGTACGCGATGAGCGCGTCCGGGTCCAGGTCGCGGCCGGGCCGGACGGTGACCACCGCGACGATCTCCTCGCCGAGCCGCTCGTCGAGCCGTCCCACGACCGCCGCCTCGGCGACCGCCGGATGGCCGTAGAGGACCTCCTCGACCTCGCGCGGGTAGACGTTGAAGCCGCCGCGGATGATCAGGTCCTTGATCCGGTCGACCACGTAGAGGAACCCGTCCGCGTCGCGGTAGCCGAGGTCGCCGGTGTGCAGCCAGCCGTCGCGGATCGCCTCCGCCGTGGCCGTCGGGTTGTTGTGGTAGCCCTTCATCACCACGTGCCCACGGACCAGCAACTCGCCGACCTCGCCGTCGGGCAGCGCGCCGCCGTCCGGTGCCGCGACGCGCACGTCGACGCCCCAGATCGGCCGGCCGATCGAGCGGATCCGGCGGTCGTCGACGCCGGGGTTCATCGTCGCGGTGCTGCCCGTCTCGGACAGGCCGTAGCCCTCCAGCACGGTGATGCCGAACTTCTCCTCGACGCCCTTGAGCACCGCCTCCGGCATGGAGGCCCCACCGCACGAGCCGATCCGCAGCGCGGACAGGTCGCGGCCGGCGGTGTCGGCGTGCAGCAGGGCGTGGTACATCGTCGGCACTCCGGCGAGCACGCTGACCCGGTGGTCGTGCAGCACGTCGAGGACGAGGTCGACGTCGAACCGGGGCACGGCCGCGATCGTGCCGCCCTTGCGGATCGCCACGTTGACGACGCTGGACAGGCCGTACACGTGGAAGAACGGGAGCACCGCGAGCGAGACGTCGTCGGGGCGGGTGTCGAACCGGTCGCCGGCCAGCGAGCAGTTGAGGTAGAGCTGGAAGTGGCTCAGCTCGGCGCCCTTCGGCCGGCCCGTCGTGCCGCTCGTGTAGATGATGACCGCGGTGTCGTCGGCGTCGGTCGTCGCCGCCCACGGCAGCGGAGCCGGATCGCCGAGAAAGTCGGGCTGGTCCGGGTTGAGCACCGCAACGCCGGCGTCGGCCACCGCGGCCGCCGACAGGTCACCCGCGACCACCGCGCGGGCGCCGCTGTCGGCCAGGATGTGCGCGGCCTCGGCGGCCTTGAGCAGCGGGTTCATCGGCACCGCGACCAGGCCGGCCTTGAGGATGCCGAAATAGCACTCGAGGAACTCGACGCGGTTGGGCAGCATCAGCGCGACCCGGTCGCCCTTCGCCGCGTGGCGCAGCAGGCCGGCGGCGGCCCGGTCGGCGGCCGCGTCCAGCTCCGCGTAGCTGACCTTGCGATCGCCGAAGATGACCGCCGTCTTGTCGGGGTCGCGGCGGGCCGACTCGCGGAGGATCACGCTGAGGTTGAAGGTCATGAGCGGCCTCCCCGGTTCGTACGCGTGCCGTCGATTCTGCCTTCGGGTCGTGCCACCCGTCGATGTCCCCCTGCTTTCTTTCCCAGGGTGGTGACACTTCCGCCGGCGCCGGCGCTCTCTATCCCGTGACCGACCTGCTGGTTGAGCCGGCCCAGCTCGGCGACCTCACCGCCGCGGTGGAGGCCGCGCGGGACGGCGACGAGAGCGCCTTCCGCGAGCTGTTCCGGGCCGTACAGCCGCCGCTGCTGCGCTACCTGCGCGGGCTGATCGGCGAGGACGCCGAGGACGTGGCGTCGGAGACCTGGCTCCAGGTCTGTCGCGACCTGCCCCGGTTCAGCGGTGACTACACGAACTTCCGCGCCTGGACCGCCACCGTCGCCCGGCACCGGGCGCTGGACCATGCCCGCAAGATGCGCCGGCGGCCGAGCGTGCCGGTGCCGGTCGAGACGCTGGCCGACCTGGCGAGTGGCGCCGACACCGCGCACGAGGCCGCCGACGCGGTGGCGACGGGTGCCGCGATCGCGCTGGTCGCGTCGCTGCCCGCCCAGCAGGCCGAGGCCGTGCTGCTGCGGGTCGTGATGGGGCTCGACGCGGAGACGGTCGGGCGCATCCTGGGCAAGCGGCCAGGCGCGGTGCGCACAGCGGCGTACCGGGGGCTGCGCCGGCTGGCCGAACTGGTGCCCGAGGACCCGCGGTGACCGGTTGGCCCGACCGGGCCGCCGCCGAACGCCTGCTCGACGGGGCGCACGCCGACACGCCGCTGGGTCGGGTGCTGACCCACGCCCGCGGGCCGGCCGGGCCGCACGAGTTGCTGGGCGAGGGCGCGGCGGTGGCGGGGTTCCGGGCCGCGGACCGGGCGCCGGCGCCTTCGCGGGCGCGGCGCGCGGTCTCGCGGGTGCTCGCCGTCAAGGTCGCGGTCGTCGGCGCGCTGCTGACGGGTTCGGGGCTCGCCGTCGCGAGCGTCACCGGGACGCTGCCCGGCGTGACCCGCGACGAGCCACGGCCGGCGCCGGTGGTGCCGGCACCGTCGCCCGCACCGGTGACCGGCGTCGACGACCCGGCGCGACGGGTCCCGGCGGGCACACCGCCGCGGACGCCGGGCGGGCCGCCGTCCGCGCTGCCCAACGGGCGCGGGAAGGGGCCCGACGAGCACGCGCGGTCACCGCACCCGCGGCGCAACAGCGCGCATCCGACGCCGGTGCGGAAGAACCAGCCGTCGAAGACGCCCAAGGATCCGCACCCGTGAGCGCGGACGTGTTCGTCGACCGGACCGGGCGGCGCCGCCGGATCCTCACCTGGGTGGCCGTCGCCTCGGGGGCGCTGCTCGTCAGCGCCCTGGGCCTGCTCGCCGCGGGGCTGCTCGCCGGCGGGCCGCTGCCGCTGGCCGGCTGGACCGGCGACGGACCGGGGACGCCCGGGCGCGACGCCGCGGTGATCGGGCCGGCGCCCGTGCCGCCGCCTCCTGTCACGCAGCGGGCGACCGCGCCGTCTTCGCGGGCGCGCCCGTCCGTCGCCGCCACTCCCAGGCCATCCGCCGCCACCGCCTCCGCCACCGACCGGCCCGGTCGGGGCGTGGGGCGCGGCAACAAGCCGACCGCCAAGCCCGACCATCCCCGGCCCAAGGCCGGCTGATGCCCGCCCGACACCGGCCGCGCCACGTCGCGCGGCGTGATCCGCGTGCGCACTGGGTGCTGTTCGCCCTGGGCCTGGTCGTGCTGCTGGCCGGTCTCGCGTTCGACGGGTACGCCCGCGGCGGTGGCGGCGGGTCCGGCCGTCCGGGCGTTGTCACGGAGGCGGCGACCCCGCTCGGCGGGCCGTTCCTGCGGGCCGACCGGGGTGGGCTGGTCAGCCGGTCGCTGCCGGCGCGGACCGTGGCGCTCACCTTCGACGACGGGCCGGATCCACGGTGGACGCCGCAGGTGCTCGACGTGCTGCGCCGGCACGGCGTACCGGGGACGTTCTTCGCCGTCGGCTCGCGCGTCGACGCGGAGCCGGAACTGGCCCGGCGGATCGTGGCGGAGGGTCACGACCTGGGCTCGCACACGTTCACCCACGCCGACCTCGGCGCGGCCGCGACCTGGCGGCGGCGCCTGGAGCTCACCCTGACCCGCAACGCGATCGCCGGCGCCACGGGCGGGCAGGCGCCGCTGTTCCGGCCGCCGTACTCGTCCCGGCCGGGCGACGTGTCCGCCGACGACCTCTCGGCGCTGCGGGACGCCACGGCCCAGGGCCAGACCGCGGTGCTGGCGGATCTGGACACCAACGACTGGCAACGCCCCGGGGTCGACGCGATCGTCCGGGCGGGCCTGCCCGCCGGCGACGCCGGGACGGTGCTGCTGCTGCACGACGGCGGCGGCGACCGCTCACAGACCGTCGCGGCCCTGGACCAGCTCATCCCGATGCTGCAGGGGCGGGGTTACCGGTTCACCACGGTGTCGGCGGCGCTGGGAGTGCCTGCGCCCGCCGCGTCGGCGGGTGACCGGATCCGTGGCACGGCGCTGCGCTGGTTCCAGGGCCTCGGCGGCGTCCTGTCGGCCGTGATGACCTGGCTGCTCGTGGTGGCGCTGGTGCTGGGCGTCGCCCGGCTGGCGTTCCAGGCGGGGTGCGCGTGGTGGCACGCGCGGCGGCGCCGCCCGTCGGAGCGTGGCGTGTGGTCGCCGGTCTCGGTCATCGTTCCCGCCTACAACGAGGCGGCGAACATCCGGGCGACCGTGCTGTCGTTGGTCGGCGGGGCGCACCCGTCGGTGGAGGTGATCGTCGTCGACGACGGGTCCACCGACGGCACGGCCGACATCGTCGCGCGGCTGGGCCTGCCCGGGGTGCGGGTCGTCCGGCAGCGCAACGCGGGCAAGCCGGCGGCCCTGAACACGGGCATCGCGGCGGCCCGGGCCGACCTGCTCGTGCTGGTCGACGGCGACACGGTGTTCCAGCCGGACACCGTCCACCGGCTGGTGCAACCGTTCGCGGACCCGCGGGTGGGCGCGGTGTCGGGCAACGCGAAGGTGGCCAACCGGTCGCGGTGGCTGGGCCGGTGGCAACACCTGGAGTACGTGATCGGCTTCAACCTCGACCGCCGGATGTACGCGGTGCTGCGCTGCATGCCGACGATCCCGGGCGCGGTCGGCGCGTTCCGCCGCGCGGCCCTGCGCGACGTGGGCGGCGTCCCGGGCGACACGCTGGCGGAGGACACGGACCTGACGATGGCGCTGCACCGGGCGGGCTGGGAGGTGGCGTACGCCCCGCGGGCGGTGGCCTGGACGGAGGCACCGGCGACGCTGCGCCAACTCTGGCGGCAACGCTACCGCTGGGGCTACGGCACGATGCAGGCGATGTGGAAACACCGGGCGGCGCTGACCGAACGCGGGCGCCTGGGCCGCCGCGCCCTGCCATACCTGGCGGTCTTCCAGGTGCTGCTCCCCCTGACGGCGCCGGCCGTGGACGTCTTCGCGGTCTACGGCCTGCTCTTCCTCCCGACCGCGAAGCTCGCCCTGGGCTGGCTGCTGCTCCTCACGCTCCAGGCGGCGACGGCGGCCTTCGCCCTCCGCCTGGACGGCGAGTCGCTGCGCCCACTGTGGACGCTGCCGTTCCAGCAGATCCTCTACCGCCAGGTGATGTACCTGGTGGTTGTCCAGGCGGCGGTCACCGCCCTCCTCGGCACCCGCCTGCGCTGGCACCGCATGACCCGCACCGGCGCCGCGGCGGCCCTCGGCCCGGAGGTCAGCGCCGGACAGCCCCCGCGATGATCGACTCCACCAGGTGGTGCACGGCGGCGTGGTCCGGTGGCGGGTCGCCGGCCGAGAGCAGGTGGCCGCTGCCGATCAGGGTCAGGCCTAGCGTGTGGAGGTCGGCATCCGGAGCCAAGCGGCCCAGGTCGCGCTCGGCGGCCAGGTAGTCGGCGATCATGGCGGCCGCCTCCGACAGGAGTGGGACGCCGCGCGGATGGGTCGTGCGAAGACGGGCCCGGAGGCCGTCGCGGAAGGTGATCAAGGTGATCATCGCGACGGCGATCGACCCGAACAGGTCGGTGAGCGCGGTCGCCAGGTTGCTCGCGACCGTGCCCGTGCCGGCGGCGGCACGCAGGGTGGCCGCGCTGCGTTCCAGGCGGGCGATGCGGTCCCGCACCAACTCCGCCAGGAACGCGTCGAAGTCGGCGAAGTGGCGGTGCAGGACCCCCTTGGCCACGCCCGCCTCGTCGGTGACCGCGCGGCTGGTCAGGGCGCTCGGGCCCGCCCGGAGCAGGACCCGCTCGGCCGCGTCGAAGAGCTGTTCGCGAGCGTCGCGCAGGAACACGCCGGTCGGCAAGCCGGTTTCCTCCCCGGAGATAAGAGTGGGCGCCTGCCCACTCTTATCGCTAGAGTGGGCGCATGCCCACTGTACCGTCCGAACATCGCGCCGTGGCCGAGTCGTTCGGCGTGGACGCGGAGCGTTACGACCGGGCGCGGCCGCGCTATCCCGACGCGCTGATCTCGCGCATCGTGGCCGCGGGCCCGGGCTCTGACCTGCTCGACGTCGGCTGCGGCACGGGCATCGCGGCGCGTCAGTTCCAGGCGGCCGGCTGCCGGGTGCTGGGCGTCGACCCCGACCCGCGGATGGCCGCCCTGGCCCGGCGCCTCGGTGTCGACGTCGAGGTCGCGAAGATCGAGGAGTGGGACCCCGCCGGCCGCACCTTCGACACGGTCGTCGCCGCGCAGGCGTGGCACTGGGTCGACGCCGTGGCCGGCGCACGAGCGGCCGCGCGGGTGCTGCGCGCCGGCGGCCGGCTGGCGGTCTTCTGGAACGCGGGCCAACCGGCGCCCGCCGCCGCGGCGGCCTTCGCGGCCGTCACCGCCCGCCTCGTCCCGGAGTTGCCGGCCTATCCCGACGACGCGGTGAGCGCCTACACGGCGATGGCCGACGCGGCGGCCGACGGCCTGAGCCGAGCCGGTTTCGCCACCCCCGATCGCTGGCGGGACGACTGGCGACGCGACTACACCCGCGACGAGTGGCTGGACGTGCTGCCCACGCAGGGCTTGTTCACCCGCCTCCCACCCGACCGGCTGGCGGCGCTGCTCGACCGGACCGGCGCGGCGATCGACGCCCTCGGCGGCGCCTTCACCATGCACTACAGCGCGATCACCGTCACCGCGCAGCGGCGGGATTGATCGATGTCCGTCGCGCCCGACCGGGTTCGGGTCCTGCGTGCCGTCGCCGACCGTGTCCCGGAGCCGCGGGACGGGACCTGCGTCCGCGTCGGCGTGGACGGGCCGGACGGTGCGGGGAAGACGATGTTCGCCGACGGCCTCGCCGCCGTGCTCCGCGAACGCGGCCGGCCGGTCGTGCGGATCTCGCTCGACGACTTCCACCACGTGCGGGCCGTGCGCTACCGCGCGGGCCCACGGTCGCCCGAGGGCTTCTGGCGCGACTCGTACGACTACGCGCGGTTCCGTGCCGACGTCCTGGAGCCCTTCGGGCCACACGGCTCCCGCCGCTACCGGGTCGCCGGCCACGACCTGCGGACCGACGCCATCCTCTCGCCTGAGCCGCAGCTGGCCCCGCCGCACGCGGTGCTGGTCGTCGACGGCCTGTTCCTGCACCGCGACGAACTGGGCGCCCCGTGGGACCTGTCCGTGTTTCTCGACGTGCCGTTCACCGTGACCGCCCGCCGCATGGCATTGCGTGACGGCACCGAACCGGACCCGGACCATCCCGACATGCAGCGCTACGTGGGAGCGCAACGCATCTACTTCGCCGCCTGCGCCCCGCGGGAACGGGCCACCGTCCTGGTCGACAACACCGACGTCCACCGCCCCCGGATCCTGCGCGGCTGACCGCGCACCCGTCAGACGAGGTCCGGTTCGGTGAGTTCGGCGAGCCACTCGGCGGGGGCCGTGCGCACGTCGTCGTCCAGTGGCAGGGCCGCGCGGTCCAGGGCGCGTCGCCAGGACAGGGCCCGGCTCACCCGGGTCACCCTGCACGCCAGGGTTGCCGAGCGGCGTAGGGACGTCGGGTCGCCCGGCCACGCGGCCAGATAGGCGTCGCGCAAGCGGAGGAGTTCCGGGGCGCCCGGCTTCAGGTCGAAGGCGTGACCCGCCGACGAGAGCGTCACCAGCAGCGTGCCGAACGGGTGGGCCACGCTCGCGTCACCCCAGTCGAAGAAGCGGCCGTTCGCGAACACGTTGCCGTCGTGCAGGTCGTCGTGCTGCAGCGAGGGCGCCAGGCCGTCCGCGGCCAACTCCGCGCACCAGTCCGCGAACGCCGGCGCCACGCCGCGGACCGCCGCCAGCCGCTGCGCGCCCAGGTCGGCAGCCACCGCCGGCTCGTCGAGCAGACCGGCCAACAGCCCGGGTAGCAGGGTCGGACGCTGGTCGGGGACGCCGAGAGCGATCATCTCGTCGGCCCGCGGCGCCAGCGCCTGCTGCAGCGCCGCGTACGACGCCAGCAGCGCCGCCCAGTCGTCCAGGGTCGGCGCGGTGTCGCGCAGGATCGGGCCCGCGTCGGCCGTCAGCAGCCAGCCCCGGTCGGGGTCCGTCGCGACCGGCACCAGCACCGACGCCGGCGCCCACCAAGCCAGGGCCGAGGCCAGCGGCGCCTCGTAGCGGCAGCCGAACGTGTTGGCTTTGAACCAGTGGGGGCCGCTGTCGGTCGGCACCCGCAGGCTCACCGACCACGGCCGCACCCGGACCTGCTCGATCGGGCCCGTGACCGGCCGGCCCAGGGCCGCCAGCCGCTCCGTCGCCCAGGCCGAGGCGCCCGCCCGCCAGACCGGGTCGAGCCAGTCGTTGCCGTCTACAGTGGATACACCCGATGCCGTCCGCACGAGCGCCAAAATAGCGACCTGGCCCGTCCGGGAAAAGCGGATTACACAGCCGTCGGCGCGTCCGCACCCCGCGGCGAGCCCTCCGGGCTCTCCTTGCGGCCGTTGGCGAACGTCACGCGCTCGAACCGTGCCTCGACGCGCGACGCGTACCGCTTGCCGTTGACCGGGTCGTGCCGCATGAACGTCGGCGCCGCGATCCGGACCGTCACCTCGTAGGGCCCCGGGCCGGGCACCTTCGCGTTGCCGCCGTAGTGGTAGAGGAACGGGTGCCAGAGGAACGGCAGCTCCACGTTCGTCAGCACCGGGCGGCCGTCCTGCGACACGTCGACGTGCACCCGCAGCCCGGGCACGAACCGCCCGTCGCCCGCGTCGGCGACCGCCACCTCCGGGTGCACGTTGGCCTCCGGTGCGGCCTCGCGCCAGACCAGCACGCCGTCCTCCAGCATGTACATGCCCTCGGCGTCCTCGTTGACGAACGCCACCAGGTAGTCGCCCGCCCGGCCGGTCGCGGCGCCGTCCTCGTCGGCCATCGCGCCGATCGCGTGCCCGTACGCGTCGCCCTGCTCACGCGCCACCCGCAACTCGTCGCGCGTGGCCTCGTTGCTCTCTTCCATCGGCGGATAGGTCGGGTCTGTGGTCATTCCTGCCGCGTACCCACGAGGTGACGGCGAAAACACCGGAAGATCACGGCGCGGGGGTACGTTCCCGGAGGTATGGACATCGGAATCATCGGCGCCGGATACATCGGCGGCACGTTGGCCCGGCGGCTCGGCGCGCTCGGTCACCAGGTGGTGGTCGCCAACTCGCGCGGCCCGGAGACCCACGACGAGGCGCTCACCTCCGCACCCGGCGTGACGGCCGGCACCGTCGCCCAGGCCGTCGACCACGATCTGGTCGTCGTCTCGATCCCCACGCGGGCGGTGCCCGACCTGCCGGGCGACGCGTTCGCCGGCAAGGTGGTCGTCGACACCAACAACTACTACCCGCGGCGTGACGGGCGGATCGAGGCGATCGAGGCGGGCACCCCGTCGAGCCGCTGGGCCGCCGACCACCTGGCCGGCGCGCGGGTGGTCAAGGCCTTCAACACGATCAACTTCCGGCCGCTCGGTGACGCCGGGAAGCCGGCCGGCACGCCGGGGCGGATCGCGATCCCGCTCGCCGGCGACGACGCCGAGGCCAAGCGGGTGGTCGCGGAGCTGATCGACGCGCTCGGCTTCGACCCGGTCGACGCCGGCCCGCTGGACGAGAGCTGGCGCCAGGAGCCCGGCACCGCCGTCTACGGCGCCGACCTCGACGCCGACGGCGCCCGCACGGCACTCGCGGCGCAGACCCGCTGAGAGACCCGTCGGGTACGGCGGGAGGGTGCTCCCGCCGTAC
>NZ_BONE01000131.1 GCF_016862555.1 Asanoa siamensis | reverse complement strand
CCCACGTGGGGCGAAGTGGGCAAGACCAAGGCCGAGATCTTGCGCAAGGTCAGCGACATGTTTCGCCTTGGTCGCCCGCGCCGGGGAGCGTTAAACCGCCCGCGACGCCGTGACCAAGGCGTCGGCGCGTACGGCGACCCGCGTTGCAACCCGGCCACCGAGTGCAGCGCCGAGACCTCGAGCGCGGCATCGTCGTCGAGCGGCGGCCGCGCCGACGGCAGCCGTTCGACCAGCATCGTCTTGCCCGCTCCCGCCAGCATGCCGAGCCGAAGACACCCCGACTGCGGCGCCACCGCGAGCGCCACTGCCCCGAGCGCCAGCGCCGCGACACCGCTACCGCTGTCGCGAGCGCAACCCACCGCAAGCCCCGTCCTAGCGCCACCGCCGGCGCCAGCGCTGCCGCGAGCGCAACCCACCGCGAGTGCCGCCTTACCGCTACCGCCACCGCCGCCACCGTCACCACGACCGCCGCCCAACCGTGAGCGCCGCCCCAGCGCCACCCCTACCGCGACCGTCCGCCCACCGCGACCGCCGCAGCCACCGGTGGTCCGCTCCGCGCTCCGCCGCCGGCAGCCCGGCCGCTAGAGCGAGCCCGTGAAGACCGCGACCGTCCGGGACGGGACCGTGAAGACGCCCGTCGCCGGGTCGAAGACCGACTGCAGCAGGTGCGCGTCACCGCCCGCGCGCTGGTGGGGGTGCAAGGCGAAGGTGCCGAAGCGCAGCGCCGGCAGCTTCTGGGTGACCGTGGCCGGCGTCGCGTTGAAGATCACGATCAGGTCGTCGACGCCGGTCAGGTGCATGGTGATCACGCCGGGCGTCTCCGTCGGGCCCGAAAGCGGGAACGACAGCCGGTCCTGCACCTCGACCGCCGTCGGCAGGCCGAACAGCGGTGAGTCGCGGCGGATGCGGAGCAGCTCCAGGTAGCGCTCCGTCGTCCACTCCATCAGGTCCGCCCCCGGGACCAGCGTCGGGTCCGCCAGCAGCGGTGCGGCGAAGGGCCACTTGTCGCCGTTGTCCCAGGCCGGCGGCAAACCCAGGCCGAAGCCGTTGCCGGCGGTCGCGTCCCAGCGGATTCCGTTGAACCAGTCGCCCGAGTCGAACGAGTTGCGGTCCAGGGACTTCGAGCGAAGGCGTTCCGAGCCCGCCGCCACGAAGCCCATGCCCTGGCTCAACACCGTGAACGACAAGGCCACCACCTGCATGCGGGCCCGGTCCAGCGGCGCGATGCCGGCCGGGAGCTTGAAGGCGAGCGTGTCGAACAGGATCTCGTTGTCGTGTGCGTCCACATAGGTCACGCACTCCCCCGGCAAGGCGCAGTAGCCCGCGCGGGCGCCGTTGTAGTAGAACTCGCCGCCCGTCACCGTCGCGCCGCTGCTGGCCACGAAGGAGAACGACGCCAGGTTGCCCGTCAGGCCGATCTTGATCAGGTCCTGTTGGAACAGCAGCCGGGCGCGCCGGTGCTCCGGCGGCCCGTTCACCTCGTCGCCGTTCGGGTCGGTGAACAGGCCCGTCGCGTACCCCTGCGATCGTGGGTTGGTCTCGAACGCCTGGCCGCCGCGGACCGCGTCGCGCAACCTGTCGTTGAACGTGCCGATCCCGGTGCCCGCCAATTGCAACTGGCTCGCCTGGACGAACCGCTGGTTGCCGCCGACCTCGCCGAAGTCCCAGCCCTCGCCGTAGATCAGGATCGCCCGGCCGTCGACGCCGTCCCGCTGGGGGGTGAGCCGGTCGAGCGCCGCGCGTACCGCCAGCATGTTGTCCTTGGGGTGATGGCCCATCAGGTCGAAGCGGAACCCGTCGACCTTGTAGTCCACCGCCCAGCGCAGCACCGAGTCGACCACCAGCTTGCCCATCATCGCGTGCTCGGGCGCGGTGTTGGCGCAGCACGTCGAGTCGGCGACGCGGCCGTCGGCGAGCAACCGGTGGTAGTAGCCGGGGACGATCCGGTCGAGCACCGCGTGGTGGTTGACGCCGCCGGCGACGGTGTGGTTGTAGACGACGTCCATCACCACGCGCAGGCCGATCCCGTTGAGGGCCGCGACCATCTCGCGGAACTCCGTGATCCGTCGCGGTCCGTCGGGCTCGGTCGAATAACTTCCCTCGGGTACGGAGTAGTGCAGCGGGTCGTACCCCCAGTTGTAACCGTCCCTGGCCCGTACCGCGTCGATCCTCTCCTGTTGCTCCGTCGAGTCCGGCGGCAGCGCGGCGAGGTCACCCTCGGGCTGCAACTGGTCGGCGCGCAGGTCCGGCACCGTCGCGAAGTCGAACGCGGGCAGCAGGTGCAGGTGGGTGACGCCGGCGTCGGCGAGCCTGCGCAGGTGCCGCATCCCGGTGCTGTTCGGGGTCGCGAAGGCGGCGAACGTGCCCCGTCGCTCCGCCGGCACGCTGCTGTCGTAGATCGAGAAGTCGCGGACCGAGACCTCGTGCACCTGGGCGCGCGCGGCGCTGATCGGCGGCGGTTTGCGCAGTGTGCCCCAGTCTGCCGGGATCAGCAGCGGGTCGAGCAGGTTGGCGACGATGCTGTGGGTCGAGTCGGCGGTCAGGGCGACCGCGTACGGGTCGGTGACGCTCATCGTCTCTATCCGCTGCGTCGCGGGGTGGTAGGCCTGGACCCGGAAGCGGTAGCGGCGCCCCGTCCAGCCCCAGTCGCCGTCGACGCGCCAGACCCCGGTGTGGTCGTCGCGCCACATGCCCAGGATCTCGCCGTTGTCCCACTCGAGCGCGACCTCGCGCGCCGTCGGTGCCCAGACGGAGATCGTCACGCCGCCGTCGTGGTGGAAACGACAACCCAGATCGGCGTGTACGGCGTCGGCGTAGACGTCGTCGAGCACGCCGGGAAGCTGCACGCCGGTGGCGACGAGCAGCCAGCCGCCGTCGTCGCGGGCGCTGACGACGACCTGGCTCCGCAGGGCCCGCTTGATCGTGTCCTCGTCGGCCTCCACCGTGAACGCGGCATGATCAGCCAGGTGGGGCCACTGCCGGCGCTGCGCCGTGGTCAGGCCGCCGGGCTTGACCCGCAGCGACACCGTCTCGTGCGGCCCGGCCAGCGCCCCGTCGATGATCCGCAACGCGGCGTCCGGCGACCAGACCAGGTCACAGCGGCGGTCGCCGACGGGCCCCTCGAAACGCCAGACGAGCGTGGACCGGTCGATCCAGTGGGCTCGCTGCCGGCTCAGATCCATCCGAAGATCCTCTCATCACCGGCGGGGCTCCCCGGTCAGGCGGCGTGGATCACCGTACAGATGGCGGGCACGTCCTCCGTGGTGCGCACGAGATAGACGTAGCGCTCCCCGGGCACCGACCGCCCCTGGCTGTCGAGGAACTCCCACTCGACGGTGACGAGCGCGAGGGCCGGGGTCAGCTTGTCGACGTGTTCGATCTTCGCGTGCGCGGCGATGAGCTCGCGATCCTGGTAGTCGGGTGCCGCGCCGATGAAGGAGAGCGCGACGGAGGCCGGCGAGGAGAAGGTGAACGTGTACGCGTCGGCGACGACGCTCCCCGGAAGTGCGTAACAGCCCGCGATGGCGGCGACGTCGCCGGCGGTCAGCGCGGAGCCGTACCGGTCGAAGAAGTCGGACAGGACGTCAAGCTCGGTCTTGGCGTTCACGGGGTTCTAAGTTGCCGGGCGGCGCCGCGCGCAAACGTGTTCGGGTGCTGGCAGAGTGGAGGTCATGACCACGGCTGTGGACCTGCGGGCGCCACTGGCACGCTACGCCTCGCTGCTGCACGCGACCGCCGGCCCGACCCACCACGTGGCGTCGCCGCTCGGCGCGTGGCTGCTGGCGGCCCTGTGCGCACCGGCCGCGCCTGGTGGTTCGGCTGAGCTGGAGACCGCGCTGGGCGTCGACCTGGCGAGCGCGTCCTCGATCGCGCGGGCACTGCTCGACGACCCGCACCCCGCGGTGCTCGCGGCCGCGGCGCTCTGGCTGGACCGCCAGCCGTCGGCGGCCGTCGACTCCTGGCTGGCGGCGCTGCCGTCCTCGGTCGAGACGGGCCCGCTGCCGTCCCAGCCGGTCGCGAACGCGTGGGCGGACGAGCACACCCTCGGCCTGATCAAGGAGATGCCCCTCAAGATCCGCCCGGACACGGTGCTCCTCCTCGCGACCGCGCTGGCGACGAAGGTGTCGTGGGTCCGCCCGTTCACGCTCGCGCCGTCGTCCCGGCTCGGCGGCCCGCTGGCCGACGGGGTCGACCAGGTGCTGGAGATGCCCGACCACGGCCACGACGCGTTCATCGCCCGGGTGCCGTCGATCGGCGACGTGGCGGTGCACACGGGGTACGCGGTCGAGGGCCTGCGGGTCACGTCGGTGATCGCGCCGCCGTCGACGCCGGCGTCGTCGGTGCTGGCGGCGGCGTACGACCTGGCGGTCGCGTCGGCGACCCGCGGGCCGATCGACAGGCGCTCCCTGTACGACCTGCCGGTGGGCGATGGTCCACTCTGGACGATCAGGGAGGAGGCGACCCGCACGACGGCCCCCGGCGGCCGCGAGGAGGTCTACAAGGCGGTGCTGCCGGCGTGGTCGGCGTCGAGCGAGCACGACCTGAACCGCCCTGAGCTGGGCCTCCCGGCGGCCGCGGGTGCGGCGATGTCGACGTTGGGTGTAGAGGGCTGGCACGAGGCGGCCCAGGTGGCGATGGCCCGCTACACCCGCGTGGGCTTCGAGGCGGCGGCGGTGTCGGCGATGATGGTCGGCGTCAGCGCCCCGATCCCCCAGGACGGCTTCCGACGCACAGCCGAACTGCGCTTCGGCCACCCGTACGCGGTGGTGGCGGTGGCCGACCGCCCGTGGCGCGACTGCTGGCAACCGGACACGGCCGAGGGCGCGGCATGGATGGGCCTGCCCGTGTTCTCGGCCTGGGTCGCCCAGGCCGACGAGGTCACTTCGTGACGAGGTCGCGCAGGCTGGCGATCGTGGTGCGGTCGCTGATCTTGGCGTAGATCTTCCTGTCCAGGCCGACGAACGCGACGACCGGGCAGGCGCGGTCGTCGCCGGGCATGGTCTTGTCGAGCAGCTTGCGGCCCGTCGACACCTCGTAGACGTGGAGGCGCCAGGTGGCGTCCAGCAGCGTGACCGTCTCCGGCGTCGGGTCGTCGAACCGGCATTCCCGGATCGTCGTGCCGGTGGTGACCCGGTCGACGCAGGCGACCAGTTGGACCTTGTCGTACGACTCGGTCGCCCAGGTCTGTCCGGCCTGGCTCGACGGGTCGACACCCAGGTAGTAGGTGTTGTCCTTCGCGCGCGGTGTGTTCGGCATCTTCTCGCGGAACAGCGCCACCGGGTGGGGGGCCTTGCCCGCGTGCTTCGGTGACCGCGGGAAATAGACCTTCTGGTCGCAGACGGCGGCCAGGTCCTGCTCGCCGGTCGGCGGGTGCGTGCTGGCCCGCGGCGCCTGCCCGGCGGGGGCGGCGGTGTGGGGTGCGGGGGCCGGTTGCTGGGGCGGGGCGGCGCCGCGGTCGAGGAAACGGGTCACGAGCACGGTTTCACACGTCGAGCCGCGAATGTACCAGCCGGTTCGCGTTCCGTGGGGCCGTCCACTATGGACGCGAGAAAGTCTGTTGCGTACGCCGCGGCGGTGGTCCTAGCGTCCCCTGCTGTGACCGACTCCCGCATGCGCAGCATCCATGACGTCTACGGCGACCCGTTCGACGACGAGGAGGTCGAGGCGGCGCTGGACGAGAGCCTGTCGCCGCGCGGTCTCAACGAGCTGTTGTTCGACCTCGTCGAGGAGACCGGCCTGCCGCCGGGGTCGACCGTCCTGGACGTCGGCGCGCGCGAGGGGCGCTACAGCGTCGAGCTGTCGCGGCGCTTCGGGTTCAACGTGCGTGGTGTCGAGCCCGTGCGCCGTCATCTCGACAACGCGGCCCGCGCGCTTGCCGCGCTCGCGGTCGAGGAGCCCGAGACCGCCGCCCGCGTACGCATCGACGAGGGCGTCGCCGAGAAGCTGATCGATCCCAGCGGCTCCGTCGACCTGATCTGGTGCCGGGACGTCCTGATCCACGTCGAGGATCTGGAGACGGCGTTCGCCGAGTTCCGCCGCGTCCTCAAGCCCGGCGGACACGCGCTGGTCTTCCAGATGACCGCGACCGACTGGCTGTCGCCGGCGGAGGCGGCGTTCATGTGGCCGCCGGCCGGCATCCACGCCGCCAACCTCGACCCGCGGCGGTTCGAGGCCGCGATCACCGGTGCCGGGCTGGGCATCGTGCGGTGCGTCGAGCTGCACGGTGAGGCGCGCGAACGCCTCGAGGAGGACGGCGTCGCCGCCAGCTCCAAGCAGCTGCTGCGGGTGTCGCGAATGCTGCGCAACCGGGCGGCGTACGAGGAGCGGTTCGGCACCCTCGTCTACGAGTACGTGCTCACCGACTGCCTCTGGGGCGTCTACCAGATGATCGGCAAGCTGAACCCGCGGATCTACGTGCTGTCGGCGTAGCGCGCGGCTCAGCCGTCGATCGCGACCTCGGCCTCGATCTCGACCGGGATACCGAACGGAAGGTCGGCCAGGCCCACCGCGGAACGGGCGTGGCTGCCGGCCTGCTCGCCCCAGAGATCGAGGACGAGGTCCGAGAACCCGTTGATCACCGGCGGCGTCGCGGTGAAGCCCGGCGCCGTGTTGACCATGCCGAACACCCGCAGCCAGGCGGTGATCCGGTCGAGGTCGCCCAACTCGCGCTTCAGGCTCGCGAGCATGGCCAACGCGGTCAGCCGGGCGGCCTCGTACGCCCGCTCGGGCGTGACCTCGGCGCCGACCTTGCCGAACGGCCCGGCCAGCGACCCGTCCGGCAACAACGGCCCGTGCCCGGACACGAAGGCCCGGTTGCCGTGCACCCGCACCCACGGGAAGGGAAGGCTCACCCCGGCCGGCAACGTCATGGGCTCCGGAAGCACCAGCCCGCGCTCGGCCAGCCGCCGCTCGATCACACCGCTCACGCGGACACGCTATCCGGGTGCGCCACGGGCTACTGCAGGTAGCCCTCGACCTCGGAGATCGGCTCCGCGTTGACCGAGTCCGGGTCGCCGCCTGCGGCGCGGGCCGCGCGGCGGCGGCGGAGGAGGTCCCAGCACTGGTCGAGGGACTCCTCGAGCTGACGGAGGCGTACGCGCTCCTCGTCCGAGGAGATCTGGCCGCCCTGCACCTGGGTGCGGAGCTGGTGCTCCTCCTGGACCAGGTCGTTGATGCGGCTCAACACGGTCTTGTCGTCCATGCGTCGAGCCTTGCACAGCGAAGGGCCCCCTGTGGTCCAGGGGGCCCTTCCGTAACTCAGAACTCAGCTCTCCAGCATCTTTCGCAACACGAACTGCAGGATGCCACCGTGCCGGTAGTAGTCGGCCTCGCCGGGCGTGTCGATCCGGACCACCGCGTCGAAGGAGACGCCCGTGTCCGTCGTCACCGAGACCGTGCGCGGGGTCGAGCCGTCGTTGAGCGCCTCGACGCCCGTGAACTCGAAGGTCTCCGTGCCCGTCAGGCCCAGCGACTCGGCGTTCTGGCCCTGCGGGTACTGCAGCGGCAGCACGCCCATGCCGATGAGGTTGGAGCGGTGGATCCGCTCGTACGACTCGGCGATCACGGCCCGCACGCCCAGCAGCATCGTGCCCTTGGCGGCCCAGTCGCGCGACGAGCCCGAGCCGTACTCCTTGCCCGCCAGCACGACCAACGGCACACCCGCCGACGCGTACGCCTGCGAAGCCTCGAAGATCGTGGTCTGCGAGCCGTCGAGGTGGTTGACCGTCACGCCACCCTCGACCCCCGGCACGAGCTGGTTGCGCAGCCGGATGTTGGCGAACGTGCCGCGGATCATCACCTCGTGGTTGCCGCGCCGCGAACCGTACGAGTTGAACTCGTGCTTGGCCACGCCGTGGTCCGCGAGATAGCGGCCCGCGGGCGAGTCCACCTTGATCGCGCCGGCCGGCGAGATGTGGTCGGTCGTCACCGAGTCGCCGAGCTTGGCCAGCACCCGCGCGCCGCTGATGTCGGACACCGGCTGCGGCTCACGGGCCATGCCCTCGAAGTAGGGAGGCTTGCGGACGTAGGTGGACGACGAGTCCCACGCGAACGTGTCGCCGCTCGGCGTCGGCAGGCTCTGCCACGCCTCGTCACCGGCGAAGACGTCGGCGTAGTCCCGCGTGAACATCTCGCTCGCGATCGCCCGGCCGATGACCTCCTCGATCTCGGCGGCCGACGGCCAGATGTCGCGCAGGAACACCTGCTGGCCGTCGGAGCCCACCCCGATCGGCTCGTTGACCAGGTCGATGTCCATCGAGCCGGCCAGCGCGTACGCGACGACCAGCGGCGGCGACGCCAGGTAGTTCATCTTGACGTCGGGGTTGATCCGGCCCTCGAAGTTGCGGTTGCCGGACAGCACCGAGACCACCGACAGGTCGTGCTCGGACACGGCCGCCGAGATGTTCTCGGGCAGGGGGCCGGAGTTGCCGATGCACGTCGTGCAGCCGTAGCCGACGAGGTGGAAACCGAGCTTCTCCAGGTAAGGCGTGAGGCCGGCGCGCTCGTAGTAGTCCATGACGACCTTGGAGCCCGGCGCCAGCGTGGTCTTGACCCACGGCTTGCGGTTGAGGCCCTTGTCGACGGCGTTCCGGGCGAGCAGCGCGGCGCCGATCATCACCTGCGGGTTGGAGGTGTTGGTGCAGGAGGTGATCGCGGCGATCACGACGGCGCCGTGGTCGAGCTCGAACTCGGTGCCGTCGTCGCCGGTGACGCGCACCGGGTTGGAGGTGCGGCCGTTGGCGCCGACTGCCGCCGACTCGTGGCTGCGCGGCTGGTCGGCCGGGTCGTCGTGGTCGTTGGCCGGCGGGTCGCTGGCCGGGAACGACTCCTCGGAGGCCTCGTCGGCCGCGCCGGTCGCCTGCACGTAGTCGGTGAGCACCGAGCGGAACAGCGGCTTGGCGCTGCCCAGCGGCACGCGGTCCTGCGGGCGCTTCGGGCCGGCCAGCGACGGCTCGATCGTGGCCAGGTCGAGCTCGAGGCGCTCGGAGTAGTCGGGCTCACGGTCGGGGTCGTGCCAGAGACCCTGCTCCTTGGCGTACGCCTCGACGAGCGCGACCTGCTGCGCGTCCCGGCCGGTCAGCTCGAGGTAGTTGATCGTCTCGGCGTCGATCGGGAAGATCGCGATGGTCGAGCCGTATTCGGGGCTCATGTTGCCGATGGTCGCGCGGTTCGCCAGCGGCACTGCGGCCACGCCCGGGCCGTAGAACTCGACGAACTTGCCGACGACGCCGTGCTTGCGCAGCATCTCGGTGATCGTCAGCACGAGGTCGGTCGCGGTGGTGCCGGCCGGCATCTCGCCGGAGAGCTTGAAGCCGACGACCCGCGGGATCAGCATCGACACCGGCTGGCCGAGCATCGCGGCCTCGGCCTCGATGCCACCCACGCCCCAGCCGACGACGCCCAGGCCGTTGACCATCGTGGTGTGCGAGTCGGTGCCGACGACCGTGTCGGGGTAGGCCTGGCCGTTGCGCTCCATGATCGTACGAGCCAGGTATTCGATGTTGACCTGGTGCACGATGCCCGTGCCCGGCGGGACGACCTTGAACTCGTTGAACGCGGTCTGGCCCCAGCGCAGGAACTGGTAGCGCTCGCGGTTGCGCTGGTATTCCAGCTCGACGTTGCGGGCGAACGCGTCCTCGCGGCCGAACAGGTCGGCGATGACCGAGTGGTCGATGACCAGCTCGGCCGGCGCCAGCGGGTTGACCTTGGTGGCGTCGCCGCCCAGCTCCTGGACGGCCTCGCGCATGGTGGCCAGGTCGACCACGCAGGGCACGCCGGTGAAGTCCTGCATCAGCACCCGGCCCGGGGTGAACTGGATCTCCACGCTCGGGTCGGCGTCCTGGTCCCACCCCGCCAGCGCCCGGATGTGGTCGGCGGTGATGTTGGCGCCGTCCTCGGTCCGGAGCAGGTTCTCCAGCAGGATCTTGAGGCTGTAGGGCAACCGCTCGTGCCCGTCCACCGAGGTGATCTTGAAAATCTCGTAGCTCGCGTCGTTGACGCGCAGCTGGCTCTTCGCACCGAAGGTGTCGAGGCTCGCCACGTCGTACTCCTTCTCCGCCTGTTTCGCATCAGTCTTTCGCAGCAGGCTGCGCTCGCCGGGCTTAGGTTCGGCTAACCGCACGCAAGTAAACCGTACGTCCGTCTTGTTTTCAGGTCAAGCCAGGGGTGGGGGTATGCCCGCGACCTGCTAGGGTGCGGCGCGTGACCGATCTGCACCTTGAGCCGCAGCCGCGCATCGACGTCCTGGTGACCGACTACGACACCGAGGAGCGCCGCCTGCGCACCGACTACGCGGGCGTGGCCTACATCGGCGACGAGCCCGACGCCGAGACGGGCCTCATGGGCGGCGCGTACGCGAAGCGCGCGGTCGACAGCCGGCTGTTCCTGCCCGACACCCACTGGTACGACGCGGACCAGTTGGAGAGCGTCGAGGTGCAGGTCACGGCCGGCGTGCTCCAGGTCGCCCAGACCGACCGCGGCACGCAGGGCCTGCTCGGTGCGCTGGCCGCCCCGGAGATCGAGTTCTACGAGCACCCGGAGGGCGCCGAGGGCGTCGGCGTGTGCCTCTGGATCCGCGGGGAGATCCTCTCCAACGTCGCCGTCTCGTACCGGATCACTGTTGTCTGTGACCCGATCGCCGTGCAGCGCAAGGGCGCGACGGATCTCGAAGAGGTGCCGGCGGTCAGCTGACCGCTTTCGCCCGTTCGCGGAGTTTCGCCTTGATCTCCTCCGGGGTGTAGGCGCGCCGCTTACGCTCGGCACGCGCCACGACGACGCCGGTCGCCGCGACTCCGACGAGCCCGGCAATTCCCAGGACCTTCCACAGCCGCATTCCACTTAGGGTAGTGGGTATGGCCCTCACCCTGGACGCCGCGGTCGATCTGACGCGTACGGGCGACGTGTGGCTCTTCCGCGGCAGCTCGGTCCCCGACCGCGCGATCCGGCTCGCCACCAACAGCCCCGTCAACCACGTCGGCATGTCGGTGGTGATCGAGGACATGCCGGCGCTGATGTGGCACGCGGAGCTCGGGCGCTCGTTACGCGACATTGGACGGGTACGTTCCAGCGCGGCGTGCAACTGCACGACCTGCGCGACGCGGTGCTGCTGTGGGCCCGGCGCTACGGCCAGCGCGCCTGGCTGCGCCAGCTCCAGACGCCGGTGACCCCCGAGATGGAGAACGCCGTCCTGCGTACGGTGGCCCGGCTCGACGGCACGCCGTTCCCGTCGACGGCCCGGCTGGCCTGGCGATGGGCGCGCGGCCGGGTGCCCGACCTGCGGTCGGGGTTCTTCGCCGGCGACTCGCAGGCCGCGGGCGCGCCGCCGGACGCGCGGCTGGAGACGGCCTACTGCGCCGAGGTGGTCGCCGTGACCTACGAGGCGATGGGCCTGCTGCCGGCCGGTCGGCGCCCCAACTGGTACGACCCGGGACGGTTCTGGAGCGGCGACGAGCTGCCGCTGGAGAGCGGGGCGAAGCTCGGCGAGGAGATCGCGGTGGAGATCCCGTAGCGTTGGTGCGGTGATCCGCATCCCTGGTCTCGTGCTGGACGACCACACGTTCGACGTGCCGCTCGACCACGCGAACCCGGACGGCCCGACGATCTCGGTCTTCGCACGCTCGGTGGTCTCCCCGGACCGGGCCGGCGACGACCTGCCGTGGTTGATCTTCTTCCAGGGCGGGCCGGGGGCGAAGTCGCCGCGACCGTCGAGCCCGGACGAGCGCTGGTACCGGCAGGCGCTCAAGGACCACCGGTTGCTGCTGCTGGACCAGCGGGGCACGGGCCGGAGCACGCCGCTGAGCGCGCGCACGGTCGCGGGCCTGTCGTCGGAGCAGCTCGCCGACTATCTGCGGTTCTTCCGCGCGGACAGCATCGTCCGGGACGCGGAGGTGATCCGCCGGCGGTTGCTCGGCGACGGTCGGTGGTCGACGCTCGGGCAGTCGTACGGCGGGTTCGTCACGTTGACGTACCTGAGCCTGTTTCCGGAGGCGCTGCGGGCCTGCTACATCACGGGCGGCCTGCCGGGCCTGACCGCTTCCGCGGATGACGTGTACGCGCGGACGTACCCGCGGGTGTCGGCGAAGAACGCGGCCTACTACGCGCGCTATCCGTCGGACGTGGCGGCGGTGCGCCGGGTGGCGGACCACTTGGCGGCTGATGACGTCCGGTTGCCGGACGGCGACCGCCTGACGGTGGACCGCTTCCGCTTCCTGGGCAACGCGTTCGGCATGGGCGACGGCTACGAACGGGTGCACTGGCTGCTCGACGACGCCTGGCACGGCGACTCGCTGTCGGACCTGTTCCGGCACGAGGTGATGACGCGTACGGGTTTCGTCGACTCGCCGCTGTTCGCGCTGCAGGAATACTGTTACGCGGCCCCCGGCCGCCCGACGCGCTGGGCCGCGGACCGCCAGATCCGCACCCGCCCGGAGTTCGCCGCGACCGCGACCCCGCTGCTGTTCACGGGCGAGATGATGTACCCGTGGATGTTCCGCGACATCGCGGCGCTACGCCCGTTCGCGGGCGCGGCCGACATCCTGGCCGCGGCGGAGGACTGGCCGTCGCTCTACGACCCGACCCGCCTGGCGTCGAACGAGGTCCCGGTAGCGGCGGCGGTCTACTTCGACGACATGTACGTGGACGCGGGCCTGTCGCTGGATACGGCGGCGCAGGTCGGCAACGTCCGCACGTGGGTGACGAACGAGTACGAACACGACGGCAACGTGGCCTCGAACGGCAAGGTCCTCGCTCGCCTGATGGACATGGTCGCCGGCCGCATCTGACGGGAGCACGGACGGATGGCCAGCATCACGACGCTTCCGGCGGGGCAAAGTCCATGACCCAGGCATTTCCGCGCGGTGCTGCTCTCTTCGCTCAACGCCTCCCGGGAGATTCGCAGCCGGTCAGCGTTGCGGGCTGCCGAGAAGCGGTTGGAGGCAGTCCGGACCAGAGCGCATCGAGACGCTGACGCCTGCTTGATATCTCGGACCAGCAAGGTGTCCTGGCCCGAGCTTTCCGCATTGTGACACTTCGCGATCGTGGCTGGAGTCGGGGTGAGGACGAGGGCGGCCACTGCGTGATCATCGATGGTTTGTGAGGACTATCGAGGATCGTGCAGTGGCCGCGGGTCACAGCGGAGACCCTGCCGGGCAGCGCAAATCGATAGGCGGACGCCGCCGAGCGTTGTTTTACCCGCAGCGGACAGTGCGCCGCTGATCCCTTACCGCTCGGTGGGTGTCTGTTGGTAGAGAGCGAGACGCAACCGCCCGTCGATGAGCCTGTAGACGCTGGTCATAAGGGCGGTGAAAGGAGCTGCGCCTTCGCGGTGCGAGCGGGCCCGGTAGATCAAGGCTGCGGTCGCGGGCCCCAGCGAGACGACTCTCGGTTCGTCGATCGTGTAGGTCGTCCAGGGTGGCGCCTGGTTGAGGGTGGCCGTGATGCCGTCACGGTCGAAGACCGTGCCGTCGGAGACGAGCATGAGCCCGTCATCCGTCATCAGGTCACCGTAGAAGGTGCCACCCCGGGATTCGCACAGGGATCTCCAGCCGTCGTGTTCAACCGAGAGCATATCTTCCAATGTCAGATCACCCATGCGCCGATTATGGCCGCCAGTCCGACACTTCGCGATCTATGTTGTCGGTCGGCGGATCTCGGGCATGGTCAGCCGGATCGGCGCTTGGGTTCGGGCCGGCCGGGTCGGGTCTTCGGGTTCGGGTGGCTGGGTCGCGGCGCAGACCGCGAGGATCGCGAGGGCGAGGATCGCCAGGGCGGTGAAGCGGTGCCAGCCGGTCCAGCCCCGCACCTGGAGTGGTCCAGGCCGATCTCGTTCTTCCCGGTCTGGAAGCATTCCTCGACAGCCAGCGGCTCCCGGCGACCCTGACCAGCGTCGCGAGCGGCACCCGGCGCGGGGACCAACACAGGTGGAACGCGAGCTCGCCGGTGTTCGCTTTGCGGCGGATCAGCAGGTATTCGTCGAGGTTCATGGAGAGCCGCCTCACCGCGGCCGAATGCCTGGAGGGCCTGTCCTCGCAGCCGACGCCGCAGTCCCGGTCCGAACTGCCGGGTGACGCCGACGATCCGCGGCTGGTCAGCTACTTCTGGCTGTCCGGGGGCGCCGTCTATGTGATCTCGACGCTGTTCGTCTTCGCCGACCCCGGCTCGCTGGCGTTCGTCGGCGTCCTGGTCGGCACCCTGGTCATGGTGGCCACGCTGGTCGTCGCGGGCACCGTGCACGTGCGCATGCTCCGCGATCTCGGCGGGACCTTCCGGCGGCGCGGGTGAGCCCACCACGGCGACCGCCGGACCCCGGCGTAGGCGGGTGGTCGCCGAGCGCGGC
>NZ_BONE01000130.1 GCF_016862555.1 Asanoa siamensis | reverse complement strand
TCGGCGATCCGCCGCAGCTCGCCCAGCGGGATCGCGTCGCCGCTGTCGCGCAGGGACTCGGCCAGGTACGCGGCCACGTAGTCGACCGTGAACCGGGGCGCCGCCGCCTCGAACCCCGCGTCGATGTCGGCGACCGTGACCGTGTGGGCGGCCTCGCTGGGCTTCCGGTCGGCCGGGTCGAGCCAGCGCACCCGCACGTCGGCCACCTTGGCGCCGAGGTCGACGTCGCCCGCCAGCCGCACCGCATAGAGGGCGGTCACGCTGTGCCCGGGGCCGACCTCGCCGCCGTCCACCCGGTCGTCGCGGAAGTCCTCGGCGTCGACGGCGCGGTTCTCGTACCCGATCAGGCGGTATTCCTTGACCGTCCGCGCGTCGAAGGTGAGCTGGACCTTGGCGTCCAGCGCCCGCACCTCGAGCGTCGCCGGCAGCCGGTTGACGAACACGTCACGGGCCTGGTCGGGCTCGCTGACGTAGACCGCGAACCCGTCGCCGCCGTCGGCCAGCTCCTCCATCAGCGCGTCGCCGTAGTCGCTGCCGACGCCGACCCCGAGCAGCGCGATCTCCTTGGCGGCCTCCTCGCGGACCCGGCGCAGGATCTCCTCGCCGCTGGTGGTGCCGGTGTTGGCGAGACCGTCGGAGAGCACGACCACCCGGTTGGAGGTGCCTTCCCGGAAGCCGTCGCGGGCCACCCGGTAGCCGAGGGTCAGCCCGGCGGCCAGGTTGGTGCTCGCGTCGGGCCGCAGCCGGTCGATCGCGGCGTGCAGGTCGGCCTTCTCCGACACCCGGGTCATCTCCCGCAGCACCCGGGCCTCGCTGCTGAACGCGACGATGGCCACCGAGTCGGTGCGGCGGAGCTGGTCGACCAGCGTGTGCAGCGCGTCGCGGACCAGGTCGAGGCGGCCGGGCTCGGCCATCGAGCCGGACACGTCGACGACGAAGGTCAGCGAGGCGTCAGGGCGGCGCAGGTCGGTCTCGGATCGGGTCTGCAGGCCGACCCGCATGATGCGCACGTCGCCCTCGGCGCGGTGGGCCGCGGGCGGGCGCGCACCGTCGGCGTGCACCGCGAAACCGTCGCCGCGGGGCTCCGGGTAGTCCTGGTCGAAGGCGTTGACGAACTCCTCGGGGCGGACCATCGTCGGGTCGGGCAGGTTGCCCTCGCGGAGCACCCGGCGGGCATATCCGTAGGAGGCCGTGTCGACGTCCACCGCGAATGTCGACTGTGGATTCCGTTGGCCGGGCGCTTCGGCTTTCGGCGCGTCGTAGCCGCCGCCGGCGTTGGGGGCCGAGGCTTCGCGGCCGGTCGAGTCGCTGCCGCCGGCCTCGCAGCCCGCCAGCGCCAGCAGCGCCGCGACGGGCAGCGCCGCGAGGCGTACCACCGTGTGCTTCATCGCATTTCCTCCCCGCTGTCATGGACCTCTCCATTGGACAGACGGGGTACGGGTGGCGCTCCCGTCGTTGCCGAGCCGTTGCCGAAGCGGGATATCCGTGACCGCGGCGTGTCTTTCCGTGATCTCCGCGAGTCGCCGCCGAGACCGTTACGCGTCCGGGCCGAGACCTTGACGGGCCTTGCTACGGTGCGACACGTGAGGCGTAAGGGACTGATCGTCGCCGCCGCGCTGGGCCTGCTGACGCTCGGCGCGTACTCCGCGACCGACGACGCGCCGGCGCCCGCCCCGGTGATCCAGGTGACCCCGGACGACGGCCGCCACACCTATTCCATCGGCCCGCTGGTCGACCTGTTCGACTGCCCGGACCCGCCCCGGATGTGAGATCCGCCGCGCCCGGGATGGCCCGGCGCGGACAACGGTGTTGACGCTGGTGTGGCGGATGTCGATGTCGTGGTGATCGGGGCGGGGCAGGCGGGGCTGTCGAGCGCCTACCACCTGCGCGGCGCGGGGCTGGACCATGTCGTGCTCGACGCCAACCCGGCGCCCGGCGGCGCGTGGCAGCACCGCTGGCCGACGCTGCGGATGGCCACGGTGCACGGGATCTTCGACCTGCCGGGCATGCACTTCGACCCGCCCGCCCTCGACGCGCCGGCCTTCACCGCCGTGCCGGCCTATTTCGCGGCGTTCGAACACCGGTTCGGCCTGGACGTGCAGCGGCCGGTCCGGGTCTCCTCGGTGTCGTCCCTGCCCGACGAGCGGTTGCTGGTCGCGACGTCGCAGGGCACCTGGCACGCGCGGGCGTTGATCAACGCGACGGGCACGTGGACGCGCCCGTTCCGCCCCTACTATCCGGGCGCGGAGACGTTCCGGGGCTGGCAGCCGCACACGGCGGACTACCGCGGCCCGGCGGCGTTCACGGGCAGGCGGGTCGTGGTCGTCGGCGGCGGCACGTCGGCGGTCCAGACGCTGCTGGAGATCGCGGAGGTCACGGCGTCGACGACCTGGGTCACCCGCCGCCCGCCGGTCTTCGTCGAAGGCCCGTTCGACCAGGAGTACGGCCGCGCGGCGGTCGCCAAGGTCGAGGACCGGGTGAAGGCAGGCCTCCCACCCCGCAGCGTGGTCAGCGTGACGGACCTGCCGTGGACACCGGCGATGGCGGAGGCGCGGGCGCGCGGGATTTTGGTCCGCCGCCCGATGTTCTCCCGCATCCTCCCGGACGGCGTGTCCTGGCCGGACGGCGCGTTCGAGCCGGCGGACATCATCCTGTGGGCGACGGGCTTCCGCGCGGCCCTGGACCATCTGGCCCCGCTCCGCCTCCGCACCCCCGGCGGCGGCATCGTGATGGACGGCACGCGGGTGGCGGCCGACGCGCGCATCCACCTGGTGGGCTACGGCCCGTCGGCGAGCACGGTAGGCGCGAACCGCGCGGGCCGAGCGGCGGTCCGCGAGATCCGGGAGTTGCTCGAGGCGCGGACCGCGGCGGGCGCACCGGTCGTCGCATAAGCTCCCCGGCCATGATCAGCGCGCTTCCGGGACCCGCCGTCGACCAGCACGCACTCACGGCGCCGGACCCGGCCGTCCGGCTCACCGCCTACCGACGAGCCAGCGGGTTCCTCGTGCGCTCCGGCGAGCGGGCGGAGGTCAGCGTCCAGGCGGTCCCGGCCCTGCTGGAACTGGTGCGGGACCCGGGTGTGGTCGACAAGGACGCGACGATGATGTTGCTCTGCGACATCGCCGTCGGGCAGCAGGTCGACTGTCTCGAAGATCCGCCCGACTGGCCCGCACGGCGGCGGGAGGTGGCGCGCAAGCAACGCCTGTCGGTGGCCGACCTCGAGCGCGAGGCGGAGCAGCGGGAGCGGGCGCGTGGGACGGCACACCTGGCGGAGCGCCTGGAGATGCTCGGTCTCGAGGATCAGGACCTCAACCGAGAGCTGGAGCGCGCGGGCGTACGGGCCTACGACCAGGTCCGCGCCGGGATGCCCACGTTCGTCGAGCTGCTGCGCTCGCCGAACCCGCTGTACCGGCTGTACGCCGCCTACCTGGTCGCCTTCTTCCCCGAGGACCGGGATACGACGGCGCCGGCGCTGGCCGAGCTCCTCGGGAAGGACGAAGCGGCGCCCGGCATCACCGCCACCGCCTCCGTCGCGGCCGGCATGATCGGCATGCGCGGCGACCGCCGACTCATCGACGCGCTGGAGCGGCACCTGGCCGGCGACGACCAGATCGAGCGCTGGGGCGCCGCGATCGGCCTGTCGGCGCTGCTCCACGACCCTGACGCCGACGTGCTGGTGCTGGTCGACGAGTGCTGCTTCGACGGGCCGAGCGAGATCGCCTACTTCCCGTTCCTGGACGGCGAGTTGCACGACGTCGCGGTCTGCTTCTACCTCCGCGCCCGTCCGCGCGCTCCCGCCGCGCGCTCGCTGCTGCTGCGCCGGCTGGCCGAGCCATCGCTGGTGGAGCATTCGCTGCGACTCGTCGTCCTGGCCCTTGAGGAGTTCTTCCCACAGGTGCGCACGGTGCCGCCGCCGTACGCCCTGCTCTCCGAGGAGCAGCGCCAGGTGTGCCGGTCGTTCGCGCGGCATCGGGTGCTCGACACCGTGCCGACGGCCAGGAACCAGCTCGCCCGGCACGGGCTGCCCGCCACCCAACCGGCGCTCGAAGAGTGGATCGCCGCGGACCGTCTCTGGGGATAGCCGGTCACGGGGCGAGGTGTTCGCGGAGGAAGGTGAGGATCTCGCGGCGGGCCGGGCGGGCCGCTGGGACCAGGTGGGGTGTGCTGAGGAACGTGTGCGTCGCCTTGGCGTAGCAGGTCAGGCGGGCCGCCGTGCCGTGTTCGCGGAGGAGGTCCGCGTACGTGCGGCCCTGGTCCGCCACCGGGTCCAAACCCGCCGTGATCACCAGGGCCGGAGGTAGGTCGGCGAGGTCCTCGGACGTCACCGGAGACACCGTGCGGGCGTCGAAACCCGCCGGCACGCTCAAACTGCGGGCCGCGCGGAGGCGGGACAGCGGCAGCGTCGGGTTGTCGGCGTTCGCCGCGACCGACGGGTAGTCGAGCATCGACGCCGTCCAGTCAGTGCACGGGTAGTTCAGCACCTGGGCCCGCAGCGCCTTGCGGGCGCGGAGCGCCACCAGCGCCGCGATCGTGCCCCCCGCGCTCTCCCCCATGACCGCGACCGCCGTCGGGTCGATGCCCCACGCGGCGGCGTCGTCGACGATCCGGACCAGCGTGTCGTAGCCGTCCTCGACCGGCATCGGCAGCTTGTGCTCCGGCGCGAGCCGATAGTCCACCCCGACGACCACGGCCGGGCAGCGCGCCGCCAGGCGGCTGTTGAGCCAGTCGTTCTGCACCGCGCTGCCCGCGATGAACCCTCCACCGTGGAACGACAGGATCAGCGGCAACGGCCGCCGACCGGACCTCGGGCGGTGCACCCGCACCCGCACGGTACGGCCCGGCAGGTCGATCGCGGCGTTCTCGATGCGGGCCCCGCGGTCCGGCAGGCCCGTCACGATCCGTCCCGCCGGCGACGATGCCGCCCTGTTGGCCGCGTCCCGCGCGGCGATCACCTCGTCGTCCGTCATCGCGGCCCAGTCCCGGCTGTCCCGGAGGATGCGCGTGCCCAGTGGCGCCCGTCCCGTCATACCCGCGAGCATGGCCGCCGCCGCGTCGCCTCGTCTTGGACGAATGTTCCCTCAGGCCGGCCACGCGACGTCGTCGACCGCGAGCCACGGTGCGGCCGCCACCGACCGCGGTGTCGTCCCCGCGATCGCCATCGCCTCCCGACACAGGTGCGACTGGTCGACGAAACCGGTCTCCGCCGCCACCCGGGCCGCGCTGTGGCCGGCGGCGAGGCGGCGCGCCGCACGATCGAACCGGACGAGCGCCGCGGCGCGTTTGGGGGTGAGACCGACCTGCGCGCGGAACCGGGACCACAACCGCTTGCGGCTCCAGCCGACCTCGCCGGCCAGCCGCTCGACCCGGACCCGGCCCCGGGCCGCCACCATCCGCCCCCAGGCATGGGCGACCTCGGGGTCCATCGCCTTGCCGGCCGAAAGCCGTCGGTCGAGCGCGGCCGCCATGACCGTGAACCGGTCGTCCCAGGATCTCAAACCCGCCAACCGTTCACGCGTACGCTCGGCGTCGCGTCCCCAGAGGTCTTCGAGCGAGACCACCGCCCCGGCCGGGCCACCGCCCAGCACCGCATGGGCGGCGAGGGGCGAGAGCCGCACCTGCAGCAGGTCGACGTCGCGCCCACGGCCGCGGACACTGCCCGCGATCATGCCGACGACGACACAGCCCCGCTTGGCCGTGCCGTCGGTGTCGTCGACGAGCAGCGAGTCGCCGAGATCGACGAACACCGTGCGGGCCGGGTACGGGATCATCCGCAGGTGCACCGGATCCTCCGCCCGACCGCGGAACCCGGCCATCGCGACGCCGGGGACGCGGGCGGCCGCCGGCGGCACCGCGACGTCCACGGCCGCGCCGGCGACACGAACGCGCATACCACCGATGGTAGTGGCCGGCCCCAGGGTCACCAAGGGCCGGCCACCGCGACAGTTACGGCGCGGAGACGCCGTCCAGAATGGACACCGCGTCGGTGCCCGGCGTGACGACGACCTTCCGGGTGAGGGTGTAGGAGCCACCCGCCGGGACGTCGACGTTGAAGCGGCTCATCACCCAGTTGCCCGCGGCGTACACGTCGAACGCGCTGGCCGGAGTGCCGTACGCCAGACCGAAGACCTGCGGGTCCGTGCCGGTCATGCCGATGTACGGCCTCGTCGGCGTGTAGGCCGCCGTCGCACCCGGCACCACGACCCCAGCGCCCGGGATGACGCTCGCCTGGCCCGCCGCGTCGTGGTCCATCGCGTCACCGGTCCACACGTTGCGCGGCGACGAGCCCGCGTTCCGCAGCGACGTCGAGACCGTGGCGAAGTTCTCGCCCGGCTTCAACGTGTACGTCGTCGTCGCGGTCAGGCCGGCGATCCCCTTGACCGGGCCCGATACCTCGACGACCGCCTTGTCGCCCGTGGCCTGGACGATCCGCACGTCGGTCGCCGCCACCGTCCGGATGTCCCACGCGCTGCCGCCCGTCGGCTGGGTCGCCAGGACGTACGGCAGGTTGATCCAGTCGAACTGGTCCGCCATCCCGCGGACCGCGACGTCGACCGGCTTGCCGCGGGTGCCACCCGAGAGCTGCGAGTCGTCGTACGCGTCGGCGATCGCCATCGAGAGCTTGTCGTTCTCGAGCATGACGTCGCCGTAGCCGGCCTCGACCAGGCCCGCGCCGATCTGCTTGCCGTAGCTCGCCTCCACCGTGACCGGCGCCAGCGCGATGTCGGCCACACCGCTGCCCGCCGCCGGCACCGTGACCGTCCCCGCCGCCGTCTGGTAGCCCGACCTGGACACCCGGACGTCGTACGCGCCGGCCGGTGCCTTCACCAGATACCTGCCGGTGGCGGAGGTGGTCGTGGTCGCGACCACGGTGTCGCCCCGCGACAGCGCGACCCGGGCACCGGCTACGGCGGCGCCGGCCGCGGTGATCGTGCCGGTGGCGCGCGCGGCGTCCGGGACGGCCGGGTCGTGCAGGTCGATCTCGTCGGCCCACCGCGCGATGGCGCCGGTCGGGTCGCCGCCGGCGGTCGCGTAGTCGGTCAGGTGGTAGAAGCTGAACTGCTTCGTCGCACCCGGCGCGAGCGCGGCGTCGTAGTAGAGACCCTCGATGTAGCCGTACGCGCCGACCGCGGCCGGCGTGTCCGTCGCCCACGCGAGACCGTGCGCGGCCTGACCGTTGGTGGTGGCCGCGTCGGCGCCCACGTACACGTAGTTCCCGGTCCAGCCCGAGGTCTTCAGACCCGGGTTGACGCCGCTGAACCCGGGGATCCGGCCGTTGTCGGCCGAGCTGTCCGGGTCGATCATGTAGTTGAAGTACCCCTGGTAGCCGGCCGCGCCGGTGTTGGTCAGCGTGACCGTCATCTTCACGATCGGCGCGTCGGGCAGGGTCTCGTAGCGCACCCGCGCCTTGATGGTCGGGTCCGCCCGGTACTGGCCCTCGCCGACCACGGCCGCGCCGTCGACGGTCAGGGCCGGCAGGTCGAGCTGGTCGTTCGGCCGGTCCCAGGAGTCCGGCGGCGTGAGACTCGGCCGCAGGTCGACTTCCCGGCGACGGGATGCGCCACCTTGATCAGCTTCAGCGAGGCGGAGACGGTGCCGCCGGTGCCGACCGTGACGGTGGCCGTCGACCGGCCGTCGGCGATCAGGCCGCGCTTGGCCGCCGTGACGGTCCAGGTCGCGGCCGGCAGGCCGATCCGGTAGCGACCGCGCGCGTCGGTGGTGGTGACCGCGGTCTCCTGACCCTCGGCGAGGCCGTCACGTTCGCGCCGGCGATCGGCGCGCCCGTCTCCGGGTCGCTGACCGTGCCGGTGAGCGTCGCCCAGCGCGGTGCGGACGCACCGCCCGGCACGTACGCGTACAGGTTGCCGTCCCAGGCGCCCGTCACGACGGTGTTGCCGCTGACGGCCGGGCCGGCGCCCACCCACGTGCCGATCTCGTGGTTCCAGAGGATCTGGCCCGTGTCGGTGGCCAGCGCGTAGAACCGGCCGTTGTTGGCGCCGACGAAGAGCGTGTCCCCGGCGACGACCGGGCTGGACATGACGCCGCCGTGGTAGATGTCGCCGGGCAGCACCCGCTCCCAGACGACGGTGCCGGTCGCGGCGTCCAGGGCGACGACGGCGCCGCTCGGGAATCCCATGTAGACGATGCCGTCGCGGACGGCGGCGGCGCTCGGGGTCGAGCCGCTGGACACGAGCGAGGAGCGGGTGCTCCGGTACGTCCACAGTGTCGCACCGGTCCTGGCGTCGCGGGCGACGATGCCGTTGTTGGCACCGATGAAGACCTTGCCCTCGGCCGCCGTCGGCACGCCGTCCTGCCAGCTGCCGAGCGACTCGGCACTGGTCCACTTGCGCGCGCCGGTGGCCAGGTCGTAGGCGAGCACCCGGTCGGCCGTCTCGTTGCCCACGAACACGGTGCCGTCCATGACGGCGGGCGTGCCGTCGCTCATGGTCGCGCCGGACATGGGCGAGGCCCAGATCTGCTTACCGGTACGGGTGTCGAGCGCCTTGAGCACGCCCTGGCTGCCGATGCCGAACCGGGTCTGGTAGGGCCAGAGCACGGTGTGGCCGGAGACGGCCGGCGAGTAGTAGCCGTACGTGCGCTGGTTGTTCGGGGCCGCGGCCTGTTCCGGCACGGCCTTCCAGCGCAGCCGGCCGTCGCGCACGTCGACGGCGTAGAGCTCCGAGCCGAGCGTCGGCGCGAAGACGAGGCCGTCGGCGTAGGCGAGGCTGCCGTGGATCGACTGCGGCACCTCGTAGTTCCACAGCTCCTTGCCGTCCGCGAGGCGGATGGCGTGGATCCGGCTGTTGCCGTCGCCGTTCTCGTCGCGGGTGCCCGCGTAGACGACGCCGTCGTGGATGACCGGCGACCCGGTGAGGAACGTGCCGTCGGTGCGGAAGCTCCAGGCGAGCCGGCGACCGGCGTCCTGCGGTGCCGCCACACCGGAGTGGGCCGCGTTGCCGTGGTGCTGGTCCCAGTCGCCGCGGCCCTCCGGCCGCAGCGCGCGGTCGCGGGAGAGGGCGAACCCGGCGGACGTGCGCCAGGACTTGCCCGCGAAGTCGGTGACCTCGACCTCGACGGTGTGCCGACCGGCCTTCAGGTGGCCCTTCGGCGGGTCGTCGTGCCAGGTGAACTCGCCGCTGTGCCGCAGCGACCGCCACTTCTTCTCGCCGTCGAGGCGGTAGCGGGCCGAGAGCACCTCGTCGCCGGTGTCGTACGCGTTGACCTGGATGCCCGGGAAGCCGTCGGCCGGCACCGTCGAGCCGGGCGCGGGGCTGACGACCGTGAGGTGCTCGTTCTCGCCGTACATCCGGAAGGGGTTGTCGAAGCCCGCGCCCGCCATGTGGATGTAGCGGAAGCCGCGCGGCGCGTTGTCGATGGTGTACGAGCTCGACACCGTCTGGATGTGCTTGGCGGTCGAGGCGAACGCCGAGTCGTTCTCGACGTGGTTGGAGTGCTCGTGGCCGACCAGGATCAGCTGAGTCCGGTAGCGCTCGAGCACGTCACCGAAGGCGTCGTACGTGGACGGTGAGCCGAACGGGACGTTCATCGGCTGGTGGGTGAGCACGACGACCTCGATGTCGTTGCGCGGGTTGCCGTCCAGCGGCACGTTGGCCGCGAGGTCGTCCTCGAGCCAGTCGAGCTGCTCGTCGAACGGCGCCGAGCCGTTGTTCTCCAGCACCACGAAGTGCCGGTTGCCGTAGTTGAACGAGTACCACTCCGGCCCGACGTTCCTGCGGTAGTTGTCGATCCGGTCCGCGTACGCCGACCCGCCCGCGTACTCGTGGTTGCCGACGGCCGGCCACACGCCCACGGCGGACTGCTGGGTGCCGCGCCGGTAGGTGTCGAACTGGCCCTGGCTGGCGTCGTTGGTGAGGTCACCGCTGACCGCGATGAACCGCAGGTCCGTACCCGTGGAGTTGATTTCCCGGATCTGGTCCGGGAGCTGGGCGTTGACGTGCGGGTCGGCGATGTTCGCCCAGGAGAACCTGTCGCCGTCGGAGAGCCGGTCCCGCTGCAGGGCGAAGTCCGCCGCCGGGGTCCCGCCGTCGGCGAGCTGCCCGAGGTTGGCCCAGAACCTGGGCTCCTTGTACGCGTCGAGGCCGAACCGGTAGCCGCGGGGCTGCGTCGCCCACACGATGTCGGTCGTCCGCCGGTCGGTCGAGATGGTCAGGGAGTAGGTGCCGTCGGACTTCGTCGTGGTGGTGGCCACGCCGTCGGAGACGCGGACGCCGGCCAGGCCGGCCTCACCCTCGCCGCGGACGCCGTCGCTGTTGGCGTCGACGTACACGACGCCGGTGACGGTGGCCTCCGGCGGGTCGATGGCGTACGCGACGAGGTCGCCGAGTGGACCCACCACGACACTGGCGGCGAGCGCCAGCGTGGCGGTGTACAGGACGACGCGCAGGCGCGCACGTGTCCAGGTGAACGCGGACATCGAGATCCTTCTGGTGGGAGGAGCTTGCTGTCAGGTCAGGAGCGGCGAGCGTTCGACGAACCAGACCAGTCCGGCACCGGCGACCGCGACGGTCGTCGCGACGGTGCCGAGCGTGCGGGCGCGCGGCCAGGTCGTGACCGCGCGCAGGAACAGCAGGGCCGGGAAGGCGACCGCGATGAGCGCCGCCTGCGCGACCTCGATGCCGATGTGGAAGGAGACCAGGTCGACCAGGGTGTCGGTGGACAGCGGCCCGTCGACGCTGACCGCCTCGGCGAACCCGAGCCCGTGCAGCAGGCCGAACGCCGCGACCGCTGGCAGCCGGTGACTCCGCTTCGGCGCGAGCAGGTTGTCGACGGCGACGTACACGATCGACAGCGCGATCAGCGGGTCGACGATCCACGCGGGCACGTCGACCCAGCCGAGCGCCGCCAGCACCAGCGTCGCCGAGTGCGCGACCGTGAAGGCGACGGCGACCTCGACGACGTCGCGCAGCCGCTGCGCGCCGAGCAGCAGCACCAGCAGGAACAGCACGTGCTCGGGTCCGAGGAGCAGGTCCAGCGCCCCGAGCCGGAGGAACCGCGGGATCTCGCTGGACAGGTCGCCACGGCCGACCGTGAACGTGGTGTTGCCGGTGTCCAGCAGGGCCGTGCCGCGGCTGCCGTCGACGTCGTACGCGACCGTCGTGATGGTGTCGTCGACGACGCCGTCGGAGGCGCGGAAGATGTCACCGCGGACGGTGAGGGCGCCGACCGCGGTGCAGTCGTAGACGAGCGAGGCGCGCACGGCGCCGCTGTCGGCGAGCGCGACGTGGCCGTCCGCGCGGGCGGTGCACCCGATCGAGCTTCGGCTCAGGCGCAGCCGCTCACCGACGTACGCGGCCACCTCGGTCGCGTGCGCGCTCAGCGACGCGCGGCGCAGGTCGGTCGGCACCTCGGCGGTCGCCGGGTCCGCGTCCAGGCTCAGAGCGCCGTCGAGGCTGATCAGCCGGGCGAGGACGTCGTACTCCAGGTCGACGACGGCCGCGACGCTGTCGCCCGCCCCGCGCAGGTCCACCGCGACGTCGGTCGACCGGACGTGCGCCTGCGCGGCCGTCGGTGCGGCGACCACGAAGACGGCCACCAGGGACGCCAGAGCTGCCAGGAAACGCACAGGAATGAACCCTGCAGTGCGCTCTCCACAGTAGGCAAGGTCGATCCGACCGCGTTCACCGAACCTTCCGGTGCCGGCCATCCGGCCACCGAAAAGCCCTCACCCACGGGCGGCCGAACAGGACCGTGACGCGATAGCGTCGACCTCGCATCGATGTTTATCGCTCAGGAGGTCAGATGAACATGCGCAGGCTGGCAACAGCCGCCGCGGTGATCACGACTGCCGTGCTCACGGTGAGTGGGACGGCCACCGCCGCCCCGCCGGCGCCGGCACCGGGCGTCACGCACGAGGAGAACCCCCGGGTCCCGGAGGGGGCGGTGTGGACGGAGGCCTACTTCCCGTCCGCCGGCGCCGAGTTGCACGCCGACGTCCTGCGGCCGGCGCACCTCTCCGCGCGGGCGAAGACGCCGGTCATCCTGGCCGTGGGGCCCTACTTCAGCCACGCCGGACAGACGGGGCCGGAAGGGTGGACCCGGACCGGGCCGTCCAACCGGTTCGCGGACTTCACCACGGGCACCGACCTGTTCGCGCGCGGCTACACGTACGTCATGGTCGATCTTCGTGGTTTCGGCGGCAGCACCGGCTGTCTCGACTGGACCGGTCCCGGCGAGCAGGCCGACGTCGAGGCCGCGATCCGGTGGGTCGCGCGCCAGCCGTGGTCGACGGGCAAGGTCGGCATGTACGGGAAGTCGTACGACGCGGTGACGGGCCTGGTCGGCAACAACCTGCGCCTGCCCGCGCTGCGGGCCGTGGTGGCGCAGGAGCCGGTGTGGAACATGTACAACTACCTGTTCAGCAACGGTGTCCCCCGGCCCAACGTGACCGGCACGCCCAACGCGTACAACGGGATCGCGACCATGCCGTCGCTGGCCGACGACACGGACCGTTACAAGGCCAACGCGGCCTACGAGACCGCGCATCCGGAGTGCCTGAGCGACAACCTGACGAACAACAACAACCCTGACCTGGGCTCCCGGTACTGGCGCGACCGCAACCTCGCCGCCGACGCGAAGGGCACCGACACGCCGCTGTTCGTCACGCAGGGCTTCATCGAGAACAACACGAAGCCGGAGGACATGGAGGAGTTCCTCGACAACCACCGCGGTGTGGAGCGGGGTTGGCTCGGGCAGTGGGAGCACGTCCGCGGCAACGAGACCAACGAGCAGGGTCAGCTCCTGATGGGCCGGGCCGGCTTCTTCGACGAGGTCATGCGCTTCTACGACTGGTATCTGAAGGGGATCAGGCCTTCGGTGAAGGACCCGGCGTACGCGGTCGAGGACAACACCGGCGCCTGGCGCGCGCAGCCGACGTGGCCTCTCCCGTCGACGTCCACCGTGGCCCGCCTGTCGGACGGGCAGTATGTCGACGACGGCGTGGCGTCGCCGTTGGCTCTTGCCGTCGAGCCTGGGTGGGACATGGAGAACTACACGGATCCCGCCCCGGAGAGCTCGACGGGCCGCGCGGCCGCCGACGCGCACAGCTATTTCACCTGGTCGACGCCGGTCACGTCCCGGGTCCGGATCACGGCCACGCCGCGGGTTTCCTTGCACGCGAGCGCGGTCGGCAACGTCATGGTGCGGTTGTGGGACGTCGCCCCGGACGGCACGGCGGTGATGTTCGACGAGAACGTCGCGCTGATCTCCCGACCGGGCCGGGTGGCCTTCGACCTGAAGTCGACGGACTGGACGTTCGAGGTGGGCCACCAGCTCGGCGTCCAACTGGGCACGATCGGCAGCGGAAGCTGGCGCGACACCCCGAGCGGCAACACGATCCAGGTGACCCGCGCGGGGTTGGCGCTCTCGCTGCAGAACCCGCGGTTCGACCACCCGACGCAGGGTGACCGCTCACCGTTCCTGGACACGTACCTACGTCAGTTCACCCGCACCCTCACCGACGTCGGCCCGGGCACCTTCCCGCTCGCCCCGCACCGACACTGAGGTCTTTCGCCCGGGTGCCCTGGCCTTCTGTCCGGGGCACCCGGTCGCCCGCGCATACTGCGTCCCATGGCTGTGCGCCTGGTCGAGGGCGGGCGGACGGTGCACGAGCTGCCGCTCGCGGAGGGCGACGGGATGTGCGCGGGCTACCACGGCTGGGCGGCCGGCGACTTCGGCGACGCGCCTCAGAGGTAGAGGCCGGTGGCCGCCGGCTCGTGGTCGGCCGTCTCGCCGTAGCCCTCGCGGAGCGCGTAGAGCTCGGCCAGGGACGCGCCGGCCGCGGGCACCCCTGCCGAGCTGCCCAGCCAGGCCGTGGCCTCGTGGAACGGCAGCGCCGGCACCTCGATGCGGGCCAGGCAACGCCCGGGGCGGACGACCGCCGGGTGCAGGCGCGCCAGGTCCTCGTTGGTCGTGATCGCCACGAGCACCTTGCGGCCCTGGCCGAGCAGGCCGTCGGTGAGGTTGAGCAGTCGGGACAGGGCCTGGCCGGTGTTCTGCTTGGCCTCGCCGCGGATCAGCTCGTCGCAGTCCTCCAGCAGCAGCAGCCGCCACTTGTCGTGCCGCTTGTCGGGGCACCGGCAGTCCCCGGAGCTGCTGAGCGCGACCTCCATCAGGTAGGCCGGGCTGGCGAACAGCGCCTCCGGGTCGAGCACGCAGTCGAACTGGCACCAGTCGTGCCACTCGCGCGCCAGCGCCCGCAGCACGGTGGTCTTGCCGGTGCCGGGCGGGCCGTGCAACAGCAGGAGCCGGCCGTGCACCGACTCCTTGTCGATCTTCATGAGCTGGTCGAAGCGCGCCGCCGCGACACCGGCGTAGTTGACGCGGATGTCGGCCCAGGACTCGGCGGTGATCGGCCGCGGGTGCCGCTGCGGGCCCTGCGTCCCCGCGTACCAGAAGCCCATCTGCACCGCCTCTTCGACCGGCGCGGGCTCTTCGGTCATGCCCTCGACGGCGCGCTCGAGCACGTCGGCGGCGAGCGCGGCGGTCACGGCCGTGACGGAGACGTGGGCGCTCTTGTTGCGGGGCCAGTGCACGGACCGCAGCGTCCAGCCGTCGCCGGACGCCAGCCGGGCCTGCTCGGTCGGGCTGACGCTCTCCCGCACCGCGGTGCTGCCGGCCGGCAGCAGTGTGGCGTCGGCGCGCACGTCGGTCAGGTCACGCGAGACGGCGTGCGGCTGGTGACCGGCGACGAACGCGGTCAGGGCGAGGGCGTCGATGACGTCGCGCGGCGAG
>NZ_BONE01000129.1 GCF_016862555.1 Asanoa siamensis | reverse complement strand
ACGCATCCGCAGATCGCGTACGTCGATAATCGACTCGTCCTCGGCCGGCCGCATCTGACGACTGTAGCTGCCGGGCCCGAAGGCGGACAGCCGTGAGCGACCGTGCACTTCCGTTTGCAATAGCGTGCGGGTATGACTCAGTGGAGTGTTTGGGCGCCGGTGCTCGATAACCGTGTCGGCCAGTTGCGAGCCACGGCGCCGCCGAGGTTCGCCGGTTGCTCCGCTCGCTGGGCTCGTGCCTACGAAACTGCGCCTTCGGACCATTCTGTCGCCACCGCAATAGCCTTCAAAGCTTTGCCATCAGCATCATCTGACGACTTCGCCGGAGCCCTGGTGGCCTTGCCGGTTGTTGACAGCGCGAAGGCGCCGGCGAGAAGGATTACACCGATGGCAGCGGCGGGGCGTGCGAGCGCGAACTGGTAGCCGCCCCAGGGTGGCGCAGCCCGTGCGTTGGCGTCGGCGACGACGAGCGCGATGAGATTCAACAGGCAGGCGGGTACGGAGACGACGGCGCCGACGACCGCCATCGCATTGAGGGCGAAGCGTTTCACAACCGATTGGCGGCGGCTGCGTGCGCTGGCGGCGGCGGTTACGAGCCAGGCGAAAAGGACACCCATCACTGCGCCGAGTCCGCCGAGTCCGTACGCGAGCCGAGGCGGTGTTGGGTACACCTCGACGACTGCGTCGTCGAAGCTGGCATCACGGTTCACGTACCACAGGGTGGTGCGCAATCCGTCTCGTTCGGCAACCAGGCGCCCTTCGTTCATGGTGACCCGCCATCCAGAGGCTGCCAGGCGGTTGGCCGCCTGGGTGTAGACGGCCTTGCGATCGACCACCGGTGTTTGCGCGTAGTCGAGGTGGACACCGCCAGGTCGAAGCTCTGGACTGCCGACCACGGTCAGCAGCGCGGAGTCAGCGTCGGATCCCCACGGCCCGATCGGATCGTCGCGGCGCGTGACAGTGTGAGGCTCCCCGTTCGGCAGCAACGACGCTCCCACGACGGTGGCGTGTTCGATCGTCGGCCACGGCGCGGCCGATGACTGCCAGCCGATCCAGCTTGCCGCCGCGCCGAACGTCCCGGCGCCGACGATCGCGAGCATCACTACGAAGGCCCGGGTGCCCGCCCCACGTATCCGAAGCCGGCATCGCAGGCCGTCGAGCGTAACGGTGACTGCCTCGCGCGCTGACCCGGCGCGATGGTTATCGGCTGCGGAGTCGAGCAGCGCCGTGAGCATGTCGCTACCGTGCAGTTTGCGATGCCAGCGCGGGTAAGCCAACAGCAGCCAGCGGTAACGTCGCAGCAGCGGAGGCTGTTCCGAGTCCTCGTCGACCACGGTGACGTGCTCCTCTGGCTCAGGCAGGCAGTGGGGTGGGGACGGTTTTCGGCTGATCGGTAAGCGTTGCCAGTCGCCGCATCGCAGCAGCCGCTAGGTCTCGTCGGCGTTGGGCCTCGCCCCGCAGAGTGTCTGCCCCGTGCGGGGTGAGGCAGTAGTAGCGGCGCACGCGCCCACCGGCCCATTCGTCTTCGCGGTCCACCTCGACGAGCCCTTCCTGGGTCAATCGGTCGAGCGCGGCGTACAGCGTGCCAGGACGAACGGTGCCGGCCACTTGGGTGACTTCGTCAATTGCTCGCATGATCCCGTAACCGTGCAGCGCGGGCCCGGCGAGCACGGTCAGGACCAGGAACGTGGGCTCTTGCATCGGCACGCCGCCACTATACCGATGATCTGAGTAGGGAGAAGGCCTGCCCTCGCAAGGAAATCTGCCCGGTGAGGACGCGTGCCGCCTCATCGGCTGCGAACAGGTACCGGGTGTCCGGCGTCAGCGGCGCCTGGATCGTCAGGTAGTCGGACCCGCCGATCAGCTCGTCCAGGCCGACCGGCCGCACGTCGTCGGCGCGCATCGCCTCCGGATCCGGGAACGGTTCGTGCGACCGCACATGGACCCCCGAACGACTGAGCGCGCGTGGCGATCAGCCGGGCGATCGCGCCGTAGCCCAGCGGGCCGAAGACCTAGAGAACCTCGACCAGGCCGAGGTACGCCAGGTTCCGGGTCGAGCGCGGCGGTGGGCCGCTTGCCGTCTCTTGCAGCGGTTGGATGGGAAGCTAGCTCGGTGCGGGTCAGGCCGAAGTTGAGGTCCCGCTCGAGGTGCAGCGCGGTCATGTCGGCGTTGGCCTGGGTTGTCCCACCACTCGCGGCAGCGCAACGGTCGATCGCGAGCCACAGTGTAATCGCGCCCTCCCGGCGTCGGGGACGAGCACGGCCGGATGCCAGGCCCGGCTGCGCTCCGCCGTGCCGCGGTCCAGCAGGTCCGCGGTCTGGATCAGCGCCAGGTGGGAGAAACCCTGCGGGAAGGTGCCGATGTGCCGCCGAGTGAACGGGTCGTACTCCTCCGCCAGCAGGCCCAGGCCATTACGCGGCCTAAGCAAGGGTTCGAACAACACCTCCGCCTCAGCCCGGCGGCCCTGCAGCGCGTAGACGTCGGCGAGCCAGAAGCTGCAAGCGAGGAACGGGCTCTCGGCGCCCGGCAACCCGTCGTGGCCGTGCTCGGTGTCGTACCGGAAACGAGACCGCCGCGCATCAGGCCGTTCTCGATTGCCTCCACAGTGGAGACCATCTGCGGGTCGTCGGCCTCGATGGCTTCACCGGCGGTGCGCGGGAGGCGACACCGCGGAACGCTTCCGCCGTGACCGCCTCGCCGCGGCTCCGCAGGTCGTTGGTGACCTGTCCTTCTGTAATCGCGACGAGGTAATCAACAGTTCAGTAGTCGGCGAAGGGCAGAGGCGGCTTATTGAACCAAGGATCCCATCGCAACGCACGGGAACTGTTTGCCTCGTGGACCGCGTAACGGAACTTGCGGACCGGATAGGAGATGGTGTGCTCCAGGCAGCCGGCGTGTGAACCGTTGGGGTCCTGGTACAGGATCGGTTCGTCGAGGGTGGGGTCCACCTGTAGGCCCGGCTCTAAAAGGTCGCCGATCCAATCGCAGATTTTGAGGACCTTGTAATGGTTGGTGAAGACGTTGATCTGTATGAAACCGATCTCTTCACCTCCCCACATTATTGGCTCGTCCACCGAGTCGATCAAATCCTCACCCGACAAACCAGTCGGATTGATCGACTTCGACGCTGGAGCAGCGCGCATCTCATCGGCGGACGGCGGCGCGGAGTGGGCCGCGGACCCCATCGCAAGTGTCAAGACCACCGCCAACGATAGCGACGCGAGGTTCCTGATCCGTCTGGTACGTGACCTCGGCGCCCTGTTCCTCCTTGTTAGCACGATGCCCCACGATAAGGCCGGGTACCTTCATCTTCGCTTCACGCTCGATCGCCATCATGCAGACCTCTACTCAGGCGGATGGACACCGTCGTCACAGCGCTGCGGCCGAGTCGGGCCAGAACGCAACTTCCAAGCTTTCGATTTAGGTAGATGACGGCAGGATTGTTGACGTGTCGGCGGCGACCGATTCAGGCTACTGATTGACCACGTCGCTGACTTCAAGCCAAGCGGGGCTTCACGCCCTCGGTCCACGACACGGTGGAGCCGAAAGCAGGATTACTCCACGAAGGCCGCAAGCGTGCCCTGTTACGACCGGGGCAACGTCGCCTGCCATAACGGATCGTGCGGCCGGTACCCCTTCTGGTACGCGAAAGGCACCGGTGACAATCGGGCAGTGAATGGGTGAGAGGCGGTGCGCGGGGATGCGCGGGGGGCGTCGCACACCCACCAGTCCTCTACGCTCCAAGATAGCGCAGAAGACTAATATGGGTGACGCTGGCCGGACGCGTCCTGGACATCGTAATGGCCAGGTGTCGCAGGTCGGAAAGAGTCTCGTTTCCTGATGCAGCTGCTGTGCCTGACGGTGATCGAACCACGGAGCAGCGTCGGCGACCGCGACCTGCGCGATCGCAAGGTCGACGTGCTGCGCTCCATCCGGCCCCTGACCCTCGAACAGGCGGTCAACCGCACCCGGCGCCCGCTACACCGGCGGCCGGATCGGTGACCGGGCCGTGCCCGCCTAAGCCCACGAAGAAGGCGTCGACCCCGCGCACCGCAGGAAAACGTGCGCCGAACTGCGGCTCGAGGTCAACAACTGGCGCTGAACCGGCACGAACTTCCGGCTGCGCACGGGCAAAGCGCTGGGCCGCGACCTCAAGGAGATCGCCGTCCATTTCCGGCCTGTGCCGCACCTGCCCTTCGGACAGGAGGCACGGGTCCGGCCCAACGGGCTCAGCTTCGGCCTCGAGCCGGAGAACGTGGCACTCGAGCTCACCGGCACGGGCCAGCACCCGGACACGCTCGCGCCGCTGTCGTCGTACGAGCAGGTCGCGTTGACGATCGGGATGTTGTTCCCGGCGTCGGCGTTCTTCACCGCGAGGCACTTGTCGTTGTGCACGTTGCCGTCAGGCGAATACGTGTGCAGCGGCTTGAGCCGGTAGACGTTGGCGGTGGACTCCTTCTCCACCACGATCCAGTCGTTGTCCGGCGCCGCTGCGGTCCAGGGCGCCTGAATCATCGGCGCGGTGTTCCCGGTCGCGGCGTTCAGGACCGCCATCACCTTGGTCTTGCCCAACTCGTAAGGTGTTCAGGTTGATAAGCGGCGTGGTTTTCACGATCACCGGTGCCGCCTGTGCGGGGGCCTGGCTCGCGACCACGGTGGCAGTGGCCGCCAGGGCGACGGTCACCGCCGAGCGGACTACCTTGTTCGCACGCACCTGCGGGTTCTCCTTAGGGTCGCCGATCGCACCTCCGCAAACCGCACGGAACGGCGACCCCGCCGCCGCTTGATCGAACGGGACGACGGCTGCCGTCACCTTCCCTTGAGCGTTTCCGTGAGCCGTTGAATTGTCGCCTCCGCGGCCGCTTCGTCGCCGCCGGCGCGGAGGAGAATCGGCGACGACGCGCGTCGTGGGAGCGCGCAAGGCCGGCGGTGAGCCGACCATCCAGTAGGACGTCACCTCGTCGACACCCTCGACGGTCTCGAGTTCGGTAAAGAGGGCCGGGCCGGCGGCCGCCGCGTCCGGGACGTCGACGTCACCACCGCCGCCGTGACGACGAGCAGGATGTTGGGCGGGCCGGCGCCGAACTCGTCAAACCACGACGGTGAGCGGCCATCGCCGAGAACCGCACGGCCCCAAGGTCACCATGGGTAATCCGACTCCGCCTCCCGTCCAGATCGCGCTGCAGACGCGAGCAGCTGTAACTGGCAGGATGGCGGTGTGAGCGAGGCCGTCGAACCGTGGCGTCATGTCGGTCGGGTGTACACCAATGGCCAGCAGTTCCTCGTACTCGACATCGGTGTGCTCGCCGCCTGGCGTGCTACCGAGGAACAGATCGATGAACTCGTTGAGCTTGGCTCTTGCGTTACGACGCTGCCCGTCGGTGACGGTATTGCCGGGATCGTTGCAGTCGACGCCAGCATCAACGACGAAGGGTGGCTAGAAGTCTTCCAACGCGGGACGGACCATGTCGCCATCGTCCAGGGCCTCGGTTCGCCGTATCGCGACGTAATGGTTCGGGCGTTGTCCTATTCCAGTACCACGCAGGCCGATGACGCCTTTATCGAGATCGGTGGCGATGAGCTGGTGCTATGGGATTCTGCCCTGGACGGCGCAGAGGACACTCACACAGGCCTTCACCACGCTGTGCCACGCCGACTACCTGCCGACCCCCAGCCGCTTCACGCCGGCTCCCCGCTACCCCCGGCCGGTCTCCGCATTCCCGTGCGTCCGGGCACCTACCAACTCGACGTACGCTGGAGAACCGCACTCGGTGATGGTGCCCACTTCGCCCGATGGCTACTCAAGCGGCGGAACGGACAGACGACGGCTCGCCATCAACTCAAGCGCTCTGCCAGGTTGGCTGTCCTACCACCGGCCTGATGGAGCCACAGTGGACACGAATGGCTCACACCCCGCGACGAAACTCGATTGGAGTAGGAGTACTAGGGGGCGGCGCACGACGGAGCCGGTGACTTGTGTCACTCGGCGCGCGAAATTGTTCGCTGGGCGTTACGACCAGTATCCGGCCCTCAGGGATGTCTGAGGGCCGGATACTGAACTGCGGTATCGCCTCCGAGTCACGTAGGTCCTTCGCCAATGCGGCCCGCCCGCGCGCGAGCCAGGATTTCACCGTGTTCGATCGCGCATCGAGGGCCGTGGCTACCTCGTCGATGGACAGGTCGACCAGGTGGTAAAGGACGAGTGCCGCTCGACCTGGTATGGCAACCCACGCAGCGCTGCCACCAGATCGAGGCGCTCGAGCGTCATTTCCGGCACGATGTCCGGCGTCGGCGCAAGCCGACCGGCCCGGAAGAGGTGGTCGAAGACACGCCGCCGCCGGAATCGGTTGCGCGCCAGATTGAGCGCGACCGTGCGCAGCCATGCCTCGTGGTCGGCCACCTCAAAGAACCGCCGCGGTCGGGCGACCGCTCGGACGAACGCCTCTTGCACAACGTCCTCCGCCTCAGCTAGGTCACCGGTCACTCCGTACAACTGGCCGACCAGCCGGCGGAAGGACGCCAGGTAGGCCTGGCGTACCGCTTCCTCGTAGTCGCCCCATCAGCTTGGCTCCACGGTCACACGGAAGGACAAATGAACGGGGTGTCGCCGTTGCGCTCCAGCGAAGGGTTCCTCCTGGAGAATCCGACGGCGGGTTGCGCCGGCCGGCGTGTAATCGTGCGCGTTGCAATGGCCTGCTCGTAGTCGAGACCGGCACCGACGCGCCTGACTCTCCATACAGGCGGCCACGTCATCCACGAAGTCCTGCCTCGGCAACCGAGAAGCGTAGGAATGTGGTCAGCACAAGTGCGCCTCGTGCGATGTCGCTGATAGCAGTGGGGGTAGCGGTGACGTGTCGCGGGTTTCCAGCGGCTTTGGATCAGGGCGAGTCCGCGTTCGCCTGGCGCGGTTTTGCGCGGTGCAGAGCGTTGTAGGTTCGGTTGTCGATCGCGAGTTGCCGGCCATCGGCTGGCTGCTTGTATGGGGTGTAGATGCCCATTCCTGCGCCTTCGTAGCCGGGCATGACGTCGGATATCCAGAGCGACACACCGTCAGGACGGATGAACGCCTGCACATCTCGCCCGCCGGCGGTGTTTCCCGGAATACCAGGCGTCGATAGCATCACCTTTGACGCTGGTGGTGGTCTGTGCTCATCGGTCGGACTCGATCGATGAGCCGTCAAGTACGACCTACGCCAAGCCGGCCTCGGCTGCCCGCCTCAGGGCCTGAGCCTGATGCAGGTCGGGTGACTGGGCGGCGAGTACCCCTTCCGCGATGTACCGGTAGCCGGTGGCTCCGGAGCCGCCGAACCCAGCCGCGAGCAGGGTGACGTCTTCGTTCTTGCGGAACCAGACCAGGACCGTCAACGCCCTTCTTGCCGCAGGTTGATGCCCGCGTCCAGCGGCGGGTGCCTGGCTCAGGATGTTTACGGTACGGACGCATGCGCCTCTCGGTTGCTCCGACGGTCGGGCGCCGTCACCATGGAATGACGTCGGGGTCGCTCGGCGGATTCGTTGGCAGCTTTGCCGTTGCAACGATCCTCCCGTCGCGGTCGAGGGCTTCGAAGACGAGGGTTGGGCCGTCGGGTGCGTTGACCACAGCCGACAGCCCTTTGACGTCGGCGGCGTCGACGAGCGCGCCGTCTCGGGCGGCTCGTACGGTCGTCGCGCCGTCGGGCACGATGACGAGGACGGAGACACTCTCACCGAGCCGGATCGGCAGTGCGATGTTCGGCTCTGTCGGATCGTTGGGCATCCAATGCATGGCTCCGGTGGAGATGGCGCCGCCAGGCGCGGTCGGGTTGGGCCAGATCGAGATCTGTAAAGTCCAGCCGCTGTGTGCCTGAGGCCAGGCGGTGAGGACTGCTTCGCCGTTGTAGGGACCGCTGGCGTCAGGCTTCGTGTCGGCTACCTGACCACCCCAGAGGACGCGGGCGGGGCCTGCCATAAGGTTCGGTTGAGACAGCGGGTCGCTGACCGCATCACGCGCTTTGTCGCGGTTGACTTGGCCGCGGGCGCGCATCAGTGCCTCGTCGAGCTGAGCATCGGTGACAACCGCGCTTCGCGGCGGGAACGCATCGGCTGGCCGCATTTCTTTGACAACGCCGTCACAGACCGCCCGCCACCATTCCGCGCGCTCGGTGGCCCGGGTCCGAATCACGTACGAGCCGGTCGGCTCTGGTGTCCATTGATCGAGGGCGGGCAGAGGTGCGGTTTCCACAACGCACCCCGCTGGCACCAGCCCAACGGCAGCATTGGCCGCCCCGTTGGCAGCGGAGAGGCCGGATTCGACCGAGAACGGATCCAACCCGTCGCCGATGCCGGCCGTGGCCCTTGGGCTGGCGAGTTCCGCTGCGGAGGCGCCTGGGCGGGCCGCGAACCAAGCGCTTGCGTTCTCCCATCCCGAATGGTCTGGCATAGCGAGGTGGAACGCCACGAGAGCCACCCGGGCGCTTCCGATATCGTCGAGGAAGAGCACGTTGACCTCTGTGACCGAGGCAGTCACTCGGAACTTACCGGCCCGCTGCCGGTCGGCGACCAAGCGGGCGAACTCCGCCACGAAGGCCGGATCAGATGCGCCTACCTTGCCGCGGATCGGGCTCTTTCGCAGCCGTTCGGCCCACTGGTGGATATCGCCTGGCAACTGACTATCGCTTACCGATCGGTCGGCACGGTCAGGCAGCAGTGGCACGGTGACCCCGACGGCGGCGGCCAGCGCGAGTCCCACGCCGGCAACAGCCACGCGCCGCCGACGGACCCGCCGACGACGGAGCCGCAGTCGACCGAATGGATCCGGCGCTGGCCGAACCTCCTCAGCGATCTCCACGAGCGCCTCCCGGATCCGCTCATCCATCCTCATCACCGGTTCTCCTTTGTCAGTTCTTGGTTGCCGAGAGCGGCCCGCAGGCGCGCCAAGCCACGTGACGCGTGGCTCTTCACCGCGCCAACAGGCCAGCCCAGTAAGGTCGCGACCTCCGTCTCAGGCATGTCATCGAGGTACCGCCGGACAACCACCACCCGGGTACGCGGCGGCAGACCGCGCAGCGCAGAGAGATCCTCAGCGTCGTGCGCCGAGCCGGTGAGCAGGTACGCGACCCGCAACAGGTCCCCGTGGCGCAGGTCTACAAACTCCCGGAACCCGCCATCGTCATCCGCCACCGCATTGCTCCTCTGGGTTGTCGCTACCTACACGACCCGAGTAGCCGTCGAAACGTTGCAGCGGGGAGTCAGTTATTCGAGGAGCACGTACCGCCGCGCAAGCGTTTCTCCATTCGCGTCCCCGCGAGCCAGCCGAGCGGCTGCTGGTGGGCGAGGGGGAACGTCGCCTGCGCCGGGATATGCGAGACCGCCATGAGCGTCCGGTGCCTCGGTCTGCACGAGGACGCAGGCGCTCCGCCGGCATCGCGGAGGTACCCGCAGGGCGAAAGGGCGACCTTCGCAGCCCGCGCCCTGGGCCGAACCAGAGGATCACGTCCGTCTGGCTGGCGGCGCGTTAACTCTGGCTATGCGAGCGGCCGGCCAACCTCGATGTCCCCCGGGTGATTGTGCATGGGCGGGGTCAGTACTTGAAGCCGCCGTCTGTTCCCGTCGTTGGCCGATGACCGTCGGCTTGACGCCCGGGGGCCTCGGTGAAGCAGATCCGAATGCACCCATGTCCTATCGTCTGCGATCGATTGAATTGACGCTCCGTGAAGCAACCCCTCCACATCAGAGAAAAGGTGATCATGCGAAAGAGAATCGCAGCGTCGATGGCGATGGCGGCGCTCGCCGCCATCGCCATCTCCGTCCTTGATGCGTCTGCGGCGGGAGCGGCCGGCCCGCGACCGAACTTCCGCGCACCGTGGCCGTGCGGTCAACAACGCGAGTACTACCACCACGCCACCGAGGTGAACAACGCCATCGATTTCAACATCGCCGGCAATGGAGATCTTGGCACTCCGGCGCTTGCCTCGGCATCGGGAACCGTTATCGAGGCAGTCCGAAACCATCCTGGGTACGGCAATTATGTGCGGTTGAGCCATGCCAACGGCTGGTTCAGCTTGGTGGCACACCTCGACTCGATCAGCGTCTCCGTCGGGCAGGCCGTCCAGACCGGGCATGAGCTGGGCAAAGTCGGCAACACCGGCAACTCGTCCGGCCCACACCTGCACTACGAGCAGGAAGCCGACAACATCGGCAACAACCAGCCGATCGTGATCGACGGTGTGGCTCTGCGGTACAACTCCACACCCGCACTGCACCGGAGTGGCAACTGCGGCGGCGGCGGGTTCGATGACATCGGGGTTTACCGACCCGCGGAGGCGACGTTCTACCTCAAGGGCGGGCCGGCCGTACACTTCGGCAACCCAAACTTCCGGCCGTTGATGGGCGACTGGAACGGCGATGGGCTGGACACGCCGGGCGTGTTCCGACCGGACAACCGAACCTTCTACCTCAAGAACTCGAACACGAGTGGCAATGCGGACGGCGTCTACGGCTTCGGAAACGCCACCGACATCCCGGTGGCTGGTGACTGGAACGGGGACGGAACGACCGGCTTCGGTGTCTTCCGGCCCTCGAACGGCACCTTCTATCTCAAGAACCAGTTCGACAACACCGGGGTTGCCGAGATCACCGCAGTATTCGGTACAGACGGCGACATCCCGGTCGCGGGCGACTGGGACGGGAACGGCACCGACACCATCGGTGTGTACCGGCCGAGTGAACGGGCCTTCTACCTGCGGAACGTGAACTCCAGTGGCGCCTCGCAGGGAAGGTTCGTCTACGGCAATCCGGGCGACAAGCCCATCGTCGGGGACTGGAACGGTGACGTGTACGACACAATCGGGGTCTACCGACCCTCCAACGGAGTCTTCTATCTGAAGAACTCCAACAACAACGACGGGGAAGCCGACATAGCTGTCGGCTATGGCAGCCCTGGCGACGTCCCGATCAGCGGCAGTTGGCGCTGAGGTAAATCTCGTTCAGGGACCCGGTTCGAAGGCGTCGGCCGGTGACCGGGTCCCGCCGCTGGCGATCTTCGGCGCGGGGTCCCGTCGGACTGCTCGTCGCGCACAGTGCGACGCTGCTCGGGGCGTCCCAGTTCTTCGGCGTCGACAAGGAAACCGGACCGGCCGGCGCCGGCCGCACACTTCGGCGCCACTCCGGTCGACATCGCGGACGTTGACCCGGGCCCAGTCCATCATGGACGATGTGAACAGCTGCGGTGTCGACTGTGGAGTCGAGGCGGTCGGCTAGCAGGCGCACGATCAGGCGGGCGAGGAGCAACCGGAGCTGGCGCTCGACCAGCTCGTCACCGTGGTCCGCGCGACGGGCGGCGTCGGCGTGGTTGGCGTCTCCCTCGATGCAGCCACCGAGCCGGCAAAGGAGAGCCGGATCGTGTTCGACTTCGGCGCGGCTTGAGCCAAGGGTTTGCGGATCGGCACGGGCCAGTGCCCAATCAGGGCCTACAACAGGGAGTTCGCCGACCTGATCATTCGCGGCGAAGGCCGCACCCTCGAAGGTCGTGTCCCACGAACTGTCCCTCGATCAGGCGGTGCAGGCGTACGACCCGACAAGCGCGACAAGGGGTGGACCAGGGTCGTCCTACATCCGGGCCAGAGCGGTTGACGACCCGACCGGGGAATCACGCCTCGGGCGCAAGGTGCGGATCGGTGGTGGCGTGGGCGAGGCCGACCAGCGTCAGGACCGTATCCGCGGGGCCTGCCCGGCGGGGCGTACAACCGCAGGTCGGTCCGGTTGGTCGTGTGCACCGCGGTTGGTCGCCGATGAGGAACCAGGCCGGCTGGGTCACGGTGGCACGACGGTCGCCACCGTGCCGTGCGCGTCGCTCGACGCGGACCTGCTCCACCGTCGCGCCGGTCAGGCGCAGCCCGGGCCACGACCGGTGTTGACCGCGGCTCTCGCCAGCGGCCGTGGTCGCGTACCTCGGCCAGCACGCGCCCGTGGCGGAGTAGGGCGCCGGTCACCTCACAGATCGGGTCGGGCCTGGGCGGTCCGCGTACGCGTGCTCCAGGCTGCTGGTCGCCAGCTCCACCAGCGTTTGCCGGACCGCGTTGCCCCTTTGGACGGACCCGACGCCGCGCTCGTCGAACCACCGGCTCAACCGGGTGCGCAGGGCGCGGATCTGCCCCGTCTCCCCGCCACGAGCGTCGCGGCGAACGGAGACGCCGGGTCGAGCCGACGGCCGGCCAGCAGGGTGATGCCGTCGTTGGCCGGGCGTCAGAGGGGTCAGCAGGTGTCGGGCACGTTGGTGGCCTTACCCATCGTGGCCTGGCCGATCCTGTTCATCACCTGCCCGGAGCAGGGCGCGCGGATCGGCGCACCCGCCGCCACCGCCGCCCTGCTGGGCCTGGCGCCGCTGGCCTGGTTCGCGCTGATCTTCGCCTGACTGTAACGCCGGCTCGGCTGGGCTGCCGACGCTGCTCATCTCGTGGGCGACCTGCCTGCTCCTGGACCTCCTGCTCTCCCGCTTGCAGCTCGGCCCGACGCAGCGCGTACGTCTCGTGCCAGAAGCCCGCGCCGCCCGAGTCCTGCAGGAAGCCCAGCCACCACTGCCGGTGTGGCTCCGAACGCGCGAACGCGAGCAGCGACGGCAGGTCACGCCAGTACTGCCGCATCCCCATGTTCATCGGGAAGATCGAGTAGTACACGGGCTCGTGCAGCAGCAACCCGTCGGGATTGCCCGCGACCGACTGGCTGATCCTGCCGGTTCACGCGCGCTGGCATCTCAGGCTCCCTTGTGGTCGATCGTCGCAGCCGCCGCCAGTACGGCCTCGAACGCCGCTTCCGGACGGGAAATGATGAACACGTGAGAACCGGCCACCTCGGAGACGGTCGCGCCGGCGCGTTCCCCCATCCGGCGCTGGGTGTCGGGCGGGATGACCCGGTCCTCGGTGCCGATGACGGCCCAACCCGGCAGGAACTTCCAGGCGGGGGCCCGACGGCGTCGTGTTGGCGCCCAGCGTGATCGGCCGTTGCCCCTCGGCGATGAACCAGCGTCGGTACGGCCGACCGCATCTTGACGGGCATGCCTTGATCGCCTCGTACCTACATCCCGGCCGAGCAGGTGGCAGACCAGGACACCCGCGTGCGGATGCGTGCAGCCGTTGATCTAGCCTTCGCCCCCACCGCAGCTGGGTCGCCACCTATTAGCCGACGCTCTGGCGGCCGGCATCGCGGTGCCCCGGTGCGCCGCCGACGCGGTTTGCGGCCGCGACACCACGTGCGCCACTTCCGCGAAAGCCACAGCATCGGCCACTGTTCGGCTGACGGGCGTCGCGTGTGCCGATCGCCTATTGCGGAGCCGGTTCCAGGGGCGTGCGCTACTACACCTCGGCGTGGCTTGCGCCCAGAAGCCCCCGCCGCTTAGCCGGTTGATCCGCACTCGACCGCGCGGCGGTTCTTGTAGATTTCGGGCGAAGGCCGGTTGTCGGCTGCCGCGGGATTCCTTCGCCTGACGGTGGGCGTCCTGATCAGCCTTCGATGGGGTGTGGCCTTGACCCCCGTCGGCGTAGGTACCGGCGGTTGACCCCGCGGCACACGAACGCCCTCCAATACCGCCGCGAACTGCGGGCTATCACCACGCTGGCTCCCGGTCACCCAGGATCGGCAACAGCTTCTGGCCCTGCTCACTAGCGAGATGAATTAGTGTAAGCCACCATGTGAGCGCCCCAACGCGCGATCGAACGGCCCTAACCGTAGACCACCCGGTTCCCGCTGACGGTCGGGGATCCCGCCGGGCGCCAGCGCCGAGCGTTGCAGAATGGAAGACACGAGTAACCCGAATAGAGCGAGCGGTGGCGGGCCAGGTTGGGCCCGCCACCGTGCGGAGGTGGGTTACCCTGAGTCGCGCCGGCGACACGACATCCCATCACGATTTAGCTATGCGCATCCGCGAGATCAAGCGAGGTCCCCGAGATGACGCCGTTGATCAAGCTAGCGGGTTGCCATGGGGTGATCTGACGAAGCGTTCGCCTGTAGGGTTGACGCACCTTTCGCCCTCCGCGTGCATTCAGAAGGCGCAGGTCTTCAATGAGTACACCGGATCCCAACGCACAGGATCTTGCCGACCGGCCCAATACCAAGTGATGACGGGTTGCCCAACCGAGCCGCCTAGGTCCTTGCCATAGAACCACACGCCCATACTGCCGTGGTTGTGTGTGTCGAACAGTCCCGCAAAGCCGCTCAGGTCGAAGACGTCACACTGATAGAACTTGAAGACCCAGTAGTTGCGCTGAATACTTTGGATTGTGCAAATGGCGTCACCACAAGACTCATGCACATAGGCGCGTGCGAGTTGAGCTGCCTGTGCGGGGTTTGTGGCGGAGCCTTGAATGTATATTACGGTGCATTTTCCGTCGCTGCGGGCCTTGGCCTGCTGCCTGCCACCTGGGATTCCTGCCCAATCTCCTGGACCTCGACACCAGTCCACTTCGATAGAGCCCGCAGTGCCGACGGGCGCGGCGGTAGAGGCCGCAGCTGGAGCGGCAAAAACTAAGGCCGAGGCAGCGGTCATCAACGACACTATCGCGGCATTGATTAGTCGGCGTCTCCTTGACATTTAGATCTCCATTCGCGCGTCTGTTTGATAGATACCGACAATGGGAACTGATCGTCGGGTCGCTCGCAAGCAGGTCGTCGACCCAGGCGACCTCGGGGAATCTGGTGTGCTTAATTGCGACCCAACGAATTGCCGAGGGCCGCATACTCCCATCGAGCAGATGCTTCAAGTAACCAGCATAAACCTCGCCAAGTCCCCTCGAAGGCAATCAAGGTCATGATTGGATCGTATTTCTACGATCAGAGCATAGGGAGCTTTCACGCTGCTTTCACTTGCTCGGCGAACCGGTACCGGCACGCCGCGTGAAACAGATATGAAAGGTTTCCACCTGGACCGCCGCGAGTGCCAGTCCGGCATCAGCAAGGCGGTCCAGGGCACCGTAGAGAGTTCCGGGCCTC
>NZ_BONE01000128.1 GCF_016862555.1 Asanoa siamensis | reverse complement strand
TCGACCCCAGATACGAAACAGAACCTAGGCGGTCGCCGACTCGAGCAGCGCGAGCGTGCCCAGCGTCATCTGGTCGCGGATCCGGCTGACCGAGGCTTCCCATTGGCGGGTGAAGCCGGGCCGGCGTTCCAGCGCCCGCCACACCGGCAGCACCGCCTCGTCGACCCGGGCGGCGGGCATCCACAGGTGCAGCAGGGTGTCGATGGCCGGGCGCAGCCGGGCGATCCGCTGCGCCCGGGTGCCCGGGCCGGTCAGGCTCGACTCCATCAGTGACAGCAGCGTGGTGAGCAGCCAGTCGTGCAGCGCGAGGTCTTCGCAGAGATCGACGATCGAGCCGAGGTGCTCCCGCGGCACGACCAGCTCCAGCACCCGCAGCGTCGGGGTGGCGATCCGGAACGTGCCGGTGGCCTCGGCGCCGGGCTCGTCGGTCGCCGTCACCACCCAGCGCATGTGGGTGCGCTGCGTGCGGAACGGCGGGTTGCGGTCGAGCCGGGTCGAGCGCTGCACCGCGTCGAGCGTACGCCCGCTGATGGCTCCTAGATTGAGCGTGCCCATGGCCTGCGCGGTGCCGGCGAAGCCGCGCGCGATGTCGTTCGCGTCGGACTTGCCGATCGCCTCGATCGTGCCGGGTCGCGTCAGATAGTGCGACCAGGAGAGCCGGCGGTTGGCCGCGCTCCGGGCGACCACCGCGTGCCCGGAGCCCTGCGCCACGTGGCCACCGGTGATCATGGCGCGCGAGACGACCGTGCCGACGCCGCGGATGACCTTGCCCGAGGCGGCCGGCAGCCGGCAGTCCACACTGGTCAGCAGGTTGGGCGACACGGCGTACGCCATCGGGCGCTCGGACCGGCGGACCTGCTCGCCGACCAACAGGTTGAGCACCTCGGCGGTGGCGTCCCAGGGCAGCGAGGTCGAGTTCTGGAGGAGTCCGGTGTGGACCTCGCCGAACGTGAGCATGTGCGCCTCCGTCAGAGCTTGCGCGCGTCATTCCATCCCATGGTCGGCGGGCTGGGCAAGGCCGCCGCGCGGAATGCCACCCAGACGATATTTTGATCAATCCCGATGTACGGGGAACCCGCGGCTTGCCAGATATTGATACGGTAACGACGCGTGTCGCTCACGTAATCGAGGAGCCGCGTTGACCAAGGTCTACGTCTCAGCAACCTTCCGTGATCTCGAGGAGTGCCGGTCGGCGGTCAAGCTGGCCCTCCGCCGATTGCGGGTCGAAGACGTGGCCATGGAGTCCTATGTGGCCGAAGATCGACGTCCGGTCGAGCGCTGCCTCGAGGACGTCGCCGAGTGCGACCTTTATGTCGGCATCTTCGCCTGGCGCTACGGCTTCGTCCCGCCGGGCTACGACCGGTCGATCACCGAGCTCGAATACCGCCAGGCCGAGGCGATGGGCAAGCCCTGCCTGATCTTCCTGCTCGACGAGGAAGCCCCCTGGCCGCGGGTGCACATCGACCGCAACACCGAGGCCGAGCGGATCGAGGCGCTGCGCAGCGAACTCGTCGTGCGACACATGTGCAGCACCTTCAGCGGGCCCGGTGACCTCGCCGCCCTCGTCACCGCGGCGGTCGCCAACTGCCTCGCCGACATCGGCCGGCCGACCGGCCACCTCCAGTCGCTCAGCACCGAGACGCTCAAGCGCTACTACGACCGCCTCCACCAGCAGTACGGCGGCCTCGACCTGGACGCGCTGACCCCGCCCCAGCGCGACGAATACCTCCAGATGCGACTGAGCTCGGTGTTCATCGAGCAGTCCGTGCGCGAAGATCCGCCGCCGGTCGAGTTGCCCCGCGAGTGGTGGCAGCGCATGCAATACGAGGGCCATCTCGAGACCGAGGACGTGCCCGACGAGGTCGACCCCGACGAGTTGGCCCTGCTGCACAAGGCCTACCGGGCCAAGCCGCTGCGCCGACTGTTCGACGTGGTCGCGGCGCCCGACAACCAGGCGATCGTGCTGCTCGGCGACCCGGGCTCCGGCAAGTCGACCGCGGCCCGCTACATCACCCTCGCGCTCGCGGCCACCGGCGCACCGGTCGACGACCGGCTGGGCTCGCTGGACGGGCACCTCCCGCTCTTCATCGAGCTGCGGTCCTACATGGCGCTGTTCGGCGAGGGCCGGTGCACCAACTTCATCGAATACCTCGACCAGCGTGCGGGCCTCGACGGCCTCGGCCTGGAGCGGGCGGCGCTGCTGCGCTACCTGACCGGCGGCGGCCCGGCCGTGGTGATCTTCGACGGGCTCGACGAGATCTTCGACAAGCGCCGCCGGGAGGCGGTGGCCAACCAGATCGCCGCCTTCGCGGGGGAGTTCCCGCACGTGCGGGTCATCGTCACTTCACGCATCATCGGGTACGCGCGCCGCGCGCTGAGCGAACTCGGCTTCGCCCACTTCACCCTCCAGGACCTCGACGACGCCCAGATCACCGAGTTCCTGGCGAGCTGGTACGACCTCGCGATGCACGACCGCCCCGGCGACTCGGCCGCCCGCCGCGCCCGGCTGCTGGAGGCGATGCGCCACTCGCCGTCGATCCGCGAGCTGGCCGGCAACCCGATGCTGCTGACGATCCTGGCGATCATCGGCAAGCACCAGGCGCTGCCGCGCGAGCGGTGGAAGCTGTTCGACCACGCGGCCACGGTGCTGGTCGAGCACTGGGACATCAACCGCCATTTGCAGGATCAATATGAGAGCCCCGGCTTCATCGACGCCGAGGACAAGAAGGAGCTCCTGCGCCGGCTCGCCTACAAGGTGCAGAGCGGCGAGCGGGGGCTGTCCGCCAACTACGTCGGCGCCGAGGACCTGAGCGAGGTCTTCGAGGACTACCTGTCCGAGCGCTACCAGAAGAACCCGGCCGAGGCGCGCGAGATCGCCCGCGCGATGATCAACCAGTTCCGCGAGCGGAACTTCATCCTCAGCCGCTACGGCCCGCACCTCTACGGCTTCGTGCACCGCACGTTCCTCGAGTTCTTCTGCGCCGAGGCCGTCGTCGGCAAGTTCAAGCACGACCAGCAGTGGCCGTTCGGCCGCCTCAAGGATCTCTTCGTCGAGCACTGGGCCGACCCGTCCTGGCGCGAGGTGCTCCGGCTGGTCGCCGGCTCGCTGCACGAGCGCCACACGGCGCAGCTGATCTCGCTGCTCGCGACCAGCGTCAACTACCCCTGGCCGCCGGGCACGTTCGCCCAGCCGCCGTGGAACCTGGCGCTCGCCGTGCAGTGCCTGGCCGAGGTGCGCAACCCGCACACCGCGGTGTCCGTGCCCGCCCAGGACCTGCTGCGCCGGATCATCCTGCTGATCGAGCACTGTGTCTCGATCGACGACCGCGACACGATGGCGCTGATCGAGACCGAGATCCTGCCCGCGGCCCGCACGATCGGTTCGACCTGGCCCGGCGGGCGGATCTACCTCACCTGGTACAGGCGGCGCGGCGTCCGGTTGATCTGGAGCTCCGTGTCGGCCTACGCCGCGCAGCTCGCCGCGATCCTGGCACCGCCCTCGGAGCACGTGGAAGACCTGTTCAGCACGGTGCTGAGCGCGATCGACGACCGGTGGGCCTCGTACGCGGCCGTCGCCGGGCTGGCCGAGCTCGCCCAGGTGGCCGGCACCGCCGCGAACCGCGGCGCATACCAGCTGGCGCTGACCCGGGCCAGCGAGGAGCTGATCCGCCGGGCGCGCGACGACGCGTACGCGGGTGTGCGGCTGGCCGCGGTCGAGGCGCTCGGCGAGCGGTTCGGCACCGACGCCCGGGTCCGTGACGTGCTGCTCGAGCGGGCCACCGTCGACGGCTACGCCGCGGTCCGGCTGGCCGCGGTGCGGGCGCTGGGCGAGCGGTTCCGCGAGGAAACGGCGGTGCGCCGCCTACTACTCGACCGCACCCGCCGTGACGGCAACGCGGGTGTGCGCCGGACCGCCGTACTCATGATGGAGCGCCTGCCCTATGACGACTCCGTGCGCGGCGCGCTGGTCGAGCGGGTGCGCACCGACCGCGACGCCGAGGTGGTCGCGGTGTCGGCGCGCGCGCTCAACGACTGGGGCATGGGTTACGAGCACCTGCGCGAGCTGCTGATCGAGCGGATCCGGGCCGAGCCCGACGGCGTGGTCCGCCGCTCGGCGGTGCGGGTGCTGGCCGACCGGCTCGGCTCCGGGCAGCCGGTGAAGAGCCTGCTGACGGCGCTGCTGCACGACGACCGCGACGCGGGCGTGCTCAGCGCGGCGGCCAAGACGCTGGTGGAGCGCTTCGAGGCGGCCGAGACGGTCAAGGGCCTGTTGATCGAGCGTACGGGCCGTGACCCCGACGAGGTCGCCCGGCGCGCGGCGGTGCAGATCCTCCGCGAGCACTTCCGGGCCGACCCGGAGGTGCACACGGCGCTGGTCGACTGTGCCCGCCGGGACCGCTCGGCCGAGGTGCGGCTGGTGGCGATCCGCGCGCTGACGGCGGCGCTGCCCGGCTTCGCGCCGGCCACCGCGGCGCTGGCCCGGATCGCACAGACCGACACCGACGCCGCGGTCCGACTGGCCGCGACGGAGGCGCTGGTCAAGAAGATCGGCCTGGACGCGACGGTCTGCGCGGTGCTGTTGACGCTGGTCAGCGAGGACCCGGACGCGACGGTCCGGCGCACCGCGGTCGAGGCGCTGGCGGAGCGGTGCGGCGGCGATCCGCCGATCCGCCGGGAGTTGCTGGCCCGGGCGCGGCAGGACGCGCACGCCGAGGTGCGGGGTGCGGCGGTGCGCGCGCTGGCCCGGCACGCGGCGCCGCACCCCGAGGTGGTCGCGCTGCTGCTGGAACGTACCCGCGACGACCCCGACGGCCAGGTCTTCGCGGCCGCGGCCAAGGTCGCCGACGAGGGGACGCGCGCGGTGATCACCGCCCGCGTCCAGGGCGATGCCAATCCACGGGTACGCGAGGCGGCGGCGCACGCGCTGCAGCCGTACGCGGCCGAGCCGGAGGTGCGGGAGATTTTGCTCGACCGGGTCCGCCGCGACCCGGACGCGCTGGTGGTCACGGAGGCGGCGGTCGCGCTGGCCGCGGCGGGCATCGACGACGAACACCGCGACCTGCTGGCGATGCGCGCGGCAGGCGACGACGACACGGTCCGCGCGGCGGCGCTCCGCGCCCTCGGCGAGTCGTTCGGCGGCGCACCGGCGATCCGCGAGCTCCTGATCGAAGCGGTCCGCGGCGACAGCGACCTCCGCGTCCGCCGCGAGGCGCTGCGCGTATTGGGCGAACGCCTCTACGCCTACGAGGAGGTCCGCCAGATCCTGGTCGACATGGTCCACGACGGCGACTGGTCCATCCGCGAGGCCTCGGTGCGGGCGCTCTGCGAGCGTTTCGGCACGGACCCGGAGATCCGCCGCCTGCTGGTAACGCTGGCCAGCACGGACGACGACCGCAACTTCCGCCGCCTGGCAGGCCAGGCCCTCAGCTGGCTCCCGGGCGCGGACCCAGAACACCTACCCGACATCGGCGACTGAGGGCTACCCGGCCCTCGTCCTGCCTCCAGTCCAGCCGACAGACTGGTGCGGCCCGGCTCGGGCTGTTTCTTTCCTGTCTGGGTTCGGCGTGGCCGGCTGTTGCGTTCGGGCGGTGGTGGCGGTTGGGCGTGGGTCTGTCGTGTCCGGTCAGGAGGCGGGGCGATGGGCGGTTGTGGTCCGGCTTGATCTGGTTCTGTTCCCGGTTGGGCCTGGATTCGGTGCAGCCAGCAGTCGCGTTCGGGCGGCGCTGGCCGCTGGGGGTCGGTCTGTCGTGTCCGGTCAGGAGGCCGGGCGACGGACCGTTGTCGTCCGGCTCGGTCTGGTCAGTCCCGCCTGTGGCTGGATTCGGTGCAGCCAGCAGTCGCGTTGCGACGGCAATGCGGCTGGGGTCCGACTGTCGTGCCCGGTCAGTGGCCCGGTGACCGAGTGTGGCTCGGCAGGCCGCCGTCCGTGGTTTATGCCAGCTCACGCTGAGGAACGCCGCGAGGTCGTGCCTCTCCTCCGAGCCGAACGGCACGGCCCGCCGCGTCACGTTCTGGCGGGAGGTCAAGGCTCAATACGATGCCGCCGGCTGCCCATGGTGGTGGTGGGTCGGGCGCCGTGCCCAGGCCCGCAGATCGGACCAAACAATCGGCGCGGTCCGGCTCGGCACCGGGTCTGACCGGCGGGGTCTGGGCGGTGGCCCGGGCGGGCCTGCCGCTACTCGCCGATGAAGACGTAGTCGATGCGGTCTACCAGTTCTTTCGGTAGCTCCATGCCCTCGCCGCGCATGCGGGAGAAGATTTGGTCCAGGACAATCGGGTCGATCGAGACCTGGCTCAGGATCGTGCGGACCGCGAGCTCCACCTGGAGGAAGCGCGAGCCCAGCACCGAGAACGTGCGGTAGGCGCTGAACGCCGCCGCGCGGGGGTTGAGCTGCACCACCGCGGGCAGTTTGTCCCAGTCGTCCGGGAGTTCTTCGACCTGCCACGGCGTCGTGACGACCTCGCCGTTGTGGCGTAGCAGGCCCAGGCGGATGAGCTGCCAGACCGCCGCGAGGAACGGGCAGGACCAGCGGCGCTTGCCGTTTTCCAGGTCCCACAGCTCGACGTCCACGAAGATCGAGTGGCGGTTGGCCGCGTTCTGCATCGGCGGCAGCCAGCCCTTGTCGGCCATCGCCGGGATCGCCACCGTGTTGGGTGAGCGTTGGCCGTTGCAGAGCCAGCCCGTCTCGGTGACCGGTGGCCGGATGCCGTTGCTGCCCGGCACCGGGTCGGTGACCAGGGCCTGCTCGACCAGCTTGGCCAGCGGGACCTCGTCGGCCTCGGCGCAGGCCGACTCGCGGGCCAGGTAGTCGATCACCAGGCCGCTCTCTTCGGCGGCCGCGACCAGCATCGGGATCACCTCGCGCGGCGTGCTGAACCGCGAGAAGTAGTCGTCGACGAGGAAGCAGGTGCTGATCCGCGGGCGGTTGCCGCCCGGCTTGGTCGCGACCGTGCGCGCGGCGGACTGTGCCCACGGCGCGACGCGACGGAAGTGCCGGCGCATCGAGTCCATGCCGCCGGCGAACTCTTCCATGTAGAGGTGGCCCAGCTCGATCGAAAGGTGCGAGAGCGGAACGCGTTCGACGTTCCGCGCGGCGACCGCCTCTTCGAATGCCACTCCGGTCACAACGTCTCCCAGGCCGCATCGTCGACGATTTTTTTGGCCAACGAGTCGAACTGTTCCAGCGTCTCACGGTTCGCGATGCGCCGCGACCACACGTCGTTATCAGAAATTAGTTGTTCACGCCATTGCAGGACCGGGTCGAGTGGGATCGAGCCGAGCAGCAGGGTCCGGCCGACCTTGCGGCTGCTGGCCAGTTCGGACAGATCCCGGTCGACGTCGCGCAACCAGGCGACCTGCGCCGGCCGCAGCCCTTCGAGCTCGGGCGAGTCGGGGTTGACCACCGCGGTGCGGACGAAGCGCAGCGCGTTGGCCAGCTCCTCGCGGTCGTGCCCGTTGCGCGCGCCGGTGTCGAGGATCCCCCGTTCGCCGTAGACGAGGCCCGACGCGGCCAGCACGTGCTGCCGGGTCCAGCGGTGGAAGACCAGCCAGCGGGTCCGGATGTTGCGGAGCTCTTCCGTGGCGGTCGCCGCGAGCACCATCTCGGTCGCGTAGGACCGGCCGGCGCTCAGGTCGACCAGGCAGAGGTCGAACTCCTCCTCGAGGTGCAGGAAGAGCCGCGCGCAGCGCTCGGTGTTCTCCTTGGTGATCGGGAACTCGCCGCCCCCGCTGTCGCCCGGGAACAGCACGAGCCGGCCGGCGCCGGGTGGGCGGCTGCGCAGGCTGGACCGGTCGGACTCCTGCCACACCTCGAGGCGCTGCGGGTCGGCGACCATGCCGTGCAGGTAGGAGTGCAGGCCGCCCTGGGTGGTGCCGTGCAGCGCGTTCGGGATGTTGAAGATCGCACCGGAGGTCGGCGAGCCGAAGTCGAAGTCGAGATAGCAGACGTCGCTGCCTTGCAGCGCACTCCGATAGAGGATGTTGCTGCTGGTGACGGAGCGACCGGTGCCGCCCTTGTCGGAGGTCGCGAAGATCAACATTTGGGGTCAGCCCGCCTCGGTCACGTCACGCCGCGCGGCGGCCAACTCGTCCAGTGAGATGAGCACCTGGGCGGCGAGGACGGCCGCGGTGCCGGGACGCTCCGGCAGGATCTCGCGGGCCCGGCTCAGGTGGATCTGGGCGACCTTCAACGTCTCGCGCATCCGCGGCCCGGCGTCGCCGGCCCCGGAGAGCAGCTCCATGTCATAGAGGTGCTCGGCCTCGGTGAGCAGGTCGAACGCGTAGTTGCCGAGCCGCGCACTGCGTAGCGGCGGACGGTTGAGCATGTTGGCCGTGGTCACGAGGCCCTGCACGACGCGCTGGGTGTAGTACCACGATGGTTTGTCGTAGCGGGTCGTGAGCTGGCCGAACACGGAGGTCGGCTGGTCCCACAGGTTGCGGCCCTGGCCCTTGTCGAGCCGGCGGCGGTTGAGGTGCTCCCAGGTGCGGTCGGCGAGCTCCAGCATCCGGCTGCGGCCTTCGGCGTCGTTGATCAGCCCGGCGATCACGGTGGTGCGCTGGAAGAGCAGGGCCGAGAACTCGGACACGGTCCAGAGCAGCCTGGCCTCGCCGGCGTCCTCGCTGCCGACCAGCGGCACGAGCACGCCCGGGGCGTGCAGGGTCAGCGCGGGGTCGGTGTCGAACGGGCGGCGGGTGATCCGGGCACGGTTGGCCAGCTCGGAGACCACGTCGCCGATCCGGCCCAGCTCGATGTCGGTGCCGCGCTGCTGCACCAGGCCTTTGACGGCCAGCGAGGTCACCAGCAGGGTGTAGTAGTCGGACGCGTCCTCGTCAGTGGTGCGCCACGGGATGTCCTCGACGGGCCAGCGCTGGGCGGAGCCGAAGGTCGCCATCGTCGACCAGTAGGACCGGGTCAGCTCCCACCGGAGCTGGAGCGCACGCGAGAGCCGTTGCTGCTCCTCGTTGAGCAGACCGAGAACGCGGGTCCGCTCGGAGAAGAGGTCCTCGATCGCGTCGACGGCGATGACGGTGAAGTAGAGGTAGGGCGCGTCCTGCGCGAAGCCCTTGGGCTGCTGCCCGACGGGCTCCTCGGTCTCGATCGGCGGTGCCCCGCCGACGATGCCCCACGACCAGCCGACCTCGAACAGGCGGTCGGGACTGTCGATGTCACCCACCTGGCCGGAACCGATCAGGACCTCGCGGAAGCTCGCGATGGTTTCCCGGAGATCGCGGCGCACGGCGCTGACCACCTGGCGCTGTGGCAGGTTCTCCTGGTTGATCATGCCGATCAGAGCCTGGCCGTACGCGGAGTCGATGTCGAAGACGTTGACCGTGAAACTGCGCAGCAGCCCGACCATGGCGGCGCTGAGCCGGGTGCTGGCCTGCGACTCCAGCGACTCGATCTCCTTGCGGTTCTCCTCGCGGGTGGCCACCGAGCGGAGCACCTTGAGGAAACCCAGGGTGGCCAGGGAGAGCGTGACCGACATGGCGAACGAGTCGACGATGTCGAGGCGGAGCTGCTCCTTGGACGGCTGCGCCGGACCCGACGAGCTGAAGTAGGAGGACCCGGAGAACATCGGGGTGCCGTCGGGCTCGCTGTAGCGGTCGAAGTATTCGGCGAGGATGCCGATCAGCGTCTTCGGGATCTCGGTCGCGTTGCCGAGCGGGCGGAGCGCCCTGATCATGTCTTCGGACGTCTCGTCGGGACGGTCCAGTTTGAACGACTCGACCTTGGTCGCCGGCATCAGGATGCAGAGCAACTGCTCCGCGTCGCCGATCGAGTTGGGCGCGTCACGGCCGCCGAACTTCCACTTCTTTTCCCGGTCGGACCAGGACGAACGCACGGTCGCGTTCCAGATCTCCAGCAGCTGTTGACGAGGCTGCATCCTCATCTGTCGCGCACCACCATCCGCCGCCTGACTTCACTGACGCTAGCTAGCAACCCGAGGGAACACTGTGGACGCAGGTCATTCGTCCGCTTCACTCAATGATGGACCACCGGTCAAGGCCGCCGAAAGGCCTGTGGACAGCGTTCTAAGGTGGCAGTCCCCACCTGCGTAAACGCGCATGCCGGGGGCCGGTGACGCCGGACCCGACCGGATGGCCTGCCAGGCCTCGTGTTCATGATCATCGACTGTGGTCGGACGCGCCCTCAAGATCCACAGTGGGCGGAGCGCCCAGTTGAGCGGTCAACTTAGCGGAACGTGACCATTTGGCAACCCTCCCGACAGATGCCAGACAGTGTCACTTTCTGATCAGCATAAATGTCCCAGTATCGACAGCTATCGTGATCGGTCTATGCGATCACTATGCATTTCGATCTTTTCTCCGCGTCGGGTCGATCGATAGCGTCGCGATAGCCATCGATGGGCCGGGCACAGGGGCCCGGCCGCAAGGGGGAGGGCTCATGCGTCGAACCATCGCGCTGTTGGCCGGGACGGCGCTGGTAGCAGCGATGCTGCCAGCGGCAACCGCGACGGCCGAACTCAAGAACGACCCGGGACCGAGTGGCGCCGACCGCGCCACGCTCGCCGCGGGCGGGCAGGTGGCCGTCAAGGCCCCCGCCGGAAAGGCACCGACCGGCGTCAATCCGTACCTGGGGCTCGTACCCGATCCGACCGCCATCGACTACGCCGCATGGCGGCAGGCGGCCGAGAAGCAGGGCGCGCTGCGCGCGCAGAAGCGGGCACTACGCGCCGTCGCCGCGTCGCCGATCCTGGTCGACGAGGACGAGGTCGACGGCACCCAGGGCGGCAACGACTCGCCCGCGCTCGCCCAGCCGGTCCCCGGCTTCGGCACCAAGGGCAAGCAGAACCCGCGGGCCCGCATCCTCGGCTCGCTGGACCCGGAGATCGTCACCCGCGCCGCGTTCACCCCGAAGGCCGAGGACGACGGCGCGATTCCCCTCGCCGCCGACACCGGCATCGTCAACACCCGCAGCGGGATCACCGTCAACAGCACGATCGGCGACGGCCCGCACGGATCCGCCGGCACCGACTCCGGTGACTTCGACTTCTTCAAGCTGACGATCAACGCGGCCAGCGTCGGCGAGACGATGACCGCCGACCTGGACACCCCGACCGGCTCGCTCGACCCGATGGTCGCGCTGTTCAACGCCGCCGGCGAGGAGATCGCGTTCAACGACGACTCGGGTGGCCTGGACAGCCTGCTGCGGTTCACGTTCACCGAGGCCGGCGACTACTACCTGATGGTGACCGGGTTCAACTCGACCCCGGCGGACCCGTTCGACTCGGCGAGCGGCAACGGCGCCGGCAGCGAGGGGCCGTACACCCTGCTGCTCGACGTGGCCCGCGCCGACGTCGACTTCTACTCGGTGCAACTGCGCAAGGGCGACGTGCTGGGCACGTCGGTCACCGGCGCGGCCGGCGTCGTCACCGTGTGGGACTCGGCAGGGCGCGAGGTGCACGGCTCTGGTCAGGACCTCACGTTCATCTACCCGCCGAACAGCCCCCTGCCGGGTGGCGGCAACGCGGTCAGCGAGCACGTCGCCGACGAGGACGGGCTGCACTACGTGTCGGTCAGCGACGGTGACGGCAACTACGACATCACCGTCGAGGCGTACCGGCCCAACCTGGAAGGCGACAAGGTCACCCAGACGATCTTCATCGACTTCAACGGCCAGCGCCTCAACACCGCCATCTTCGGCGGCCCGGGCGTCGTGACGCTCAGCCCGTTCCGCGCCTTCCTGGGCCGCTGGGGCCTGACGACGGCCGACGAGAACGCGCTGATCGACAAGATCGTGGCCGAGGTGACCGAGAACGTGAAGCGGGACCTCGCCGACAGCGGCCTCAACGACAAGTTCCGGCTGAAGATCCTCAACAGCCGCGACGACGCCGACCCGTTCGGCGAGGTCAACGTCAGCCGCCTGATCGTCGGCGGCACGATCGCCGAGTCCGGCGTCAACACGATCGGCATCGCGCAGTCGATCGACCCGGGCAACTTCGACACCCAGGAGTCGGCGCTCATCCTGCTGGACGTGCTGAGCGGCCCGGCGAACGACGACGCGTCGCTGAACTTCTACATCACCCCGGCCAGCAACAAGATCGACTTCATCGCGCAGGCGGTCGGGAACGTGGTCTCCCACGAGGCGGGCCACTTCTTCGGCAACTGGCACGTCGACCAGTTCAACGACACGCTGAACCTGATGGACCAGGGCGGCAACTTCCCGCTGCTCTACGGCGTCGGCCCCGACGGCATCGGCGGCACCGCCGACGACCCGGACGTCGACTTCGGTGAGGACGAGTTCAACCCGAGCGAAGGCTTCACGGGCATCGAGGACACCCGTGGCCGCCTCGCGACGGTCCTGACTCGCTGATCAACCAAGGGGAGGGGGCCGGCAACGGCCCCCTCCCGCCGTTCGGCTGGCGGCCCGTCAGTGCGTCGCGGTCGGCGACGGGGGAGCGCTCGAACCCTGCGGCTTGGCTTCCCGCATCAGGGCCGCGATCGCCGCCCGGTCGGCCGCGGCGGGCAGGCCCCAACCCGGGCGGTAGTCGTACACCTCGTCCAGGCCCGTGGCGGCCGTGCGGCCCGTGAGGATCTCGACGGCGCCCGTGTCGATGAGGCCCGGGTGTTCGACGCCGCACGCTTCGGCGACCTTGAGCAGGTCGCGGCGCAGCGTCTTGACATAGTTTGCGGCCCGCACCGCCTTCAGCGCCGGGTCGAGCCCGCGGGTCAGCCAGCGGTTCTGGGTCGCCACCCCCGTCGGGCAGGTGTCGGTGTGGCACTTCTGCGCCTGGATGCAACCGATCGCCAGCATCGCCTCGCGCGCGACGTTGACCAGGTCGCAGCCGAGCGCGAAGGCCACGATCGCGTTGTCCGGCAGGCCGAGTTTGCCGCCGCCGACGAAAACCACCTGCTCGTGCAGGTCGCGTTCGGCGAACAACCGGTAGACCCGGGCGAAGCCCACCTGGAACGGCAGCGACACGGTGTCGGTGAAGATCAGCGGCGCTGCACCCGTGCCGCCCTCGCCGCCGTCGATCGTCACGAAGTCGACGCCCCGACCCGTGTCGGCCATCAACGTGGTCAACTCGGTCCAGAAGTCGAGGTCACCCACGGCCGACTTGATGCCCACCGGCAGTCCTGTCTCGGAGGCGAGGAGTTCGACCCAGTCGAGCAGGCTGTCGGTGTCCGAGAACTCGGCGTGCCGCGACGGGCTGACGCAGTCGACACCCGCGGCGATGCCCCGGGTGGCGGCGATCTCGGCGGAGACCTTGGCGCCGGGCAGCAGGCCACCCAGGCTCGGCTTGGCGCCCTGGCTCAGCTTGATCTCCAGGGCGCGGACCGGCGCGCTCGCCACCAGGTCCTTGAGCCGCGCCAGGTCGAACCGGCCGTGCTCGTCCCGGCAACCGAAGTACGCGGTGCCGATCTGGAAGATCAGCTCACCGCCGTGCCGGTGGTGCGGCGACAGCCCGCCCTCGCCGGTGTTGTGCAGGCAGCCGGTGAGCGCCGCGCCCCGGTTGAGCGCCTCGACGGCCCGGCCGGACAGCGCGCCGAAGCTCATCGCGGAGATGTTGACCACCGAACCGGGGCGGAACGCACCGGCCCGCCCGCGCGCCGAGCCGAGCACCTTCGCGCACGGCAGATCGGCCTCGTAGTCGGCGGTCGGCGCGGACCTCGGCACCGCCCGGCCGAACGTACGGTGCTTGATGATCGGATAACCGGCCGTGTATTCCAGGTCGTTGTCCGTACCGAAGCCGAAGTAGTTGTTCTCCTTCTTCGCCGAGGCGTAGACCCAGCGCCGCTGGTCGCGGGTGAACGGCCGCTCCTCGTTGTTGCCGGCGACCACGTACTGCCGTAGCTCCGGGCCGATCGCCTCGATCAGGTAGCGACCGCGGCCGAGCAGCGGGAAGTTGCGCCGCAGGGCATGGTCGCGTTGCAGGAGGTCCCGTACGCCGACGGCCGCCAGGGCCGACAACGTGGCCGCCGCGACGGCCCGGATGCCGCGTCTCATGACCGGGAGAGTTGCCCGGCGGGCCGTCCGCCAAACGACCTCGGGTCAGGCGGCGGCGGTGCGCACGCCCCGGGTGCCGGACCAGCGGCGCCGCGACACCAGGACGAGCACGATCAGGATCACGGAGATCAACGGCAACGGATGGCCGAGTACGAGCGAGATGCTCAGCTCCGCGACGCCGCCGAGCACGGTCGCGGCGAAGATCCACCCTGGACCGGTCGGGGCGTTGCCGCGCTTTGTCCGACTGATCCGGCCCCACGGCTTGCGGATCGACACCCAGCCCTGGAACGCGATCGCCCCGGCCATCAACCCCGTGCCGACGACCAGGCTCACCGTGGGGCCGTCGGTCAGGGAACCTGTCAGGGCGGGCGACAGTACGAAGATCCCCGCGTACACCTGGATCATGCTGATCGTGAACTTGGTCAGCACCCACCAGTGCTGGAAGAAGCCCCAGGGGGTGGCCGCCGCGAGCACGATGCCGGTGCACGCCGAGACGCCGGCCATCGGCGCCAGCAACCGCCCGTCGATCCGCTGCGCCATCGCGGTGGCCGCGTCGCGCACGACGGTGTCGTCAGTCGCCAGCCCGACGGCCAGTAGCACGCAGAGTGCCATGGCCTGCGCCATCCAGCCGAACGACGTCAGGATGTGCAACCACACGGTGAGCTGCCGCCAGCGTTTGACCACGAGCCGATCCTCACAGCATGGGTACGGTCGGGACAATGCGGAGAAACCCGGAGGGGTTCACCCGGATCGGCCCGTCCACGGCTCCGCGGGCTGGCACCGGCCCTCGTCCGTTATCGGTTCGTTGGCGGGGTTGACGGGCCGGCCGGCCGGGTCGACGTAGCAGTGGCCGGGCTGGGGCCGAAAACCCGGCCGTCGCACCAACTCGACACCGTCCGCGTCGTACGCGATCAGCGTTCCCGCGCCGCTCGCGGTGAGACTCCCGTCGAGGCTGAACACGACGAAGGTCCCGCGCGTGACCTTCGCCTGGCTTCGTCCGCCGGCCCCGTCGTCGAGAACGACCTCGGCGACGCGCTCACTGACCCGACCCGCGGCGTACGTGTAATCGCCGAGACTGCCGCTCGATCCCGCAATCTCGACGGAGACCGGGCCGGGCAGCCATCGCGTGGCCTCCAGCGTGCTCATGGCTGTGGTGCCCCAGTTGCCGTCCTCGAAGTGGAACATCGTGCAGTAGAGAAGGTCGGACCGCGTCTGGTAGACGACCAGCGCCGCGGCGCCGGACTCGACGTGGTTGA
>NZ_BONE01000127.1 GCF_016862555.1 Asanoa siamensis | reverse complement strand
GATCAGGTGGGTGAAGCTGACCTTGCCACCGCGGCCGCGGGCCAGGTGGTTGTTGATCACGATGCGGTTGTCGACCAGGAGCTTCGCGGGGACCGCCCGGACGCTGGTGGCGGTCGGCACGGCCAGGGAGGCGTCCATGTTCTGGACGATCTTGGCGGCCACGCCGCGCAGCGTGGTGGTCTCGGCGGCCTTCACGTCCGCGGCGGGCGCGGCCTTCGCCGGGGCGGCTTTGGCGGGCGCGGCGGCGGTCTTGGCGGGGGCGGCCGGACGGGGCTGGGCCGGGGCCTTCGTGGGGGTTTGCACCTTGCCGTCACTCTTCGCGGTTGACGTGGCCGGCTTGGCGGGGGTCGCCCGCGGCTCCGGCGAGGAAGCGGCACCGGGGGCATCCGTGCCGGCGCGGGCGGCGCTCTGCTGGGCCGTCGCCGCGGCGGCCTGCGTGGGCGAGGCGCCGTCGCTCTCTGGCCGGTAGTCGGCGAAGAAGTCGTGCCACGCCGGGTCTACGCTCGTCGGATCCGCGAGATAGCGCTGGTACATCTCGTCGACAATCCACTCATTGGGGCCGAAACCCGCCAGTGGGTTATCGGATGTCTGCTGGCTCGACACGGCCGGTAATCGCCTCTTCCGCGCGCTGTGTGTATGTGTGAGAAGACATTTCCAAGGCTACGCCGCGCGACATGGACGGCCGTCGGCGACGTCCGTCCGTGTCACGTCTCACAGGTTAAAACGCCCGAGACCGTTAGGCAGTCAGGAGATGTCGCGCTTCCGCGTGATGAGGGTGCCGATCGTGCCGGTGACGACCGCCCAGACGATCAGGACGACCGCGCCGACCCAGTAGTCGGGTTGGTTGGGCAGGTTGCGGCCCGCGACCATCAGGCTCGACGCGACCGAGGGCAGACCGTATTGGATCTTCTCGATCCAGTCCTGGTCGAGCCAGCCCGCCAGCAGGGTGAACAGCACCCCGATCAGGGCGGTGCCGAGCAGGTAGGCCAGCACCGCGGTGACCGTCGCCGCGACCTGGCTGCGGATCAGCACGCCGATGCCCACGCCGAAGATGCCCCACAGCACGTAGGCCAGGCCGTTGAGCAGGATCGCCCGCAGCACGTCGGCGTCGCCGAGGTGGGTCGGTAGGTTCTCGGCCTGGAGGAAGATCATCGTCGCCGGGATGTTGAGCCCGGTGGTGACCACCCAGAACAGCAGGCCGGCGAAGCCCGCGACGATCAGCTTGGCGCTGATCACGGCAGTGCGGTGCGGGGTCGTGAGGAACGTCGAGGTCACCGTCTGGTGGTAGAACTCGCTGGTCACCATCACGATGCCGAGCAGCACGACGAACAGCAGGCCGAAGAGCTGGCCCGAGGTGTAGAGGTTGGCGGCCTGGTAGATCTGGTCGCCGACGACGGCCAGGTTGGCCGCGTCCTCGGCGGAGGCGCCCTCGGGCGTGGAGGCACCCATCGTGAAGTGCGCGACCGTGGCGTTGAGCGCGAACGTGGCCATCCAGGTGACGAACGCGCCGAGCGCGAACAGCCACCAGGTGTTGGTCGTCAGCAGCTTGACGACCTCGGCCTTGACCAGCCTCATCGGATGCCCGCCTTTCCGGCCGTGAGCTCCAGGAACACGCCCTCGAGGTCGGGCCGCTCGGGCGTGAGCTCGTGCAGCTCGACGCCGCCGGCCAGCGCCGCCTTGCCGATCGCGGGCGCCTCGACGCCCGTCACGAGCAGCGTGCCGTCGGGCCGCGCGGTCACGCCGGCGCCCGGGAGGCCGCTGAGCGCGGCGGTCAGCGCGTCGACCTGCGGCGTGCGGACCCGCACGTGCGCGGTGGTGGTCATCGAGGCGAGGACCTCGCCGACCGGACCCTGCCGGATCAGCTTGCCAGCCGCGATGATCACGACGTCGTCGGCGAGCAGCTCCATCTCGGACAGCAGGTGGCTCGAGACCAGCACGGTGCGGCCCTGCTGGGCCAGGCTCTGCAGGAACCCGCGCATCCAGCGGATGCCCTCGGGGTCGAGGCCGTTGGCCGGCTCGTCGAGCATCAGCACCCGCGGGTCGCCGAGCATGGCGGCGGCGATGCCGAGCCGCTGGCGCATGCCGAGGGAGTAGCCCTTGAACTTGCGCTTGGCCGCCGGCGTCAGGCCGACCAGCTCGAGCACGTCGTCGGCGCGGTGGGTGGGCAGGCCGGCGGCGGCGCAGAGCACCCGGAGGTGGTTGCGGCCGGTGCGGCCCCGGTGGGCGCTGGAGGCTTCGAGGACGGCGCCGACCGTACGCATCGGGTCGGCGAGGTCGGCGTAGCGCCGGCCGCCGATGGTCGCGGTGCCCGCCGTCGGAGTGACGAGGTTGAGCAACATCCGCAGCGTGGTCGTCTTGCCCGCGCCGTTGGGCCCCAGGAAACCCGTGACCCGACCCGGCTGGACGGTGAACGAGAGACCGTCGACCGCCAGCAGGTTCTTGTATCGCTTGGTGAGACCGGAGACCACGATCTGGCCGTCGGACATCTCTGTTCCTCCCCCCGGGATGGCGTCGCCGCACACCATACCGGCGGGTTGTGACGTTTCGCTGTCCTTAAACCGCGACCCACGTGGCCCGGGCGTGTGCCAACAACCGGCCCGATGGCGTGTAGAGCGCACTGTGCACGGCCGCCTTGCGGCCCTCGGTGGAGGCGAGCCGACCGACCACGACGGACTCGCTGCCCGGTGCCGGTAGCTCGGTGACCATCGCGGCCATCCGGCCCAGCACGTAAGCCCGGCCCGGGGAGAGCACGGACCAGCCGCCCGGGCAGTCCAGGGCCGCCCAGACCGTCTCCGTGGTCACCTCGGCCGGCGCCCGGAACGGCGCCGCGACCACGTCGTCGACCGGCCCGGGAAACACCCGCAACCCGTCGGGACGCTCCGGCCCGCAGACGTAGCAGGTGGGGAACGGGTGGTCGGCGAAACCGGCGTACCGGGTCGACGCCTCGGCCGCCGCGTCCAGCGTCACCCGCGGTGCCAGCGCATCGAAGGGCGCCACCGCGCGCACCGCCGCGATCACCTGGCCGTCGGGATCGACCACCCCGCCCTCACCGGCGGCCAGCGGCACGTCGAGCGGCGGCGGCTTGACGAGAGTGACCTCGGGGATCCCGCCGCCGACCAGCGCGGCGAACGTACCCGCCGAATATCCACCGTTGCCGGTGCCCGGCGGACCGTTGAACCGGCTCGCGATGATCATCGAACGGCTGTCCACCTGCACACCTTCCCACAAAGTGCGCCGAGGTCCGGCGTTCACGCAATCGACATCCGCGCACCTGTTCGCCGACACGCGGGTAATAGCCGGCACACTTACACAGAACGCATGGACCTCCTGACCAGGACCGGCGGCTACACCCTGCTGATCGCGGACGACGCGAAGCAGGTGGCCGCCGCTCAACGGCTGCGCTACCAGGTGTTCGCCGAGGAGCTTGGCGCCACGCTGCACACCACGGTCCCGGGGCACGACGTCGACGAGTTCGACGACGCCTGTGACCACCTGATCGTCCGCGACGACAAGTCGGGCGCGATCGTCGGCACCTACCGGATGCTGTTGCCCGGGCGCGCGACCCGCCGCTACGGCGACACCGAGTTCGACCTGTCCGCGCTCGACCCCCTGCGCGACGCCCTGGTCGAGACCGGTCGGTCGTGCGTGGCGCCGGAGCACCGGTCGGGTGCGGTGATCAACCTGATGTGGGCCGGCATCGCCCGCTACCTGCACCTGCACAACAAGCGGTGGCTGGGCGGCTGCGCGTCGATCCCGCTGGACGACGGCGGCGACATGGCCGCCGCGGTCTGGGAGCGGGTGCGCACCAAGCACATCTCGCCGCCGCGGATGCGGGTCACCCCGCGCAACCCGTGGCAGATCCAGCCGGCCAAGGCGGCGTCAAGCAACGCGATGCCGCCGCTGCTGCGCGGTTACCTGCGGCTGGGCGCGTGGGTCTGCGGCGAGCCGGCGTACGACCCGGACTTCGACTGCGCGGACCTCTACATCCTGCTCTCGACGGACCGGATCGACCCGCGCTACCGGCGGCACTTCCTGGGGGTCCAGGAATGAGCCTCTGGCGGCCGCAGAACGACTGCGGCAACGACTGCCTGCTGACCGGCGAGGAACCGCGGGTGGCGCCGAAGGCGCTGCAAGCGCTGCGGTTCGTCCGGCTGCTGGGTGCGGTCTTCGTCGGCGCGCTCCTGGTGCCGATCCTGCCGCTGCTCACCCGCAAGGGCCTGGACCGGGCCGGCCGCTTCTGGGGCCGGCTCACGCTGGCCGCGCTCGGCATGAAGCTGCGTTTGCGGGGCCGCCCGCCGCGCGGCAAGGCGCTCGTGGTGGCCAACCACGTCTCCTGGCTGGACATCGTCACGCTGCTCGCGGTCGCCCCGGGCCGCATGCTGGCCAAGGTCGAGGTCAAGCGCTGGCCGCTGTTCGGCGCGCTGGCCGCGTCCGGCGGCACGATCTTCATCGACCGGGCCAGGCCGAGGACGCTGCCCGACACCGTTGCCGACGTGGCCGCCACGCTGCGCGCCGGTGGCGTGGTCACGGTCTTCCCGGAGGGCACCACCGGGTGCGGCGCGTCGGTCGGCACGTTCCGCCCGGCGATGTTCCAGGCCGCGATCGACGCGGGCGCCACGGTCGTTCCGGTGACCCTGCGGTACGGCGGCCCGGCGGCCTCGTTCATCGGCGACGAGACCCTGTGGGCCTCCGTGCGCCGGGTGCTGGCCCTGCCGAAGCCGGTCGCGTCGGTCGCCGTCGCGCCGGCCCTCCACCCCGAGCCGCAGGCGTCCCGCCGGGCGCTGGCCCGGGTGGCCCAGGCCGCCGTCGGCACCCCGGTGTTCGTCCCGGTCCCGGCGGTCGACCTCGACATCGACCTCGACGAGACCGTCGTCCCCGTCCCGTTGGCGCTGGCCGCCTAGTCGCACCGCCCCCGAGCGCCGCTGGCATGACGCGATACATCGCGATATGCTCAAGCGGCACTTGGGAGGTGTCGCGTGTCCAACCGCTGGATCGTCGAGGAGCCGCGGCAGATCGCGGTCGACGCGCAGATCGACCGGGTCGACGTCAACCTGGTCTCCGGCCGGATCAACCTCGTCGGCGATGACGGCCCGGCGCGGGTCGACGTCACCCGGGCCGGCCGCGCGCCGGTGATCGTCGAGGTGGTCGACCGTACCCTCGTGGTCCGGCACAACCGGTTGCCCCGTTTTCCGGCGGTGTTGTGGTGGCTCGGGCAGCTCCGCCGCCGGTTCCGGGTCGAGGTCTCGATCGGCGTGCCCCGCACGACCGCGGCCTACCTGCGGCTCGTCGACGGCAACGTGGTGGCCGCGGGCCTGCGCGAGGACACCGAGGTCGATCTGACCTCCGGCCAGGTGACGCTGATGGGCCTGGGCGGCCGCACCCGGGCCAAGGTCGTCTCCGGCCCGGTCGAGGCGCTCGGTGTCGACGGCGACCTCAGCCTCAAGACCGTCAGCGGCGAGTTGGTCCTCGCGGACAGCGCGGCCGACCGGGTCGAGATGACGACGGTGTCCGGCGCGGTCACGTGTGATCTCGACAACCCGCACCACCGCGAGCTCCGCCTGCGCACCACGTCCGGCAGCGTCACCGTGCGGGTCCGCCAGGACGCCGACCTCACGGTCGACCTGCACACCCAGTCAGGCCAGATCACCAGCGCGTTCCCCCAGGTGTCGCGGCAGCGGCACGGCGCGCGGCAGGACAGTCGCGGCGTGCTCGGGCGCGGAACCGGCAAACTCTGGGCGACGACCGTTTCCGGCAGCATCGCGTTGCTGGCCCGTCCGGTCGACGACGAAGGGGAGACGCCGGAATGACGGCCGTGTTCAGCCACGGGCGGTTGCGCCTTTATCTGCTCAAGCTGCTCGACGGCGGCCCGAAGCACGGCTACGAGCTGATCCGGCTGCTCGCCGACCGGTTCCACGGCACCTACGCGCCCAGCGCCGGCACGATCTATCCGCGGCTCGCCCGGATGGAGAGCGAGGGCCTGGTCACCCACACGGCCGCCGGTGGCCGGAAGACCTACTCGATCTCCGAGACCGGCCGGGCCGAGCTGCGCGCCCGGGCCGGTGAGCTGGCCGAGCTCGAGCGCGACATCAACAAGTCGGTCAGCGAGCTGGCGGCCGAGATCCAGGCGGAGGTACGGGGTTCGGCCCGCGACCTGAAGCGTGAGCTGCGCGAGGCCACGAAGCAGACCCGGCGCGGCACGTCCTGGGTGTTCGACGTCCAGCTCGGCGGCCACGGTGCCGAGCCGGGCGTCCGGGACGAGTTCGACCAGCGGCTCGTGGCGTTCACCGACGAGGTGCGGGCGATCGTCCGCCGTGGGCGGTTCAGCGACGACCAGCTCCGCACGGCCTCCCGGCTGCTCGACGGCGTGCTCGAAGGCCTCCGGCGGCTCCAGCGGTGAGGCCTGGGTCACGCACAGCGGACTTTCAGCTTTAATCCAGCACCGCCACAGCGGGCGGGGCAATGATGGGTGTCATGGCCGCACCACAGACCGAGGCACGCCTGCTTGTCGTCGAGGACGACCCCAACATCCTCGAGCTGCTCTCCGCCAGCCTCAAGTTCGCGGGTTTCGAGGTGAGCACCGCGACGAGCGGCAGCTCCGCCGTCAGCGCGGCCAAGGACCGCCGGCCCGACCTGGTCGTGCTCGACGTGATGCTGCCCGACCTCGACGGCTTCGAGGTGATAAGGCTGATGCGCGAGGGGGGCACCCGTACGCCTGTGGTGTTCCTGACCGCCCGCGACGCCACCGACGACAAGATCCGCGGCCTCACCCTCGGCGGCGACGACTACGTCACCAAGCCGTTCAGCCTCGAGGAGCTGACCGCCCGCATCCGGGCCGTGCTGCGCCGCACCACCGCCGGCGACCAGAGCGCCTCCCGGCTCACCTTCGCCGACCTCGAGCTCGACGAGGAGACCCACGAGGTCTACCGCGCCGGCCAGCGGGTCCAGCTTTCCCCCACCGAGTTCAAGCTGCTGCGCTACCTGATGCTCAACGCCAACCGGGTGCTGTCCAAGGCGCAGATCCTCGACCACGTGTGGAACTACGACTTCCGCGGCGACGACAACATCGTGGAGAGCTACATCTCCTATCTCCGCCGCAAGATCGACAACGGTCAGCCACGGCTGATCCACACCCTGCGCGGCGTCGGATACGTCCTGCGCAAGCCGGCGGCCTAGGGGCCGCCCGTGTTGGCCCCCCTGCGGCGTACCCCGCTGCGCGTCAAGCTCGTCGCCGCCGTGCTGGCGCTGGTGACGGCCGCCCTGCTGGTGATCGGGGCGGCCAGCACCTTCTTCCTGCGCAACTACCTGCTCGACCAGGTCGACGGCAACCTGCGCAGCCTCAACAACAACGTGCAGGCGCTGATCCGCGACAACATCCAGTTCGCGGTCGGCGACAACGCGTTCGCGGTCGCGTCGACCCCCGCGCAGCCGACGCTGACCGACCTGAGCAGCCGGCCGAGCCAGCTCTTCACGCCCGACGGGCCCGACCTGCCGCAGAACTACACCGGCCTCCAGCAGGCGATGCGGCAGCACCAGAGCGACCCGTTCACGGTGCAGGCGATCGGCAGCCAGGCGCGCTGGCGGGTGCTGATGCAGCAGCCGCAGGACAGCTCCGCGATCGTCGTGGTGGGCTTCAACCTGGCCGACGTCGACCACACCGTCAAACAGCTGCTCTGGATCGACGGGCTGGCCGGCGGCACGGTGCTGATCGTGCTGGCCACGCTGGGCGCCGCCATAGTCCGCAGCAACCTCAAACCGTTGCGGCAGATCGAACGCACCACGGTCGCCATCGCGGCCGGTGACCTCAGCCAACGCGTACCCGATCCGGAGCCCGGCGCCGACGAACCCAAGACCGAGCTGGGCCGGTTGTCGCGCGCGCTGAACACGATGCTCACCCAGATCGAGACCGCGTTCGCCGCCCGGGCCGAGTCGGAGGCGGCCGCCCGCGACGCGGCGTTCTCCGCCCAGGCGTCCGAGGCGCGGGCGTTGCGCTCCGAGGAGCGGATGCGGCAGTTCGTCGCGGACGCGTCCCATGAGCTGCGTACGCCGTTGACGACGATCCGTGGCTTCGCCGAGCTGTACCGGCAGGGCGCGGCGGGGTCGCCCGACGACACCGCACGGCTGGTCCGTCGCATCGAGGACGAGGCGGCCAGGATGGGCCTTCTCGTGGAAGACCTGTTGCTGCTCGCCCGCCTCGACCGGGAACGACCGTTGTCGCTCTCGCCGGTCGAGCTGCGCGTGCTGGCCAGCGAGGCGGTGCAGGCGGCCCAGGCGATGGCGCCCGAGCGCGACATCTCGATCGAGGTCGCGCCGCGGGCCGGGCTGCTGGTGGTGCGGGCCGACGACGCCCGGCTCCGCCAGGTGCTGGGCAACCTGCTGACCAACGCGATCATCCACACGCCGCGGGACGCCCGGATCACCGTCCGGCTCCGCTCCGACGGCAGCTCCGCGATCGTCGAGGTGGTCGACACCGGCCAGGGCCTCCCGCCGGAGCAGGCCGAACGCGTCTTCGAGCGGTTCTACCGGGCCGACGCCGCCCGGCGGCGCGACCGCGAGGCCAACAGCACCGGCCTCGGGCTCGCCATCGTCGCGGCGCTGGTCCGCGCGCACGGCGGCACGGTCGAGGTCGACAGCGTGCCGGGCAAGGGTTCGACGTTCCGGGTCCGGCTGCCGCTGCTGGCCGGCGGCGACGACCACGACGAGCCGGACGGTCCCGACGAGGACGGCGACGGCGCGGGTTCGAACGGGCACTCTCAGACAACGCTCAGCCCGGCACCAGGCGGGACGCAGAGCGGTGGGGAAAGGTAAACGGCATGACCGAGCACGAAAACGACCCCCGGCACGAGGCTGATCGGGGCATAGGGTCGGATGCCGAGCGTCCCGCGGGCGCCGACCAGCCGACGGCCCAGCAGCCCAGCGTCCCCACCCACCCCCAGCCGGTCAGCGGCACCCCGGTGTCGGCTCAGCCCAGCAGCCCGTGGCAGCCTGCTCACCCGCAGTCGAGCTACCCGCACTACAGCTATCCGGCTCCGACCGCCGGTTACGGCCAGGGCGGCTACCCCGCGGCGCCCGGCCAGACGCAGCAGCCCTGGGCCGGCGGCGCTCCCCATGGGCCCGGCGGCCTTCCGCCGTCGCAGCCGCCCTGGCAGCAGCACGTGCCCGGCCCCCGCGGCCCGAACCGGGCCGGCCGGTGGGTCGCCGGGGTCGTGGTCGCGCTGGTCCTGCTGCTCGGTGCCGGTCTGCTCGGCGGCGTGATCGGCGCCGCGCTGCAGAGCAACGACAACGACAACGCCCGGTCCCGGGCGGCCGCCGCGCCGGTGATCAACCGGTCGTCGCTCGCCGAGATCGCGCAGAAGGTGGAGCCGAGCATCGTCTCCGTCTCCACCGGCACCGGCGAGGGCTCCGGCGTGGTGCTCACCGCCGACGGCTACGTGCTGACCAACAACCACGTCGTGGCCAGCGCCGGCAGCGACACCGTCAAGGTCGTCTTCGACGACGGCAAGTCGGCCAACGCGACCATCGTCGGCACCGACCCCAAGAGCGACCTCGCGGTCGTCAAGGCCACCGGCGTCTCGGGGCTGAGCGCGGCGAAGTTCGGTGACAGCGCGGCCGTGCAGGTCGGCGACACCGTGCTCGCCCTGGGCAGCCCGCTGGGCCTGCAGGGCTCGGTGACGGCCGGCATCATCAGCGCCAAGGACCGCACGATCCGCACCCAGTCCGAGCAGCAGCAGCCGGAGAACCCGTTCGGCGGCGGCAGCAACCAGCAGCCGACCGCGACCTCGCTGTCCGGCCTGCTGCAGACCGACGCGCCCATCAACCCCGGCAACTCGGGTGGCGCGCTGGTCAACACCAACGGTGAGGTGATCGGCATCAACACCGCGATCGCCACCTCGGGCCAGGGCAACGGCAGCATCGGCGTCGGTTTCGCGATCCCCAGCCTCAAGGCCGAGCAGGTCGCCAACGCGCTGCGCAACGGTGAGAAGGTCTCGCACGCCGCGCTCGGCGTGCAGGTCTCCGACCAGGAGAACGGCAACGGCGCGATCATCTCGGCCGTCACCCCGAACAGCGCGGCCGCCAAGGCCGGCCTCCAGCAGGGCGACGTGGTGACCAGCTTCGGCGGACAGAAGATCAACACCTCCGACGAGCTGGTGGCCGCGGTGCAGTCGCGCAAGGTCGGTGACCAGGTGCAGCTGAACTTCACCCGGAACGGTTCGTCGAACACCGCAACCGTGACGCTCACCGAAGCGTCTTAACTCCTAGATACGCGCACACCAGGGATCGAGATCCGCGCGACCCGCGGCAACGGTCCTCCTCCCAAATGGTGGCGGGTGACACGGCCCTCGGGGGTTGGTCGTGGCACCCGCCACCGCCCATTTCTGCCGCTGTGTGACGGCCGATCAACGCTTCGTACGCGCCGCTGTCGGGTAGCGGACGCGGTGTCGAACTGGATCGATGGACGCGCCTACTCTGCCTTCCCGGTGGATTAGCGGAGGGTGGCGGGCACCGTGACGGTCGTCGAGACCCGGGTGAGTGTGTGGGAGGCGCTGGCCGGGCGGGCGCCCGGGCAGCCGGTCGGCCCGCACGACCCCGGCATGTGGGCGGCCGTCGTCGAGCGGCTGAACCCGGCGCGGGCACGGCCGGTGCTGCGGCCCGGCATCGAGCAGGTCGAGCTCGTCTCGGTGCGCGGTGTGCCGTACGTGATGCTCCGCTCGCCCGACGACCGTGGTGGGGCCTGCTACCTGCGGCTCACGCCCGAGGAGTGGCAGCTCGCCACGTTGATGGACGGCACGCGTACGGTCGCCCGGCTCGTCGCGGAGTTCGCCCGGATCGGTGGCCGGCTCGCTCCCGACCAGGTCACCCGGGTCGTCGCCGACCTCGCGGCCAACCGGATGCTCGCCGAGCTGCCGGTCGACGCGTTCCGCCCGCTGGCCCGGGTGCACCGCCGGCCGTGGCCGCTGCGGCTCGGCCGGACCCTGCTGGCGTTCGCGCAGGGCCGGCGCACCGTCGTCGCCGACATCGACCCGCTGGTCGGCTTCCTCTACCGGGCCGGCGGGCGGCTGCTGTTCCACAAGGTCGTCGTCGCGCTGCTCGGCGTCGTCGCCGTGGCCGGCCTGGCCGCGTTCGCCTGGACCTGGTGGCACGGCGAGGAGTCGGTCTTCCTGACGGGCGGCTCGTACGCGGTCGGCGCCGCCGTGCTGCTCGGGCTCAACGTGCTCGCCCTGGCCTGCCACGAGCTGGGGCACGCGCTGGCCACCAAGCACGCCGGCCGGCGGGTGCCGGCCGCGGGCTTCCTCGTCTACTTCGGCATCCCGTCGGTCTTCGTCGACACCACCGACGTGTGGATGGCGGGCCGGCGCGCCCGGATGACAACCACCGCGGCGGGTCCCGCCGCCGGCCTCGTGCTGGCCGGCCTCGCCGGGCTCGTCGGGGTGCTCGTGCCCGAGGCCGCGCCGTGGACGTTCAAGCTCGCCTTCGCGTGGTACCTCAACGCGCTGTTCAACCTCAACCCGTTCCTCGCGCTCGACGGCTACTACCTGCTGATGGACTGGCTGGAGATCCCGAACCTGCGGGCGCGGGGCCTCACGTACGTGGTCAGCCGGCTGCGCCGCCGGCCGCCGCGCTGGTCCGAGCTGGACCGTGAGGGCCGGCTGGTCGCGCTCTACGGCACCGTTGCCGTGCTCTGGGTCGCGATCGCGGTCAACCTCGGCTGGCGCATCTGGACCGACCGGGTCGCCGGCCTGACCATCGGCCTGTGGCGGTCGGGCTGGCCGGCGCGGATCCTGCTGGTCGCCGTCATCTGCGGCCTGGCCGCGCCGCTGGTCTACCTCGCCTTCGGTTGGGCCGCCGGGCGGGTCCGCGCGGTGCGCCGCCGGCTGGAACTGCGCCGCCGTGATCTCGACGGGCCACGCCGGCTCGACGCGCTGCGCTCCTCCGCCCTCGGCCGGCTCCCGGGCGGCGCGCTGGCCGACCTGGCGAGCGTCGCGGCCTGGGTCCGTCCCCGTACCGGCCAGCAGTTGGTCGTCGCCGGTGCCGCCCAACGCGCCGTCTACGTCGTGGTCGACGGCGCCGTCGAGGGCCGCCGCCCCGACGACCCGTCCGGCCTGGTGCGCCAGCGCCTCGGCGCCGGCGGCGTGGTCGGGCTCGCGAGCGCGCTGAGCGGGGCGCCGGCCGCGCTGTCGTGGCACACCGCGGGCACCACGCTGCTGTCCGTGCCGCCGTCGGCGGTGTCCCGTGCCATCGGCCCGGTGCCCGGGCCACCGCCGGCCGAGTGGGACCAGGCCGACCGGCTGTTCGCCGAGGCGCCCGCCCTGCAGTCGCTGAGCGCCGAGGACCGGATGGGGCTGGTCTCCGCGGCCCGGCCCCAGATGCTGGCGCCCGGCGACCCGGTCACCCTCCTGGGCGCCACCGACGCCGTGGTCGTGGAGTCGGGGTCGGTCGTGCTGCCGGACGGCACCGAGTTGCGGCGCGGCACGCTGATCGGGCCGATCGGGGAGGGTCCCGGCGGCACCGTGGCGACCGCGCGTACGCCCACCCGTTTGTGGACCGTGCCCGCCCTGCCCGGCGTGCCGCTGCTGCTCGGCGCCGACCCCGCGGTCGTCGCCTCGGCGGCCGGCGCCGCGCCGCTGGTCGGCGTGCACCCGACGACCGGGTATCCGCCGCTGGCCGCCCCGCCCGGCCCGCCGCCGGTGATCGACGAGACCGTGGACGGGCGGTTCGAGCGGCGGTTGTGGTGGCTGACAGCGCTGCTCCTGCTGCTCGCGCTGCTGCTGACCGCGACCAACTTCCTGCCCGGGCCGGCGTGGGCCGAGATGCCCGCCGACCGGGTGCTGCTCTCGACCACCCGCGGCACCGCGGACGTGTCCGTGAACGGCCGCCCGGTGAAGCTGGCCGAGGGCGGGGAGATCTACGTGGCCGAGGGCGACCGGGTGCACGTGCGCGACCGCTCGACGGCGAGCCTGACCTTCCGCGGCGGCTCGGTGACCGTCCTGTGCGCCGGTAGTGGGGTCACGCTGGGTCCGCTGTGGAGCTCTGGATCTCGGCGCACCGAGCCGCACGGGTCGCTGACGCTGGCCGACGGCCGGGTGCTGGTCGACACGGCGAGCACGAGCGGCACGTTCCTGCCGCTGGATCTGTCGTTGGACGCCACGGGTACGCGCCTGCGCAACGACGGCGAGGCCTGGTACCGCGTCAGCGCCGGCGGCGGCAGCGTCGTCTCGACCGGCCAGGTGCTGGTCGACGGCGACGCGCAGCCGGCGACCGCCGCACCGCTCGACTGCGGTGACGGTCGCGAGGTGCCGCGTCCGGCCGGTCCCACCGCGGAGCCGACGCCGAGCGACGAGCCGACGCCGACCGAGCTTCCGTCGCCGACGGTGACGCCGAGCGCGACCCCGACGCCGCCGGCGGACCCGGACGACGACGATGACGACGACAACGGCGGCAACCCGCCGGCGGGCGGCAACCCACCGGGCGGCAACCCACCGCCGGGCGGTCAGCCCAACCCGACCCCGACCCGGACGCCGTCACCGACGCCGTCGGAGACCGAAGAGCCGCCGCCGAACGATCCTCCGGTGATCGTCCGCGTGAGCGCGGATCCCAACCCGATGGGCGGGCCGTGCGGCGGCAGCGCCTCCACGACCGTCACTGTCGCCGTGGACGACGAGGATGCCCAGTCCGGTAGCGGCTCGTGGTCGATCTCCCAACTCGAGCAGGGCGGCGACTTCTCGCTCAGCGGCAAGGGCAACACCTTCAGCGGTGAGGTCGTGGTGCCGTACACGAGGGAGTCCGCGACGGGCCGCTTCGCGGTCACCATCCGGGTCGTCGTGGTCGATGGTGCCCAGCAGCAGTCAGAACCGGTGACGATCACGGTTCCCTTGGATCAATGCACCCAGATCATCGGTTGAGGAGAGCACGTGCTCTGTTGGTTCTGTCCTAAGTCGGCGCGGGGTTCGTGTCGGTTCTGCGGGCGCGGGGTGTGCGAGGACCACGCCCGGTTCGGCCCGTTCCTGCTGGAGGTGCACCGCTCGGAGACCCGCGGCCGCGCCGAGGGCCTGGTGGTCGAGGACGCCGTACAGTGCGGCACCTGTCGCCCGCGCCCCCAGCCGGTGCCGATGCCGGAGCTCGACTGACGGGGCTACGGTAGGAGCGCGTCGATGGGAGGGGCCGGGGCGATGAGTGACTTCGACGAGGTGCTGGAACGACTGGTCGTGGACCCGGCGTTCGCCAGCGCCCTCGCGCACGACCCAGGCTTGGCCCTGGCCAGCTACTCGTTGAGCGACGACGAGATCGCGCTCCTGCACACCCAGGTCGGCGGCGACGCGTTCACGGAGCATGCGGTGGAGACGCGGGCCAACCAGTCGAGCACGTTCGGTCTGCTGGGTTCGCTGGGCGGCCTGCTGGCCGACGGCGGTTACGCGGGCACGGGCCCCTCGGGGGTGGGGCACGCGGCGGCCACGGGCATGCACGCCGTGTCCGGGGGCCAGGCGGGGTTCGGCCCGGGTGGGCACGACGGTTCGAGCTTCGGCCCGTACGCACAGGCCGAAGGCACCCACGGCGGCATGGGCGGCCTGTCGGGTTTCGGCGACGAGATCGGCGCGGGCCTGCGGGACACGCCACCGGCCGGTGTGGACGGCCTGGGCCACGCGCCTATGACCGCGGAGGGCACGTCGGGCCTGGGCCCGGCACCGACCGCGGACGGCGCCCTGGGCCTGGGGCCGAAGGAGCCGATCGCCACGGCCCCGCCGGACGGCTACCGCACGCGAGTCGACGTCGACGGCGACGGCGATTGGGACAAACACGTGCTCCTGGGCCGCGCCGACGGCGGCGTAGACATCCTGGTCGACAAGGACCGCGACGGCCGCATCGACTTCATAGGCCACGACACGGACGCGGACGGCCTGGTCAACTCGGCGGACTACGACAAGAACAACGACGGCTTCTTCGAAAAAACCATGCACGACGACAACGGCGACGGCTGGATGGACCGCACGGTCCCACACCACTGACCGCTCCGCGGCCAACGGAACCGCAACCCAACACCCGCGGTCATCGTCCGAATCCCTGGCCAGGACGTTTCCGACCGCGGTCGTCGGCCGCCGAATACGTGCGGCTGCCGGCCGGGTCCGCGACGAACAGTGAAGCTTGGCCGGATGGCCTTCCAGCATTCTCGCGCGCTCTACACGACGCGGTAAGTCGCCGCAGGGCCGAGCGCCTTGCGCTCATCCTCCGACGCCCGACGCCCGACGCCCGACGCCCGACGCCCGACGCCCGACGCCCGACGCCCGACGCCCGACGCCCGACGCCCGACGCCCGACG
>NZ_BONE01000126.1 GCF_016862555.1 Asanoa siamensis | reverse complement strand
GGGGCGTGACCTCACGGTCACGCCCCGACTTCGTTCCGGAGCGGGGCCGTTCCGGAGAGCGGCCCGCGATCTTGGCAGGCGGCTGCCGTACCCTTCCCCGCATGGGTGAGCGATGGTGACCATGGTCGAGGCCGCGCCCGAGACGCCGGCCCCGCCGAGCACCGCGCCGCGGCCGCTGCCGGGCCGGGTCGCGGTGCCGATGGCGGTCGCCGCCGGCCTCACCCAGCTGCTCGCGTTCCCGCGCTACGACCTGTGGTGGCTGGCGCCCGTCTCGGTCGCCCTGCTCGCCGCCGCCGTGCACCGCCGCCGCGCCCGGGCCGGCTTCGGGCTCGGCCTGATCGCCGGGCTGGTCTTCTTCGGCCCGCTGCTCGAGTGGACCAACCTGCACACCGGCATGCTGCCCTGGGTGCTGCTGTTCGTCGCCGAGTCGCTGTTCATCGGTCTGCTGGGCGCCGCGGCCGCGTACGCGAGCCCGCTCGTCGACCGCCACCGCTGGACCTGGCCGCTGCTGACCGCGCTGCTCTGGGTCGGCCAGGAGGCCGCCCGCGACCGGCTGCCGTTCGGCGGGTTCCCCTGGGGCCGGCTGGCGTTCAGCCAAGGTGACGCGCCGACGCTGCGGTTCGCCGCGCTCGGCGGGGCACCCCTGGTCACCTTCGTCGTCGCGCTCGCCGGCGGGCTGCTGGTCGCCGCGGCCTGGCGGCGCCGGGGCGTGCCGACGGTGCTGCTGGCCGCCGGCGCCCTCGCGGTCGCCGCGGTCGGCCTGCTCGTCCCGGTCGGTGGCGGCGCCGGCGATAAACCGGTGCGGGTCGCGATCGTCCAGGGCAACGTGCCCCGCCTCGGCCTCGACTTCAACGCCCAGCGCCGGGCCGTGCTCGAGAACCACGTGAACGGCACCGTTGAGCTCGCCGGACGGGTCACCACCGGCCAGGAGCGCCAGCCCGACCTGGTGATCTGGCCCGAGAACTCCAGCGACGTCGACCCGTTCCTCGACCCGGAGGCCGCCGCCGCGATCTCCCGCGCCGCCGACTCGATCAAGGCGCCGATCCTGGTCGGGGCGGTGCTGCGCGGTCCCGGCGAGAACGAGGTCCGCAACGCCGGCGTCGTCTGGCTGCCCGGGCAGGGGCTCGACGAGTCCCGGATGTACGTCAAGCAGCACCCGGTGCCGTTCGCCGAATACATCCCGCTGCGCACAATCGCCCGGATGGTCAGCAAGGAGGTCGACCGGGTCCGGTCCGACTTCGTCGCCGGCGACGCGCCCGGCGTGCTGCCGATGGGGCCGACCACGATCGGGGACGTCATCTGCTTCGAGGTCGCCTACGACGGGATCGTCCGGGACACCGTGACGGCCGGCGCGGGCCTGCTCGCGGTGCAGACGAACAACGCGACCTTCGACGAGTCCGAGGCCCGCCAGCAGCTCGCGATGGTTCGGCTGCGGGCGGTCGAGCACGGCCGTGACTCGCTGATGGCGTCGACCGTGGGAGTGTCCGGCTTCGTCCGGCCCGACGGCTCGGTGGAGCAGGAGACCGGGTTCAACACCCCGGGTGTCGTGGTCGCCGACCTGACGCCGCGCGCAACGCGTACGCTTGCTACGCAGTTGGGGTATTGGCCCGAGATGGTGCTGTCCGGTCTCGCGGTGGCCGCGCTGGTCGCCGCAGCCGTGATCCGGCGCCGCCGGTTGCACAGCGGCCCCGGCGCGGGCCAGGCACCATTGGCACCACAGGCACCAACCACATCCACGGCGTCGGACGAGGCCGGCGGCACGCGATCGGAGGCAGGGTGAGCGAGGGCAACACGCCGGTTGGCGACGTGACGGAGGGCTACCCGGGTGTCGGACGGGTGCTCGTCGTGGTGCCCACCTACAACGAGGCCGACAACCTCGAGATCATCACCGGTCGGGTCCGGCGGGCGGTGCCCGCGGCCGACATCCTCGTCGCCGACGACAACAGCCCCGACGGCACCGGTGACATCGCCGACCGGCTCGCCGCCGAGGACGGCCACATCCACGTGCTGCACCGGCCCGGCAAGCAGGGCCTCGGCGCCGCCTACGTGCAGGGTTTCCGGTGGGCGATCGACCACGGGTACGACGCGGTGGTCGAGATGGACGCCGACGGCTCACACGCCCCGGAGCAGCTGCCCAGCCTGCTCGACGCCGCCCGCGGCGCGGACGCCGTGATCGGCTCCCGGTGGACGCCCGGCGGCAAGGTCGTCAACTGGCCGTGGCACCGGTTCATGATCTCCCGCATCGGCAACACGTACGTCCGGCTCGCCCTGGGCATGCCCCACGGCGACGCGACCGGCGGCTACCGCGTCTACAAGATCCCGGTGCTGGAGAAGATCGACTTCGAGACGGTGGCGTCGCAGGGTTATTCCTTCCAGGTCGAGCTGACCTGGCGTACGCACAAGGCCGGCTTCAAGATCGTCGAGGTGCCGATCACGTTCGCCGAGCGCGAGCGGGGCGCGAGCAAGATGAGCTCGTCGATCGTCCGCGAGGCGTTGATGCGGGTCACCGTCTGGGGCCTGCGTTCGCGCCGGGACGCGTTGTTCGGCCGGCGCGATACGGGGCGGAAACCCTGACGCGACCCTGACGCCGCTGATGCGACCACGTGTCATGCTGGATTGATGCGACGTCGAGGTCTGATCCGCTGGCTCCCGCTGGCGATCCTGCTCACCGCGGCGGTCGAGATCGCCGTTTTCATCCTGGTCGCACATCTGATCGGCTTCGGCTTCACGGTGCTGATCGTCCTGGCCGCCTCGGCGGCGGGCGTGTTGCTGCTGCGCCGCGAGGGAATGCGGGCGTGGCGCGGCTTCCGCGCATCGGCGGAAGCTGGCCGCCCGCCCGGCGACCAGGTCACCGACGGGCTCGTCGGCCTGGGCGCGGGGGTGCTGCTGGCCATCCCTGGCCTGGTCACGGCCGCGCTCGGCATCCTGCTGGCGCTGCCGCCCGGGCGGCAGATCGCCCGCCTGGTCGTGCGCCGGGCCACTGAACGCCGCATCTCGTCGGCGGCGGCGGGAGACCTCTTCGGCCCCCGACGTGTACGCGTCCGCCGCGGCGCCCCCCGCCCGCCCGACGCCGGCGATGGCGGCGGCTCGGCCCGACCCCCGGCTGGGCCGACCGGCCCCGGCCCTGCCCCGTCGGACCCCACAGGGACGGGACCGACCGTCAGTGGGCCGGCGGAGACCGGCCCCCGGATCCACGCGACGACGCCGCCGCAGGACAAGGACCACGGCCCGGCCCCGGTCATCGAGGGCGAGGTCGTCGAAGGAGAGATCGTCGAACCCGGCCCACGCCGCTAGGGCAACTGGGCTGGCGAAGCCCGCCTGGCCAGGCGTTCGACGCCGCTCGGCGGCACTCGTCCGTGGATCCAAGCGATGACACCCTTGGACCGCCACCACCACACGGCGCCGACAACCTCGCTCCGCGCCGCCAGATGCGTGGGCAGATCGCGATCTAGGAAGGATGTTGCTGCTTCCGCAGCAGCGGTTTTCCAAGATCGTAGGACTGCCGGTGGAGGCGCCACTCCCGGACGGCGACCCAACGGCGCGGGCATTGGCCTTCAGGCAGTCCCGCAGCGTGCCGCCCAAGCGCGCACGCAGTCGCGATCTAGGGAGGTTGTTGCTGCTTCCGCAGCAACGAACGCCCAAGATCGTGGGTCGCCGGACGGGGATGCACCCCGAACCGCGACCCCTACCGCGCGGGCTCTTCGGCGTCTCAGCGCCGCCAGGCGGGCGGGCAGGTCGCGATCTAGGAAAGTTGTTGCTGCTATCGCAGCAGCGGGTTTCCAAGATTGTCGGTTGGCGGAGAGATGGCACCTCGGATCGCGACTCGCCGCACGGGCCTTGGCGGTCGAGAACGCCGCCAGGCGGGCAGGCAGTCCGCGATCTTGGAAGGTTGTTGCTGCTGGGGCAACGACGGTATTCCGACGGCGCGGGCCGCCGTGCTCGGGTGGGGTTGTGGATCGCGGGCCTGGCTCGACGCGTCAGCGAGTTTGTCCGGCGGGAGCGACGGTCCGGACCACCGCGGACCCGGGACAGGATCTGGATTTGGGTACGAAAGAGCCCCCACCACCCGGGTGGGGGCTCTCGATGGCTCGGTTACTTGCCGCCGCGGCGGGCGCGGACCTCTTCGAGGCGCTCGTTGAGGATGTCCTCGAGCTCGGCGATCGAGCGCCGCTCCAGGAGCATGTCCCAGTGGGTGCGCGGAGGCTTGACCTTCTTCTGCTCCGGCTCGCTGCCGTCGACCAGGCGCGCCACGCTGCCGTCGAACTTGCATTCCCAGGTCATCGGGACCTCGGCGTCGACGGCGAACGGCACCTCGAACTGGTGCCCCTTGGCGCACAGGTACTCGCGGGTCTGGCGTGGGGCGAGCTCGGTGTTGCGGTCGGATTCGTAGCTGACTGCGCCTAGCCGGCTGCCGCGCAGCATGCGCTCGCCCATGATCGGCTCTTCCCCTCGGTCGTCTTGCTGTCCAACACGGAACAACGACGGGAGCACCCGGGGGATTCCCGGCACTCACGCGCGTCCCGCTCCTTACAAAGGTACGTCGTCGTAAACGGTCAGAGCGTAGCGGCAGATGCGGTTTCGTGAGCGATTCTTGGTCGCGGTCGGTCGGGCGTTTTGTCCCAACGGCCGTGGAATGCGTGGGTCGTCCCTTGGTAAACGGCCGTTCAGCCGGTGCGATCTAGATCACCGGTTCGCGTCAACCCCCGCTTCCAGGCTCCCCACCTGTGTGGGAGCTGTGACCCGGCCCGTGCCCAGCGCCGCTAGTGCCGCCGCCAGGTCGCCCACCTGCCCGGCGAGCTGGGTGACCCGGTCGCGGGCCGCGTCCCGCTCCGCGGTCGCGTCGGCCAGCCGCGCCCGCAGGTCGTCCAGCGCCTCTGCGGCCTTCCGCAGGTCGGCGTCGTGCGCCAGGTCCCGCGCGGCGGCCCGCTCGTGCGCCGCGGCGAGGTCCCGATCATGCGCGGCCCGGTCCCGGTCGTGCGCGGCGCGGGCCAGGTCGGCGGCTGACCGGGCCTCGTCCGCGGCGAGTTTCGCCTGGTCCGCGGCCAGCCGTGCCTGGGCCGCCGTCTCGTTGGCCGTCGCGGCCTCCGCCCGGAACCGGGCGGCCTGGTCGACCGCCGCCGCCGCCGAGTCGGTCGCCCGGCGGGCGTCGGCGACCGCGTTGTCCCGCTCCCGGCTCAGCTCCGCCACCTGCCGTCCGGCCGCGTCCAACTCGGCGCGCAACCCCCGGACGTCGCGCTTCGCGGCGTCGCGGTCCGCCTCCGCCTGTGTCCGCAACGCGACAGCCGCCGACGCGGCCTGCTGCGCCGTGTCGCGCAGCCGCTCCGCCTCCCGGGCCCGGCCGATCGCCTCCTGGGCGGCCCGGTCGGCGGCCGCCGCGGCGTCGTTGGCGGCCGCGGCCTCCCGCCGGGCACTGTCGCGCTCCTGCCGGGCCGCGTTGGCGTCCGCGACCGCCTTGTCGGCGGCGTGCCGGGCATCGTCGCGTTCCGCCTGCGCCGCCGCGACGGCCGTGGCCGCCTCCGCCCGTACCTGCGTCACCTGCCGCTCCACCCCGGCCGGCGACAGTTCCGCGTGCAGGGCGTCGGAGAGCGTCTCGACGACCTGGTCGAGCCGGTCGACGACCTCCCACGTCCGCGCGATCTGCCCGGTCAGCCCGGGCGCGCCGCGCTGGCGCATCCGGGCGTTGCGGGACGCCTTCTGGCACTCGCCGTCGTTGTCCCGGCAGTAGCGGAAGGGCCGCCCGGCCCCCACGTTCTGCTCGACGGGTCGCCCGCAGTGGGCGCAGGGCCGGGTCTCGGCGGCAACGGTGTCCACGGTGAACGCACGCTACCGACGACCGGGACCCGGACCCACACGCCGCGCCGCGACCGCTAGCGGTCCAGGTGCCGGTAGCGGTGGACCGAGAGCGGGAAGAAGATCGCGATCAGCAGCGCCGGCCACAGCACCGCCATCAGGATCGCGTGCTGTGCCACCCAGGACTCGCCGCCCCAGCCCGGGTTGCCGAACAGCTCGCGGGCCGCGCCCACCGTCGACGACAGCGGGTTCCACTCGGCGATCGCGCCCAGCCAGCCCGGCATCGACGACGGCGCCGCGAACGTGTTCGAGAGGAAGCCCAGCGGCCACACCAGGATCTGCACCGCCACCAGCGCACCCTCGCCGCGCACGACCAGGCCCAGGTAGATGCCGATCCAGAGCATCGCGAAGCGCAGCAGCAGCAACAGGCCGAACGCCGCCAGCGCCGCCGCCAGGCCGTCGTGCCAGCGCCAGCCGACGGCCAGCCCGCTGAGCACCAGGACCGCCAGCGACACCACCGCGCTGAGCAGGTCCGCGACGCTGCGGCCCACCACCACCGCCGACGACGCCATCGGCGTCGAGCGGAACCGGTCGGTGACGCCCCGGGCGACGTCGCTCTTGATCGCCTGGAAGGTGCCCTCCAGGCCGAACACCATCGTCAGCGCCAGGGTCCCCGGGATCAGGAACTCCCGGTACGCGTCGCCGCCGACCGCGCCCGGCACCGTCATGCCGCCGCCCAGCAGGTAGCCGAACATCAGCACGAGCATCACGGGGAACAGCAGCCCGATCACGAGTTGGGCCGGCTGGCGCGCCCAGTGGTCGAGGTCGCGGCGGGTCAGGGTGGCGCCGTCGGCGAGCGCCCAACGCAGCCGGTTCACGCGGTCACCATCCTTGCGTCGTCGGTGGCGGTCAGGTGCAGGAAGACCTCGTCGAGGGTGGGGCGGCGCAGGGTCACGTCCTCGACCGCGATCCCGGCGTCGGAGAGCCCGCGTACGGTCGCGGTCAGCGCCGCCATCCGGTCGTCCACGGCGACGCCGACGCGGCGGTTGTCCTCGTCGGTGTCGGGGGTGTTGCCGGTCAGGCCCGCCAGCAGCGCCGCGGTGGCCGCGAGATCAGCCGGGGACGAGACCACGACGTCGATGCGGTCGCCGCCGAGCTGGCCCTTGAGCTGCGACGGTGTCCCGGACGCGATCACCGTGCCGTGGTCGATCACCGTGACGTGGTCGGCGAGCCGGTCGACCTCCTCCAGGTACTGCGTCGTCAGCAGCACCGTCGTGCCGCCGGCGACGAGCGAGCGGACCGCCTCCCAGACCTCGCTGCGGCTGCGCGGGTCGAGGCCCGTGGTCGGCTCGTCGAGGAACAGCACCGGCGGTGCCGTGATCAGGCTCGCGGCCAGGTCGAGGCGGCGGCGCATGCCTCCGGAGTACGTGCTGACCGCGCGCGACCCCGTGTCGGCCAGGCCGAACCGCTCCAGCAGCGCGACGGCCCGGGTCCGCGCCTCCGACCGGCCCAGGTGGTGCAGGCGGCCGAACATCTCCAGGTTCTGCCGGCCCGAGAGGATCTCGTCGACCGCCGCGTGCTGCCCGACGAGCCCGATGCTGGCCCGGACGCGGTCCGGCTCGCGGAGCACGTCGAAGCCGGCCACCGTCGCCGTGCCCGCGGTCGGCCGCAGCAGCGTGGTCAGGATCCGGACCAGTGTGGTCTTGCCGGCGCCGTTCGGGCCGAGCAGGCCGTGCACGGAGCCGGCCGGGACGCTCAGGTCGACGCCGGACAGGGCCGGGACCGCGCCGAACCGGCGGTGGAGGGCATGTGCCGTCACCGCTTCCATGGGTCACCCCTTATGATCGGTACGCTGTACGGAACACTCCGTACGGCGTACGGTACACCGTACGGAACGAGGTGCCAAACCATGGCTGTCGAACACAGCGGAACCGGTGACCCCGCCCGCAGCATGGCGCTGCTCTGGCGCGCCGCCGACCGGGAGGGCCGCACCGGCCTGTCGGTCGACAGGATCGTCGCGGCGGCCATCGAGATCGCCGACGGCGACGGCGTCGCGGCCCTGTCGATGCGCCGCGTCGCCGAGCGGCTGGGCGTGGGCGCGATGTCGCTCTACACGTACGTGCCCGGCAAGGGCGAGCTGCTCGACCTGATGATCGACCAGGTGCTGGGCGAGACCGACCGCGGAGACACGCCCGGCGGCTGGCGCGCCCGGCTGGAGCACGTCGCCCGGTCCAACCTCGCGCTCTACCGCCGGCACCCGTGGCTGCTGCAGGTCGGCACCTCCCGCCCGCCGATGGGCCCCAACCTGATCGCCAAGTACGACTACGAGCTCGGCGCCCTCGACGGATCCGGGCTCTCCGACATCGAGATCGACACCGCGCTCACCTCCGTGCTCGCGTACGTGACCGGGGCCGCCCAGGCCGCCGTCGAGTTCGCCCAGGCGCCGGACCGCAGCGGGATGACCGACGACGCGTGGTGGGCCGTGCAGGCGCCGCTGCTGGAGAAGGTGTTCGACCCGGTGCGCTTCCCGCTCGCCGCCCGGATCGGTGCCGCCGCGGGCGAGGCGTACGGGCTGATCGACACCGACCACGCGTTCGAGTTCGGGCTGCAGCGCCTCCTCGACGGGATCGCGGCGTTCATCGCCGACCACGCGAAACCCTGATGCCGGCGGTGCGCCCGCTTGGATAGGTTGGGCCGATGGACCTCGACCAGCGCCGTGAGCGGATCCTCGGCGCGTTCCTGCGCGACGGCCGGCTGACCCAGATCCCCGCCCGCGCGGGCAAGCGCCAGGTGGTGCTCGAGCACATCGTGACCGTGTTCGAGCCCGGCGTGAAGTTCCCGGAGAAGGAGGTCGACGCGGCCCTGCGCGCCTTCTACGAGCCCGACTGGGTCTCCCTGCGCCGCCACCTGATCGACACGGGCCTGATGGCCCGCGAGGCCGGCCTCTACTGGCGCACCGGCGGCTACGTCGAGGTCTGAGCCTTGCCGGTCAGATAGGCCCGCTCGGGCGCGCTGAGCGTCGTGCGGGCCGCCTCCTCGAACGCCGCCCGCGCACCCGCCCGGTCGCCGGCCAGCTCCAGCAGGTGCGCCCGTACCGCCGCCAGCCGGTGGTGTCCCTCCAGCGCCGCCTCGTCCAGCGCTGCCAGACCCGCGGCCGGGCCGTGCACCATCGCCACCGCCACCGCCCGGTTGAGCGTCACCATCGGCCCCGGCGCGATCCGGTCGAGGGCGTCGTACAGGCCCAGGATCTGCGGCCAGTCGGTGTCCGCCGCCGTCGGCGCCTCGTCGTGGACCGCGGCGATCGCCGCCTGCAACTGGTACGGCCCGACCGCCGTCGTCGTCAACGCCGCGCTGACCAGGCGCACCCCTTCCGCGATCGCCGCCCGGTCCCAACGGCCGCGGTCCTGCTCGGCCAGCGGCACCAGCGCCCCGTCGGGACCGGTGCGGGCCGGGCGGCGGGCGTCGGTGAGCAGCATCAGCGCCAGCAGCCCCGCCACCTCCCCGTCGCCCGGCAGCCGCGCGTGGAGCTGCCGGACCAGCCGGATCGCCTCCGCGGTCAGCTCGACGCGGTGCAGCCGCTCGCCGGAGCTCGCCGTGTAGCCCTCGTTGAAGATCAGATAGAGCACATGGAGTACGGCGGCCAGCCGCGCCGGCAGTTCGTCGGGCGGCGGCAGCGTGAACCGGGTGCCGCGGATCTTCGCTTTGGCGCGGCTGATCCGCTGCGCCACCGTCGCCTCCTCGACCAGCAGCGCCCGGGCGATCTCCGCGGTGGTCAGCCCGCCGACCGCCCGCAGGGTCAACGCGACCTGCGAGGCCGGGGTCAGCGCGGGATGGCAGCAGAGCAGCAGGAGCGTCAGGGTGTCGTCGTGGGCTGGTCCCGGGGGCGGTGCCTGTTCGAGGCGGGCCGTGGACAGTTCCCGGCGCGTACGGGCGGTGTCGCGGCGCCACGCCGCGATCCGGGCCCGGGACGCGACCGTGATCAGCCAGCCGCGCGGGTTGTCGGGCACCCCGTCGGCCGGCCACTGGGTCGCGGCCGCCAGCAGCGCCTCCTGCACCGCGTCCTCGGCCGCGTCGAAGTCGCCGTAGTGGCGCACCAACGCGGCCAGGACCTGCGGCGCCAGGTCGCGCAGCAGCGGTTCGAGGTCGGGCACCGCCCGATTCTCGCTCGCGCGCCGGCGGCCGCGGGGGCACACTGCCGGGCGTGACCGAGACTTCCCGTTTCCTGCGCCCGTTCGTGGCCGCCCATCCGGACCTGCCGCCGCCGGTCCAAGTCGCCGCGAACCTGGACCTGTACCTGCCCGAGGGTCCCGGTCCACACCCGCTGGTGCTGCTCGTGCACGGTGGGCCGATCCCCGAGGACGTGGGTGTGACGCCGCGTCGCTGGCCCGTCCACATCGGATACGCGGCTCTGCTGCACGCCGCCGGGCTGGCCGTCGGGGTCGTCGACCACCGCCTGCGGGTCGTCGACGGCCCCGACCGGCCGATCGTCGACGCGGTGACGGCCGCCGCCGACGTGGCCGCGGCCGGTGCGGCGCTGCGCGCCCACCCGACGATCGACGGTGAGCGGGTGGCCTACTGGGCGTTCTCCGGCGGCGGTCTGCTGTCGGCCGACTGGTTGCGGGAGCGGCCGTCGTGGCTGCGGGCGGTCCTGCTGAGCTACCCGCTGCTCGCGTCGCCGGCCGCGCACCTGCCGGTCGAGGACCGCCTCGACCTGGATCCGCGGTTCGCGCCGATCGACGCGGTGGCCGAGGCCGGCACCGCCGCGCCGCCGATCGTGCTGACCCGCGTGGGCCTCGAACGCCCGCTGCTGGCCGGGTTCGTGGAGCAGTTCGTCGCCGCCGCGACCGGCCCACTGGAGATCATCGACGTGCCCGACGGGCAGCACGCGTTCGACGTGCTCGACGACACCGACCAGTCGCGGGCCGCCCTGCACGCCGCGGTCGCGCGGGCGGCGAAGCTGCTCGCGTAGCGCCTGATCCGGCGGGGCGGCGGTGCGCGGCCGCGTGCTACTTCCCCACGGGCGGGCCTGATGCGTGCGGCGCCGCTCGTCGAACCCCTTGTCCTCGACCCGTCCGAGGTCGTCGGGCCGCAACCGGCGACACCCGTACCCGGCTGATCTCCGCCGGCCCTGAGCGTCCCGGGGCGTGGTGCGAGAATCGCTCTCATGATCAGCCTCGACGACGTCCATGCCGCCGCCGCCCGGATCGCCGGTGTCGCGCACCGCACCCCGGTGATGCGGTCCCGGACGCTGGACGCCCGCGCCGGCGGCGAGGTGTTCCTCAAGTGCGAGAACCTGCAGCGGATCGGCGCGTTCAAGTTCCGCGGCGCCTACAACGCGGTGTCCCGGCTGTCGGCCGCGCAGCTCGCGCGGGGCATCGCGGCGTACTCGTCGGGCAACCACGCCCAGGCTGTCGCCCTCGCCGCGCGTGAGCTGGGGAGCACGGCGGTGATCCTGATGCCGGAGGACACGCCGGCGTCGAAGCGTGCGGCGGTCGCCGGGTACGGGGCGGAGATCCAGACCTACGACCGGTACACCGGGGACCGGGTCGCGCTGGGTGCGGCGCTGGCGGCGGATCGGGGGTTGGCGTTGATTCCGCCGTACGAGCATCCGGACGTCATCGCCGGCCAGGGCACCGCGGCGCTGGAGCTGCTCGAGTCGGCCGGCGCGCTGGACGTGGTGGTCGCACCGGTGGGCGGCGGCGGGCTGATCGCCGGCACCGCGACGGCCGCGAAGGGCCTGCATCCGGGCATCCGGGTCGTCGGCGTCGAGCCGGTCGAGGGTGACGACACCCGGCGGTCGCTGGCCGCCGGCGAGCGGGTCAGCATCCCGGTGCCGCGCACGATCGCCGACGGGCAGGCCGCTGACATCCCCGGCGAGCTGACGTTCTCGGTCAACCGCCGGCTGGTCGACGAGATCGTCCTGGTCACCGACGACCAGATCCGCGACGCGATGCGCTTCGCCTTCGACCGCCTCAAGATCGTGCTCGAGCCCAGCGGCGCGACCGGCCTGGCCGCGGTGTTGACCGGCCAGCTCGGCCCGCGCCCGGGCCGCGTCGGCGTGATCCTCTCGGGCGGGAACATCGACACGGCGCGGTTCGCGCAGGTGCTGGCCTGAACGCGCTCGCCGCCGAGGCGGCGCGGCTGGGGTCGGTGCTGGCGGGGTTGGGCCCCGCGGACTGGGCCCGGCCGACGCCGTGCCCGCCGTGGGACGTGGCGGGCTTGGTCGGGCACGTGGTGACGACGCTGGCCCGGGTCCCGGTGATGCTCGACGGTCCGGCACCGGCGGTCGCGTCGGTGGACGCGGTCGACTACTACCGGCCGGACGCGCGCTTCGGGCCGGACGTCGACGCGGCCCGGATCTCGTCGGGCCGCTCCTTGGCGGCCGGTGCGGGCTCGGGGCTCTCCGCGGAGTTCGACCGGGTGTGGCGGTCGGTGGTCACGCGCTGCGCTGCGGAGCCGGCGGACCGGCTGGTCTCCACGCGCCACGGCGACGCGATGCTGCTGACGGACTTCCTGGTGACCCGGGTGGTCGAGGTCGGGGTACACGGCCTGGACCTGGCGGCGGCTCTGGACCGGGAGCCGTGGCTGACACCGGAGGCGGCTTCGACGTTGACCGACCTGCTGCTGCCGGCGGCGTCGGGGGTGCTGGATGAGCTGGGCTGGGACCGGGTGACGTTCGTGCGGGCGGCGACGGGGCGGTCACCGCTGGACCCGGCGGCGCGCGAGGTGCTGGAACGCTCCGGCCTGCGGCGGCTGGCGTTGGGTCCGGCGTAGCCGCACCGTCGCCTCGGCCGTCTAGCTGCTCGTTACCAGGGCCTCAACCTCGGTTATGGCGTCGTCCAGGGTCGTGGGTTCTGGGGTCAGGGTGGCGATGATCGTGTCGACGGCGCGTAGGCCCGCTCTGTCCAGGAGGCGTTTCTCGTTTGTCGTCCATTCGCCGCGGGATGCCAGGATCGCGTGGGCCGACTGGAGGGCGGCGGTGGCCAGCAGGCCCGCGACCTCCGTGGCGTGGGCGCGTGGGGCGTGGGCGGCGCGGGCGTACCCGAGGGTCATCATCGCCCTTTCCCGCCACGCCCGCGGCGCCGCCGTGCGTAGTGCCGGCGGGAAGTCCGGGCGCGGCAGCGTGCCGCGCAGCACCTCGTTGAGGGCGAGCTCGGCGACCACCAGGTAGCTGGGGATGCCCGCGAGGTGGAACATCAGCGGCTCCCACCGGAACCGGCCCGCCCGCGCCTCGGTCAGTTCGTGCTCGACGACGGTCAGGTCGCGGTAGTGGACGTCGACCTTCCGCCCCTCGACCGTCAGCCACGCGCCGCCGTTGAAGACGCCGCCGCCCCAGCCGCCGAGTTCCGAGACCTCGCCGGGCCAGCCGACCGCCCGTAGGTCCGCCGGGTCGAAGGCGTCGCGGTAGTAGACCGCGAAGTCCCAGTCGCTGTCCTCGGTGTGGGTGCCTTCCGCGCGGGAGCCGCCGAGCGTGACCGCCTCGACGGCGGGCAACGCGGCGAGCCGGTCAGCGACGGAGTCGAGAAAGGTCATGACGATCAGCCTGCCCTAGGGTGCGATCGTGGACCGCCCCGCCGTCATGCGATTTCTGGCCACGCTGAGCCTGCACACCGCAATTAACGAATTACTGTTATCGGTAATCCAGTAAACCGGGCGGACTCCTTGGCTCGAGATCGGGTGTACACCATAACGGTCATTATGGTGTACGCGATCTTCAGTGGATCCGGCGCAGCACCGGGAGCAGGGCCGTCAGGGTCGAGACCGTGTGGGTCGCCGTCAGATGGGCGGGCAACCTGCGGCCGTCGCGGGTGAGGAACGCCGTCGCGATGCCCAGGGCCGCGGCGCCCGCGATGTCCGACGCCGGGGTGTCGCCGACGTGGACGACGGCGGCCGCGGACAGGCCCAGGTGGCGCAGTGCCAACTCGAAGGGCTCAGGGCGCGGCTTGTACGCGCGGGCGTCCTCACTGGTAACGACGTGGTCGACGGTGATGCCGTGGTGGTCCAGCACCGCCCGAAGGCGGTCGCCGTCCGCGTCGGAGACCAGGCACACCGGCACCTCGACGGCGGACAGGAAGGCGCGGGCGTCCGGGTAGAAAGCCGGCGGCCGCGGGGGCGGCGGGGTCGCGTCGACGCGTACACCGAACATGTCCGCGGTTTCGGTCAGGCTCGTGGTGTTGAGGTCCGCGAGGGTGCGGAACGCCGCGCCGTGGGCGGCGTCGGCCAGCGCCCACAGGCGGGTGGTCCAGGCGCGGGTGACGGTGTCCGCGTCGACGCCGGCCAGGGCGGCGATCCGGGCCGTGATCGTGGCGGCCCAGGACTCGTCGTCATGGACCAGCGTGCCGTACACGTCGAGCAGCACCGCCTCGTACACATCGGCGATTGTCGCGTGTCTAGCGCGTGAGCAGGACGACCGTGTCGAGGATGCGGTGCCAGTCGAGGTCCGTGAGCGGGCGGTCGGCGAGCGCGCCGAGGGCGGCCATGGCGGTCAGCACGCGTTCGCGGTCGGGGAGCCGCTCCGCCGTGAAGCGCGGGGAACGGGCGAAGCGCACCAGCGAGTCGGGCAGGGGTGGCGCCGGCAGGCTCTCCTCGCGGAGCTCGACGCGCAGCTCGGCGCCGAGCGCGGCAGCCAGGCCGGTGACCGCGGCCAGCGTCGGGTTGCCGCGGCCGTTCTCCAGGTTGGCGATGTAGGGCACCGACAGGCCCGCGTCCGCGGCGACCGAGGCGATCGTGCGGCCTTCGGCGGTGCGCCGGGCCCGCAGCCGCCGGCCGAGCTCTGCTATTTCCACGGAAGCATCTTGCCATCTCTTATCGTCAGAGAATAGTGTCCGCGGCCATGATGCTGCTGCGCCGCAACGGCGACTTCCGTCGCCTCTACGCGGCCACGGCCGTCGACGGTTTCGGTTCGTGGTTGCTGGTCTTCGCGGCGCCGTTGCACGTGTACGCGGTGACGGGCTCGGCGATGTCGACCGGGCTGGCGCTGGCCGTCCAGGCCGTACCCGCTGTGGTGATCGCACCCTGGGCCGGCGCCGCCGTGGACCGCTGGCCGCGCGCCCAGGTCGCGGTGCTGGCCAACCTGGCCAGTGCCGCCGGCGTCGCGCTGATGCTGGTGCCGGGCCTCGTGCTCGCGGGACTGCTCGTGGAGTCGGCGGCGCTGTGCTTCCTGCGGCCGGCGCTGCGCGCGCTGACGCCGTCGGTGGTGCCGGACCCGGCCGACCTCGCGACGGCGAACGCGCTGACGACGTTCACCGACAGCGCGTACCGGATGATCGGCCCGCCGCTCGGCACCGCGCTCGTGGCCGCGGGCCTGTTCCCGGTGGCGGTCGCGGTGGACCTGGCGTCCTACCTGGTGGCCGCCGCGCTCGTCGCGGGCCTGCCGGTGGTGGGCGGCGCCGCGGGGGTGCGGGTGCGGATCCGGGACGGGGTGCGGGCGCTTTTCGGGTCGCGGCTGCTGCGTGGCTTGACGGCGGCGACATGGGTCTACTGGGCGGCGAACGCCGCGCTGACCACGCTGCTGATCCCGTTCACGGTGCACCGGCTCGGCGCGACGGGCCGGGTGGTGGGTTGGCTCGTCGCGGCGCTCGGCCTGGGGTATCTGGTGGGTTCGGCGCTGGCCCGGCCGGTTATCCTGCGGTACGCGACGCGCACGGTCCTGCTCGTCGGCTATGCGGCGGTGGGGGTGTGCTTCGTGGTGGCGTTCACCGCTGTGTCGGTGCCGCGGGCGGTGGTGGCGGTCGGGTTGAGCGGCGTGCCGGGCGCGATCACGCAGATCGCTACTGGGCATCGCCTGCAGGTGTCCACACCGGACGCCGTGTTGGGCCGGGTGTTGGCGGCGTTCCATCTGTCCGACGCGCTGGCGGCGGTGGCCGGGGCGGTGCTGGCGCCGGTGGTGCTGGCGGCGCTTGGCCTTGGGCGGGCGTTGGTGGTGTGCAGCGTGGTCGTCATCGGTGCGGGCGTGCTCGCCGTGGTCTTGCTGCCGTCGGTCGGAGGCCGTACGTACGCTGTGGCGACTGTCGCGGGGGAGGATCGGGGATGACGCGGCGCAAGCATCTGGACCGGGCACAGTGGCTGGCCCGCACGATGGGTCGGTCGCGGTACGAGCCCGACTGGGCCGCGGTGCGTGCGGGGGCGGCGGAACTGCACCCCGGGAGCTAGTGTCC
>NZ_BONE01000125.1 GCF_016862555.1 Asanoa siamensis | reverse complement strand
GGCGGGGCAGCGCGAGGCGATCGCGCTGCACTACCCCGCCGACCTGCCGATCACCGAGGTCGCCGACCTGTTGCACGTGTCGGTCGGCACGGTGAAGTCGCGGCTGTCCCGCGGCCGGGCGGCGCTGGCCGCGCTGCTCGGCGACCCGGACCGGGACCACCCACTCGAAAGCGTCCCCGCGAGCTCATGGAGGAGCGCCCGCCATGTCTGAGGTGCAGCGGCTCTACGACCGCACGGCGGTCTCCGACCTGATCACCGCGCCACCCTTCGCCGAGCTGGAGAGCCGGGGCCGGCGCCGCGCCGACCGCACGCGGCGCGCCCGGCTGGCCGGCGTGGCGGCCCTCGCCCTGCTGATCCCCGGGCTGCTGCTGGCGATGCCCGGTGGCGACGCGCGCAACACGCCGATCACCGCACCGGCGGCGTCGCTGCCGGCCTGGAGCGCGTTCGACATCATCGTCCAGTTCCACGACACCCGGTACGGCGTGGCGCAGTACCCGGCCGAGACCTGCGGCGACGGCTGGTTCTCGGTCACGCGGGACGGCGGGCGGACGTGGAGCGACCTGCGCCCGCACCCCACCGTGCCGGATCTGGCCACCGGCCCCGACGGCAGCTGTGCGCGGGCCGCCGCGGTGGTGGCGGGGCCCGACACGTTGGTGCTGGCGACCGCGCTGCCACGGCCCGCCGCGGCCGCCGAGCCGACCGTGCCCGACGCGCCCGGCGGGCCGGTCCGGCCCGACGCGGCCGCCGAGCAGGCCCGGCCCGACGCGGCCGCCGAGCAGGCCCGGCCCGACGCGGCCGCCGAGCCGACCCTGCCCGACGCGGCCGGCCAGCAGGCCCTGATCAGCCACGACGGCGGCCAGACCTGGCGCGAGTACCGGCCGCGGGTCAGGACCGCCGACGCGGTGCCGGACGGCATCGTGCCCCGCTGGCCCTGCGACGAACGGCCGTGCAAGGAGACCGGGCTCGGCTGGTACGACCCGACGACCGGCGACTGGATGGTGCTGGAGCACCAGCCTCCGGGCGTGCACTACAGCGGCGTGGCGGTGGGCTTCGACGGCAGCATCTGGGTGAACGGAGCGGGCCCCGACGGCGCCGGGGACTTCCAGCTCGCGGTCAGCCGCGACCGGGGCCGCACCTGGCTGGACCGCACGCCGGCCGACGACCTCGACTGGTTCGACCGCGCGGGCTTCACCGCGTACGACGGCGACACCGCCTACCTCTTCCCCATGGGTCACCCGCCGACCGACGCGTTCGCCCTGCTGCGCACCACCGACGGTGGCCGTACCTGGCTCCCGGCGCCTGCCGCGGGCCAGTTCAGGGACATCGTGGCGGTGTGGGTCGACCGCCAGGGCGGGCTGGGTGTGGCCGACCTGACCCGCCGCCAGCACCTGAGCAGCGACGGTGGCGCGACGTTCGCCCCCGTCACCCTGCCCGTCTGGACCGCGTGGGCCGTCACCGGTGGCCTCGAGGGTTCGCCGAGCGACGTCACGGCGGCGGAGCCCGCCGACTTCTATCTGAGCGAGGACGGCCTGACCTGGCGACCGGTCGCGGTCCCCTACTACCACCGGCCGTGAGCCGCAACCGGTCGTCGACCCGCTGCCGCAGCGGCGGGTCGACGCCGCGCTCGCGCATGGCCCGCCGGACGAGCGCGAGATCCGCGCCGTGTCGGCGGAGATGCGCGAGCAGCGGCTCGTAGCGGTCGGGGCGGTCGCGAACGAGCTCGGTGACCAGTCGCAGCTCGACGCGGACGGCGGGCACCACGTGGGCACCCATGCGGACGGGCACGTGGTGCCGCCAGGGACCCGGGCCGGCGCCCTCGCACACGTCGGACCCGGCCGGCCACTCCACGGTGCTGAGCTCCACATCGGTGCCGTCGACGTCGAACCGCGCGAAGTATTGCCGCGCCTCCGGTAGCCAGACCGGCGCTGTCGCGCACGGGAACCGCGACAGGGCCGCGGCGACCCGATCGACGTCGCCGCGCCGGCGTAGCAGGATGTCGACGTCACCGGCGGGCAGATCGACCCCCTGGGCCACGGCGGCCGCGGTGCCCACCAGCCGGTAGGCCGGGCGGTCGGTCGCGAGCAGGTCGAGGACCCGCGACAGCACCACCCGCAACCGCGCCGCGTCGAGCGTTCCGTCCATGTGGGTCATGCTGCCGCAGGGGTACGACATTTCCGCGCGCCACCGTGTCCAGGCCTCGCGGGCAACGCTTGGGTGACCGTAGGCCCGATCGGTTGACATGGATGCCGGACATCGCCCAAGATCTGCCTGGCGCCAAATCTCTATCATCTCGATAGGAGAAGTCTGCTTCATGCGCGGAAGACCACTCTGGACACTGGCCGTGACCACCACGATGATCGCGACCGTCGGCTGGGCCGTACCCGCCCAGGCGACCGCCCTGCCCGAGGTGCCCGACCGGCCCGTCGAGCTGTCCGCCGTCAAGGGTTTCCCACAGCGGAGCACCCTGCCGGTCTGGCCCGACAACCCGGCCGACGCGTCGATCCCGATCGGCGTCATCCCGTACGACGAGATCGCTCCGAAGCTCAACGCCCTGCAGACGGCCAGTGACCGGGTGTCCGCCCGGGTCGCCGGGAAGTCCTCGGGCGGCTACGACCTCTACGCCGTCACGGTGACCGCGCCCGAGAGCCGGTCGGAGGCCCGCCAGCAGGAGGCCTGGAAGCGGTGGATCGAGGAGGAGCCGGCCAAGGCCCGCACCGACCGCGGGCTGCTCGCCGGCTACAAGACCCCGCTGTTCGTCAACGCCAACATCCACGGCAACGAGTGGGAGGGCACCGACGCGGCGCTGCGGGTCATCGAGGAGTTCGCCACCAGCACCGACCCCGCGATCGAGCAACTGCTGCGGCGTAACCGGCTCGTCTTCAACGTCACGTCCAATCCGGACGGTCGGGTGGCCGGTCAGCGCCCCAACGCCGCCGGCTACGACCTCAACCGCGACCTGACGATCGTGTCGCAGCCCGAGACCGACCTGATCCGCGACCTGATCGTCGACACCAAGCCGATCATCACGCTGGACCTGCACGGGTACGTGAACCCGACGCTGCTGCACCCGAGCACGCCGCCGCACAACGTCAACAACGAGTACGACCTCTACATCAAGCACGGCCTGCCGAACGCGCTGGCGATCGAGGAGGGCCTGCGCGCGCTGGGCTACCCCGAGACACAGCGGGCCCGCATCCCGTTCCGGGACGACGAGCCCGGTGTGTGGGACGACTTCCCGCCGATCTACGTGCCGTCGTTCGCGATGTTGCAGAGCAGCATCCCGTACACCATCGAAGCGCCCTTGAACCCCCGCGGCAACCTGACGCCCGAGGAGCGGGTGCGCCGCTCCGGCATCAACACCGACGTGCACGAGGTCGCGATCAAGACCTCGCTGCGGTACATCCAGGACCACCGCGCCCAGGTGATCTTCGACCAGGCCGAGGTCTACCGGCGCGGCTGGGCCGGTGAGCCGCTGCGGGACATCCCGGACGGGTACGTGCCGGGTTGGGGCCTGGAGGACAACTACAAGACGGTCTTCCCCCGGTCGTACGTGATTCCGACAGGCCCCGGCCAGCACTCCGAGACGGCCGCGGCGCGCCTGGTCGACCTGCTGATCGACAGCGGTGGCCGGGTGTGGCGGGCGAAGAAGGACTTCCGGGTCGGGCACAAGACCTACAGGGCCGGCTCGTACGTGATCGACCTGCACCAGCCGAAGCGCGGACTGGTCAACTCGCTGCTGGAGCCCGGCATCGACCTGACCGACCGGGTCGACGACCTCTACGCCGGCCCGGCCGCGTGGAGCCAGGGGCTGACCTGGGGCGCGACGGTGGACACGCTGTGGGACAGGGTCCCGGACGTGCGGCTGGAGCGGGCCTGGGACGGCGAGGCCGACGGCGGCCTGCCCCGCGGCGACGAGGACCTGCGCGTCGACATCCAGGACGCGGCCGACCTGCTCGCGGTCAACTCCCTGCTGGCCGCGGGCGTCAAGGTCTACCGCCTGGCCGACGGCTCCGTCGTGATCCCGTCCAGCCGCACCAACCGGCGGTTGGCGGCCGAGCAGGTTCGCCTGCACGACGTCACGTTCGGCACGGCGCCCCGGCACTGGCGCGGAACGTTGCTCGACGAGGTGGTGGTCGGCTACATCGGCGCGGCCGAGGAGCGGGACACGCTGCTCGACCTCGGCTTCGAGGCCCGCGCCGTCACCGCCGCCACCCTGGCGACGACCCTGACCGCCGACGTGGACGTGCTGCTCGTGGGCGGCAACCTCGACCTGGCCGGCCTGACGCCGGAGAACCGGGCGGCGCTCGACGCGTTCCTGGCCCGGGACGGTGGCGTCGTCGGCCTGGGCACGGCGGGCGCCGCCTTCAGCAACGCGGCCGCGCTGCTGACCGTGACCGCGACCGCCGGCGCCGGCCTGGCCAGCGGCGTGGCCACCATCGTCAACAGCGGCGGCCCGGTCACGGCGGGCGCGATCCCGCACTCGTTCATCAACCAGCCGGTGTGGTTCACCGGACTGGGTGCCGGAACGACGGTCGAGCAGTCGTACGCGGCCGACCCGCTGCTCTCCGGCTGGTGGGCGGCGACCGGGGCGAACGGCCAGTCCGCCGCGGCGGGCCAGGCGAGCATCGTCCGGGGCGTGAGCACCGGCGGCAACGGCACGGTCCTGTTCGGCACCGACCCGGCGTACCGGCTGCACCCGAAGGGCCTGCAACCGCAACTCGGCCGGGCGGTGCTCTGGGCGGCCCAGCGATAAACGGTCCATGGCCCGGGGGTTCGGCGAACCCCCGGGCCGCTACCGTTGGTCCGCATGACCCACGTCGAGATCGAGATCACCGCCGACCTCGTCCGGGACCTGCTCCGCGAGCAGCATCCCGACCTCGCCGACCTGCCGATCCGGCTCGGCGCGAAGGGCTGGGCCAACCAGCTGTGGCGGCTCGGCGACGACCTGGCCGTGCGGCTGCCGTGGGTGACCGGCGACGCGGACGTGTCGCTCCTCGACGAGCATCGCTGGGTGCCCGGCCTCGCCGCGCGGCTGCCGCTGCCGGTTCCGGTGCCCCAGCGGCTCGGCGCGCCGTCGGCGCGGTTCCCACGGCCGTGGCTCGTCACGACCTGGGTGCCGGGCACGCCTGCCGATCTGGCCCCGGTCACGCGCGCCGCGGACGCGGGCAGCGCACTGGCCGCGTTCCTGACCGCATTGCACCGGCCCGCGCCCGCCGACGCCCCCGTCGGGCGGGATCGCGGCGGGCCACTGGCCGAGCGTGCCCCGCAGTTCGCCTACGGGCTGGCCGACGCCACCGCGCGGGGGCTGATCGACGATCCGGCCGCCGTCCGCGCCGTCCGCGCCGTCTGGGACGACGCCGTCGCCGCGCCGCCGTGGGCGGGCCCGCCGCTCTGGATCCACGCCGACCTGCACCCCGCCAACGTGCTCACCGACGACGGCACCGTCCGCGGCGTCGTCGACTTCGGTGACCTCTGCGCCGGGGATCCGGCGTACGACCTCTCGGCGGTCTGGCTCCTGCTGCCGGACGACGTCGCCTTCTTCGCCGCGTACCGGCCGACGCCCGACGCCGCCACCCTGCGCCGCGCCCGCGGCTGGGCGATGGCCCGCGTCCTCAGTGGACTTCTCATCGGCGACAACGGCGTCCACGGCCGCCCGGGTGGCAAGCCCACCTGGGCCCCGCCCGCGTACGCCGCCCTGGCCCGCCTCACGCGGAGCTGAGGGCAGCCGCGTCCGCCCCCGGCACTGACGGCGACGCGTGTCCGGACCGATTTGATCGTCGGCACGGGCTGCGTCCCCCGGGTCGACGGGCACGCCGGATGAACGGGACTGAGTACGCGGGCGGATGTGGGGTCGGCGGCCACGTGGCAGGTTCGGGCGCGTGGAGAAACGGGGAGCGTCGTTCGGGTTGGGGGTTCTCGTCGCGCTGGGGTGGTACGCCACCGTGGTCGGCGCGGTCGTCGTCGGCGAGTCGGGCGTACCGGTCGCTCCCGATCGCGACTGCTCGGCGATGTTCAGCTGCCTGTCGCCCGCGGAGGGCGTCGTCCTGCTGCTGATCGCCGGTGCGCCGGTGCTGTTCGGGCTGCTGGTCGGCACGGTGGTGCTCGCCGCCCTGCTGGCTCGGTGGATCCGCTCCGCGATCCTCGTCGGCACGCTGTCTGCCGGCGGCAGCCTCGCGATCGTCGCGCTGGTCGGCCTGGCCTGGCGGGCCGGGCGATGAGGCGGGCGGGCTTCGGCGTGCTGCTGGTCGCCTGGCTCTACGGCGTACCCTTCCTGCTCATCGTGGGTCTGATCCGCCGCACCGCGGACCCGTACCTGGCCACCCGGGCCGCGGCCACGGCGTTCGGCGCGGCCACCGACACGATCCTGGTGTGCGGGTTGGTGCTCAACGCGGCGTTGCCGGCGGCCGGTCTGCTGCTCGCCGCCCTTGTCCGCGCGGACGAGTGGAAACGCCGCTTCACCTGGGCGCTCGGGGGCACGGCGCTGATGTTCGTCGCCGTCGCGCTCGTCGCGGGCGCGGCCACGGCGCCGGTGGTCGGTCACGTCCCGGACGACCGGGAGCCGAAGCCCCGCGTCACCCAGTGCATCCCGATCAGTGGCGGCCGCGGCTGTCCCGGCGGCTGATCACCGCCATGATGGAGGCCATGACCTCGACGGGCCGGCAACGGGTACGGGACGATCGCGAGAACAGCACGGTCGAGCAGCGCCTGATCGAGGCCGTGACCCGCGGTGAGGTGCTCGACCTGGCGGGCCTGGCGATCTCGGCCGCCGTCATCCGCGACCTCCTGCGCGGCCGGCTCGGCGGCGACGCCGACCCGCACGGCCTACGGTTGCGCGGGGCCCGGATCGACGGCCGCGTGGACCTGGAGAACGTCACCAGCGACCTGGCGCTGGAACTGCACGAGTGCGTGCTGCCGGGCGGTGTCGACCTGCGGAACGCCGCGTTGCGGTCGGTGGCGCTGGTTGGGTGCCGGATCTCGGCGGCGCCCGGCGACGTGCCGGTCGACGCCACCCGGCTGGCCGCGCGGACACTCTCGCTGGAGGGGAGCACGGTCGACGGCACGGTCCGGCTGCTCGCCGCCCGACTCGGCACACTGGACTGCGGCGGCGCGCGGCTGCGGAACCCCGACGGCCCGGCCGTCGACGCCGACGGCATGCAGGTCGAGCAGAGCGTGTTCCTGCGTGACGGCTTCTCGGCCGTGAGCGCCAGCGAACGCGGCACCGTCCGGCTGCTCGGTGCCACCGTCGGCGGGCAGCTCAACTGCGGCGGCACGCGGCTGGAGAACACCGTCGGGCCGGCGCTCAACGCCGACAACCTCTCGGTCAAGCAGAACGTGCTGCTGCGCAACGGGTTCAAGGCCACCAGCGCGGGCGAGCAGGGCACGATCCGGCTGATCGGCGCGCACGTCGGCTCGCTGAGCTGGGGCGGCGCCCGGCTGACGAACGCCGCGGGCCCGGCCCTCGACGCCGACGGTCTCGTGGTCGACGGCAACGCGTTCCTCGACGACGGCTTCACGGCGTCGGCCGTGTCCGGGGCCGCCACGATCCGCCTCCCGGGCGCCCGCATCGGCGGCGTCCTGGACTGCGGCGGGGCACACCTGGCCAACACCGCGGGCCCGGCCCTCGACGCCGGTGCCCTGCAGATCACCCACGACCTGATCCTGGCCAACGGCTTCACCGCCACCGCGGCCGGCGACGACGCCGTGCTGCTGCTGACGGGCACCCACGTCGGCGGCGCGCTGTACCTGGACACCGACGGCCTCACCGGCGCCGCGCCGGCGCTGGTGGACCTGGACGGCCTGACCTACACGGGCCTGCCGCGCCCTGCGGCGGCGGAGCGCTGGCTGACGCTGCTGCGCTCACACACACCCGGGTACGCGGCGCACGCCTACCAGCAGCTCGCGGCGGCCTACCGCACGGTCGGCCACGACCGCGACGCCCGCGCGGTGCTCATCGCGCAACGCCGCGACCACCTCGCCCGCGCCGGCCTGACCTGGTCGGAACGCGCCTGGGGCCACATCACCGGCGCCACCCTCGGCTACGGCTGGCAGCCATGGCGTGCCCTGCTCCTGCTGCTCGCCACCCTGGCGGCCGCGGTCACGCTCAGCGTCGTGGCCGCCCACCACAACGGCCTCGCCGCCAAACCCACACCGCCCACCACCCTCCCGGCAGGGGGCAAGGCCGTCGCCTGCTCCACCATCGATCAGGTCGGTGTCGGTCTCGACCTCGGCACGCCGCTGATCAAGACCGGTGCCCGTGACCGTTGCCAACCCACTGATACGACCATGGGTCAGTTGGTCACCGTTGCCGGCTGGGTGCTGCAGCTGTTGGCCTGGACCTTCGCCACCCTCTTCATCGCCGGGTTCACCAGCGCGGTCCGCAAGACCTGACCGCCCGGCGTCTCGACCCCGGCGGCAGCCGCGACGCGCGCCAGGTCATGGCGGGCCGCGGCCGCGCAAGCGCGACCGCGGCCACGCTCGACCTTCAGCCCTTCACGCAGACCACCTGCTTCAGGTGGGCCACGACCTCGACCAGGTCGGACTGTTCCGCGATGACCGTGTCCAGGTCCTTGTAAGCCCCCGGGATCTCGTCGACCACGCCCGCGTCCTTGCGGCATTCCACGCCTGCCGTCTGGGTCGCCAGGTCGGCCGTCGTGAACGTCTTCTTCGCCTGCGTGCGTGACATGCGGCGGCCCGCGCCGTGCGACGCCGAGTTGTAGGCGTCGTCGTTGCCCAGGCCGCGGACGATGTAGGAGCCCGTGCCCATCGAGCCCGGGATGATGCCCAGGTCACCCCGGCCCGCCCGGATCGCGCCCTTGCGGGTCACCAGCAGGTCGACACCTCCATAGCGCTCCTCCGCCACGTAGTTGTGGTGGCACGAGATCGGCGACTCGAAGCGCGCCGTCGGCACCGCCGACCGCAGCACCCGGCACAGCAGCGCCAGCATGACCGCGCGGTTGCGGGCCGCGTACTGCTGCGCCCACGTCAGGTCGTGCCGGTAGGCGTCCATCTCCGGCGTGCCGGCGACGAACACCGCGAGGTCGCGGTCGGGCAGGTCGGCGTTGTGCGGCAGCTTGCGGGCCGTCGCGATGTGCCGCTCGGCCAGCTCCTTGCCGATGTTGCGCGAGCCCGAGTGCAGCATCAGCCAGACCTGGCCCGCCGCCGGGCCGCCCTGCTCGACGCAGACCTCGATGAAGTGGTTGCCGCCACCGAGCGTGCCCATCTGGCGCGTCGCCCGGGTCTCCAGAGAGCCGACGTCGGCGGACAGGTCGCCGAAGCCCGACCAGAACTCGGACCAGCCCGCGGTCGGCAGGCCGTGCAGGCGGTGCGGGTTGACCGGGTTGTCGTGCGCGTTGAAGCCGACCGGGATGGCCGCCTCGATCGCCCGGCGCAGCGGGCCCAGGTCGTCGGGCAGGTCGGCGTCGGTCAGGTTGGTGCGGACCGCGGACATGCCGCAGCCGATGTCGACGCCGACCGCCGCGGGCGCCAGCGCCTGCCGCATCGCGATCACCGAACCGACCGTGGCGCCCATGCCGTAGTGCACGTCGGGCATGACGGCCACGCCGTCGACCCACGGCAGCGTGCCGATGTTGCGGAGCTGGCGGGCCGCCTGCTCTTCGATCGTCGCCGGGTCGGTCCAGACCCGGACCGGCGCGCGGGTGCCCGGAAGCAGGGTGTAGCTCATGGTTACTCCATAGCAGAGGGGGAAAGAGAACGCCGCCCGAACTCGGTCGTCGCGGGCGGGCGGCGCGAGGCGCGGGACGCGTCGCTCAGCTCGACCGGCGGACCGGGCGGGTGGGTAGGGAGAGGCAGGGCAGACCGGCGACAGCGGTGCACAACCGCCTCATCTCGCCCAGCCGCCGCATCTCGACATCTCCCTCGCTCCAGCACCTGCCGTGTGCGGAAACGGTATGGCGCCACCGCCGGCGCCCGCAACGCCATTAAACGAAACGCCGCGGCCGGGGCACCGTTGCCCCGGCCGCGGCAGTCCACGGAGGCTGGCGGCTACTCGGCCTCCAGCGCCAGGTCCATGTGCCCGGCGAGGCCCTCGGCGAGCGCCGCCAGCGTCGGGTGCTGCCACACGAAGTTGCCCGCCAGCTTCACCCCGAGCCCCGCCTCGAGCCGGGCGCGCAGCTCCATCGCCAGCAGCGAGTCGAAGCCCAGCGCCCGCAACGGCGTCTGCGGGTCGAGCGCCCGGTCACCGAGCCGCATCACCGCCTGCACGTGGCCACCGACATAGGCCTCCAGCGCCGTGCGCCGGGCCAGGCCCGCCGGCGTCGCCGCCAGATCGGCCCGGATGTCCCCGGGGACGGGCACCGGGCCGGCCGGTGCCGGCCCCGAGGGAGCGACCGCCGAGCCCACCAACACGTCCGCGAAGAACGGGGACGCCGGCGCCGGCACCCAGCTCGACGGCGGGCCCGGGATGACACCCGTCCGCACCCGCTCGTGAGCCAGCAATGTGGACAGTGCGGCGAACCCGTCGGCGGTCCCGATCGTGGTGTAGCCCCGCGCCGCGAAGTCCGTGGCCGCCCCGGTCTCGCCCCACGGCCCCCAGTTGACGGCCAGCGTGGGCAGGCCCTGCCCCGCCCGCCACGACGCGAACCCGTCGAGCCAGGCGTTCGCGGCCGCGTACACCGTCTGCCCGGCATTGCCGATCAGCGACGCCATCGACGAGAACACCACGAGCCAGTCGAGCCGGTGTCCCGCGACCGCCGCGTGCAGCGCCCGTGCCCCCTCCACCTTCGGCCGCCAGACGGTGTCGAACTGCTCGGACGCCACCGTCATCAGCGCCGCGTCGGAGAGCACCATCGCCGCGTGCAACACACCACAGAGCGGCCGCCGGTACGCCGTGGCGGCGGCGACCAGCGCCTGCGCCGTGCCCGGCTCCGCGACGTCGCCCCGGATCACGGTGACCCGCGTGCCACCGGCCCGCAGCGCCGCGATCGCCGCCGCCGCCTCCGGTGACGGCGCCCGCCGGCCGTTCAGCACCAGATGTCCGGCCCCCCGCGAAGCGAGCCACGACGCCGCCGCGAGCCCGACACCGGTCAGGCCGCCGGTGATGACGTACGACCCGTCGCTCCGCACGGGCGGCCCGTCCGGCCGCGCGGCCCGCAGCGTGCCCGACCCCGGCACGGTCAGCACCAGCTTCCCCTGGTGCGCCGCCGCGGCCATCGTGCGCATCGCCTCGGTCGCGGACGTCAGCGGGTACGACCGCACCGGCAGCGGCGGCAGCGACCCGTCGGCGAGGCCCGAGAGCACCTCGTGCAGCACCGTCGCGAACAGGTCCGGCCGCCGGTTCTGCAGCTCGATCAGGTCTACGGTCGCGAACGTGATGTTGTGCCGCAGCGGCGCCAGCCCGAGCGCCCGGTCGGCGAGGATGTCCCGCACACCGAGCTCCACGAACCGCCCGAACGGCCGCAGCGTCGAGAGCCCCGCCCGGATCGCCGGCCCGGCCAGCGAGTTGAGCACCACGTCGACGCCCTCGCCGCCGGTCGCGGCCAGCGTCTCGTCGGCGAAGTCCAGCGAGCGGGAGTCCATCACCGTGGTGACGCCCAGCTCCCGCAGCCGGGCCCGCTTCTCCTCCGTGCCCGCAGTCGCCAGCACCGTGGCGCCGAGCCGGCGGGCCACCGCGATCGCCGCGAGGCCCGTGCCGCCCGTTCCACTGTGGATCAGCACCCGCTCGCCGGAGCGCAGCCCGGCCACGTGCCGCAGCGCGTACCAGGCGGTCAGGTAGCCCGTGAGCTGACCCGCCGCGACCACCGGGTCGAGCCCGCCGGGCATCCGCGCCACCGCGGTGGCCGGCACCGTGAGGAACGAGCCGAACGCGCCGCCGCGCAGGTCGACGGCGAGCACCGACTCCCCCACGGCCAGCGGCACGCCGGAGCCGACGGCGGTGACCACGCCGGAGCACTCGAACCCGATCCGGTAGCGGACGTCGTGCCCGTCGCCCGGCAGCAGGCCGAGCACGGTGAGCACGTCCCGGAAGTTGATCCCGGCCGCCGTCACCTGGATCTCGACCTCGCCCGGCCCGGGGCGCCGGCGGTGGCCGGCGACCAGCTCCAGCGCCGACAGGTCGCCGAGCTGACCGGCCCGCAGCCGGAACGCGTCCACGCCGCACCGGACGTCGACCGTCTCGGACGTCGCGACCGGCGCGTACGCGAGGCGCGCCACGGAGCGCTCGCCGGAACGGTGCCGGACCTCGTCGTCCGTGCCGTCGGCGAGCAGCTCCGCGGCGAGCAGGTCGGCGTCCGTGGACTCGACCAGCGCCGCGCGCAGCTCGGGGTGCTCGATCGCGAGCACCCGGATCACGCCGCGCAACGCCGCCTCGTCCAGCGAACCACCGGTGACCAGCACCAGCCGCGGCGGCACCGGTTCGGTGCACAGGGCCTGGGCCACCCCGACCACCCGCCGCACCCGGTCCAGCGCCACGTCGCCGTGCGCGTAACCGCCGCAGACCAGCGCCACGACCCCGGGCAGCACCCCGCCCAGCAGGCCGGGCACCTCGTCGGCGAGCGGCACGTCGAGCACGTCGACCGCGGCGCCACGCCCGCGCAGGGCCGCCGCGACCGGCGCGACCGCTCCCCCGCCCTCACCGACCAGCAGCACCCGCCCGGTCCCCGCGGCGGCCGGCAGCGGCGCCGCCACCCACCGCGGCTCGAGCAGCCAGGACGCGGGCGAGGCGGACGACGGCACCCGCTGGCGCACGCAGCGCAACCCGCGCACGGTCAGCAGCGGCGCGCCGGCGCCGTCGCGCAGCACGACGTCACCCACGAAACCGGCGGCGTCCGACGCGACCAGCCGGGCCTCCGCGAAGGCGGCCAGCGACAGGTCGCCGGTCACCGCGACGCGGGCGATCCCGACGGGCAGCACGAGCCCGTGCCCCGCCGCGTCGTCGAGCGCCGTCGCGACCAGCAGCTGGGCGCACATGTCGAGCAGCACCGGGTGGGCCGCCAACCCGCCGGCGGCCACACCGGGCGGCGTGACCCGGGCCCGGGCGGCGGTGCCGTCGGCGGAGTGGGTCAGCCCGCTCAGCCCGGCGAACGCCGGCCCGTGCGCGATGCCCCGTGCCCGCATGGCCGCGTAGAGCGCCGGCGCGTCGCCGGGCACGTCACAGGCGACCTCGAAAGTGTCCGTCGTGGAGCGTCCGGAGCGCAGCCGGGCGGTGGCGTGCCGCACCCAGGCACCCTCGGCGTCCCGCGCGAACACCTCGCACTCGGCCCGGTCGGGCCCGGTCACCGTGACCGTGGTGCTCACCTCGGTGCGCGGGTCGAGCCGGAGCAGCTCCTGGAACGCGAGGTTCTCGACCACCACGTCGTCGGCCGGCACGCCGAACACGCCGCAGGCGGCGGTGAGCGCCAGCGCGTGGAACGCCGCGCCCGGCAGCACCGGCTCGTCGTGCACCCGGTGGTCGGCCAGGAACGGCAGCGCGTCGGTGCCGGCGTCGCCGACCCAGGTGTGCCGCACCGGGTCGCCCGCGACCTCGGTGTGCGTGCCGGGCAGCCCGGTTGCCAGCGGCGCGGGCCCGGCCGGCTCGGCCAGGTCGATCCAGTGCCGCCGCCGGTCGTAGGTCAGGGTCGGCGGGTCGGCCAGCTCGGCGTCCCCGTAGAGGACGGACCAGGCGACCGGCACGCCCGCGCAGTGCAGGGCGGCCAGCGCCGTGCGGAACGTCGCGAGCTCCGGCTCCTCGCGGCGCAGCGTGCCGAGCACCACGGCGTCGTCGGTCAGGCTCTCGCGCACGGCGGCGGTCACCACCGGATGCGGCGCCACCTCGAGGAACACCCGGTGCCGGTCGGCCGCCGCCGCCTCGACCGCGGCGGCGAAGCGCACCGGCCGGCGCAGGTTGCGGCACCAGTAGTCGGCGTCGAACGCGGGCTCCTCGGAGCGCGGGTCGAGCACGGTGGAGTAGAAGCGGACGGCCGGGTCGCGCGGGCGCAGGTCCTTCAGCGCCGCGTCCAGGTCCTCCAGGAGCGGGTCGACCTGCGGCGAGTGCGAGGCGACGTCGACCGCGACCAGGCGCGCCGAGACACCCTCGGCCTCCCAGGCGTCGACCAGCAGCCGCACCCACTCGTCGTCGCCGGCGACCACGGTGCTGGACGGGGCCGCGACCACCGCGACGGAGACGTCCGCGGCGGCCCCGGCGGCGGCGATGTCCGCCTCGACCTGGGCGCGGCCGAGCGCCACGCTGGCCATCGCGCCCGCGCCGGCGATCCGCTCCAGCAGCGCCGAGCGGCGGCAGATCACGGCGACGCCGTCGGCCAGCGAGAGCGCGCCGGCGACGACCGCGGCGGCCACCTCGCCCATCGAGTGGCCGAGCACGCCCGCCGGAGTCACGCCGTAGGAGCGCCACAGGTCCGCGAGGGCGACCTGCACCGCGAACAGCACCGGCTGGACGAAACCGCAGCCGGACACGGGCTGGCCGGAGCGGACCACGTCGAGCACGGAGAAGCCGGCCTCGGACGAGATCAGCGCGTCGCTGCGGGTCAGGCTGGCCGCGAACGCCGGCTCGGTGGCGAGCAGCTCGCGACCCATCCCCGCCCACTGCGAGCCCTGCCCGGAGAACACCCAGACCGCGCCCCGGGCCGGCGCGCCGCCGGGCACCTCACCGTCGACCACGAGCGGGTCGACCCGGCCGGCCGCGTACGCCCGGAGCCTGTCGGACAGCTCCTCGGTGTCGGTGGCGACGACGCCCAGCCGCCCGCGCCCGCCGGCCCGGCGCAGCGCCAGCGTGTGCGCGACGTCGCGCAGGGGCGCGTCCTGCCCCTCCCCGTCGAGCCAGTCCGCGAGCCGGGTGGCGGCGGCCGGCAGCGCGGCCCGCGAGCCCGCCGGGACGACCACGACCTCGGGTTCGCCGGTGGACCGCGTCGTCGCGGGCGCCGACGGCAGGTTCGGTGCCTCCTCGAGCACGACGTGCGCGTTCGTGCCGGAGAAGCCGAACGAGGAGACGGCCGCCCGGCGCACCGCGGCGCCGTCCGGCCAGCGGGTGGTGCCGGTCGGCACGAACAGCCCGGCCGTCGACGGGTCGGTGCCCGGCGTCCACCCGGTGAAGTGCAGGTTGCCCGGGATCACGCCGTAGTCGAGGGCGAGCACCGTCTTGATCAGGCCGACGATGCCGGCGGCCGGTTCGAGGTGCCCGACGTTCGACTTGACGGAGCCGATCGCGACCGCGCGCCCCTGACCGCCGTACACCCGGGTCAGGCTCGTCAGCTCCGTCGGGTCGCCGAGCCGGGTGCCGGTGCCGTGCGCCTCGACGTAGCCGACCTGGCTGGCGTCGAGGCCGGCGCGGACCAGCGCGGCCCGGTAGCAGGCCTCCTGCGCTTCCGCCGACGGCGCGCTCAGGCCGTCCGAGCGGCCGTCCTGGTTGACCGCCGAGCCGCGCACGACGGCGAGGATCCGGTCGCCGTCGCGCAGCGCGTCGCCGAGCCGCTTGAGCACGACGGCGCCGGCGCCCTCCGAGCGGACGAAGCCGTCGGCGTGCGTGTCGAACGCCCGGCAGCGGCCGGTCGGCGAGAGCATGCCGAACCGGGTGAACTCGCGGGTCGTGCGCTCGTCGACGATCAGGTTGACGGCGCCGGCGACCGCGACGTCGCACTCCCGCTCGCGCAGCGCCTGCGCGGCCTGGTGCACGGCGACGAGTCCGGACGAGCAGGCGGTGTCGACGCTGACGGCCGGGCCGTGCAGCCCGAGCAGGTACGAGATCCGCCCGGCGGCCACGCAGTGCCCGTTGGTCAGGATGCCGCCGGCCAGCTCCTCGGGCTGGCCGGCCAGGCGGTTCATGTACTCGTCGTAGCTGAGCCCGAGGAAGATGCCGGTCGGCTCGCCGGCCAACCGGTCCGGCGGGAGGCCGGCGTGCTCGAACGCCTCCCAGACCACCTCGAGCATCAGCCGGTGCTGCGGATCGAGCACGTCGGCCTCGCGCCGGGACACACCGAAGAAGTCCGCGTCGAAGCCGGTGACGTCGGCCAGCCAGCCGCCGTCACCGGGCGTGGTCGCGCCCGGTGACGGTCGTCCGGCCGGGAAGGGTCCGACGGCGTCGCGGCCGTCGGCGAGGAGCCGCCACAGGGCGGCCGGCGAGTCGACGTCGCCGGGCAGCCGGCAGCCGATCCCGACGATCGCGATGTGCTCGTGTTCCACGGGGGCAGTTTCCTTCCGGAAGAAATGCGATGTCAGAGGGCGTCGGGGCCGCCGAGCAGGATGGCGCTCTGCACGCCGCCCAGCTGGTAGGTGAAGCTCAGCGCGTGGTCGAAGGCGTGCGGGACGCTCTCGTACCCGGGCAGGGGGTTGAACGGCAGGAAGTCCAGCGGCTCCTCGCAGTTCGCGGTCGGGCAGACCGTCCGGCGCTGCATCATCAGCAGCGTCAGCGCGACGCCGAGGGCGCCGGTGGGCGCGCCGTTGTGGCCGAAGCAGCCCTCCTGCGAGGTCATCAGCAGGTCGCCGGCGCGGTCGCCGAAGAGCGTGCGGATCGCCTCGGCCTCCTGCACCGCCATGCCGCCGTCGCTGCCGCCGTGCACGTACCCGACCTGCTCGATCGGCCGGCCACCGAGCGCCT
>NZ_BONE01000124.1 GCF_016862555.1 Asanoa siamensis | reverse complement strand
CACGCTATCGCCGCCGCGCCGCCGCGCCGCCGCGCCGCCGCGCCGCCGCGCCGCCGCGCCGCCGCGCCGCCGCGCCGCCACGCTATCGCCGCCGTGCCGCCGTGCCGCCGGAGGCGGCGGCGTTTGTCGGCGTGGCCGGCCGTTTGCAAAGGCGTTGCCGGCGGTCCGTGGGTGGTCGGACAATCTGCGGGTGTTGGCCGCTCGCCCGCTGCTGTTGCTCGACGTCGACGGGGTGCTCTCCCCCTTCGCGGCCGCAGGCTGCCCGCCCGGCTACAAGGAGTACCCCTTCTTCCCCGACGAGGATCCCGTCTGGCTCTGCCTCGACCACGGCGCCTGGCTGCGCCAGATGGCCGAATACTTCGATCTCGTCTGGGCCACCGGCTGGGGCATCGAAGCCAACCGCCACATCGCGCCCGTGCTCGGCCTCGGACAGCTACCCGTGGTCGAGTTCCCGGCCACGCCGTTCCATCCGCGGGAGAAGGTGCCCGCGATCGACGCCTACGCCGCCGACCGGCCCGCGCTCTGGATCGACGACGCCCACACCCCCGAAGGCCGCGAATGGGCCACCAACCGCCGAGAGCCCACCATGCTGGTCGACGTCGACCCGGCGATCGGCCTCACCCGCGACCACGTCGACCGCGCGCTGCGCTGGGCGCGAGCCCGTACGGACCGCTGACCGACGATGGCCACCCTGTTCCTCATCGTCGGCCTGCCCGCGGCCGGCAAGACCACCCTCGCGCGCCGGCTCGCGGCCGAGCACCAGGCGCTGCGCCTCACGCCCGACGAGTGGATGATCCCGCTCTTCGGAGAGTCGGACCCCGACGGCCGTCGAGACGTGCTCGAAGGCCGGCTCGTCTGGGTCGCGCGGGAGACGCTGCGGGCGGGCACCGACGTGGTGCTCGACTTCGGCTTCTGGTCCCGCGACGAACGCTCGGCCCTGCGCCAACTGGCCCACGAGATCGGCGCCACCTGCCAGGTGATCTACCTGCCGATCGACCGCGAGACCCAACTCGCCCGGATCCGCCACCGCCAACAAATCACCCCGGAGCAGACGTTCCCGATGTCCGACGCGGACGTCGACGAGTGGCGCCACCTGTTCGAGGTGCCCGACCCCACCGAACTGGCCGGAACCGACCTACCCGCACCACCGGAAAGCTGCCCGGACTGGGCGACCTGGACCGCCGCCCGCTGGCCGTCGTCCCGTGAAGAACCGGGTTGACGTCAGCATCGGGATTCGGTCGCCGCCTGGCTGTCCGGACCCGCGCCGACGTCCTCCGGCCGCAGCATGCCCGACCGTGGGATCTCCGCGGACACGGCGGAAGGAGCCGCAGCGGGCAACGGCGGGGCCTCCCGGTCGCGCCGGGCCAGACCGACCGCGCCGGCGGTCACCGCCGCCACCAGCACCACCACGGCGAACGAGTACGCGAAGATGAGCGTGATTCAGCTTTCCGAGCAATAGGACATGTCCCGGGTCCGCGGTGGTGCGGACCGTCGCTCCCGCCGGACACCGGGTCGGGGCCTAGGGGGCCCGACCCTGCCAGGTCCGCGGGTGGTCCGGCCCTGTCGGGTCCGCGGTTGGTCTGGACCGATCAGCCTGCCTTCGGCGTGGCGGCCTTTCCTGGTCCGTGGCGGGCCAGGAATCGGTCGACCTCCCGTCGGCTGGTGAGCGTGACCACCTCGGCGTGTCCGGCGTGCTCTTCGAGCAACCTCCACCCAAGCGGCCGCATCGTCCGTCGTAGGTGGATCAGCGGCAGGTCGAGACCTCGGGCCAGTCGCCGGGCCAGCGTGGACTTCCCAATACCCGCCACCCGACGACGATCCGTTCCACGAAGGCCCGCTATCGCCTTTGGCGTGGTTGGCAGGCGCTAAACCCCGTCAGCCGGTAGGCGTGAACGGTCGACCGAATCCGCGGCTAGCGTCCCTCAGGATGTACTGCTGCTCGGTCGGCCGCACGAGAGCCCTGGAGAAGGCTGCCGTTCTCGGTCGGCAACCTACGGAATCCGCTGCCAGAACCCCGCCTGTCAACACATGAGGCCGGTGGTGACGATGGTGAAATCCTTCGGCCGGTACCACTACGGATGGTGTTAGACTAAGCCAGCATGGGTTCCGTTCGGCGGCTGACAATCGTGATCGCGGTTGCGCTGGTCGCGGCGTTGATCACCGGAGCAGGCCTGTACGTAGGGTTCAGGCAGGCCGCTGACAGCGACGGCCTGCGCCGCGACTTCGCGAACCGAGCCAGTCTGGCGGCGGATCTGACCAGCAGCACGTTGGTTGCGAGCGATAGTCAGAACCGGCAATTTGCTGAGGAGTTTCTTGCTGGTCCCGACAGCACGTTGCAGACCGCGCTGGCCAAGGAGACAACGGCGACAGAGTTCGCAGTAGTACTCGGTTCGGACGGCGAAGTGCTGGCGTCGGTGCCAGCCCCACTCGCTGATGACGCGGCCCGAGCGATCGTCGGTGACACCCGAGCGCGGGCTCTGCAGAGCGGGACGATCGCCTTCGGCAACTATGTCTCGGACCAGGTCACGGGTAAGCCTGTCGCGGGTCCAGTCATGACAGTCGCGTACTCCAGCAGCAATGGCATCCGTCTTCTGACCCAGATGGTGCCGCTGGAGGTACTCCAGCGTTTCACTGATGGTTATCTGGCCGCTGCGTTGAACGTCGCCGGCGGTCGGGCGCAGTTGATCGATGGCCAGAATAACGTCATTGCTACGACCGGCACTGAGCCTATCGGTCGGCAGATGACCGACCGTGCGTTGGCTTCGCGGCTGGCATACGAATCGACCGGCACGGTGAATGGCAACTACTACGCGGCTGCCGCCGTACAAGGCACCCCTTGGCGGATCGTATTCTCGGCATCCGGTGATGCGGTGCTGAACCCGACAGACTCGACACGGCAGGTCAGCTGGCAGTTGTTCGGCGCCTTCGTGGCAGCGGTAGCGTGCCTCGTCGCCCTCGCGGTGACCGCGTTGCGACGTTCGGCTCGACTCGCGCATGCTCACCTCCACGACGGACTGACGGGCCTGCCGAACCGTGCCCTCTGGATGGATCGCGTGCAGCAAGCTCTGGACAAACGCTCGAAGGAGGCGGGCCTCGCCGTCCTCTTCCTCGATCTCGATGGCTTCAAAGCCGTCAACGACACCTATGGCCACAGTGCGGGCGACGCTCTGTTGGTTGATGTCGCAGAACGACTGCGGGCGACGACTCGCCGCGGGGACATCGTGGGTCGTTTCGGCGGCGACGAGTTTCTGGTGCTGGGTACGGACCTTGCCCCTGCGAGCGCCGTAGAGCTGGCCTACCGCGTCCGAGCTTCGATCGCTGAACCGATGGATGTGGCCGGACGACGGCTGACCATCGGTGTCTCGATCGGGATCGCCTCACCCGACAGCGAGACGGTCGAAGCGGATGCACTCGTACACCGGGCGGACCTCGCGATGTATCGGGCCAAAGAGCGAGAGAGCGGGGTAGCCTGCTTCGACGGGGATACGGCCACTCCAACGGTGGGACCCGAAGTATGAGCCAACCGTCACGTGTCCGCGCGGGGCGAGTCGCGAGCTCGAGCAGGAGTGCGACTGCCCGAGGTGTTCCCGCTTCGGAGCGCACCAGGTCTCCGAGTTCGGCCGCCCTACGGTGGATCGTGGCGTCGGACCTGGTCGCTTCGACGGCGTTGATGAGGCGCTCGACGGTCATCCGGCGCTGTGCGACGGGTTGTACGGCAACGCCGATGGATTGCATCCGCTTGGACCAGAACGGCTGCTCACCGGTGACGGGGCAGAGCACCTGCGGGCGTCCGGCACGCAGCGCGGCGGCTGTCGTGCCCGCTCCGCCGTGGTGGATGGCCGCTACGGTGCGGGAAAAGCCACTCGTGCGGAGCTTCGTCGACGACGTGGACGGAGTCGGTGTGCGCGCCTGCCATTGCGATCCCGACGTAGAAAGGCGGTGGGCCGCTGTCGAGGAACCTGGCCAGGCGGGCGACGGACGCTGGTCCGTGTTGGCGAGGGCCCAGTGTCCTGTAACAGGTGCGTATCCGGGCCAGTCGTCCGGCTGCGGGAGGACATGGCGACTGAACGGTTGAAGTACGAATGCCGGGCCCCGTCGGGGCGGCGGAACGGGTCACCGGATCCGCGCCGGGTCCTCAGCCCGAGTCCTGCACGCCAGTGCTTTCCTATCGATCCCAAAGCATCTGAGGTGCGAGCGCGGCCGGTCGGTAGCTCAGACGGTTGAGGGATCTGGGCAGCCACGGCGGCGCCTACATCGGGCACGGAGGCGCTGGTCGGAACCCAGATCGGCTGCGGAGACCGGGACTGCGGGGACGCCGAGGGCCTCGGCGAGGTGCTCGCCGGGAAGCGGAGTGTGGTGCACGACGACGTCGGTTCGGGCGGGGACGGCTGCGATGATGTCGTCGAGCGCGGCGGCGATGTGCCGCCGGGTCCGATGCACGACCTTAATGGCTGTCCGTTTCGCCTTCAGCCCGTGGTAGTTCGTCGTCAGTGCCTTTTGGATGTGAGGCTCGTCGGTGAGCCGGTTCCACCGGTCGTCTATGGGCGCGAATGGAACGCCTCCGGAAGCAGCGGGCGGCTCGTAACATGCCGGACCGGCCACTAACACCTCATGGCCAGCCTCGGACAGCGCGCGTCCCAGCGCGACGAGCGGTCGGCGTTCGACCAGCTCTCGAACCATATGTCGCGCCTGCGGGTCACCCTGCTCGAGGGCCGCGAAGTCACGGAGCAGGTGAGGCAGCTCTTCGTCCGCTGGAACCGACACATCGTTGGCCGGCGGCCCGAAGAGATCGCCCAGTACCTACCGGGCTTGATCAGAGACAGTGGCCGAGCGGCACGTGACCTGTTCCACCTCACGCGGACCGCTGCCAGTCCGCCAGGCCTACCCCATTGATCACCCGAGTGGGCGCCAAGAACGCAACGAACCCGTGAGTCAAGCGCGAGCTCGCCGTGTGCCCCGAGCCTCCCTGGCCGGGATGCTTCGGTTCGGGTTCGATGGCAAGTCATGTTTTCGTGACTGATGATCTGGCGAATGACAACCCGCACGGCCGGCTCGTGGGGGCGTCCGTGAGGGCGGTCATCGTCGCGGCGGCGGTCGCGTTCATCATCTCGCTGTTCGGCACGCCGGTGGCCATCCGGGTCTTCATGGCGCTCAAGGCGGGCCAGCGGATCCGATCCATCGGGCCCGCCACCCACCTCAAGAAGAAGGGCAACTCCACCACATCGCCCCGTACTCGGCCTCGCTCAGCCTCCGGTGGCCGAGTTTCCGCGACGCCGTTCCATCCGCGCGGGAAAGAGTCGGTGGTCGACGTCTACGCCGGCTCGCGACCCGCGCTCTGGATCGACGACGCCCACACCCCCGAAGGTCGCGCATGGGCCGCCACCCGCCGTCCGTCCACCCTCCTGATCGAACATCGGCCCGGCTACCGGCCTACCCGCGCGGACATCGACCGGACGCCGCTCGCGCGGTCACTCGCGGCCGAGCACCGGGCGTTGCGGCTCACGCCCGACGACTGGATGATCCGGCTGTTCGGAGAGTCGGACGCCTACGGCCGCCGCTACGTCCTCGAGGGCCGGCTCGTACCCAACTCGCCCGGATCCGCCACCGCCAGGTGGTCACGCCCGAGAAAGTTCCCGGTGTCCGAGGTGGACGTAGACGAGAGGCGCGACCTGTTCGAAGAGCCGACCCGACCGAACCAGCCGGCACCAACCACTCCGCGGCGCTGGAAGGTCACCGGGACTGGGCGACGTGAGCCGCGGGTCGCTGGCCGTTGTCCTCCCGTGATGCGGCCTGAGGTCAGCACCTCGGAGCGGCCGCCGGGCATAGCCGCTGCGCGGCGCTGCTGGCGATCCGCCGCAGCTCCGCGACCGACGTGCCGGCGCGCGGTTCCAGCACGGTGACCAGGTCGCCGACCTGCACGTAGGCCGAGAGGACGCTCGACTCTCCGATCACCTCACCGGTGTCCGCGTTTCGTGTGATCGCGTCGTGCCGCACCAGGATCGAGTCGTCGCCCGCGAACCCGCTCGCCACGATCGGCCAGCCGTACCGGCCCTGGGCCGCGACTGTGCGGCCGGACACCTCCCGCTCTCCGGTCCGCGTGAAGCCCTCGCAGTAGGTCGTGGCCGCGCGCAGGTCGCGGAGGACCGCCGCGGCCTGCGGCGCATCGGCCAGGCGGTACGCCGCCTGCCCGAGGACGACAGGCTGTGCCGGCCGGTCGCGCGCCGTGCCGAGCAGCAGGGTCTGGCGGTGGGAGTGGCGCGAGCGAAGGGCGAGCAGGGCCGGCGCGCGCTCCCGCAAGCAGGACTCGAGCATGACCTCGAACCTGAGCGGCTGGAATGCGTCCTCCCCGTCGGTTTGGGTGTCCGGCCCGGCGCCGACGTCCTCCGGCCGCAGCAGGGCGGACCGCGGGATCACCGAAGGCCCCGCAGTCGGTGACACGGCGGGCACAGGCTGAGGCTCTGGGTCGGGCCGGGCCAGGCCGACCGCGCCGGCGGCCACGACGGTCACCAGCACCACGGCGGCGAACGTACGCTGCCGCCGGCGCCGGACCCGGCGACGCACATCCGCACCGCGCGGCAGCCGCACGGCGGTCAGGTCGCTCCGTACCTCGTCCATGAGGTCCTGCAACTCAGGCATCGGCGTGCTCCCCGGAGTCGATTGCCAGCAACTCGCCCAGCGCGGCCCGGCCACGGTGCAGTCGGGCCTTCACGGTGCCGACGGGTGCGCTGGTCTCCCGGGCGATGTCGACGACCGGCATGCCGAGCAGGTAGTGCATGGCCACGGCCCTCCGCTGCTCGTCGGGAAGGCGGCGCAGCGCCGCCACCACCGCAACCGTGTTGAGGCTGGGCGCGGGCACGGGATCCGCCGCCCCGTGCCGCAGATAGGCGCGCGCCCGCCCCCGGATCCGCCGCCACCGCGAGATCGCGATCCGGTTGGCCACCATCCGCATCCAGGCCTCGGGCTCGTCGTACGCCTCGATCGTGGACCAGTGTTGCCAGGCCTGCATGTACGCCTCCTGCACCACGTCCTGCGCCTCGGGCAGGTCGCCGGTGAGCAGGAAGACGTACCCGAGCAGCCGTCGGCAGCTGCCCTGGTAGAACTGGTCGAACCCGGCGCCGTCCGCCAACGCACCTACCTCCTCCGGTCGATGCAAAGGACACGTGCGGCGCCGAGGAGAGGTTGCAGAAAGATTTACAAGCGGCGGTTGTGAACATCATGGGCGACGATCCCGTCCAGCGGTACGCCCGGCGCCAGTTCCGTCGGATCGAACCAGAAGATCACCACCTGCGGGTCCTCGCTCCACCGCGCCAGCCGGGCCTTCATGTTCTGGCCGTCGACCGTACCGATGATGCTGTGTGCCGGACCCACGAAGTAGCCGAACGTCGGCACCTGCGGGTCCGTCAGGCGGCCGTCCGACTGGTCGCAGCCGATCTCGTGGAAGCCGGCGCTGCGGTCGTTGCCCTTGACGTCGTTCACCAGATAGTCCGCGGTCAGCGCGCCGCCCGGCAGCCTGCGACCACCGACCAGCCCGATCCGCACCCGGGGCACGTGCGGCACCTCGACCGGCACGAAGTAGTAGACCCGCTCCTCGGCGCCGTACCGGATGCCGGTGTCGACCACCCCGCCGACCGGCGCGGGCGGCGCGTCGGACGGGGCCACGGACGTCGGGAGGACCGCGGCCGGCGTCGGATGGTGCTGGGCCGGTGGGGGATCGGCCCGGTCGACCACGGTGAACGCGGCCGCGGCCACGAACGCCGCCGCCAGCGTCGCGCCGCCGGTGCGCACCATCCGCCGCCGCCGGCGCAACCGCCGCCCGTCGCGCATGATGGCGGCCACGTCGAGGGCGGTGGGCCGCTCCGTCGCGCGCATCGCGTCGCGCAACCGCTTCAGCTCGCTCATGGGCACGTTTCCTGGGTCTCTGGCGCGCGGATGCCGGCGGCCCGCAGCTTTTCCAGCGCACGCGAGCTCGTGCTCTTGACGGTCCCGAGGGAAACGCCGAGCTCCTCGGCCACCTTCGCCTCCGCGAGGTCGAAGTAGTAGCGCAGCACGACGATGGCCCGCTCGCGCGGGCTGAGCGCACCGAGCACCGAGACCAGCCATCGCCGGGTGGTGACCTCGTCGGCGACGTCGGCGCCGCGTTGCTCCGGCACGTCCTCGGTCGGGTACTCCCGGATCGGCCGGCGCCAGCCGTCGACGAGGTGGTTGACGAGGACGCTGCGCGCGTACCCGTACGCGTCGCCCTCCCGGATGCGCGACCAGGACGCGTACGTCCGGACCAGCGCCGTCTGCGCCGCGTCCTCGGCCCGGTGGTGGTCGCCCGTCATCAGGAACGCGGCGTGCACGAGCCGCGCGGACGCCGCCCCCGCGAACTCCACGAACTCCGCGTCACCCCGGGTCACCGCGACCCCTTCCGTTCCACGCGGGAAAGGACGGATGAGGGCGGTGAAAGGTTGAGTCCCCGCGAGATCAACTTCCTGGCCTGGTCACCCGTCTCTCCTCCCGCGCAGCCGCAGGCCGGCGGCGCGAGGGGAGAGAGATGCTGCGACAGGGTACGCGTCGGCGCCGGACCGCCGCGACGGCACTGCTGGCCATGCTGCTGGGCGGCTGCGCCGCGCAGGTGCCGGTGGACGTCCCGGCGAAGGTGGCGGAGCCCACCCGCACACCGACGGCGCGGATGTCCCGCGCGCCGGTCGCCGCCATCAGCTACCCGGCCGCGGGCCGTGACCGCTGGTCGACGGCGGCCGCCGAGTCCCCGGCCCCACGCGGCAGCGGCCGCCTGCTGCGCTACCGGGTGGCGGTCGAGCGCGACATCACCGGCCTGCCGGTGGGCGTGGTGGCGGACGCGATCACCGCGACACTGAACGACCCGCGCGGCTGGACCGCCGGCGGCCAGTGGCGACTGCGCCGGGTGGGCGCCGGCCAGCCGGCCGACTTCACCATCTATCTCGCCACCCCCGGCACCCGCGACCACCTGTGCCAGGACATCCCGGACGGTTACACCTCGTGCCGCAACGGCAACCGGGTGGTGCTCAACGTGGCGCGTTGGGTCAAGGGCGTGCCAGGGTACGGGGCCGGCCTGGCCACCTACCGCCAGTACATGGTCAACCACGAGGTCGGCCACCGCCTCGGCTTCGGTCACGAACTCTGCCCGGGCCGCGGCCGCCCGGCCCCGGTCATGCAACAACAGACGTTGGGCCTGCACGGCTGCACGGCCAACGCCTGGCCGAACCGCGACGACCACCCCTACCACGGCCCATCCGGCGCCTACGACGACGCCCTACCACCCCGCGAAGGCGCCCACCGCCCTGACTGATGCGCCGTCGATTGCTGTCCGGCGGCTCGAGCGGCCGGGCAGCATGGTCACAGGTCCAGGAGCACCGCGCGGGCCTCCGCGTATTTGCGGCGCAACCGGGCCGCCGTTGCTTCGTCCAAGAGCGCCAGGCGGGTCTCGTCGCTGTTGGTCGTGTTGTCCGCCAGCTTGACCAGCCTGCCCAGCGGGTCCGCGGCCGCCCGGCGGATGCCGTCCAGATAGGACTCGTCCGGGCGGTGCGAGACAGCGTCGACCGCCGACACGACCCGCTCCGAATAGCCCATCGCGCGCAGGTCCGCGAGCGTCACGCCGCAGTCCTCGACCACGTCGTGCAGCAACCCGGCCATGACCGCCTCGTCGCCGTGGGCGGTCAGCAGCGCCGCGACGGCCCGTGGGTGGGCGATGTACGGCCGCCCGGCCTTGTCGACCTGGCCCGCGTGACAACGCGCGGCGAACGCGTCGGTGTCTTCCACTGTCGGCATCGTGGCTATGGCTCCTCGGTGAGACCGGCGCGGCTCGTGCGCAGCGCGTCCGGGACGCACCACCACTGGTCCGGGCGATCGAGCACGCGCGCCTCCGGCCCGGTCTCCAGGACCCGGCCCAGCCGCAGCAGGAACGCCGCGATCCCGGCTGCCCCTGCATCCAGGAAACCCCCGGCGGCAGCAGCGGCGGGTCCTGCCGGTGCTCGACGAAGCGCCACCGCGCCCCCTCGGCGTCCCGGACCGCGCGCTCGACCAGCGCGTCGCCCATCCGCCGGGCACCGTCGAGGAGCCATTCCTCACCCGCGTCCTGGTACGCGTCGAGCAGGATGTCCCCGACCCCCGCGGTGCCGCAGCAGCGCCCGTCGTTGTCCCAGAAACCCGGGCGCAGCCGGGCCGGCACGCCCGCGGCGAGCACCGCGCGCAGGCAGCGGTGGCGCAGGTCGCCGACGTCGTGGCCGCCGACCGTGCGCACGCCGGCCCGGGCGAGCGCGGCGAAAAACTGCGAGGTGCCCGCCGGCCCGTGGCACCACGTGTAGGTGACCGGTTCCACGTCCCGCGTCGAGTACGGCAGCGTGTGCGGGACGACGAACCCGTCGTCGGCGAGGTCGCCGACGTGCAGCAGGTGCTCGGCGCCGCGCACGGCGGCGTCGACGAAGTCCGCGCGGCCCAAAGCGTGCCCGGCGACGGCGAGCGCCGACCCGACCCCGGCGGTGCCGTGCGAGAAGTTGGGGCTGCTGGACCGGTAGCCGGGCCACATCCGCCAGTCGAGGCCGCCCGCGGTCTCCTCCGCCCGGCGCAGCAGCGCCGTCCCACCGCCGGCCACGACGTCGTCGGCCGCGGAACCGCCCGCCCACAGGGCGGTCAGCACGATGCCGGCGGTGCCCAGGACGATGTCGGTGACCGGGCCCTCGTATCCCAGGTCGAGCGTCGTGTCCCAGCCGTCGGCGGTGCGCAGGTCGGCGATCCGCCGCAGCGCCACCGCCTCGCGACCGGGTGCCAGCAGCCGCAACGCCATGGCGCTGCCGGCCAGCCCGTCGTACAGCGAGGCCTCACGCGTCGTCGACGCCTCCAGCCGCTCGACGACCCGCTCGGCCAGCCGACGCTCGGCGCCGGTCAGCTCACGACCGGCCGCGATCTCCGCGAGCAGCGGCGCCAGCCCGGCCACGCCCGCGTAGAGGGAGTCCCGGTCGGCCGGCGGCGCCGTCGCGCCCTCCTCGGCCAGCCAGGGCCCGTCGTCGTCGCGCACCCGCGTGCGTACCCACGCCCACGCGTCCTCGCCCACCTCGCGATACGTCACCGCTGCACGCTACAGAACCCCTCAGCGCTCCAGCGTACGGATCTCGATGTTCGCGAACGAGACGGAGAACGGTGGTGTGGTGTCCGTCTGGCCGTCCTGGAAGATGCCCAGGACCACGCGTCCCTTCTCGAAGCCGGCCCCGGCGGCCGTGCCGACCTGCGCGCCGTCCCTGGCGAACGTCAGGTTGGGCCCGCTCGCCGTGATGGCGACCCTGGTCGCCGTGTCCAGCGGGATCGGCTCGGCGAGTTGGAAGGTGCGCAGCGGCGTGATGGTGGAGGGGCCGCCGGCGCCATGCGTCGCCAGGTAGTAGGCCTCGCCGCAGACGCGCAGGACGAAGCCGGCCGTGTCGAAGCGGAACCAGACCGCGGCACAACTGCCCGGGGTACGCAGCCGCACGTCGACGGCGACGCTGAAGTCGGTCAGCACGTCGGGCACCCCGGGGCAGCGGTACGAGCCGAGAGTGTCCCGGGTGACCACGAACGCGTTGTCGTACGCGCAGGTCGCGTGGTTGACCGCGTCGGTGCGGACCGGCCACACGCCGGGCGCCGTGAGCGGGTCGGCGATGACCACCTGGCCGGGCGGCGCCGAGCCGGCCGGCGCCGTCGGAGTGGGAGTCGGGGTCGTGGCCGCGGCACTCGTGGCCGGCGGGTTGGCCGCGCCGCCGTCGGACGGGAGGCCGCGGTAGACGAGGCCCGCGACGGTCAGTGACGTGGCCAGCGCCGCGATCGCGATCACCAGCACCAGAACCCGACTCCACCGGCCACCCGAGGACCGGGCCGAAGGCGCCGAAGCGGGCGAAGGGCTCGGTGCGGACGAAGGGGTCGACGACGGCGGCGGCGCGGGCGGAGGCGGCGTCGCCCGCGCCGAGGCCCGCGGCGGCCGCCCGTCGAACAGCGTCGTCGCATCGGGATCGGGAACCACGGCGGGGGTCAGGGCGGACGGTGCGGCGGCATCGGCGACGGTCACGGGATCGCCCCTGTCCGTCGCCTGGACGGCCTCCTCCGCGGCGACCTGCAGCGCCGGCTGCCGGGCGAACGCCGCGGCCAGGTCGGGCGAGCGGGACGCGCCCGTCGTCAGCAGCCGGTCGAGCAGCCCGCGGGCGGTCGGTCGGTCCTCCGGGCTCTTGGCGAGCGACTGCTCGACCAGGTCGCGCAACAGGCCGGAAAGGCCGGAAAGGTCCGGCGGCTGGGTGAGGATCCGCGCGGCCACCACCGGTGCGTGGTCGGACCCGAACGCGTTCCGGCCGGTGCCCGCGAAGGCGATCACCGCACCCCACGAGAAGATGTCCGCCGCCGGGGTGATGGCTGAACCGGTGGACGGCTCGAACCGTTCCGGCGCCATGTATCCGACGGTGCCGACCATCTGGTCGGTGCGGGTGAGGCCGGTCGTCGCCTGCGGCGAGTGGGCGATGCCGAAGTCGATCACCTTCGGGCTGCCCGCCGCCAGCAGGACGTTGTTGGGCTTCAGGTCGCGGTGGATCACGCCGGCGCCGTGGATCGCGGTGAGTGCGGTGGCGACGCCGATCGCGAGCCCGTGCAGGTTCGACTGCGACAGCGGACCGCGCTCCGCCACGACGGCCGCGAGGCTCGGCCCGTCGACGTACTCGACGACCAGGTAGGGCATGTCGTGGTTCGGGTCGGCGTCGAGCACCTCGGCCGTGCAGAACGGCGGCACCTGCCGGGCGCGGTTGACCTCGCTGCGGAACCGGCGCCGGAACTGCTCGTCGTGGGCCAGGTCCGTGCGGATCACCTTGACGGCCACCGGCACGCCGTCGGGCGTGTGCGCGAGGTAGACGGTGCCCATGCCGCCCTCGCCGAGCCGACCGACCACTGTGTACCGGCCGAGCCGGCGCGGGTCTCCGTCGCGCAGGGGCCGCCCCTGTGGCGCCTGGTTGCCGGCCATCGTTCCCTTACTCCCGCCTGCGTCGAGCTTCCGTACGAGTGTGCGTCATGCCGGTGCCGGCATCGGTGGTGCCGTCGGCAATCCGCTCTTCGCGGGTGCGTCCCGTCGGGCGCGTACGAGCAGGTGTGTGCCCGCCGCCTCGCCGGTGCCCACGACCAGAGCCGACGGAGGCGCGGTCGATCCGAAGGCGACCCCGTTCCCGAGTTCCTGCACGATATACGTAAGGCGGCGCGGCGGGCGGCCCCCGGCGTCCACGACGAGATCCACACCGTGGGCGGCGGCCAGGTCGGCGCCGATCCGCACCGCCGCCTCGCCGTCGGCGTCCGCGCTCGCCCGCACGAACACCCCGGCCCACGTGGCCGGCAGCGGGGCGACGACGGTGACCAGGCTCGTCCCGATGTCCCGGCGCAAGGCCTGGTAGCCGTCCTGGTCGGCCGTGACGACCAGGACGTCCGGCTGGGTCGCGTCGACCTGGGCCGACATCTCGGCCGCCGGATCGGCACTGAACCGGGCGAACACGGGTGCCGACGGGCCGGCGCGCCGGACGGGCTCGGCGAGCTCCGCCAGTTCGGCCATGGAGGCGGTCATGGCCACCAGGTCTCCGGACAGGCCGGTCCCGACCTCGACCCGCGCGCTCGGGTACGGCAGCACGCGACTGAGAATCACCTCGGCCGGATCGCGCCGCGCCGCCACGCCGGCTGCCAGGTCGACCAGGGGTGCCGCGGCCGCCCCGGGCGGCACGATCGCCAGCACGCGGTAGGCCTGCGGCACACCCAGGGCCGCCCGCTGCTGCTCCGCCGCGTCCTGCTCGACGAGCCGGTTCGGGTAGATCACGGCCAGCAGCGGCCCGGCCATCACCGTGGTGACGAGCGCCATCACCACCATCATCGAGAACAGCGTGTCGTTGAGGATGCCGAGTTGCACGCCGACGGTGAGGATCACGATCTCGGTGAGGCCACGGGTGTTCATCAGTGTCGCCAGGGCACCCGACCGGCGCGGGGAGATCCGGTTCAACCGCGCCCCGGCGTACGCGCCGACGAACTTGCCGGTGATCGCGACGGCCAGGATCAGGGCGAGGTCGAGCAGGCCGCGACCGTCCAGGGTGGACAAATCGACCCGGAGCCCGGCGATGACGAAGAAGACCGGCAGCAGGAGCAGAACGCTCACCTGCTCCAGCCGTTCCAGGGTCTCGTGCCGCAGGGCCTCGCCGCCGGCGCGTGGCATCACCGCGCCGAACAGGAACGCCCCGAAGATGGCGTGCACGCCGATCGCCTCGGTGACCCAGCACGACAGCAGCAGCCCCACCAGCATGACCGCGAGGATGCTCGGCGTGAGCCGGCCGGCGCGCTCGCGGGCGCTCGCGAGGCGGCGCAGCAGCGGCCGGACGACCAGGAACATCAGCAGGGTGTACGGCACGGCCAGCAGCGTCTGCCACGGCACGTCGCCGCCGCCGGCACCGATCGCGACGACGCCGGCGAGCAGCGTCCAGGCGATGACGTCGTCGACGGCGCCGCTGGCCAGCGCGAGCCCGCCGACCTCGGTCCGCAGCATGTTCCGGTCGGTGAGGATGCGCGCCAGCACCGGGAACGCGGTGACCGACATCGCCGCGCCGATGAACAGCGCGAACGGCGCGACGTCCGACACGGGCGAAGGCGCAGGTCAACAGGCGGCGAGATGATCAAGTCGATCGGCTCGAAGGGTCGCTGTTTCGGCTGGAATCCGGGAAAGTTCTGTTATCCGCGCAGGGCTTCGCGAACCGTCGGCCACGAGCGCAGCACCTCGGCCACGTCCGGTGGCGCGGTCGCGACCGCCGCCGCGTGCGCCGCGGCCAGCGTGTCGTCGATGGCGACCGGCCGGCCCGAGTCGGCCGACTCGACCGCGCACAGCACCATCGCCAGGCTCAGCACGTTGCGGTGCACCGAGGTGGCCGGGGGAGTGCCGCCGCGCAACGCCTCGACGAACACCGCCAGGGACGCGCTGATCGTCTCCAGCAGGGTGTTGGCGTCGCCGTCCTGCGAGCCCGGCGCGTGGTCGCCGTCCCACCGCGCCGTGCCGTTGCCCGTGTGGGCCTCCCAGCTCCCGTTCCAGGACGTCTCGAAATCGACGGCACACCACGACGCCGTGTACGAGTAGCGCGCGCCGGACGCGAAGCGGAACAGCGCGTTGGCCGAGGCGTCGCCCGCGTACCAGCTCCAGGGCGGGTTGTAGGCGTCGCAGAAGACCGAGACCGGCTCGTCGTCGAGCAGGTAGCGGGCCGTGTCGAACGGGTGGATGGCCATGTCGAGCAGCAGCGGGTGCGGCATCGTCTCGCGGAAGCCGCCGAAGTGCGGGCCGCGGTGGAACGTCGTGGTCAGGGAGCCGACCGGGCCGAGGGCGGAGATCTGCGACTTGAACGACGCCAGGTTGGCCTCGAACCGGCGCGACTGGCTGACCACGAACAGCGTGCCGGTCAGCGACGACAGGGCGGCCAGCGACAGCGCCTGCGGCAGCGTCTCGGTCAGCGGCTTCTCGCCCAGCACCGGCAGGCCCAGGCGCAGCGCCTCGGCGGTGACCGCGAAATGGGCGGCCGGCACGGTCGCGTCGACCACGAAGTCGGCGCCGGGCGCCACCGCGGCGAGCGACGTCGACGACGGGACACCGGCGGCCGCGCGGGCCGCCGCCGCGGCGTCGATGTCGACCACCGCGGCCAGCTCGACGTCGGGAGACGCGCGGAGGGCGGCCAGCCACTCCGCGCCCATCGCGCCGGCGCCGACCAGCACCGCGCGCAGGGTCACGCGTACCAGCCCGTCGGCGCGTACGCGATCGGCGTCTCCGCCCGGGGCGCGCCGGACGGGGCGGCCCACACCGCCGCGTTGGCGACCACCCGGCGCACGCCCGGGTGGTGGTAGACCGGGTAGTCCTGGTCGCCGGGGCTGAAGTAGAAGACCCGGCCCCGCCCGCGCCGCCACGCGCAGCCGCTGCGGAACACCTCGCCGCCGCTGAAGGAGCTCACGAACACCAGCTCGTCGGGCGCGGGGATGTCGAAGAACTCGCCGTACATCTCCTGCCGCTCGATCACCAGCGGGCTCGGTACGCCCTCGGCGACAGGGTGGTTCGGGTCCACCGTCCACACGAGCTCGCGGTCGTCGCCGTTGCGCCAGCGCAGCGCGCAGCTCGTACCCATCAGGCGTTTGAAGATCTTGGACCAGTGGCCCGAGTGCAGCACGACCAGGCCCATGCCGGCCAGCACCGCGGCCTGCACGCGGTCGACCAGGTCGTCGCTCACCTCGTCGTGGGCCAGGTGCCCCCACCAGGTCAGCACGTCCGTCGCCGCCAGCACCTCGTCGGGCAGGCCCTGCCCCTCGTCGTCCAGGGTGACGCAGCGGACCTCGACCGCGGAGCCGGCGTGTTCGGAGATGCCCGCCGCGATCGTGGTGTGCATCCCGTCGGGATACATGGCGGCCACGTTCGCGTCGCGCCGCTCGTGGCGGCCCTCGCCCCACACCGTCACGCGGATCGGTTCGTCAGCCATCGGCGCTCGCTTCCGAGATCGGGATCGTTACCCGCATTCTCGGCGAGCCCGCCACGACGCGCCAG
>NZ_BONE01000123.1 GCF_016862555.1 Asanoa siamensis | reverse complement strand
GCCGCTTGAGCTCACCGATGATGGTCGGGATCGCGTAACCGGCGAAGTCGACGCCGCGGGTCGGGTCGAACTTGTCGACCGCCTTGATCAGACCGATCGCGGCGGTCTGCAACAGGTCGTCGGTGGGCTCGCCACGGCCGCTGTAGCGGTGGGCGAGGTGATTGGCCAGCGGCAGCCAGGCCTCGATCGTGCGGTCCCGCAACGCGGCCCGGGACGGGTGACCGGCGGGCACCGCGGCCAGGGCGGTGAGCAGCTCGGTCGCGGTCTCCGTCGGCGAAGCCGTGTCCGGAGTGGACTCGAGAACAGGAGCGGACTCGAGAACAGTCTGCGTCGACATCGTGAGCCTCCCAGGGCGTACCCGATAGCGATCTTTGCTATGGAGCACGGGTTAACCGATCGACGCTCACTTTAAGCCGAACAGAACCGAGAAGCTAGCCGAAAGTACGAGGGATCTTTTCTCCATAAGGGACATATGCCAGCAAGTGCCGCCTAGAACTTTTGGTACATCACGTGCAGACCGACCAAACCATTCACCCGATGGTCGTACGCCTCCGGAATGGTCGTCATGATCGTGAACCCGAGTTGCTGCCACAGCCGCACGGCGACGACGTTGGTCTCGACCACGGCGTTGAATTGCATGCCGACGTAACCCGCGGACCGCGCCCACTCCACCGCATAGGAACCCAACGCCTTGCCGACCCCACGCCCCTGGTGCGCCGGGTCGACCATGAAGCTCGCGGTCGCGATGTGCGCGCCCCGCCCCGGCCGGTTCGGGCCCATCTTCGCCGACCCGAGGAGCTGACCCTCGCTCTCGGCCACCACCGTCAACCCCGGCGGCTCCGACATCCACCACGGCCGCGCCGACTCCACCGTGTGGTCGGTCGGATAGGCATAGGTGCCGCCCGCGTCGACGATGGCGGCGAAGAACGGATAGATGCGGGGCCAGTCCTCGGGCGTCGCGTCGCGAATCTCCACCCGCCGAGGCTAACAACCGGCGAAGGTGAGCTAGGTTGAACGTGGACCCGCGTCGATACGTGGGTCCACCGCCATTCCCAGACTGCCCCCCGGCTTCGAGGAGCGGCCCGTGGTGCGGCAAACGATCGACGACGACACGCTTCCCGAGTTGGCCGCGCCCGACTGGCTGCACCACAGCGCGTCCTTCGCGGAGACCAGCTTCTGGGCCGTCGCCCGCCGGCTGCCGTCCATCGTCCGCGAGGCCGTCTCCCTGGCCTGGCAGGCGAGCCGGCTCGACACGGTCGCCGCGATCGCCTTCAACGTCGTCGCCGGTGTCGCGACGACCTTCGGCCTGCTGGCCACCAGCACCGTGCTGACCGAACTGTTCGCGGCCGGCCCGACCCCCGACCGGATCAGGGCGGCCCTGCCGGCGCTGGTCGCCGCGGCGACCGCGGTTACGGTCCGCGGTGCGCTGACGATCGCGGCGGGCTGGGCGCAGGCCCGGTTGGCGCCGCAGATCAACTACGCGGTGGAGTTGCGGCTGTTCGGCGCGACGACGGCGGTCGGCCTCGCCGCCTTCGACGACTCGGGCTTCTCGGAGGAGATGGACCGGGCCAAGGACCGCGGCATCCTCGTGGCGGCCTCGATCGTCAACTCCAGTGTGGACCTGCTGACCGGCCTGGTCCGCGTCGCTGCCACGGCGGCCGCGATCGCCGTCATCGAGCCGGTCCTGCTGCCCTGCCTGATCATCGCCGCGATCCCGTCGGCGGTGACCGCCGTGCGGATGGCGCGCCGCGAATACCTGGCCATGCTCGCGTTCATCAGCCGCCGGCGCCGGATGTGGCTGCTCGGCAGCATCATGGCCAACCGGCACACCGCGGCCGAGGTCCGCAGCTACCAGATGCGCGACTTCCTGCTCGGCCAGTACGAGCGGATCATGCGCAACCAGACGGCCGCCGAGATGCGGCTCGTCCGCGCCCAGACCGGCACCCGCACCCTGGGCGCGGCCGTCGGCGGGGCGGCCAGCCTGGGCCTCTACGGGGTGCTCGGCTGGTTGCTCGTCAACGGGTCCATCCCGCTGGCCGCGGCGGCCACCGCGCTGCTCGCCCTGCAGGCCGCCCAGATGGGCCTCAACACGGCGATCTACGCGACGAACCGGCTCTACGAGGACGCCCTCTACTACGGCGACTTCCGCACGTTCGTCGACCGGGCCTGGGCGCAGGCCCCGGAGCCGGGCGGCGAGCAGGTCGACGGGTTCGACGAGATCCGGCTCGACCGGGTCAGCCTGCGCTATCCGGACACCGACACGCCGGCCGTCGACGGCGTGTCGCTGACCGTCCGCAAAGGACAGGTGATCGCCCTCGTCGGCGAGAACGGCTCCGGCAAGTCCAGCCTCGCCAAGCTGCTGGCCGGCCTCTACGTGCCGACCGCCGGCACGATCACCTGGAACGGACTGGAGGCCGACCGGATCGATCCGGCCAGCCGGGCCGCGCACGTCGCGGTGATCACCCAGGACTGGTGGAAGTTCCCGTTCACGGCCCACCAGAACATCGCGGTCGGGCGTACCCACCGGGAAGCCGGACCCTCGGTCGTCGACGCGGCTTCCGCGGCGTCGGCTCACGAGATGATCGAAGAACTGCCCAAGGGGTACGAGACGCTGCTGAACCGGCAGTTCAAGGACGGTCACGACCTTTCCGGCGGGCAGTGGCAGCGGCTGGTCGCGGCGCGGGGCTTCTACCGCGACGGCAGCCTGCTGATCTGCGACGAGCCCTCGTCGGCCCTCGACGCGCGGGCCGAGCACGCGATGTTCCAGCAGCTCCGCCGGCGCCCCGACCGCACCGTGGTGTTGATCACGCACCGGCTGGCCAACGTGCGCCACGCCGACGAGATCTACGTGCTGCACCACGGGCGCATCGTGCAGCACGGCAGTCACGACGAGCTGATCGCCGCGGGCGGGCTCTACCAGGAGCTGTTCCATCTGCAGGCCAGCGGGTATCTGGCTTGACGGGGTTCCCAGCCAACCTTCAGCGAATCTGGATAACCTCGTCAGGTGGAAGAAGGCAGTAGTACCGAGCCGGTCTCGCACCGGCTCCCCTCCTCAGCCGCCCTGCCGCTCGAGCGGCACCTCGGCTCCCGGTCATCATGTTGATCCTCGCGGGCCTCGCCCTGATTCTCGTTCTGACCGTGGCGACCGGCTTCTTCGTGGCCCAGGAGTTCGCATACGTCGCCGTCGACAGGTCGAAGCTGCGCGCCGAGGCCGAGGCGGGTGACGCCGCCGCCGAACGGGCGCTCAAGGTCACCACCCACCTGTCATTCATGTTGTCCGGCGCCCAGCTGGGCATCACCGTCACCGCGCTGCTCGCCGGTTACTTCGCGGAGCCGTACATCGGCGAAGGGGTTGCCGACCTGATCGGTCTGACCGGCGCGTCGGAGGCGGTCACCTCGACCATCTCCGTGATCATCGCGCTGACGGTCGCCACCGTCATCCAGATGGTGGTCGGTGAGCTGGCACCCAAGAACCTCGCGATCGCGAAGCCGGAGGCCCTGGCCCGGGCACTGTCCCGCTCGACGCTGGCGTACCTCAAGATCGCTGGCCCCTTGATCAGGCTCTTCGACGCGACCTCCAACCGGCTGCTGCGAGCGGTCGGCATCGAGCCCGTCGAGGAGCTGCCCCAGGGCGCCACCACCGAGGATCTCGACCGGATCATCGAGAGCTCCCGCGAGTCCGGCGATCTCGACGACGACACGTTCCGGCTGCTCGACCGCGGGCTCGACTTCCGCTCCCGGACGGCGGGCGACGCCATGGTGCCGCGCGTCGACGTGGTCACGATCAATGCCGACGAGCCGGCGGTACGCGTGGTCGAACTGCTCGACCGCGGCCACACCCGGTTCCCGGTGGTCGGCTCGGCCGTCGACGACGTACGCGGCATCGTGGCCGTCGCCGACGTGGTCGAGGTCGACCCGGCCGAGCGCGGCCGGGTGGCCGTCGGCGATCTCGCCGCGCCCGCCCTGCTGGTGCCGGAGACACTGCCGTTGCCCGCGGTGCTGGAGCGGCTCCGGGCCGAACACCGCCAGCTCGCGATCGTCATCGACGAGTACGGCGGGTTCGCCGGCGTGCTCAGCCTCGAGGACATCGCCGAGGAACTGGTAGGCGAGATCCACGACGAGGACGACCCGCCGGAGCCGGCGGCGCGCCGCCGGGCGGACGGCGCCTGGTCGCTGCCGGGCCGCTGGCGCCTCGACGAGGTGGAGGCGACCACCGACCTGGTGCTTCCGTCGTCGCCGACCTACGACACGGTCTCGGGCCTGGTGCTGCAGCGGCTCGGCCGCGTGCCGACACCGGGTGACGAGGTCGTCGTGGACCTGCCGCCGGTGCTCACGCCCGAGGGCGAGCCGGTGTCGCCGGGCCGCGCGCGGCTGCGCGTCGAGTCGGTCCGCCGGCACGTCCCCGACGAGGTCTCGATGCGGGTGGTGCGGGCATGAGCACCACCTGGTCCTTGATCATCTCCGTGTTGCTGCTGGTGGCCAACGCGTTCTTCGTGGCGGCCGAGTTCGCGCTGGTCGCGTCGAAGCGCCACCGCCTCGAGCAGGCGGCCGCGGCGGGCAACAAGTCGGCCCGCTCGGCGATCGCCGGCGTACGCGAGCTGTCGGTCATGCTGGCCGGCGCGCAGCTCGGCATCACCCTGTCGACGCTGGCTCTAGGTGCGCTCGCGAAACCGACGGTCAGCCACCTGCTGCAGCCGCTGCTGGACCTGACCGGCCTGCCATCGGGCGTCTCGTACGTCTTCGCGTTCCTGATCGCCGTCATCATCGTGAGCTTCCTGCACGTGGTGGTCGGCGAGATGGCCCCGAAGTCGTGGGCGATCAGCCACCCGGAGACGTCGGCGCTGCTGCTGGCCCGCCCGTTCCGGGCGTTCACCTGGGTGTTCCGGCCGGCGCTGCTGGCGCTCAACGAGCTGGCCAACGCCTGCCTGCGGCTCGTGAAGGTGCGACCGCAGAACGAGCTGGCCCAGGTGCACGGCCCGGACGAGCTGCGCCTGCTGCTCCAGTCGTCCCGCGAACACGGCACGATCGCGGCCGCCGAACACGAACTGTTGACGGCGATGCTCGCGGTGCAGAACACGACGGTGGCGCAGGTCATGACGCCGCTGGCCGACGTGGTCTCGGTGCCGCCGTCCGCGCCGGCCCGCGAGGTCGAGCTGGTCAGCCGCCGCTCGGGCCGCTCACGGCTCGCGGTGATCGCACCGTACGACGAGGTCCGCGGCTTCGTCCACGTCCGGGACGCGGTACGGGCGACGACCTTCCCGGGCGCACCCCGCACGGCGGCGGACCTGATGTCGTCGCCGCTGTCCCTGGGCGCGTCACTGCCGGTGGCGGCCGCGGTGCGGCTGATGCGCGAGCACCGGGCGCAGCTCGCCATCGTCACGTCGGACGAGCGGGTCGTCGGCGTGGTGGGGCTGGAGGACATGCTGGAGGAGCTGATCGGCGAGTTCGACGACGAGACCGACAGGATCGTCGCCGCGTCCCGCAGCGCCCGCGGCTAGCCTGTCGAGGTCGACTGACCGTCCTCGATGCGCAGGGTGTGCCAGATGTCGAAGGCCACCCTGCCGGCTCCCTGGGCGTCGCCGGCGGCGATTTTCTCGATCAGTTGGGTGTGGAGCTCGACCGAGGTGTGGCCGGCTGTGCTGAAGCGCAGGCGCTCCGCGCGGCGTACCAGGGGGTCGAACTGGTCCAGCACTGCCGTCACCGCGTGGTTGCCCAGCGCCGCGATCGGGATCCCGTGCATGGCCTCGTCGGCGTCCAGGGCCGCCGCGAGGTCGCCCGCGGTCACCGCCTCCGCGAAGCGGCGGTTCGCTTCGCGCATGCGGTCGAGGTCGTCCGCGCCGAGCCGGCCCGTCGTCTGGCGCACGGCCAACTCGTGCATCGCGGCGATGACGTCGCGGGCGTCCCGTACGGCCTCGGGGTCGATGGTGCTGACCCGCGTCGATCGGCCGGGCAGCGCCACGACCAGGCCACTTCCGCCGAGGCGGAGGAGGGCCTCGCGCACCGGGGTGCGGCTCACCCCGAGCCATTCCGCGAGGTCACCGTCCTTGAGCTGCTCGCCGGGCACGAACGTGCCGTCGACGATGGCGTCGCGGAGGCGCCGGTAGACGTCGTCGCGGAGGAGCGAGCGGCCTACGGCGGGGTCACCCGGTGGGATCGGCATACAAAATATTGCGCACAGTGTTCGTCGTTACACAAATCGACCTGAGTCTTGTTGGCGCCACCGATGTGCAATATATTGCACATCGGTGACTGGCCAACGACGGAAGGACAAGCCCTGATGAGCACCACCGCTGGAGAGATCAAGAACGTCGTGCTGGTGCACGGCGCGTTCGCTGACGGTTCGGGCTGGCGCGGCGTCTACGACACGCTGACCGCCCAAGGCTTCCGGGTCACGATCGTCCAGAACCCGCTCACCTCACTGGCCGACGACGTCGCGGCGACCACGCGAATCCTCGACCTGCAGGACGGCCCCACGATTCTCGTGGGCCACTCCTGGGGCGGCACGGTGATCACCGAGGCGGGGGTGCACCCGAAGGTCGCCGGGCTCGTGTACGTGTCGGCCCTGGCACCCGACACCGGCGAGACGACCGCCCAGCAGTACGAGGGATTCGCGCCGACGCCCGACTTCGTCATCGACGTCGGGCCGGACGGCTACGGCTTCCTCAACCACGAGAAGTTCCAGGCCGGTTTCGCCGCCGACGTCGGCGACGCGGACGCCGCGTTCCTCCGCGACACCCAGGTGCCGATCAACATGTCGGTGTTCGCGACGCCGGTGACGCACGCCGCCTGGCGCGACAAGCCGACCTGGGCCGTGATCGCGACGGAGGACAAGTCGTTCGACCAGGCGATGCTGCAGCACATGGCCAAGCGCGCCGGCGCGCAGATCACCAACGTGTCGGCCAGCCACGCGCTCTACCTGACCCAGTCCGGTGTCGTCGCCGACGTCATCGCGACCGCGGCGCGGAACGCCTGACGCGTCCTCGGGGCCGGCGCGAGCCGGCCCCGACTCTCCGGTGGGGGTGACCGCATGGCCAGCACGCCGTTCCAGGTGGCGCTCTGGATCGAACTCCTCGCCGCCGGGCTCGGCGGCCTGCAGGGCGCCCTGTTCGCGGCGGGCGAGCGGCAGCGGCGCATCGACGTGCTCGGCGTCATCGTGATCGGGCTCGCGGTCGCGCTCGGGGGCAGCCTGCTCCGCGACGTCGTGCTCAACCAGCCACCGGTCGTGATCTGGATGAACTGGTACCTGCTGGTCGCCGCCGCCTGCGCCATCCTCGGGATGCTGCTGCAGTCGCTGTTCGCGCGGGCGGCCTGGCTGGTCACGGTGCTCGACGCACTCGTCATGGGACTCTTCGGCGCGATCGGCGCCTCGAAGGCGCTGTCGCTGGGCGTCGGCCCGGCCGGGGCCTTGGTGGTCGGCGTCATCGGGGCCATCGGCGGCGGCATGCTGCGCGACGTCCTCCTGCACCTGCCGATCTCCTTCCTGCACGTCGGCACGCTCTACGCCGTCGCCGCCGGATCGGGCGCGGGCACCTTCGTCCTGCTCGCCACGCTCGGCACACCGACCTTGGTCGCGGGCCTCGCCTGCGTGGTCGTGACCACCGTCGTACGGCTGGGTGCGGTCCACTTCGGATGGACCTTCCCGGAACAGCACGCGGCCCGCCCGCGCGACCGCGGCGGGAACATTGCCGCCATGGCGGTCTGGGACCGTGATCGCCCGTCGTAAGGCGCAACCGCGGCGATCGAGCCGGTCGCCCTGCACCTGGAGTCCGAGGGGGCATCGCGACCACGCCGCGGACAGCCGCAAACGTGGGCGCGCTGTCGCCGACACGAGGGCCGGCGCGGACAGCCCGTGGTCCAACGCCGAACTTTCGAACGGCGCATGCGGACCGGTGGTCTTGTTCTCGATCAGAGCAGGCCGGCGCTGGGGTGATACTCCGCGGGTATCGGTTCGTACCGAGATGATCATTGTTGGTGCGGCTTCCGCGAGATGCACTGGCGGAGCGGGCGGTCGACGAGCCGCCCGTCCACAGTGGTCGTTCAAGGGAGAAGTGAAATGGGTCAGCTCGACGGCAAGGTCGCCGTGGTTACGGGGGCAAGTGAGGGCATCGGGTTCGCCAGTGCGCTGCGGTTCGCGCAGGAAGGGGCGTACGTCTATCTCACCGGGCGGCGGAAAATCGAGCTCGACGAGGCCGTCGCGCGGATCGGGGCCGGGCGGGCCAGTGGAGTGCCCGGGGACGTGACCGATCTGGCCGATCTCGATCGGCTCTTCGCCACCGTCGAGGCTGACGGGCGGCGGATCGACGTGCTCTACGCCAACGTCGGCGGGACGCCCATGGCGGCGCTGGCGGACGTGACCGAGGACGACTACGAGTACGCCACCCGGCTCAACCTGCGCAGCGCCCTGTTCACCGTGCAGAAGGCCCTGCCCTTGCTCAACGACAACGCCTCGGTCATTCTCACGTCGTCCACCACCGCCGGGCGCGGGGCCGCCGGGGTCGGGCTCTACGCGGCCGCCAAGGCCGGGGTGCGGTCGTTGGCGCGTACCTGGGCCAACGAGCTCAAGGAGCGCGGCATCCGGGTCAACGCCCTGGCGCCGCACGTCACCGACACGTCGCTGGTCCGGGGCAACACGCCGCCCGGGATGGCGCCGGACGAGTTCGTGGCCATGCTGGCCGCGGGCGTACCCATGGGTCGGGTCGCGGTCCCGGCCGAGCAGGCCGCCGTGGCGCTCTTCCTCGCGTCGGACCAGAGCAGCTTCATGACCGGGTCCGAGCTGCACGTCGACGGTGGCATCAACCAGATCTGACCGTCGCCAGCGCGACCGCGACGAGCTGGTCGCGCGCGGCCGACGGGGTCGCGCGCGGCCAGCCCAGAACGATCCGGTTCGCGGGTACGCCGTGCACCGGCACCGCGACGACCGACGAGCCCAGCCGGCCGGTCGCGCTCGCGCCGCTCAACACCACGAGCTCGCCGAGCGCGATCCGGTCGAGCAGCTCGTCGAGACCGACCGGCGGCGGGTCGGCCCGGAAGCGGTCGTCACTCGCCAGCTCGACCATGGACAGGCTCGCGCGGGCCGCGAACGGGTGCCCGGCGGGCAGCAGCGCGACCGGCGTCTCCTCGAGGAGGTCGACCGTGTCCAGGCCGTCGAGATCGCTGGTGCTGCACAGGAAGGCCGCGTCAGCCGCGCCGGTGCGGGCGGCCGCGCCGGTGTCGGCGGTGAAGAGCACCTCGACGGGCACGGGGTCGGGACCGCCGCGGTAGGCCTCCAGCAGGTCGGCGAGCAGGCCGACGCCGGTGCCGGCCGGGGCGGCGAGCACGAGCCGCCGGGGTCGGGCCGCCTGCTGCGTACGCCGTACCGCTCCCTCCAGGTCTTCAAGGATCTTGTTGCTTTCCCGGAGAAACACCTCGCCGGCGGTGGTCAGGTCGACCCGCCGGCTGGTCCGCGCGAAGAGCGGGACGCCCATCCGGCGCTCCAGCCGACTGATCGCGCGGGACAGCGGCGGCTGGGCCATCCCCAGTTGCTCGGCGGCCCGGCCGAAGTGCCGATGCTCCGCCACGGCGACGAAATACTCGAGGTCCCGGACCTCCGGTCGATCCATGCCTCAACGGTACCGACCGCGACCGGGTGCGAACCGCGGCTCAGAGCGCGCGGGTGAACATCCTCCGGTTCGCGAAGTTGCGGTAGCCGGCGCGCTGGAACGCCTTGAACATGCCGATGTTGCCGGCGTCGCAGTCCCCACGGATCTCGTCGGCGCCGGCGTCGACGAGCACCTGGGTGCCCCGGGCGACCACGCCGGTGGCGTAGCCCTGACCACGGCCGACCCGGGCGACAGCGACGAGGCCGATCACCGCGGAGGAGGGTGTACGAGCCGGCATGCTGATCGCCACGGGCGTGTCCGCCGCGTCGTAGCCGATCTCGTACCAGCTCGGATGGTGGTCCAGCTCGAGCATGTCGGACACGTTGCGCTCGGCGGCACCCACCAGGCCGTGCTCGGCTATCTCGGCTTGGAAGATCGAGTCGGCGGTGTCGGTGAAGGTGTCGGCGAGCAGCTCCACGAACGGCGCACGGCCCAGGTCGGCCAGGGACCGCCAGCGCAGTCCCTCGTCCTGGGCCGGCCGCGGGTCCCCGGCGGTCCACACGAACCGGCAGCCGTCGCGGGCGACCGCGAACCCGGCGCCGGCGAGCAGCTCTTCGCGCAGGTACGGATCCCGCTGGAACTGCGGGGCATGGGCCGGGCTGTCCAGGACGTGCCCCTGGGTCGTGGCGCCCAGCTTGCGGGCCTGCTCAGCGGCGTAGGACAACAGCGCCGCGCCGGTGCCCGGATCCCCGGGTTCCAGCAGCACGATGTCCATCGGCACGGTGCGCTCGGGCAGCGCCCACAGCACCACGTTGCCGACCAGACGGCCGTCGCGCTCGGCGACCAGGCACCACTCGGGCCTGGTGCACCCGCTTTCCAGCAGGCCGGCCAGGTAGGCAGCGGTCGCGGTGTTGCGCTCGTCGTCCTGCGGATAGGTGGTCAAGGCCGGTAGCTCGTTCGGATGGGCGATGCGAGTTGTCAGCACTGTCAGACTCCTTCGTCGATCGACGGCAGCGTACGTGCCTCGACCAGACGCCGGAGTGCCGCGCGCAGCGCCGTCAGCGGGTTCATCGAGTGCCATTGCCCACGCGATCGCGGTGCGGACGTCGACGCGATGCCGTCACGCCCGGAATCGCATTGGTTGGTGACTCGAGAGAAGCGCACGGCGCCCAATCGCGCCGTCCTCAACCTTTACGGGCGGCGCAGGTATTCGGTGGTAAGGCGCTGCGCCACCCAGGCAGGTACGGCGAGTAGGCCCAACCCGACCAGCAGAGCCGCGGCCGTCATCCAGAGCACCGGCGACATTCGCGTGAACAAGACGGATATGGGGGCGTCCATCACCGCGCCTAGAGAGCCCGCGATGACCAGCGTGGCAAGCGTCGCCGCGGCAAGGCCGATCGCGAGCGGTAGACCGCCAAATGCGATCTCCCCGAGGGTTGTCGTACGACGGCTGACGCCGACCACCGCCAAGGTGGCGTTATCGCGGCGGCGCTCCATCGTGCGGTCGACCGCGGCCGCCGCGAACGCGCCCACGCTCAGCGCGAAGCTGATCGCTAACCCGACGACCAGCAACGTGACCAGAAGGTCGGTGTCGTAGCCCTGGCGGATGCCGAGGTCGCCCTCCAGAACCGCCGTCGGCGATGTCGACGAGACGATCCGTAACGCCTGATCAGCTCTGTCGAGGTTGGGCACCACCACGCCGGTGGACGTGAGATCGACCTGCAGAGAATCTGCCGCCGGCGCCCGCCGGGTCACCAGCAGCAAGCCGCCGCTCCAGGTATCTTCTCTCGGCCGGACGCTGAGCGTCCCGGCTGGCTTGGGCAGCGGCACACCTGCGCTGGTGAGCACCAGTTGGTCAGCGGCCAGGACTCCGCGTCCTGCGAACCCGTTGTCCAGCCTGTACACGTTGCCATCCACGCAGGACTGACCGGCGGCCAGCACGTACATCTTCGCGAAGTCGGCGCAGTCCGCGACCAGGATGTTGCTGGGGTCGCCGTTGACCCGCACCGGCACGTGGCTGACGCTGAAGACGTCCACATCGGATAATGTGCGGAGCGCCTCGACGAGACGATCGTCGCCATTTGACAAGCTGAGCATCCGGCGCTCGCCCGAGGAGGGCTCCAACCGGAGGTTGCGGTCGTTGATAAAGAGCGACGTTCCGAGCAACGCCAGCCCGACGATATAGACCGTCACGGTCAGCGATGCTACGAGCCGCGGCGCTACGCCCGGCGCGTGCCGCATCCGTCCGGTCGCCAACTCCAACCACACGGGACTGCGAGGAATTCGGCGCACCAGCCCGGCCAGCCCGTAGCCGAGCCAGGGCAGGACGAAGGGCAGCGACAGACCGGTGCCGAGGACGGCGGCGGTGAACAGGAGTATGCCGGTGTCGGGGTCGAGGTCCAGCGTTGCGGCCAACGCCGCGGCGAGACTGAGCAGCAACGGTACGGCCCGCAGCGCGCTCGGGCGCGGCGCAGGCGCGTCTCGCCGCACGGCGACAGGTTTGGCTAGCGCTGTGCCGATCGCCAGGACTCCGACCAGCACGGCGAACAGCACCACGAGACCGACCACAAGGCAGATCAGCGAGGGCGGGACGGTGACGTCCGCCGCGAACCAGTGCAGCCGGCCGACGTGCCAGCCTTCGGACATCCGGGCCAGTCCGAGAAATGCGAGCAGCCCGACGATTGCGCCGCAGCCGGCCACTACACCGGTCTCGACGGCGTTGACGACCGTGGCCTGTCGTGCCGAGACACCCAAGAGCCGCAACGCGGCGATCCGTCGGTCGCGAGTGGTCGCCGACAGACGCGCGCAGACACCCAGGAACACCCCGAAGGGCACCAGTACGAACAGCGCGAAAACGACAGCGACCAGACGGCTAGGGGTGAACGCGTCCGGTACAGCCGTGGATGAGCCGATCGCGTATTGCAGTTCGTCACCGAACCCGGTTACGGGCCAGCCCCGGAACCCGCCGGCGTTGTCCAGTAACGGCCCCTGCCTGTCCGTGCCCACGTACGCTCGTAGCTCGTCCGGCGCGACCAGGCCAGTGCGGTCAATCATGCCCACCACTTGCTGTGGGAACCGTTCGGATGCTCGCGGGTCACCCTCGGCCAGCAACGCAGCCAGGGCCGGCGAGACCACTGCCTCGCCGGCTCGCGGCCAGGCGGCCACACCGGGTGGTCGCGGAGCGCCTGCGGTAACGCCTGCGACCGCGGTACGGCGTAGCGGGCGGCTGCCTATCACATCGTCGATGTCAAGAAGGTGCAGCGCCGACGCGGCGCGTTCGGTGTGCACCGGCGTACGCGCCTCCGCCCGAGCGAGCTGGGCGGACGCCACCGAGACCGTCGCCAGGCAAGCCAGGACGACGAACACGCCGAGAGCGGCGCCGGTGGACATCAACCCGGTACGCAGCAGCCCCGCGCGACCGGACCCCAATGACAGCCGCAGGCCGAGCCGCACCCAGCGCGTCACACCGCCACCCGCCCATCGCGTAGATAGACGGTGCGGTCGGCGTAGGACGCGACCCGCGACTCGTGTGTCACCAGGACGACCGTGCTCCCCTCACGGCGAGCCAGCCCGGTCAGCGCGTCGAGCACCAGCTCGCCGGCGCCACTGTCCAACGCGCCCGTGGGCTCGTCGGCGAAGACCACGGCCGGTCGGTGCACGAGGGCTCGCGCCACAGCCACCCGTTGTGCCTGTCCGCCGGAGACCTGACCGGGACGGCGGTCGGCGTGCGCGTCGACGTCGAGCATTCGCAACAGCTCGGCCGCGCGCGCCCGGGAATCCGTCTTCGACACGCCGACCAGACGTAGCGGCAGCTCCACATTCTCCCGCAGGGACAGCTCGGGCACGAGATCACCGAATTGGAGCACGAAGCCCATCGACGTCAGCCGCAGTCGGCTGCGGGCGGCGTCACTGAGCGTGTCGATCCGCTGGCCCCCGAGGTGTACCTCGCCGCGGTCAGGTCGCAGGATGCCTGCGAGCAGATAGAGCAGTGTGGACTTGCCGGAGCCGGACGGCCCCATCACCGCGACAATCTCACCCCGCGCGACGTCAATCGCGGCTCCATCCAGCGCCGGCGTCTCGCCGAACCGGATGGTGACGTCCTTGGCCCGCAGCATCAGGCACCGTCCGTAGAGCCGGAAAGCACGATCGCCGCCAGTCGGTCGAGCCGACCGACCGCGCCGTCGATCCAGCGCAGGTCTGCGTCAAGGTGGTACATCTCGAAATCGGCGTCGAGTTGATCGATGAGGTCACCGGACTGACGGCGGACGCGCATCTCGCGCAGCCGCGCGTGATGCGCCTGGCGCTGACGGTCAAGGAGCACGTCCGCCGGTCGGCCGCTGGACAGCGCGATGAGCACCTTGGCGAACAACACCCGCCGGGTGCCGGTAACGTCGGGCACTTCAGGTTCATCGAGCCAGCGTTCGAGCTCGACAACCCCGGACCCGGTGATCGCATACATCCGCCGATCCGGCCCCTCACCGGCCGTGACACCAGCTAGATCGATCAGGCCGTCGCGGTCGAGCCGCTGAAGCGTGGCATAGACCTGCGCCGACTTGAGCGGCCGCGATGCGCCGAACCAGTCGTCATAACGTTGGCGCAGCGTGTATCCATGTTGGGCCTGTGGCTCGAGGAGGCCGAGAAGGATCCGAGAGACTGACACGGGCGGCACACTAGCAACTCAGTTGCTTGTGTAGCAACTGAGTTGCTTCAAAGTCCGCGTCTCGGTGAGACTCGTCGGTGAAGGGGGAATGAAAGCCGCCGTTGGCATGATCGCTTACGTCGGCTCCTGTCGCACCGTGGGGTTGACGTCGTGTCGGTCGAACAGGGACGGCCGTTGCCGTTCGGCGATGCCAGCTTCGAGCTGGTGAGCAGCCGGCATCCGGTGAGTCCGGACTGGGCAGAGATCGCCCGGGTATTGACCCCTGATGGCACGTATTTCGCCCAGCATGTCGGTCCTGAATCCGCGTCGGAGCTCATCGAGTGGTTCCTCGGCCCACAACCGCGCGAGCAACAGCTCGGGCGCGATCCCGAGCGGGAGGCGTCGGCGGCTCGGGCGGCGGGCCTGCGGATCGTCGAGTTGCGCACCGCGCGCTGCCGCATGCAGTTCTTCGACATCGGTGCAGTCGTCTACATCCTGCGCAAGGGCGTATGGTGGGTGCCGGACTTCACCGTCGAACGCTACGCGGACAGGCTCGAGCAGCTCGACGCGTGCATCCGAGCACAAGGTGCCTTCGTGACGCACTCGACTCGCACCCTGTTCGAAGCAACGCGACGGCCCTGAGTACGTCGGATACGTCGAGCTGACACGGTCGCCTGACGGGCCGCCGACAGAGGGGGTGAGCCCGCCGCAGACCCACCCCCTCTCTCAGGACGCCGCCTGCGGATCACGTGCCGGTTCGCCGATGACGGCTACGTGTCCTCTGCACGCGACACAGAAAAGGTGAAGTCGCGTCGAAGACGGAAGAATGGTGCGGCACCAGGCCCGAAAATTACGGGTAGCTTCTAGCCGCTGACCCTCTTCCTTACATTTACTGCAAGAGGCCGCTAGCCCACCCGAATAGGTGGCGTGGGTGTAGTAATAGGCTGGCGGCCACGCTTCTGTGCACCCCTGCACGAGCGGATCCACGCCTGCTTGTGTGGCGCTGACCGTCTTACTTGCCGGCGTGGCTGCCGTCGCAGGTCCGACGGTCGTCATTCCCGACGCCACCAATGCGACAACAACTGCTGCCACCACTCCGGGCTTCCTCATCGACCCTACCCTCCGTACCTAGAGGAGCATCTTCATCCGCCCGCCGGTCGCTGACGCTTCGAGCGTGAACCCGAGCCTGGGCTGGTGAAAAGGTCGGGCTCGTCTGAAGCAGACGAGCCCGACCGCCCCGGCCATGGGCTCCGGCCCGAAGTCTAAGACCGCGCGCCTTCAACTCGGTTTCGTCAACAGGTCTGCCCGGCCGTGACTCGGTGAAACTTTTATGAAGCTGCTTTGTGTTCAAATCCTTTGATGAAGCGCCACGACGGGCATCACTCCTGGCAAGATCAGGCCAGCCAACTCAATGATCAGATCGCCCAGATCGTGCGCGATGACCGGACGGCCCAAGCCCGTGAAGTGTTGTACGAGGTCGGTTCCGGTGAAACACTTGTGGGCCTCGACAAGACGCTCATCGGCATGAGGGCTGGGCTGGCGAGTCGACGTCCTTCGCTACCACGCTGGTTGGCTCGGACGGCACTCACGACTCCGAGGTCGCGATCGAGGTGCTCAGCGTGCGGGCCCTGATGTTGCCCCCGGTCGACGATCGCTTCGCACAACTCGTCGCAGATTTCCCCTCCCTCGAGCACCTCGAAGCGCACCTGCGCGAGCGGCTGACGGCCGGCAATTTCTAGGCCACGGTTCGCGACGATCGTCAAGGACGAGCCTGTGTATCGACAACCTCCACTGCTGCTGTGTGCTGCCATCGCCTGGAGCTTCATTCTTTTGCTGGCGGGCTGCTCCGCCGGTCGCGAGGAGGCCGGACTGGGCCCGCAAACGCCGGATGTTTTGGTCGGCGGCCTGCTGCAACCGGAGACTCTCGGCAGCGGATGGGTCGGGTCGGCGTTATCCGGCGACACGCCCTGGCCGTGGGCCCAAGATGATTGTCCTGCCTATCGAGCAACGGATTACCGAGCTCAACAGCACCGACCGAACAGCTTTCAACGTTCGTATACGAACGACGCTGATGGTCTCGAAGCATCGCATCTGGTCGAGTCTTACGAACCTGGCTGGGCATCGGTTGCGATCGAGGACGCAAAGCGCGTGATGGCGAACTGCGAAACGTACGACGCATTCGGCGGGAGGATCTCGTTCAAGATACTGCCTGTTGCGGATGTCTGCGACGAGAGTCTCCTCGTATACGGTGAAATCAGGCGAGGAAATGCGCTGACATCGAGTGCCTATCTCGCCAGCATACGCTGCGGCGAACAGGTTTCCACGCTGAACGTGCCCGCGCAGGCAGTCACCGACGCTGGCGTGGGCGGGCTGCTCGATCGCATGGCTGCGCAGATGCGCTAACGGTCCAGAATGTTCGTGATCATCTTTCAACCAATATAGATACCGCTATGGACTTCGTCCAAAGCCGAGAGGAGACTCAAATGTCATTGCGTGCCATGGTCCTCCGCGCCAGCGTCATCGGAGCCGTCGCCGCTTCCATCGTCGGCGCGACCGCCGCGCAGGCACAGGCCGGCATCTACACCTGGAAGTACTCGGGCAGTTACAACAACGCCTCCGCGTGCGCCGTGGCGGGTGCCGACCTGGTGCGGACCACCGAGGCCGTCGCCTATCAGTGCCGCGGCGACTTCAGCACCGAGCTCTATCTGGCAGAGATCTGGTAGCTCTACCACGGGCCAGCGACTGGACACATAGGACATGGAGCCGGCCGCAGTGAGATGATTCGCGCAGTGTTCTGCCGTGCCGCCAGCCGTTGCGTTGCCGGTGGCACGGCCGTCACTGCGCGAACATCGCGGACACCACGCCCGCGACGATGCCCGCTTGCCGGGTGGGCAGACTGTTCCGCCTGTTGGCGAGACCCTGCTCCGCGAGGGCTACGGCTCCGGGCAGAAGGAGCTTCAAATGGCCGACGACTTCCTCTTCAGAGCTACCCTCGAGCTCCGTCGGCACAGCGTACTGAACCACGAAAACCCGGCTCAACTGCGACCAGCGACCCGTCCGCAGGCCGGCAAAGTCCGGCTTGAGGAACTCCCCCGATACGTGAAGCTCCACGTCGACCGCAGCCTCGTCGTCCGCCGCCTCCCAGGCGACACCCTCCACCTCGCGGGCCAAGCGAGCGATGCCGGCGCGTATGCCACGGTTCGCCGCGGTCGGACCCACGATGAACGGACTGATGTACAGCGGCCTCCACGGTTCCACGCGCTCGCTGAAGTACGCCACCAAGTCTCCTTAGGTTTCCATGTTGATCCACGACCGACCCCGACCGTGTCCCGGCGGCCGCTCCGTCAAGGCGGAACCACAGTTGGAAACGTAAGGCCGAGCGCTTTCACACCGGTTTCACTGTTGGACTCGCTTTCGCGAAACGAGCCCACGACTTCGCCCCGCCGGTGTCACCCTTTTCCGGCCTCAATGAAAGCTTCGGCCTGGGAGCTCAGGCGCCAGGCGCCGACAGCCGCCGCCCATCGGGCAATCTCTTTCGCCAACCGGACGGCTCCGGCCTCGTCGCCTTCGCTGCGAGCAACGATCGCTAACACCATCTGTTGCGACAAGGTGCCGGAGACAAGACCGGCGCGTGCGCCTACGGCCGTTGCTCGCTCCCATCGTTCGCGTGCGGCCTTGAGGTCGCCGTTGTCGTGGTCGTGATCGCCAAGGTGTCGAAGCGCCTCCCGGAGCAGGTCATCGCCGGCCTCCCCCGCTTGGAGGGCCGCCAGATAATGTGCCCACCGCGACGTAAGGCCAGCAACACCTTGTATCGCCAATCTTCGATCTTCCCCTCGGTCAGGGCTGCTCGGCGCACCTGCGTCAAGTGGCGCCTGAGAATCCCCAGCCGGAGCATGATTGCCTCCTGAACCGGATCCAGCCATTCCAGCTCCCGAATGTATGCCGGGCTTA
>NZ_BONE01000122.1 GCF_016862555.1 Asanoa siamensis | reverse complement strand
GTGGTCCAGGACCGATTCACTCGCTCCTGCCCTGCGGGGCACAACTTCTCCAGCTTACTCGGTCGTTTTCGCACTGTCAAGCCGGTATTTTCGGCTTTCTTGCGCTTCGCCCGAGATCCCGCAACGTGGGCGCGAGGATCCGCTCCCGGTTTGTTGCTAGGAATCCTGCAGACCGGCCGGATTCCGTCGCTCCCTGAGGGGCTCTCGGATCATCCCGCCCGGCTCCTGCCGGCTTGGATACTTTACCCGGTCGGCTTCGCGATCTCAAATCCGGCCTAGCCGGTCGATCGCACCGCCCGAACCCTCCACCAGTCTGTATCCCCTGGTAGTGGGGCCTGCGTCCCCCCGGTCGTTTTGTCCGGTGTTCCGCTTGCAGAGAGAAAATTACGTGGCTGCCCCGCGGAATGCAAATCAAGGTCGGTCCATGTCTAGATCAGCAGGTCGCGGCGCATGTGGCTGCCCGTACCCGTGTGAAACAGTGGGTCATGCCCGACGGCAGCATGATCGTCGCCGAGGACGCGTTGCTCGGGATGCTCTTCCCCTTCTGGCAACTCGTCATCGGCCTCTGCGTCCTACTGGCCCTCGGCGCGGCCGCTTACCGGCTCGCGGCCCGCGGCCCCTCCCGGATGACCACGGCCCTGGTCGTCACCGGCGGCGCCGTAGTCGGCATCGTCCTCCTCAGCTACCTAGCCGGCGGCTTCTGACAAACACGCAGACCGCGCCGCGTCAGCGAGATCCGTGCCCGCCGCGGCGAACGCCGGCACCAGCATCGGGCGACCGCGAAGCCCGCACCGCCTCCACCTCCGCCGCGGTGATCGCGATCGTCAGGCGAGGGAACCCCGCGGCGCAGGTGTCACAGACTTCGCCGCCGACGGCAGTCAACCCGGAACCGTCGCGACCCGCGTGGTCGTCGACGTACAGGGGAACGCGGTCCGCTGAGCTGTTCTTCTCGCGGCCCCGCGAGCGCCGCACCACCCCGCCGGCCACCTGCGAACAGCACCCGGCGGCGATAGCCCGCTCTACGTCCCGCAGCCTTTGCCCGCGCCTCCCCGTCGCCCCGGGCCATCCGTAACACCGACCCGGCGGCGAAGCCGGGTCTACGCCCAACAGCCCCTGCCCACACCACCCCCATCCCCCGGCCATCTGCGACTACCACCCGGCGGCGAGCCGGGTCGACGTTCACAAGCCCCGCCCATACCGCCCCACATCTCCTCGGCCATCTGCGACTACAACCAGGCGGCAACGGGGGGTCTACGTTCACCAGCCCCGCCCGCACGGCCCCGTCCCCCGGCCGTGGGCTACAGCAATCCGGGCGGCGATAGCCGGCTCTACGTGCGGACACGCCCCCGCAGCCCCTGCCCGCACCGCCCCCGTCGCCCCGGCCATCTGGAAAGAGCGACCCGGGGGCGATAGCGGGATCGTCGCTTTCAGGCACTTACATCAGCAGTTCATGGGTGGGCGGCCACCCATGAACTGCGGCCCCGCACACGCCGCACCATCCCCGCCGGCCGACTGGCACGCCAGCATCGATAGCCGCACGGTCGCTGCTAGGCACCGCATCAGCAGCTCGTGGCGGGCGGCCATCTGGTCCAGGCGGACTCTGCCATGGCGGGTACAGGCCGAGGACCGGCGCTGACGCTCAGGTCGATCCCACCTGTCAGCTGGAACGCAAACCCGGCGGTGATAGCCGGACGGTCGCCGTGGCCAGTGCATCAGCGGTTCCTGGAGGGCGGCCATCTCGTCGTCCACCAAACCCCGCCATGGGCAGGCGCAGGTCGAGAGCAAAGCGGCTCATGCGCCTCGGCGCAGACCCTCGAGTCGATCCCACCTGTCACCTTGAACAGCAATCCGGCGGTCATGGCCGGATGGTCGCCATTAAGCGCTGCACTCAGCAGTTCCTGGCGGGCGGCCGCCCCGTCCGGCGACCGCGGTACGCACCGTCCCGCCGGCCGACTAGAACAGCGCGCCGGCGGCGACGGCTGGACACGCCACCCAGCCGAAGGTGGTAGGTCCAGAGCCCGACCATCCCCAGCGTCGCGACGCGTCGAGCGGACGGCCAGCGCCGAGGGAGGCCGCCGGGCCTACCCGCGGGCGTCCCGGGGAAGGGCTGGCGCGAGACCAGGTCAGCGGCGGCGGTCGCGGTCGGCTTTGCCGCGGGATCGCCGGGCGCCTGCGTCGTTGGGGCCGCGCTGGGAAGCGGACCACCGGGACCTACCCGCCCGCGTCGGCCTCGGCCCGACGGGCGCCGTCCCAGGGAAGAGATCGCGCGCGAGACCAGGACAGCGGCGGCAGTCGCGGTCCGCTTCGCCGCAGGATGACCAGCCGCCTGAGTCGCTGGGGACCGCGCTCGGGAAGCCGACCACCGGGACCTACCCGCCGGCGTCGGCCTCGGCCCGACGGGCGTCGTCCCGGGGAAGGGCCGCGCACAAGAACCAGGTCAGCGGCGGCGGTCGCGGTCGGCTTCACTGCGGGATGGCCAGCCGCCTGAGTCGTTGGGGACCGCGCTGGGGAAGCGGACCACGTTGTCCGGGTCTTCGGCCTCGTGGGCGGCGAACGCCGTGTTCCACGAAATCTCCACCAGCGCCTTCTTCACCTCCGCGTGGCGTTCGGCCGCGTTGGCCTGCAGCGCTAACCGGATGCCGAGCAGGACACCCACCAGCGTCGTCGTGATGGCGCCCGCGGCCGCGAAGAGGTGCCAGGCCGTCGGTGGACCGCCCTGTATGGCGACGACGAGCAGCCAGATCCAGAAGGCGAGCGCGAAGATCGCCGCCTTCACGACGAAGAAGAGGCTGATCACGCCAGGTCGATAGGGAACCGGGCGATCTTCTTGTGGGGCCATCGTCGCATCCCGTCATTCGCCACTCTCGGGGCGTGAGCATAGACGATGCGTAACGGTCTCGTAAGTCACCGAAGTGGGCGCGAGCTGGCGATGCGTTGTCCCGCCGACCCCCCGCCGGCGGGACAGCGCACCGCCGCCGCAGGCCGTCACGGCCCGTGGAGCGCGACGCCGGAGCAGCCGGGTTCACGCGCTGTAGGGAGTCCCACACACGGGTCCGGGTCCGGTCTTCGGTGACTCTAGGGCAGTCCCGCGTATGGGACTAATCGGCCGAACGGCCCGTTGCAATCCACGCCACGCGGGTTACCCTTTCCGGTGACGATTCTCGACCGCGGGAGGGCAAAGGCCGATGGCCACGGATGACTCCCCGCAGGCAGCGTTCGCGCGTTTTGTCCGGCGGGCCGTCGACGATGCCAAGAACGCTCGCGGTTGGACCGTCAACGACCTGGCGTCCGAGACAGGTGTCGGCCGGTCGACGCTTTTCCGCTGGTTGGCGGGCGACTGGCACGACTACCCCGAGCTCGCGAAGGTCCAGAACTTCTGCGCCGCGCTCGACGTGCCGGTGTCGGCCGCATTCCGCGCGCTCAATATGCCGGGTCGCACCCCGGGCGTCACCGCGCGGCCGAGCCGGGTCGACAAGGATCTTCAGATCATCCTCGACCGGCTCACGGACCCGACCGTGTCGGCGGCGGAGAAGCGGCACATCCGTGAAGCGCTGCGCCGCCTCGCCACCCGTCCGATCCGAAAGACCGCCTAGGGCCTGTCCTGCCCTAAGCCACGGTCACGGTGAACTCGGCCGTGTGCACCTGGCCCGCCACCTGGAAGTCGAAGAACGCCCGGTAGCTGCCCGGCGACGGCGCGGCCAGCCAGAACTTCACGGTCCCCGGCACCCGCTGCTCGTCGGGGTGGACGTGCAGATAACCGAGGTCGCCCTGGCGGAGCACCACCAGATGCCCGTACGCGCCGAGGTAGGGCTGCAGGTCGGTGACCGGGTTGCCGTCGCGGAACACCCGGAACTGCAGCGGCTGGGTCGCGCCGACGGTCGGGGTGCCCTCGTAGGTCACGGTGAACCCGGCCGTGCTCGCCTCGCGGGCCGCGGCCGGCAGCGCGCGCGGCGCGTAGTCACCCGCCACCACGAGGTCGGTTCCCAGCGTCGCCGCGATCTGCGCGCCGGCCGAGTCGACCAGTGTGAAGTCGGCGAACGCCCGCCACAGGCCCGGCGTGCCGAGCGTCAGCGGGATGCTCCAGGTGCCGTCGGCGGCCATCGTCGGGTGCAGGTGCTGGTAGCCGGACAGGTCCCGCCGGGCCACGATCAGGTGCAACTGCTTCTCGTGGACCACCTCGAACTGCTTGACCGGCTGCTTGTCGGGCCCCTGCACGTGGAACCGGAAGTCGGTCGCCTTGCCCGCCGCGAACTCGGTCGTCGCCGGCACCAGCGTGTAGCCGCTGCCGCTGAGGCTCAGCCCGCCCAGGTCGGCGCCGGCCGTGGCGGTCATGCCGCTGCTGCCGTGGTCGTGCTCGGCGGTGCCGGGGGCGTGGGCGTGGTTGGCGTTGGTGTCGGCGGTGCCCATCGACATGCCCCCGCCCGGCGGCGCGGCGGCAGAACCATCCGAACCGCCTGAGTCGGAGGTGAGCTTGCCCAGCCCGAAGCCGCCTATCAGCGCGAACACCAGCCCGGCGACGAACAGCCCGAGCCGCAGCCCCGAACCGTCGGACGACGGGGCGGGTCGCGGGGCGGTACCGCGGGTCTTCGTGCGCGCCGGCGCCTCAGGCATCGGCGGTGGCGAGCTCGTAGCCGGCCTCGTCGACCGCGGCCCGCACGTCGTCGACGGCGAGCGGGGCGTCGCTGGTCACCGCGACGGCGCCGGACGCGAGGTCGATCCGCACGTCGGTGACACCGGGCACGGCGGTGAGCTCTCCGGTCACCGCGTCGACGCAGTGGCTGCAGGTCATGCCGGTCACGGTGTAGGTGGCGGTGCTGGACACGGATCAACCTCCGAGAAGCAACGGACGGGCCGGACGTGCGGTCGAATATACCCCCCGGGTGTATCCGTGACTAGGTGGATATGACCGCATCGTGGCTTTCGCCCATAGCGATTCGTTAACCCACCGTGCCGATCATCACACGAGGCGCGCACCGCGCGATATCCGTGGCCGCGGCGGTGCTGGCCGTGCTCGGTCCGCTGGCCGCGCCCGCCGCCGCCGACCCGACCGCATCCGACGTCAAGAAGCGGCTCAAGACGGCCACGCATCAGCTCGAGGTCGTCGTCGAGCAGTACAACGACCTGCGGCTGGAGGTCAAGCGCGGGCGCGCGGAGGCCGACCGGCTGCGGGACCGGATCGCGCCGCTGGAGGCGACCGCGGCGGCTCGCAGCGCCGAGGTCGGCACGCTGGCCGCGGCCGCGTACCGGACCGGGCGGGCGGCCAACGTGATCGGGCTGCTGCACTCGGGCTCGCCGCAGGCGCTGGGCGACGGGCTCGCCATGCTGGAGGCCCTCGGCACCCAGCGCGGGCGGGCGATCGAGGCGCTGACCTCGGCCAACCGCGACGTGGCCGCGGCGCAGGAGAGCCTCAACGCGCTGGCCGAACGCGAGAAGGTGCACGGCGCGAAGCTGCTGGCCAAGAAGCGGCACATCGAGGGCGAGATCGCCCGGCTCGACGCGCTCCGCTTCGATCTCGGCATCCCGGACGACATGCCCGTCCTGGTGGACCCGCCGCCGCTGCCGCCGGGCGCCGCGAGCGCCGCTGTCCGGTTCGCGTACGCGCAGCTCGGCAAGCCGTACCAGTGGGGTGGTTCGGGTCCCGGCGGCTACGACTGCTCGGGCCTGACCGCGGCGGCGTGGCGGGCCGCCGGCGTCAGCCTGCCGCACAACGCCCGCGCCCAGTACGGCGCCGTCAACCGGGTCAGCCGTGGCAACCTGCGCCCGGGCGACCTGGTCTTCTACTACGGCAACATCCAGCACGTGGGGCTCTACGTCGGTGCGGGCCGGATCATCCACGCGCCGCAGCACGGCGAGCGCATCCGCTTCGACCGGGTCGACTACCAACCCGTCCACGGGTACGGGCGCCCGCGGCGTTAACCGGCCACCCCGAGGGCGAACGGCAGCACCTCGGGCGCACCGGCCGCGCGCAGCGCCCGAGCCACGAGAGTCATCGTCCAGCCGGAGTCGACCAGGTCGTCGACGAGCAGCACCGGGCCGGTCACCGCCGACAGGGCGGCGGCCAGGTCCGGCGGGATCTCGAACGCGTCGTGCAGCGCGCGGACCCGCTGGGCGCTGTTGCCGCGGGCGCCACCGCCGGACGGTGGTGCCTGCGGACCCGGCTCGACGAAGCCGAGCAGCGGGAGCCGGCCGATCTCGGCGATCCGGGCGGCCAGCGAGCCGACCAACTCGGGTCGCTGCCGCGACGCGATGCCGACCACCGCGACCGGTCGCCGCGGCCACGGGTCGTCGCCGCGCGACCAGTCCTTGAGCACGTCGACCACCGCGCCGGTCAGGTCGTCGGGCAGCGGGCCGTCGGAGGCGTCGAGCACCGCCCGCAGGCGGCCACCCCAGCCGAGGTCGGAGAGGCGGCCGACGGCGCGGCCCGGCGCGGCCTGGTCGTCGGCGGACAGCTTGCCCTTCACCTCCGCGAGCCCGGTCGGCCAGAGCTTCTTCGGCGCGATCACCACCCCGGCCCGGCCGAGAAACGCGTTGGCCGCGGCCAGGGCCGCCGGTGACACCCCGTCCGTGACGAAGGGGCCGGTGCAGTTGTCGCACCGCCCGCACGGTGCCGCGGCCGGGTCGTCCAGCCCGCGGCGGAGGAACTCCATCCGGCAGGCGGTCGTCGCGGCGTACTCCCGCATGCTCTGCTGCTCTTCCGTGCGGGCGGCGGCGACGCGGCGGAGCCGGGCGGTGTCGTAGACCCACGGTTCGCCGGTCGCCACCCAGCCGCCGCGGACGCGCCGCACGGCGCCGTCCACGTCGAGCACCTTGAGCATCATCTCGAGCCGGGTGCGGCGCAGGTCGACCATCGGCTCCAGGGCCTGGGTCGACAGCGGGCGCCCGGCCGTGTCCAGCGCGTGCAGCACGTCGCGGACCTGCTGCTCCGGCGGGAAGGCGAGGGAGGCGAAGTAGCGCCAGATCGCGGCGTCCTCGCGGCCCGGCAGTAGCAGCACGTCGGCGTTGCGGACGGCCCGGCCGGCCCGGCCGACCTGCTGGTAGTAGGCGATCGGCGACGGGGGCGCGCCCAGGTGCACGACGAAGCCGAGGTCGGGCTTGTCGAAGCCCATGCCGAGCGCGGACGTGGCGACCAGCGCCTTGAGCTTGTTGTCGAGGAGGTCCTGCTCGGCCTGCTGGCGGACGGCGTCCTCGGCCTGGCCGGAATAGGACGCGACCGGGAAGCCGCGCTGCCGGAGGAACTCGGCGGTCTCGGTGGCCGCCGCGACGGTCAGCGTGTAGATGATGCCCGAGCCGGGCAGCGTCTCGAGGTGGTCCGCGAGCCAACCCAGCCGCGAGGCGGGCGAATCCAGCGAGAGGACGCCCAGCCGCAGCGAGTCGCGCTCCAGCGAGCCGCGCAGCACCAGCGCGTCGCCGAGTTGCTCGGCCACGTCGTCGGTGACCCGCTGGTTCGCGGTCGCGGTGGTCGCCAGCACAGGCGTGTTCGGCGGCAACTCGGCGAGAAACGTGCGCAGCCGGCGGTAGTCGGGGCGGAAGTCGTGACCCCAGTCGGAGACACAGTGCGCCTCGTCGACCACCAGCAGGCCCGTGGTCGAGGCCAGCTTGGGCAGCACGTTGTCGCGGAAGTCGGGGTTGTTGAGCCGCTCGGGGCTGATCAGCAGCAGGTCGACGCTGCCGGCCAGGATGTCGGCCTGGATCGCGTCCCACTCGTCCAGGTTGGCCGAGTTGATCGTGTGGGCCCGGATGCCGGCCCGCTCCGCCGCCTCGACCTGGTTGCGCATCAGCGCGAGCAGCGGCGAGACGATCACCGTCGGCCCGACCGCGCCACCGCCAGAACGCAGGAGCGCCGTCGCCACGAAATAGACCGCCGACTTGCCCCAGCCCGTGCGCTGCACGCAGAGCACCCGGCGTTTCTCCTCGACCAGCGCCGAGATCGCCCGCCACTGGTCGTCGCGCAGCCTCGCGTGCTCACCCGCGAGCCGGCGCAGGATCTCCTCTGCCCGCTCCCTCACCCGGACAGTTCTACCAGTGGTCGAGAGCAAGGAACGGTCCGTTATTAACGCTATGCGTTAATAACGGACCGTTCCTTGCGTCTCAGTAGGGCGCCCGGGCGCCGGTGAACCAGCGGAGCGCCCCGGCGAAGTCCCGGGCGTGCTCCAGCAGCGTGTAGTCCTGCCGGACGGCGGACTCGCGGATCGCGGCGTCGAGGTCGTTGCCGCACTTCATCAGGACGTGATCGAAGTCGCGTCGCAGCGGTTCGAGCAGGCCGTACCCGAACGAGTGGTGCACCCGGGCGTAGCGCGCCTTGTAGAGCCGGGCCCGCTCGTGCAGCCCGGACGAGTACGACATCGGGTTCTTCGGCCGCTGGCGGATGTAGTCGGGCAGGATGTCGGCGAACGCCTCCCGCACGATCCACTTCTCCTTGCCGTTGCGCATCTTCAGCGACAGCGGCATCCGCATCGCGAGCTCCACCAGGGCCAGGTCGAGGAACGGCACCCGCGCCTCGACACCCTGGCCCATGCTGGTGCGGTCGACGCGCTGGAGCTCCGTACGACACAGGTTGCGGATCTTGTGGAGGAACAACCGACGGGCCGCCGCCGGACCGACCTCGTGGTACATCGGGTAGCCGCCGAACAGCTCGTCGGAGCCGTCGCCGGTGAGCACCACCTTGACGCCGGTCTCGTGCACCCGGCGGAACAGCGGCACCGAGACGACCGCGTTGATGATGTCGCCGTACTCGGAAAGCTCGCCCATCCGGATCGCTTCCCGGATCTCACCCATCCGGATGTCCCGCGGCCGCAGCTCCACCACCTCGTGGTGGACGCCGAGGTCACGGGTCAGCCGCCGGGCGTAGTCGAGATCCGGGCTGCCGGGCGCGCCGACCGTGAACGCGACGCAGTCCGGGTGCATCTCGCGCACCTGGAGCAGCGTCAGGGAGCTGTCCAGCCCGCCGGAGAGAATGACGCCGACGGTGAGGTCGGTGTCGACGCGTACCCGGATGCTGTCCTGCAGTGCGTTGCGGACCAGCTTGGCCGCCTCGTCCGGGTCCTCGATCGGCACCTGGTCCTCGCCGAGCCGGAGCAGGTCGACGTACGGGTTCAGCCGCGGCCCGGTGACCGGGGTCGCCCAGCCGTGGTGGCCGGGCGGCACCTCGGTGATCCGGGCCCCGACCGGCACCAGCGCCTTGACCTCGGACGCGACGTGGATCCGCCCGCCCCGGCGCGACCAGTAGAGCGGCTTGACGCCCAGCGGGTCACGGGCCAGGAACACCCGGCCGGTGGCCCGCTCGACGATCGCGAAGGCGAACTCGCCGCGCAGCTTCGCGACGGCCGCCTCGCCCCACTCCAGGAAGGCCTCGAGCACGACCTCGGTGTCGCTCTCGCTGCGCAGCTCACGCCCGGCGGCGACGAGCTCGGCGCGCAGCTCGCGGTAGTTGAAGACCTCGCCGTTGTAGCAGAGCACCCACGCCTCGTCGGGCGAGACCCACGGCTGCACCGCCCGGTCCCGGTCGACGATCCGCAGCCGCTGGGTGCCGGCGAGCAGTCCTGTCGCCGGCCCCCCGCCGATGGTCCGCAAGCTCTCCGGCAGCTCCTCCTGGACGTCGCCACGCGGCGTCAGGGACTCGAGCATCCGCCGGAAGAGCGCGGGGTCGGCGTCGTTGCCGACGATGAGCGCGATACCGCACACGGTGTCGGGTCACCTTCTCCCGGTCTCGTACCTGGTGGCGAACTCCCTCTGCAATTCCGCGACCGCGACCGGGCTGACGCAGACGTGCCAGGCCTGCCCCTCGTCGATCACGTTGACGTCGCCCGCGGTCTGCCGTTCGAGCAGCACCTGCTCCAACGCCTGCCGGGCCGAGAACCGCTCGAACCAGGCCATCTCCACGTCGACCGCCCAGCCCACGCAGTGCGCGCTCGGCGACATCGCGGCGTAACCGAGATCGCGCAGGTGCTGCTGGTGGCGGACGCTGCGGGTCATGCTGGTCACCCAGAGCGCCGGCGTGCCGTGCGGCGCCTGCCGCTGGAAGTCGCCCGCGATCTGCCCGAGCAGCGCGATCGTCTCCGGCCGGCTGTAGGTGAACCGCAGCCCCGCCGTCCGCGGCCAGCGGTCCGGCGCGACCCGCCGGGCGACCGCGCGCACGGCCCGGGTCGCGAACGTCCGCGGTTGCCGGCGGTAGCGGAACGGCAGCAGGCCGGCCCGCCGCAGCTTCTCGATGTCGATCAGATCGGGCGAGGTGAGCACGTCGTTCGTCGTCGCGAACGGCGTCGTCTGCCCCCACCACATCGCCTCGACCTGCGCGAGCAGGAAGATCCGCACCTGGGCCGCCAGGTCGGCGGCGGAGCTGCGGGTGCTGGGCTTGTAGTTGCGGACCTCGTTGAGCAGCCATTCCACCGTTCCGGTGAGCCCACGGGGCGTCACCGACAGCACGGCGGAGAAGTTAGGCTCGACGAGCCTTTCGATCAGGATGGTCTCGGCTTTGGCCGTGTCACCGGGACTGACCCCTGGTCCACTGTGCCCGGCGAGCTCGATGAGCAGGCTCTCCACGGCTTCGCGATAGGCGACCAGATCGGGCCCGTTGGCCGCCGGCCGCGGCGTGGGCAACCGTTTTCGCTGCTCATTCTTGACGGCGTTCGCGGGTATTCGAGTCGTCATGGTGGACCCCCCGTCCTTCCCCCGTAACAGGCGGGTATTCCGGATCCGAGCCTAATGAGGCTTTCCCGCCTAAGAGGGGGAATCGTGGTTGTGAGGGGGTTTCATCCTTTTTCCGGGATCCAAGTCCAGATCATGTCCCGGGCCCGCCGGGGGCGCGACCGTCGCTCCCGCCGGACACCGCCCGCTCCGCGTCGCTGCCACCTCCGCCGCTGCTCGCGGCCCTTCTCCTATCAGTTGACCTTGATCTAAGCTGCCGACCCGCACGTCGAACCGAATGGATGCCCGGATGTCGTCTGTGACCCCACGCCGCGGGGTAGGCCTGGTCTGCACGGTCCTCGCCGTGGCCGGTTGCGCGTCCACGGTGGATGGCCCGCCCACCCCCACACCCCCGCCGCCGGCGCCGGTCGTGACGTCGGTGGCCGCCGAACCCGAGGAATTCGGGCCCGATTCGGTGCGGGTGGTGGAGGCGCGAGCGGTGGGCGCCACGGTGGCGCTCAGCGTCGACGGGCCGCCCGGCGCCCGCTACGGCTACCGCGACGAGCGGTCCGGGCGGACGGGTCGGTGCACGCAGGTGAGGCAGGACGCCGTCGTCGAGGTGACCTGTGCCGGCGTCGGGACGCCCGGGAGTCTGCTGGTCACCGTCGACGGCGCCGCGTTCACGTACGAGTTCGAGGTTCGCGTCGGTTGAACGCCGCGGTAATGGGGGCCAGGCGGGACTTCAGGCTGGCCAGGCCGCCCGGGAAGAAGTAGACCGCCAGGATGAAGATCGCGCCCAGGACGAAGAGGGGCTCGCCGAGGGGGCCCGGGAGGTCGGTGGCCACGTTCGTGAGCCGGTGGTCCAGGTACATGTAGAGGATGCCGCCCAGGACCGGGCCCCAGCGGGTGCCCGGGCCGCCCAGCACGACCATCACCAGCAGCGAGAGGGTCAGCTCCGAGCTCGTGACGTGCGGCGACGCGCCGCCCACGACCAGGACGTAGACCACGCCGCCCAGGGAAGCCAGGGCGCCGGCCAGGGTGAAGGCGACGAGCTTGTAGCGGTACGGGTCCAGGCCCAGGACGCCCACCCGGCGCTCGTCGTCGCGCAGGCCCGCGAGGACCCGGCCCGTCGGGGACGCCGCCACCCGGGAGACCACCAGGACCACCACGGCCAGGTACGCGAGCGCCAGCCAGTAGAGGTTGACCGTGTTGGCCACGCCGAGCAGGAAGTCCGGCACCCGCGCCGTGTCCAGCGGGAGGCCCTCCTCGCCGCCGGTCAGGCCGCCGAAGTCGCGGGCCACCAGGATCGCGCCGACCTGGGCGAAGGCCAGCGTGACCATGGCGAACGCGATGCCCGTCGTGCGCAGGGCGATCGCGCCCAGCAGCGCCGCCAGGATCGTGCTGCCGACCACCGCGAACACCGCCGCCTGCCAGAGCGCCAGCCCCGCGTGGGTGACCAGCACGTCGGTGCCGTAGATCCCCGCCGCGAAGTAGAGCGCGTGCCCGAACGAGAGCAGGCCGGTCCGGCCGAACAGCAGGTCGTAGCTGGCCGCGAGACCGCCGAAGACCAGGCAGACCGCGAAGAGTTGCAGGTTGCCGGGCGTGTTCGAGACACCGTCAAGCAGGCCGGGCAGCGGGATCTGGAGATACGGCAGCAACACGGTCACCACCAGGGCGACCAGCGGACCGAGCACCAGCAGCCGGCGCCAGCCAGCGCGGCGGACCGGCGTGGTGCCGAGTTCCGGCGGCGTGACCGCGGGCGGCCCCTCGGCGCTCACGGGGATAGCCTGGGTCATAGCTTTGCCTCCGTTGAATCCCCGGCCTTCGCGGCCGGGTGGAAGCGGAGGTGGCCGCCCCGCGCGCCTCCCCGAAACTTGTTCACAAAGCGGATAACTTGCGAACAATGGCCAGGACTGTAAAGCGGGCCTTCAAATACCGCTTCTACCCGAGCAACGCGCAGGCGGCTGAGCTGGTGCGGACTTTCGGCTGTGTCCGTAAGGTCTACAACCTGGCTCTCGCTGCCCGCACTGAGGCGTGGGCTCGACAGGAACGCATCAACTACAACGCCACCTCGGCCATGCTCACCGAGTGGAAGAAGACCGAGGCACTCGCCTTCCTCAACGAGGTCTCGTCCGTGCCGCTCCAACAGGCCTTGCGGCACCTCCAAACCGCGTTCGTCAACTTCTGGAGCAAGCGGGCGAGCTACCCGACGTTCAAGTCCAAGCGAAGGTCGCGTCGATCGGCGGAGTACACGACCAGCGCGTTCCGCTACCGCGACGGGGCGTTGACCCTCGCAAAGATGACCGGCCCACTCGCGATCGTGTGGTCGCGTCCGCTTCCGGCAGGCGCGCAGCCGTCCACCGCGACCGTGTCGCAGGACGCCGCCGGCCGCTGGTTCGTGTCCCTTCTCTGCGACGACGTGATCCCCGAGACCATTGCCAACGGCACGGTTGGGATCGACGCCGGCCTCGACTCCCTGCTCACCCTGTCGACCGGTGAGAAGGTCACCAATCCACGCCACGAACGGCGGGACAGGGAACGACTCGCCAAAGCGCAGCGAAATCTGTGTCGCAAAGAGAAGGGCTCCAAGAACCGCGACAAAGCCCGGCTTCTGGTCGCCCGCATCCACGCCCGGATCACCGACCGGCGGCGTGACCACTTGCATAAGCTTTCCTCGACTATCGTTCGCGAGAACCAAACGATCGTGATCGAGGATCTGACCGTCCGCAACATGCTCAAGAACGGCAGCCTCGCCCGCGCCATCAGCGACGCGGCATGGCGGCAGCTCCGGATCATGCTGGAATACAAAGCCGACTGGCACGGCCGCGATCTCGTGGTGGTCGACCGCTGGTTCCCGTCGTCCAAGCTGTGCTCCGCCTGCGGCGTGCTCGCGGAGAAGATGCCGCTGACCGTGCGGGAGTGGGTGTGCCGATGCGGCACCGTGCACGACCGCGACCTCAACGCGGCGCTCAACATTCTGGCTGCCGGGCTGGCAGCAACGGCCTGTGGAGCCGGTGGAAGACCTCAACGGGCGCACGCCCGCACGAGGCAATCGGCGTTGAAGCAGGAAAACCCGAGGGTGACCGAGGGAATCCCCGCCCTTAAGGGCGATGGAGGAAGTCAAGCCGTGACCGCCCTTCCGGCGATGCCCTGCGGGCGGAACAGCAGCACGATCGCGAGCAGCGCGACCACGCAGATGTCGCCGAGCCCGGCGGTGCCGTAGTAGTTGACGAACTGCTGGAGCAGACCCACGGCGACGGCCGCGTACGCGGAGCCGACCACCGAGCCCATGCCCCCGATCACCACGACGATGAACGCGAAGATCAGCAGTGAGCCGCCCTGCCCGGGCGAGACGGAGCCGAAGTAGACGCCGCCCAGCGCGCCCGCCAGCGCCGCCGCCGCCCCGCCGATCGCGAACACGAGCGTGAACGCCTTGCGCACGTCGATGCCGAGCGCGGTGACCATCTCCCGGTTCTCGACGCCCGCCCGGATCACCAGGCCGACGCGGGTGAACCGGAGGAAGAGCAGCAGCAGGGTGAGCACCGCCGCGGCCGCGATGATGAGCAGCAGGGAGGCGTTGGGGATGTAGGCGTCGCCGATGTCGGTGACGCCGCGGGTCCACTCCGGGCGCGGGAACGGGCGCGGGTCGGCACCCCAGGTCGACTGGAGCAGCGCCACGCCGGCCAGCGACAGGCCGACGGTGACCAGCACCTGCTCGATCGTCCGCGAGTAGAGCGGCCGGATCAGCACGAGTTCGACGAGGGCCGCGACCAGCGCGCCGGCGGCCACCCCGAAGGCGGCGGCCAGCACGAAGCCGAACCCGGTCGGGCCGGCGCCGGGCACGTGACCCGCGGCCCACCAGGTGGCGTACGCGCCGACGCCCAGGAACAGCCCGTGCGCGAAGTTGAGCACGTCGGCCAACCCGAACACCAGCGACAGCCCGGACGCGACCAGGAAGTAGAGCGCCGCGAGCCCGAGGCCCGTGAGCGTCAGCAGGACGAACGTCGACATCAGGCGTGCACCTCGGTCATCAGGCGTCCTCAGCCATCGCGAGGCTGTCGCCTCGCGCTGCCTTGCGGTCATCGCTAGAACCCACACCCAGCAGCGCCTTGGTCAGCTCCGGCTCGCCGAGCAGGCGGGCGGCCGGGCCGGTCCAGGCCACCCGGCCCGCGGCCAGCACCACCGCGTCGCGGGCCAGCCGGCGCACGACGGCCAGGTTCTGCTCGACCAGCAGCACCGGCACCTGCTCGGCGACCGCCTCGAGCGCCTCGGCCACCTCGGTCACCACCTTCGGCGCGAGGCCCTTGGTCGGCTCGTCGACCAGCAGCAGCGTGTTGTCGGCGAGCAGCACCCGGCCGATCGCCAGCATCTGCTGCTGGCCGCCGGAGAGCGTGCCGGCCCGCTGGCGGGCCCGCTTGGACAGCTCGGGAAAGAGATCGAAGACGCGGTCGTACGCCGGTTTGGCGCCCGGCCGCTCGGCGAGCTTCAGGTTCTCGGCCACGGTCAGCCCGGCGAACACGCACCGGTCCTCGGGCACGTAGCCGAGCCCGCCGCGGACCAGCCGGTGGGTCGGGGTCCGCAGCGTGTCGACGCCGCCGATCAGCGCGTGGCCCGACACCTCGCCACCCCGTGGCGTCAGCCCGACCAGCGCGCGCAGCGTCGTCGTCTTGCCGACGCCGTTGCGCCCGAGCAGCGCGGTCACCCCGGTCGGCGCCACCGTGAACGAGACGCCCTGCAGGATGTGCAGCCCGGCGATCCGTACGCTCAGGTCCGTAACGGTCAAGATGGGGTCGCTCATAGCCCCTCACCCAGGTAGGCCTCCTGGACACCCGCGTGCGCCATCACGGCGTCGGGGGTGTCGCAGGCGAGCAGGGCGCCGTGGTGCATCACCGCGATGCGGTCGGCCAGCTCGAGGATCACGTCCATGTGGTGCTCCACCATGAGGACCGACCGCCCAGTGGCTTCCGCACCCCGGGTCAGCCCACGGATGACAGCGACCAGTTCCGGCACGTCCTCGGCGCTGACGCCGGCCATCGGCTCGTCGAGGAGCAGCACGGTCGGCTCGGCGGCGAGCAGTAGGGCGATCTCCAGCTTGCGCTTCTCGCCGTGGGCGAGCGTGCCGGCCAGGGCGTCACCCCGGCCGACCAGGCCGACCGTCTCCAGGAAACGGTCGGCCGCCGACGCCACGTCCGAGAAGGAGGACGCCCGGCGCCACAGGGCCATCGAGCCGCCGCGGTGGGCCTGGACGGCGAGCCGGACGTTCTCGCGTACCGACAGCGAACCGAAGACCGACGACGACTGGAACGTCCGCCCGAGACCGCGCCGCGCGCGGCGGTGCGGCGGCAGGGCGGTGACGTCCTCGTCGCCCAGCCAGACCGTGCCCGCGGTCGGCTTGCGCAACCCGCTGACCAGGTTGAACAGCGAGGTCTTGCCGGCGCCGTTCGGGCCGATGACGCCGAGGAACTCGCCGGGGGCGAGGGCGATGTCGACACCGTCGACGATCGCCACCTCGCCCACCCGCCAGGTCAGCCCCTGCGTGCGGAGCACGGACAACGTGGTCAGCCCTTCATCGCGGCCGCCGGCGGGGCGACCTCCTCGGGGCTCAGCGCCTTCTCGAGCTTCGCGGTGAACTGCTCGCCGCTGCCGCTCAGGGTCGCCTGGTACATCGGCTGCAGCAGCGCGTGGTCCTCCGCGCGGACGGTGATCTTGCCCTTGACGCCGTCGAAGCTCCAGCCCTCCAGCGCGCTGACCATCTTGTCGACGTCGTCGCCGCCCTCCTGGACCGCCCGGACCACCATCTGGGCGGCGGTGAAGCCGTCCGGGTGGAACAGGTCGAGCGTGCCGCCCACCGCGGTCTTCGCCGCCTGCGCGGCCGGGTTGTCGCTGGCACCGTCGAAGTAGTGCGACAGGAACGAGATCTTCGTGCCCGCCGCGCCGAACGTCGGCCAGGAGGCCCGGATGTCGAGGCCCGTCACGACCGTGGTGGAGGCGAGGATGCCCTGCTGGTCGAGGGTCTGCCACATCGCCGGCGCGGTGGTGCCCGCCCAGGCGACGAAGAGCAGGTCGGGCTTGGCCGCCTTGAGCTGGCTCGCGAACGGCGTGAAGTCGGTCGCGCTGGCCGGGGCGAGCACGCTGGTGACCGTCGCGCCGGCGCCGCCGATGACCGCCTTGACCGCGGTCTCGTTGCTCTTGCCGAACGCGCTGTCCTGCCCGAAGACCACGACCTTCTTGCCCGCCGCGTCGCCGATGAACGACTTGGCGGTCTGCACGTCCTGGTACGACTGCCGGCCGGAGCGGAACGTGTACTTGTTGACCCCGGTGATCGCGTCGGTGGCGGCCGGCCCGGAGATGAACAGCACCTTGTTCTGCGCGGCCAGCGGCGCCACCTGCAGCGCGACGCCCGAGGCCGTCGAACCCGCGATGATCTTCGTGCCCTTGCCGACCAGGTCCTTGACCGCCGACACCGCCTTGGCCGGGTCGCCGGCGTCGTCGACCTCGGTCACCTCGATGGCCCGGTCGCCGACCTTGTTGGTGGCGCCGGTCGCGTACGCGAGCCCGGCCTTGAAACCGTCCATGTACTGCTTGCCGTAGGACGCCAGCGCCCCCGACTGGGAGTGGACGATGCCGACCTTCACCGGCGCCGTGGCGGCTTCGCCACCCCCGGTGGCCGTCTCCTGCGGGCTGCCGCAGGCCGTGGCGGTAACCGCCACGGCTATCACAGTGGCGGCGGTGACGAACGCCCGCCGCATCGCCTTAACCGTCATGGCGACACACGGTAGGTGGGTCGATGTGACCCGGGCCATGTGGTCCACGCCCATATATGTGACGTCGAGATGTACGGAAGGGCCCCCCGCTGGTGGCGAGGGGCCCTCCGGCGCGGGAGGAGGGTCAGCGGCGGCCGGACTCCGGCAGGGCGGCGCGGGCGGCGACGGCGGTGTCGGGCTGGTCGGTGAACACACCGTCGAGGCCGAGCGAGAAGAACAGCTCGTACTCGGCCGTGATGTCGCCGCGGGCGTTCGGGTCGGTGCCGATCCGGTGGTCGACCGCGAGGAACTGGTTCTCGACCCGGAACGTCCAGGCGTGCACGATCAGGCCGGAGCGGTGCGCGTCCCGGATGACGTTGGTCGGCGCGAGCAGCTTGCCGGTCGCGTCGCGGGGCACCAGCAGGTTCTTGTTGGCGCCGATGCCGTCCGCGTACGACGCGATCCACTTCAGGTTGGCCGGGGTGACCAGGTCCTGGTAGGTGCGCGCGTCACCGGCCACGACGAAGTCGTAGGGCTTGCCGGCCGCGTCGAGGAGCTGGGCCAGCCGGACGTCGGTCATCCGGGCCAGCTTGCGCAGGTTGGCCGTCTCGAACGACTGGATGATCACCGGCGAGCTCTTCCGGGTGAGCCCGTTGGCGCGCAGGACGCGGACCAGCGGCTCCTCCAGCGCGAGCCCGATCGACTGGAAGTAGGTCGGGTGCTTCGTCTCCGGGTAGACGCCGATCGTCCGGCCGGTGCGCCGGCTCTCGGCCTCGGCGAGGTCGATGACCTCCTGCAGGGTCGGGATCGGCAGCTTGCCGTCGAACGCGGTGTTGGTGACCCGCACCTGCGGCAGGCGCTCCTTGGCCCGCAGCGTGCGCAACTCGGCCAGCGTGAAGTCCTCGGTGAACCAGCCGGTGACCGCGTTGCCGTCGATCGTCTTGGTGGTGCGGCGGCCCACGAACTCCGGGTGGGCGGCCACGTCGGTCGTACCCGAGATCTCGTTCTCGTGGCGGGCGACCAGATGGCCGT